>NZ_BAFC01000022.1 GCF_000248055.1 Gordonia sputi NBRC 100414 | reverse complement strand
CCCGCTCCCGCGTCGAGTTCCGTGACTTCTTCAAAGCACACTATGGACCGATCATCGCCGTCTACCGCTTTATCGCCGACGACGCGACGCGCACCGCCGAGCTCGACACGGCTGTATCAGCCCTGGCCGACGAGTACCTCATCGACGGCCGGATGGAGTGGAAGTACTTGCTGGCGGTAGGTCGGCGCGCCGCTCCGCTTGCGCTTTCGTAGTCGTCGATGGTGTGCGATGCGCGAATCCACCTCATCTGTCACTCGTCACCTTCGGCGCCGCTGAAGGTGAACCGCGACAGATGAGGTGCAGTCGTCGGCGTCAGGGACGCGTCACGGCAGACAGTCGGTGCCGGTGCACGTACACCACGGCCTGAATGCGGTCGCGCACGCCAAGTTTGGCCAGGATGTGGGATACGTGAGTCTTGACCGTCTGCTCCCCCAGGTACAGTTCGGCGGCGATCTCAGCGTTGCTGTGTGCCTCGGCCATGAGGAGCAGTACCTCGAATTCGCGTGCCGTCAGCGTCGCCACCTCCGGGGGCACCGGCACCTCGGTCAGAGTGTCGGCGACGCGGGCTGCCAAACGGCGCGTCATGGCGGGATCGATCACCGAATCACCGCGCGCCACAATGCGAATCGCGCCGACGATCTCTTCCGGAGGCGACGACTTGAGTAGAAAGCCTGAGGCCCCGGCACGCAGCGCGGTGGCGAGCACCTTCTCACTGTCGTAGGTCGTGAGCATCAGGATCTTGGCGTCGGTGGCGGCGATGATCGGCTCGATGGCGGCGACACCGTCGAGCCTGGGCATTCGCACATCGAGTACCACCACGGCTGGTTGGACCCGCTGAGCCGCCTCGATCGCGGCGCGGCCGTCGTCTGCTTCGGCAACGCACGAAGTATCAGGGCCGGCGTCGATGACGGCCTTGAGTCCCGCGCGGAACACGGCGTGGTCGTCGGCGACGAGAACGGTGATGGGTTCGGTCATCGTGTACTCACCGGGATCTCGACAAGGGTGCGCCATTGCCCCAATTCGTCGGCGCCGCATTCGACGCGGCCGTCGAACAACTCTGCGCGACGCCGCATACCGTCGAGTCCGCGGTGCAGCGAGTCGCCTGTGTAGACCTCGGCCGCAATGGGATTCGACTCGTCGATGACGATTCGCGATCGATCTCGGCGAACCTTGAGGCAGGCCGATCCGTCGCCGTGACGCAATGCATTGGTCAGCAATTCCTGGACGATTCGATACACGATGACGTCGAGCGATTTCGGCAACGTGACCAGTCCGCGCGGAAGGTTGATGTCCACACAGAGTCCGGCCCGACCGACAGACTCGACCAGCTCGGGGATGTTGGCGAGGCCGGGTTGCACCTCGCCCGCGTCGTCGCGACCGTGCAGGATGTCGAGTTGCAGACGAAGGTCTTTCATGGCCGCCTGGCTCGATGTCTCGACCGCCCGCAGTGATCGCTCCGACGCCTCGATGTTCGATCCGAGGGTCATTCGGGCCGCGCCTGCGTGGATGCCTATCGCACTGACGTGGTGGGAGATGACATCGTGCAGATCACGGGCGATGGCCTCGCGCTCGTCGGCGAGAGCTTTGGCCAGCGCTGCGTGGTCACTCTTCCGCTGCATCTCCAGTTTGGTGACGTAGGCGCCTCCGGCGGCGGTGTACCGGCCAACGAGCCACGGGATCAACGCATTCGAGACCGCGATGGCGGGAATCATCCACCACACATCGGCTGAGCCGTTGAGATATGCCGCCGTCGCGACTCCTGCCATCAGCACTGGCAACACGGTCGCCGAAGCCCGGGCGGGCAGCCATGCGCCGGCTCGGTAACCGGCGACCAGCACGCCGACGTTGCCGATACCGGCCGCGAGTGCGTAGTGGCTCAGCAGTAGGCACGCGAGGATACGTGTGATCACCTGAATGTAGGCAACCACGGCTGTGGTGCTGGGGCGTAGGGCAAGACAGAGGTCGGCGGCGACCAGCGTGATCGTCATCGTGAGCGCCGCAATCGGGGCGGCAGAGAAGATCCCCGAGGAAATGAAGAGCATCGCGTCGATCACGGCGGCGAACAGTGCCACCAGGAGTGACTGACGTTCGAGCGACTTTCGAACGGCGACGAGTCCTGGCTCCGGCATGTGTGAAGGCTAGTCGACTCCCCCGTGAGAGGGAGGGAAAATCAGTTCTTCGCGGGATGTTTGTGCAGGTCACCGTCAATAGAGTTCTGCACATGAACGCAACCAGTACTTTGCTCCTCGCGGCTGTACCTGCATTTATCTTGCTCTCGATCGTCGAATACGTTGACCACAGACGAGACCGCGACGCCACACATACGTTCTCCAAACGTTCTGTGCGCGACTACGTCGGAAACTGGGCCACGTACCTGATCAACACGGCCGCCAAGGCGCTTACTCAGTACATCCTGCCGTTCTCGACGATCGTCGTCGCCTCAGCGCTCACGCCGCTGCACTTGTCGGCCAAGCACTGGTGGGTGTGGGTGGCATGCCTGGTCGTCACCGACTTCTGCTACTACTGGGCGCACCGCGGCGACCACCGCATCCGGCTCCTCTGGGCCGCACACAGCGTGCACCACTCCAGCAACTACTTCAATCTGTCCACAAACCTGCGGCTGCCCTGGTTTCACCCTGTGTCCTACACACTGCGCAGCCTCGCCTGGCTCCCCGCGGCCCTACTGGGATTCCCGGTCTGGATGATTCTCCTACTCAACACAGCCGGTCTGCTCTTCCAGATCCCGTTCCATACCCAACGTATCGACAAGCTATGGGCGCCTTGGGAGTTCATTTTCAACAGCCCGTCCCACCACCGCGTTCACCATGGATCGAACCAGCCTTACATCGACAAGAACTATGGCGGTGTGTTCATCATCTGGGATCGCATTTTCGGTTCGTATGCCGAGGAGACCGAGCCGGTGCGGTACGGACTTCTCCACGACGTGGAGACCCAGAATCCCATCAAGTACAACTACGTCGAGACAGTGAACATGCTTCGCGACACAGCGCGCGCTCAGACGTGGCGCGGCCGCCTCGGCTACCTCTTCGGGCCTCCCGGATACGCCGAGAAGAACAAGTCCGACGACGAACTCATCACAGCCTGAAGTTCACGACGCCACGCCGCCTCCCCACACGGGGAGGCGGCGCCGCGCGTTGCCCCATACCGCGTATGGGGGGCTATCGAAATGTCATGGTGCTGCGCAGTCCGACGATGGTCGACGATGTAGACGTGACTGCACGTCGAACAATCCCGGCCACGATCGCGACGCACGCTGCGGAGATCCGGGGCAAGCCGATCGTCGCAGCGATGACAGGAGTCGGCATCGTCAATGCCACCCACGCCGCCAACGCATCGTTTGCAGACCTCACCTGCTCGCGGCACGGCCTTCGGATCGCCCGGATCGTCTTCTCCGGCACGGCAGGTGGTTTACCGCCGGCGGGCATCGGCGATGTCGCGGTTCCGGCAACGTGCAGGCCTCGCTCGTTGATTCGACGCCATTCCTGGCTGGGCGTTTCGCCGCCGTGCGGTAGGTCGCGGCGGCGCTGGGCCAACCGCCGTTACGCCGACCCTCGCGTGCGATGAGCGAACCCGCACCTCATCTGTCGCTCGGCACCTTCGGCAGTGCAGAAGGTAGATCGTCACAGATGAGGTGCGGTCTCGATGAGTGCCGGCTCTCGACCCACGACGACGTCGACCCGCGCGTTCGACGCGGCGCACCGCCGGCTGCGCCGCGCACTCATCGACGCTCGCGGCGGTAGTGCGAAGGGCTCGTCCCGTGCATCGTCTTGAACGCGTTGCTGAACGAGAACGCTGATCCGTAGCCGATCCGCCGGGCAATCGTCTCGAGGCCGTCGTCGGATGCGACGAGTGCGTCGGCAGCCAGGGTCATTCGCCAGCGCGTGAGATATCTCGCGGGCGTCTCCCCCACGCTGTCACGAAACTTGGCGGCCAAGCCGGACCTGGAAACGTGCAGCGCTGCGGCGAGTGCTGTTACCGTCCAAGGCTTCTCGGGTGAGTCGTGGATCAGGTCGAGCGCGCCGGCAACCGTCGGATCGAGTGTGCCGGACAGCCACCCGGGCCCCGCCAAGGGTCCGGCGGCGCGAATGGTGGAGGCCACCACAACGTCGAGCAGGCGGTCGATGACGAAGCTGTGTCCCGGTTTCGCGTCGGCGAGTTCCTGACGCAACAGAGCGAGTGTCGTTTCGTCGACGCCGCCGCGCGGAAGCACTGTGAAGTCGGGCAACTGCTCGGTGAGATGTCGCCCGACCTGGGATGCCGACGCATAGGTTCCGACGAGGAGCTGGTCGGCTCCGTCGCTGTGATTGCCCCACGTCAGCAGACCTCGGTGTACCGCAGACTGCATCGACTCGTGGAGCGCAATGCACTTGCCGCCCTCCACGATTCGAACGGTCGGGGCGCGGTCAGGCTCGTCGGCCACCACGTAGCGCGGCCCGTGCGCGACCAATGCGACCTGCCCCGCCGTCAGAAGCACTTCCTCTTCCGATCCCACGAGCCACGCCGATCCGCGGTCGACGGCGATCACGGTGAGTGGGGCGCCGTCGTCGATGTCGACCGACCACGGTGCGCTCATGGACAGTCGGAGTGAGAACAAGCCCTGTGCCCGAAGCCCGGACAGCATCCTGAACAGAGGGTCCACAACCTCAGATTAGACGTTTGCGTATGAATATCGGGCCTTTTCGGCATGGATAACGCCAAAGCGTCGACAGATGCTTGTAGTCATGACAATGAAATTGCTGATCGGGTCGGCCGTGCTCTGCAGCGCAGTGCTCGGAGGTTTCTATTTCGCCTACGCCACGGTGATGGCGGCCTTGAGCGGAGTCGACGGCGCTGACGCGATGCGCAGGATGAACTCCGCTGTGGAGCGTCCACCCTTCCTCGCGGTCTTCTTCCTCGCGCCTGTGCTGGCCGTGGCCGTCGTGGTCGGGATCGTTGCATTCGGTCCTCGCGACGTTCGCGGACTTGCCGGGGTGATCGGTGCGGTGCTCGTCGTCGTAGCGTTCGTGACGACGGTGGCGATCAACGTGCCTCTCAACCAACGGCTTGCCGCTGGAACGGTGGACTGGGCCACGTTCGTCAGTACCTGGGGGACGTGGAACGCGGTGCGCACCTGGCTTTCAGTGGTCGGCGCACTCGGGATGGGCGTGGCCGCGTTTCGCTGAGAATCGGACGTGGTGGGTTCCAGCCGCCGAGTCTGAATATGCGCGACGAACGCTCGCACCTCATCTGTCGCAATTCACCTTCGGCACCGCCGAAGGTGAATCGACACAGATGAGGTGCGCCCAGCTATGGCTGCCGGAACATCTGCGCCGCGTTGGACCATTCGATCGCGTCACGCTGCGCGGCGTCGAGGTCTGGGTAGTTCTCCAGGTTCGCGGTGAAGTAGGCGCCGGCGACCGTGGGCGCGAAGGGCCAGTCCGAGCCGTAGGTAATGTGTCCGCGCTGCGCGAACGCCAGCAGACTGGGCAACGATGCGTTGCTGGCGGTGAGTGCAAGGTCGAAATAGAAGCTGCGGAAGTCGTCGAGAATGTCAACAATGCTGCGGCCCGTGCTACCGGCTATTGCGATCGCCATGCGGTGCGCGGCGTAGGGTACGAATCCGCCTCCGTGGCTCAGGAGAAGGCGAATATTGGGGTACCGCTGCCGAATGTTGTTGCTGACGAGCAGATATGCGGCGCGCGTTGTGTCCAGGAGAAAGTCCGTTGCGAACGGTGGAATTCCCGCTACTGCCGGACTAGGGAGTTCAGCCGGATGAATGAACGCGACCGATCCGCGTGCATTGAGTTCTTCCCAGAGCGGCTCGAGTCCGTCCTCGCCCAGGTACCTTCCCGCCGAGTTGGCAAGTAAGACAACGCCGTCGGCGTTCAGATCGTCGAGCGCTCGGATCGCTTCGGTCGCGGCCAGTGTCGGGTGTGGTGTCGGCAGCGTCGCGAAGAACCCAAACCGGCTCGACGCACCACCGGCGAGTTCTGCGCAGTAGTCGTTGATCTGCGCCGCGAGACGGGCGGCGGCGCGTGGTTCGTCGAGGAAGGTTGTTCCCGGCGTCGACACCGAAAGAATGGCGGTGCTGACCGCCAACGCATCCATTGCTTCGAGCGATAGCTCGGGGGTCCAGGCGGGTAGGTCGCGTCCTCCGGCCGCGTCGATCCCCGCGGCTTGGAGCGCCGCTCGATAGAACGGAGGGATGACGTGGTGGTGGGTGTCTATGCGCGGCATGGTGATGGGTTCTCCGTAGTTCTTTCGGTCAGTTATCCGGAATCCCTACGCCTGCAAGCGCAGTGACGGGATCTTCGTCGTGCCGGAGCGAGAGCGCGCCGCGGCGGAACTGGTCGAGTTTCTCGATGATCGTCTGACCTTCTGGTGTGTGCCCCCAGATGCTGATCCCCTTGTGGGTAGTCGGTTCCCACGTCTTCTCGTCGACGGTGATCGGGTTCCAGCCGACCTCCCATTCGAAACCGGATGGGCTCTGTGCGTAGAACGAGAGCTCTTTGTCGTTGGTGTGCTGGCCGACGGAGAGCGCCATGTCGAAGCCGAGTTGCTTGACCCGCTGATATGCCTGGGTCATGTCGTCGAGGGATGCGACCTCGATGTTGAGGTGCTGAACGCGAGTCCTGATCGGATTGATCGGCAGGGCACGGACATTGGCGATGGCGATCGAGTGATGACGCTCGTTCACCCGCAGGAATCGGATCTTGAGCTTGGCGCCGCTGATCGTCTCGTCGATGTAGTCGGTGAGCCGGGCGTCGAAGACGGTGTTGTAGTAGCCGCGCATCTGCTGCGGTTTGGTAGACGTGATCGCCACGTGCCCCATTCCTGATGTGCCGGTGACGAATCCGTGTTGGTTGGTCATCGCCAGTGGTGCATCGGTCACTCGGGCACGGGTGAAGATCTCCTGGGCCAGACGGTTGGGACCGGGAAAGCGGATCAGGCGTTCCACTCCGCGGACTGCGGCATCTTCTTCGGTGCCGGCCACAGTCGGCACACCTCGGCCGGTGACCCGACCAACGATCTGGTCGAATGCCTCATGCTTGTCGAGTTCCCATCCGAGGGCGACGACGTCTTCGGCGGGGCCGCGCACGATGATGAACCGTGCTTGGTGATCGTCGAGACGGAACCGAATCACGTCTGGCGACAACTCATCGAGGTGCATTCCGATGGCGTCTTTCCCGAATCGTCGCCACTCACTGAACTTTTGGCTTTCGATGACGATGTAGCCGAGGTGTACGTTCCCGAACACCGACGGTGCGACGGTCGTCGAGGCGCTCAACATCGGGCCGCTCATGCGTAGGTGCCGTCGAGGAAGTCGGTCACAACCTTGTTGAACAGGTCGGCTCGTTCCCACTGAACCCAATGGCCGGTTCGCGCCGGCATCAGCAGGTCGGCGTTGGGCATGGCGTCGACGAGCATCTGTCCCCCGGCCGGCCGGTTGACCTTGTCGTTCTGGCCCCAGATGACCAACGTGCGGTTCGGGAGTGTCTGGAGGCGCGAGTCGCGGGTGAAGTCCATGCGCCACAGGGTTTTCAGCGCGCCGAGACCCGAGGGACGTCGCAGCGGCGGATGTGCGACGACGTCGGGGTCGATCGAGGCCCGATAGCGCTCCTCGATTGCGCTCTCCGGTACCGCTTCGGCGTCGTAGACGAGGTAAGTGCGGATGAAGGTTTCGAGCTTGTCGCGGCTGGGCCCGGAGCCCGTGTAGTAGCCGAGTAGTGCATTAAGTCCCTTGGTGGGCGCCCCGCGCGTGGTGCCGATCCCGCCCGGTCCCATGAGCACCAGCCGGTCGACGCGGTGCGGGGTGTCCAAGGCCAGCCGCAGCGCGCAGGCGCCGCCGTAGGAGTTGCCCACCAGGTGGGCGGTGTCGAGTCCGAGGTGATCGAGTAGGGCGCGGATCGCCTCGGCAAGCGCGCCGAACGGGTCGGTTTGCTCGAGGTTCTTGCTGCTACGACCGTAGCCGGGCAGGTCGGGCACGATCACACGGAATCGGCTGGCCAGGGCGTCGACGTTGCGCGCGTAGTTCGACATACCGGAGGCACCTGGTCCGCCTCCGTGTAGCAGAACGACTGGGTCGCCGGTACCGATCTCGGTGTAGAAGATCTCGGTATCGCCATTGACTGTGACGGTGTGGGATGCGTTGTGAGGGGCCAACATCAGGCTTCCTTCATCGTGAGGTGGCGGTCGCCGCACGCAATCCTGCGGGGGGCGTTGGGAGGGTGTGTCCGGAGTCGGCAGCGCAGTAGACGAAGCCGTCGGGGCGCAGTGCAACGGCCGAAGCATGGTGCGTGCTGAACCACGTCCGCAGTGTGCCGTCGGCGTCGACGATGGCGTCGGGGGCCGGCCGTGCACCAGCCGGCAGTACTCTCAGCACTTCGACGCCGCGCGAGTGCCACGCGGTGTGGTCGCGTTCGTCGAGACCGAGCACGACCCAGCGACCGTCGAGCACGTCGTCGAGGTGAATTCGCGTTCCGTGCTCGTCAAGCACCCACGGCTGAGGGATCTGCCATCCCCGGGCGGGGTGGGTCTGCTCGCTGAAGAGCCCGTCGGAATAGTGGGCATTGGGGATCCATTTGTTGTCCACCATCCAGCGCGTGTAGATGGAGAACCTGGATGCGAACCGAAAGACGTTGTTGCGCAGGCTTGCCGCCCATGGGCGACGTTCGGTGATCACCTTGCCGGCGAATACGGCATGATCGGTTGTCTCGCGCACGTGGGGCTCACGTTCGACCTGATAGCTGTCGAGTGCTGACTCCGGAAGACTTCCGTCGACAACTGCGGCGAGTTTCCAGCACAGGTTGGCAGCGTCGCGTACGCCCGACGCCATCCCCTGTCCGATCCATGGCGGCATCGCGTGCGCGGCGTCGCCTGCCAGGAATACCCGGCCCACACGCCAACGGTCGGCTACCCGGACATGGTGGCTGTAGACGACTGCGCGGAGGATCTCGACGTTCTCCTCGGTGATGCCCTGACTCTTCAGGATGTCCCAAATAGCTTGGTGTGTAGCGAGATACTTCTCGTCTTCGCCGTCGCGGACCGGGAACTCCCACCTGTGATGCCCGAGCGGCGTCGGACAGTCAACGGTGGGACGCGCCGGGTCGCAATGAAAACGTAAGCGCGAGCTACCTTCCCAGTCGCGGAGCACCTTTGTGTCGATGACAACCCATCGCTCGGTGTAGGTCGTGCCCTGGTAGCCGATGCCCAGTTGTCCCCGGGTCGCCGACGACCCTCCATCCGCGGCAATCACATACGACGCGCGAATCCGAACGAAGCTGTCGTCGGCCAGGTCGGCGGCCAGGATCTCGACGTCGTCGGCACCGCTGAGCACCTTGAGGCTTTCGTGCCTCGTCAGCACTGTGACATTGGCAAACCGTTCCACTCCGGCGCGCAGCGTCGTGTCGACGGCAGGTTGGTAGATGAACTGCTGCGGTGGGTGACCAGCGCCTCGTGATGCCGGCTGCACCTCCGAAAACGGCTTGCCCTCGGCGTCGACAAATGCGACGACGCCGCCGGGCAGCATGTCGCGCTGCAGGGTGTCGGCCAGGCCCACCTGCTGTTAGATACGCATGACCTCCTCGTCTGTTGAAATTGCGCGGGCGCGACCGTAGACGTCCGGATCACGTTCGAGCACAACCACATTCAGTCCTTGTTGACCGAGGAGGTTGGCCGCGGTGACCCCGGTGGGGCCATAGCCGATGATCGCCACGTCGTAGTGCGGAATGTCGGACACGGAAGTCTCCTAGAGCCTGACCTCGCCACCAGGGCGAGATGCCACATAAGCGAGCTGTAGTGATCACTACGCTAAGACCTTGACCACGGGCCGTCAAGGACTTACTGTAATGACCACTACGGCAATTGCGGCCACTCCCCGACCAATCGAGAAGGGTGATCCGATGGCAGAGACATCGCGGCGACGTCGAGCGAATGGCGAGACGTCGAGAGCCAAAATCCTCGACGCGGCAACAGAAATCGCCAGTGAGCGTGGCTACGAGGGAACGAGTATCAACCTCGTGAGCAAGCGGTGCGGGTTGCCTGCGAGTTCGATCTATTGGCATTTCACCGACAAGGACGACCTCATCGCGGCAGTCACCGAGCGAAGCTTCGGTCGATGGCTGTCGGCGTGGAGCATGCCCGACGACGGGACGGCTCGTGACCGGGTCGCGGAGATGACCATGCAGGTGGCCAAGGCGCTGCTGGAGTCACCCGACTTCCTGCGGCTCGGACTGATGCTCGCGTTGGAACGCCGACCAGTTGAGCCGCGCGCCCGCGAGATGTATCTGCAGGTGCGAGCTGAGGCTCAGGTCCGAATTCGCGAAGCAGCCAAGGAACTGTCTCCGGATCTCGACGAGGCCGCTGTCGATCAACTCGCCACCTACGCCATGGCGGGCGCCGACGGTCTGTTCATCGCCAAGGAGATCGGCGGTGACTCGGTCGATCTACCAGCGCTGTTCGAACTCCACGGACGCATGTTGATCGATGCCGCACTCCGACTCACCGAATCACCACGAGACGAGGACTCATGATCTCTCCCCTGCCACCGGCCGACCTTGACGACTGGGCTGACAGGTTGCACACCGCACTGCTCGACAGCGCACCGATTGCCCCGCTGAGCGAGAGCATTCCCGACTTCGAAGTGGCCGGCGCCTATGCGATTCAGCAGCGCAATCTCACGCGACTGCTCGACGACGGGGCTCGGCTGGTCGGCCGCAAGATCGGTCTGACGTCAGCGCCCATGCAACAGTTGCTCGGCGTCGACGAGCCCGATTACGGATTCATTCTCGACACCATGGTGTATCCCGACGGA
Source organism: Gordonia sputi NBRC 100414 (assembly GCF_000248055.1). Lineage (GTDB taxonomy): Bacteria > Actinomycetota > Actinomycetes > Mycobacteriales > Mycobacteriaceae > Gordonia > Gordonia sputi. Next base: position 312,508 of record NZ_BAFC01000022.1, on the reverse strand, counting down.
GGCGCCATTCCAGTGTCGTCGCTCTGTGCGCCGCGCGTCGAGCCGGAGATCGCGTTCCGGCTCAGCCGTCCGCTGCAGGGACCAGGTATCAGCGTCGCCGATGTCCTTGATGCGACCGACGCAGTTGGTGCTGCCCTGGAGATCGTCGACAGCCGGATCGCTGACTGGCGAATCACTCTGTGCGACACCGTCGCCGACAACGCCAGCTCTGCCGCGGTGGTCCTCGGTCCGTGGGTGCCGATCAACGACGCACCCGACCTCGACGACATTTCTGCGTCCCTGTACGTCAACGATGAGCAGGTCGACACCGGAGTTGCCACCGCGGTTCTGGGTCACCCTGCCGAGGCGGTGGCGTGGTTGGTGAACGCCCTGGCCGCGTTCGACATCGGGCTGCGGGCCGGCGAGTTCGTCATGTCCGGATCGATCACCTCAGCCGTGTTCGTTCACTCCGGCGATACTGCGGCAGCGGATCTGTCCGGTCTTGGCCGCGTATCCATCGACTTCACCTGAGGGAGCCATCGATGACCACGACTCATCGCTACCCGGTTGCCATCATCGGCTCGGGAAATATCGGCACCGATCTCATGATCAAGATCCTCCGAAGCGACGGCCCACTCGAGGTGGTTGCAATGGTGGGGATCGATCCGAGCTCCGACGGCTTGGCGCGTGCCACACGACTCGGCGTCGCCACCACCGCCGAGGGCGTCGACGGACTGCTCGCCATGGACGAATTCGCCGATGTGCGACTGGTTTTCGACGCGACGTCTGCCGGGGCGCACCGCGCCAATTGGTCCACACTCAAGCCCACCGGGGTCCGGGTGCTCGACCTCACGCCTGCGTCGATCGGTCCGTTCTGTGTGCCCGTTGTCAACCTTGACGAGCATCTGGATGCGCCGAATCTGAACATGGTGACCTGTGGCGGTCAGGCGACCGTGCCGATCGCCGCTGCTGTCGGCGCAGTTGCTCCGGTCTCGTATGCCGAGATCATCTCGTCGATCTCGTCCAAATCAGCAGGGCCCGGAACGCGTGCGAACATCGATGAGTTCACCGAGACGACCGCCGCCGCGTTGCGTGACGTCGGGGGTGCGCAGCGCGCTAAGGCAGTGATGATCCTCAACCCGGCCGACCCGCCAATCCTTATGCGCAACACCGTGTATTGCCTTGTCGACGGCGACACCGAGCATACGGCGATCGAGGCGTCGATCACCGACATGGTCGAGCGCGTCAATGCCTATGTTCCCGGCTATCGGCTCAAGCAACGTGTGCAGTTCGAGACGTTCACCGCGGAGAATCCGCTCTACATCCCCGAGACCGGCAAGTTCAGCGGCACGCGGGTGACCACAATGCTCGAGGTGACGGGCGCAGCCCACTACTTGCCCGCCTACGCAGGCAATCTCGACATCATGACCTCGGCTGCGAAAGCCACCGCCGAACGCATTGCAGTTCATGCCGCGCAGACAACAGGAGCCACACGGTGAGCAAGGTGTATGTCAGCGACATCACGCTGCGAGACGGCATGCACGCGATCCGGCACCAGTACACAACCGATCAGGCGGTCACCATCGCCACGGCACTCGATGCGGCCGGTGTGGATTCGATTGAGGTGGCGCACGGCGACGGCCTTGCCGGCTCCAGTTGCATCTACGGCTTTGGTGCCCACACCGACCTGGAATGGATCGAAGCCGTTGCAGGCGTGGTGAAACGAGCGACTGTGGCTACTCTGCTCCTACCCGGGATCGGAACTGTGCAGAACCTCAAGGACGCTCATGGCGCCGGTGCGCGCACGGTGAGGGTCGCGACGCACTGCACCGAGGCAGACATCTCCGCCCAGCACATCGCCGCTGCCCGTGAACTCGACATGGACACCGTCGGCTTTCTGATGATGAGCCACATGGCCAGTCCGCAGGAGTTGGCGCGGCAAGCCGTGCTGATGGAGTCCTACGGCGCCACCTGTGTCTACGTCGTCGATTCCGGAGGCGCGATGACCATGCGTGACGTCGCCGAGCGCTGCGACGCGATGCGTGGAGTTCTGCACGGCGACACCGAGATCGGCATCCATGCACACCACAACCTCTCACTGGGCGTGGCCAACTCGCTCGTGGCTGTCGAGCATGGCGCGAATCGTGTCGACGCGTCGCTGGCGGGTATGGGCGCAGGCGCGGGCAACGCTCCGTTGGAGGTGTTCGTGGCGGCCGCGTCGAGAGCCGGAATCGAACACGGCTGTGACCTCAATGCGCTCGAAGACGCCGCCGACGACATCGTCCGCCCGTTGCAGGACCGGCCCGTGCGCGTCGATCGCGAAACGCTGACTCTCGGATACGCCGGTGTGTACTCGAGCTTTCTGCGTCACGCCGAGAGCATTGCCGAGCGCTACGACGTCGATGCCCGCAGCCTGCTGGTGGAAGCAGGCCGACGGGGCATGGTCGGCGGGCAAGAAGACATGCTCGTCGACATCGCGTTGGACTTGGTCGCCGGAAGCCGTTCTCAGACAGCCGTTCTCACCCATGACGCCTAAGCGTCCACACTCATTTCCCGAGAGGCCCACAACCGATGACTGCTGATATCAACCCGTCCTCGCCCAGCACTGGCGAGTCCTTCGGCATGAGCCGTCGGTCGCTGTTGATCGGTGCAGGCGCGGCGGCCGCAGGAGTCGCCGTCGCAACGAGCGCTGTGCCGGCGACCGCTTCGGCCGCACCGTCCGGAAGGTACCGGATCGATCTTCACGCCCATTTCCTGCCGCCTGAGTACCGTGCCGCACTGCTCGAACACGGCCATATCACCATTGGCGGATATCCCACCCCACAGTGGTCACCGGAAGCAGCGATCGACTTCATGGACCGCTGGGGGATCCAATCCCAGGCACTCTCGGTGTCTGACCCGGGTGTGTCGTTCCTGCGCGGCAAAGAGGCCCGCGATCTTGCCCGCTATTGCAATACGTACGCCGCCAGGCTCTTTCGCACACACCGCACCCGCTTCGGCGCATTCGCGGTACTGCCCATGCCCGACGTCGCGGCCTCGATCGCCGAACTCGAGTACGCACTCGACACTCTCCACCTCGACGGCGTCGTGTTGCTGTCTGCGTACGACGGCATCTACCTCGGCGATCCCCGTTTCGAGCCGCTCATTGAGGCACTCAACCGCCGCGAGGCGTTCGTCTTCGTCCATCCCGCCGCTATCCCCGACGACGCCAAACCCTCACTGCCACTGCCGGATTTCCTCGAAGAGTTCACGTTTGATACCACTCGAGCGGCGACCCTGATGCTCGCGGGCGGAACCCTGCGCCGCTACCCCGGTATCCGGTTTCAACTCGCCCACGCCGGCGGGACGCTGCCCTTCCTGTCCTGGCGCATCGGCGTGGTTGCGGAAACGCCTGTCGGCAACCATTGGCCCGTTGGTGCGCCTCGTCCCTCTGCCCTCGATGTGCAACAACTGATCCGCACCTTCTACTTCGACACCGCCCTCAGCGCGTCGGAAGCTGCGATGCGATCTGTGCTGGAGGTCGCGCCGCGCTCGCATATCGTCTTCGGCTCCGACTGGCCGTTCAGCCAGATGGTGTTCGTCGAGGGCTCAGGCGATCCCGCTCCCGGATTGAGCAAGGTCTTCACCACAGATGAGCGCTACGAGGTCGAACGCATCAACCCGCTGCAGCAACTCCCCCGGCTGCGGGCTTCCGTGAGCTGACGAACTCGGTTCTGCCGCAACATCGACGGACATATCGATTTTGCCCGCACCTCATCTGTCGCGATTTACCTTCTGTACTGCCGAAGGTAGCTGTGCACAGATGAGGTGCGGGGCCGGGCAGCCGTCACGGCACCCGCGATATCCGGTCGGCCTCGATCGTGACGATGATGCGGGTCTGCTCCTGCCCGCCGTACCAGGCGTACGGCCTGCCGGTGTACTTCTGCGCCAACTCGTTGATCGAGTCGACGCCTCCGTCGGTGGTCATCTCGACTACCCGACCGCGAATTTGAGTGAACAGCGCTGGATTCGCGGGATCAGAGACCGCGACCGCGACTCGCGGATCCCTTTCGAAATTGCGGGCCTTCTGCATGCCCGCGACGACGTTGATCACCACGTGCTTGCCATCGGTGTCGACCCAGGTCTGGGTCAACTGTGGTGATCCGTCCGGCATCACGGTTGCGACGTAGCAGAGTGCGGGCGTGCGCAGTAGTTCGACGACGTCATCAGGTAAGTCCATGTGGAGCTCCCTCGAGGTGGTTGACGCGGCTGGGCGTCGCGCACCGCCGACTGTACTGATCGCCGGCTGTCAGGCAGGCATCACGTAAGCGCCGTCGAGCTCCTTCACCTGCTGCCAGACCCTGTCGAAGGAGTCGGCATCGGCGACGGGTCGTCGGACGGCGTCGAGCGCCCACGACTGCTGTTCGGGTGTGGCCGTCGGCTTGCCGTACAGCGACACGGCGTAGCCGGAGAAGTCGCGGATCTGGAAGTCGAAGATCCGGTTGAGCAGATCGGCGTCGAGTCCGATGATCGCGGCTTGCTCGAGGATCAACTGTCCGTAGACGACCAGCGAGAACAGGTGTCCGATGGTGAGGACGAAGTCGAGGTCCTTTTGCTGCTCAGCGCTGGGCGCAGCGGTCTGCAAGAGATTCTGCAGTGCCTGCGCTTGTTCGTAGAACACCGCGACGTTCGGCACATCGGTACGCGCCGCGTACGGCGCGGTCCAATCGCCGAAGCGCACCTTGCCCGCACCGCCGACAGGCCCCTGCGCGAAGAAGAATGCGTCGTCGGTGGCGTCGAGTCGCGTCTCGATCTCTGGGTACTCGACCGGTCCGAACAGGTAGTTGGGCATGAACTTGAGGATCTGCCCGACGTTGACGTGCACGGTGCCCTCGAGCCGCGGCAGCCAACCGATGAAGCGGTTGGCCTGGTGGAAGTACGTATTCTTCTCGTAGCCCTTGGCGGCGATCGCGTCGAGTAGCAGGGTCATCACGGTTTCGCCCTCGGAGGTCACCTTCGACTTCGTCACCGGGTTGAACAGTAGGTAGCGGCGGTCGTCGAGGCTCGCCGAACGGAAGTAGTCGACGGCGCGGTCGCTGAACAGCTTCATTGCCGACAGTCGCGCGAACGCGTCGACAAAATTGCCTTGGACGTGCGAGAAGTCGGTGACCGGGTTGCCGTAGAGGATCCGGTTGTTGGCGTGGTCGATCGCCTCGTACAGCGAATGCGTACACATCCCGACCGAACCGTGACACAGGTTGAACTTTCCGACGTTGACCGTGTTCAACGCGGCGGCGAAGGCTTCGGGGCCGGTGTGCAGGATGTCGTCGGCGCTGACCGGATAGTTGTCGAGCTCGAAGGTCGACACGAACATCTGTCCGTGCACGACGTTGTCGATGAGACGGTAGTTCTCGTGTCTGCTGTCGACGGCGAAGAACACGTAGCCGTCGGGTCCCTCGATGTCGGCGCGGCGGCCGAATACCGACACCATGCCCGCGACGTTGCCGTTGCCGATGTAGTACTTGGTGCCCGACGCGGTGAATCCGCCCGCACCGTCGTCGGTCAGCACCATGTCGGTGCTGTACACGTCTGCGCCATGGGTTCGTTCCGACAACCCGAAGGCCATCACCTCGCCATCGAGAAGCTGCTGTGCCGCTTTGGTTTTGGCGACCTCGTTGCTCGACATCCAGATCGGCCCGAGACCCAGAATGGTGACCTGCTCGGCGTACCAGTACGACAGACCGTAGAAGCCGAAGATCTCGCTGAGCGCGGCATTGCGCGCGGCGTCCCAGCGTCGGTTCTCGTCGCCGTCGGCATATGCGGCGGGCGTGAGGAACGTCGCGAACAGCTTTTCCTTCTTCTCGAACTCGAGGAAGTCGCTGACCCACTCGGCGTTCAGATCGGCCTGCAGCAGGCGTTCCTTGCCGTAGGACTCGAAAAAGTCGATCGTCGCGCGCAGCAACCTGCGGGTTTCGGCGTCGAACTGCGAGTAGTCGTTGGTGGCAGGGTTCAGCAGCAGACTCATGGGGCCAAGCGTAGCCAGTCGGGCAATGCGCCCAGAGATCGACCATCCACCGTCAATGGGTCTGGTCCACTCGGTAACGATCGCGCGTCTGCCCTGCATCGAAAGGTACGGCGGCTAACGCGCCACGACGTCGAGCCGAAAGTCCCCACAGGGCCGGGAAACGTCCACTCGAACCTTGGAGTCATCAATGTCTCGTCGTCGCACACGTGTACTGAGTTTCCTCGCCGCATCCGCATTCCTGACGTCGCTGGCGGCAGCGCCCGCAGCAGCTGCCCCGCCGGGCGCCCAGGCTGCCGGTACCTCCGTTGGCGGAGCATGCCTGTCGGTCGCTTCGTCGGAAGTGCAGCGCGGACTCCGCCAGATAGGTCCGCCACTCGGCCGAAACGATCTGCACTGGGTGCTGCGCGCCAAGTCGAACGACCGCACCCCGTGGTGCCCGCCACTGATGTGGGCCGCGTTCGACACGTCGGGCGGCACGGGTTCGTCGCCCGTGGCCGTGCTGCTGTTCCGACCCGGAAAGTACCTCGGCTCCGCCGGGAAGCCCACCGGCTTCGTGTCGGTGACGGGTTCGACGCCGATCAGCGTCACGATTACCTACAAGTGGCTGAATCCGGGTGACGCGAACGCCAACCCGACGGGCGGTCCCGTCTCGTCAACCTATGTGGGACTGTGGGATTCGTTCTTCCGCTTCGGTGAGCTCCGGCCTCCCGGAAAGTGAGTTCGACGCCGCGCTCGTCGAGCATCGCCGCGCACGTTGGCTATGCTGCCGACCATGCACACCGAGATCGTCGACGCGGCGCGCCTAACCGGAGATCCGCAGGCGCGCCAGCGGTTTGCCCGCGAAGCGCACCAGATCTTGTTCGGCTTGGTCCGCGACGGCGCTGCGCTCGGATGGGTTGATCCGCCGGCAGAAGCCGAGGTGGCCGAGCTGATCGACGAGATCCTCAGCCATGTCGCAGTCGGCGACGCGTCGCTACGGGCTGCGTACGTCGACGATGTGCTTGTGGGCCTTGGCTACTGGAGTCGCTATGCCCGGCCGACGCATCGGCCGCACGCCGACATCGAGAAGATCGCCGTCAGCCCGAGTGCTCAGGGCATGGGGATCGGTCGCGCGCTGACGGCCGCCCTGATCAACGATGCCAGGGCAGCCGGCGTCGAAGTACTCACCTTGGATGCGCGCGGCGACAACATCACGGCGTTGTCCCTGTACGAATCCCTGGGTTTCACCGAGTACGGACGCCTACCGAGATTCGTCGCGTTCGGGGAACGCCGCTACGACAAGGTCTTCCTGATGATCGATCTGCGCTCGACGTGAGGCACTATGCCTTCGCGTCTCCGGCGCCCGCAGCGGTATCGGTGCGCACACCGGCACTCCAGGCATACGGTAGATCGGCTCCGTTGAGCAGGTAGTCGCCGATCGACCGCAGCTTCTGGTTGATCGGGTTGTGCACGGCAAGGGTACGTGCGTTGCGCCAATGCCTGTCCAGCGCAAGCTCTTCCGCCACGATCGACGCCCCGCCGACCTCGAAGAGTTCGTTCGTCGCCGCGAGTACCTGGGCCGCGATCGCGGCCTGCGCCTGTCCTGCGGCAAGCTCGACCCGCGTGATCGCCTCGGCGTCCTCGGGGTCGTTCGCGAGCAGTTCGTCGAGGAGATCCGCGACGGCAAGGACGCTCGATCGTGCCGAAAACGCGGTGGCCGAGAGGCGTCCGACGATCTCCTGAACCAGCGGGTCGTCACGCTGACGATCGGCGACGGAATGGGTGAATGTGCGCTCGCGCTTGGACACCCATTCGATCAGGTCGTCGGTCGCGCGTTGCGCGATACCCGCGAGGCCGGCCAACTGGAACAGTTGAAGGTAGGCGGTGGCATACGTGGGGCCGGCTGCTCCGTATCCGGGACCGAGGATCTCGTCGTCGTGGACGACGACATCGGTGAAAATGGTTGTGCCACTTGCGGTCAGACGCTGGCCGAAGCCGCGCCAGTCGTCGATACGCTTGACGCCCTCCCGTGTTGCCGGAACGAGGACGCTGACCCGTTCACCGTCGCGATCAGCGGCCACGAGGATGTGGTCGGCATACAACGAGCCTGTGCTGTAGAACTTCTCGCCGTTCAACCGCCACTCGTCGCCCGTTCGGGTCAGTACGGTGCGGTAGCCGTCGATGGCGCCCGCGCCTGGTTCGGTGATCGCGTTGCCCACCAGGATGCCGTCGGCGATGGCGGAAATCAGTCGGTCGTTACGTGCGATGAGCTGGTCTTCGACAAACGAGAAGTGGACGCGCAGCGCCTGTGTGATGTTGGAATCTGCTGCGGCGAGCGCGATCAATTCGGTGAACAGGTCGCGCACCGACGCGCCGGAGCCACCGAGTTCGACGGGCAGCCGCTGTGCGCCGAAACGACGCTCCCACAGCAGCGCGACCTCGGGGTGCGCAAGAGTGCGCGACCGCTCGCGCTCGACCGCACCCGCGGCGATGGTCGCGTACACGTCGTCGAACGTGGCGGGGTCGAAACTGGTGGGACGGTCGTCGACCTGTGCAGGACGATCCGGCGTCAAAGAAGTGGTCATGGGAAGTCAAGCTGTCATGTTCGTGCGTCGGTGGCACCCGTTGTGCTCACGGGGATGTTTACTCGGCGAGGATGTTGGTGCCCGTTCGCGCCTCGGACGTGGCAGATCCCCGACGTAGAATCTTGCTGACATGACCTCGCAGAACCAGTCCATCGATACGCTCGTGGCAGAGCGCAATCGAACGGTGGAATTGATCGAGTCACTGTCTGCACGGCTGGCCGCGGTGCTCGAGGCGACCTCCGACGAGGCGTCCGACGACGAGCACGACCCAGAGGGATCGACGCTCGCCGTCGAGCGCGGACACCTCGTCGCTCAACTCCAGCGTTCGCGCGACCGGCTGGTCGAGATCGATTCCGCAGTCGAGCGGGTCGAGCGTGGCTCGTACGGACGATGTGAGACGTGCGGCGAGCAGATCGATCCCGAACGGCTCGACGTCTTGCCCGCCGCACGCCAGTGCATCGACTGCGCCAGAAAGGGTTCGACGCGCCGGTGGTGATGCGCCGTTCACACAAGAGCACCGCGACGCTCGTTCAAGCAACCGACGCAACACTTTTCAAGGCCCCACCAACCTGCAAGAGTTGAGCCCCAGACCAGACGAGGGGGCAGATCTCATGGCACGCACTCCCAAGCGCTCGATCTTCTCCGACAAGGCACAACCTGCCTTGAATCCCGTGGAGGTCGATCGCGGTCGTCGAGCCGCACGAGCCGCCGTCAACACTGCACGAGGATCGTTGTGGCTCACCAAGAAGCGGCTCTACCGGCGGTACCGCGACAACGCAGGCGACCGCTTCCTCGACTGGCCGCGCTGGGAAGCCGCGTATCTCGCTGAGTACGGATCTTCGACGCCAGGGGTCGGCAACAAAGCCACCGATTACAGCGGCTACGCCTGACACGTCGTGGGCCAACCCGGCCTCCGACCGCAAGGTTCCAGACGTCTCCCGTTTTCAGTCAATCTCGGAGGTGCCTGACTGTAAAAGGCCAGGTCGGCTTTACGAAGACGGTTCAGAAATGACTGAAAACGGGAAGCCGAGCAGGCCTGGTGCGACCAACCGGGCGGTATCGCGGCTGATGAGGGAGTAATCTCCTCCGAAATGCAGGCTAGTGAACTGCATCACACCTGTGGAGGTGCGGCGATGACCGGTCCCGCTGAACGCGTTCTGCTGCGTCGACACCATCAAAGCCAACTCCATCAAAGTCGACTCCATCAAAGTCAAGACCGTCAAAGCCAACACCATGAGAAACCCCATCGTCGACGGCGCGTCCTGGGTGCGGTCGTGCTGGCGGTGGCTCTGCCGCTGGCCGCATGCTCGACCACCACGTCGAGCAGTAAGCCGTCGGAGTCATCTCAGCCGGCCGATCCCAATGCGGCCGTGGCCAATCCCCTGCCCGACAACGCGGTGGGCAACGCCGTGGGCAGGCTCGACGGTTTGGTATCGGACCTGATGTCGCGCACCAAGATTCCAGGTCTGGCTGTAGCAGTGGTGCAGGGCGGTGAAGTCAAGTACGCCAAGGGTTTCGGAGTCACCGACGTATCCACTCGCGCAAAGGTGAACGCAGACACGGTGTTCCAGCTGGCGTCGGTATCCAAATCGGTGGGTTCGACCGTGATCGCGAAGCTCGTCACCGACAAGGTCGTCGGTTGGGACACGCCGGTCGCGACGAACTATCCAGGTTTCGCGCTGTCCAATCCGTACGTCACCTCCAACGTCACGATCGCCGATATGTACGCCCACCGCTCCGGACTACCCGAGCATGCCGGCGACAAGATAGAAGATCTCGGGTACAACCGGGAGCAAGTGATCAGCCGACTGTCAGCGATGCCACTTTCCCCATTCCGGATCACCTACGACTACACTAACTTCGGCCTCACCGCAGCCGCGACGTCGGCAGCCAACAAAGCAGGCGCCGACTGGGCAACCCTCTCGCAGAACGAGATCTACGGCCCGCTGGGCATGTCGCGCACCAGTTCTCGCTACTCCGACTTCGCGGGCCGCGACAATCGCGCGGTCGGGCACATCAAGTCCAACGGGCAGTGGGTCGTGTCGCCGTATCCGCGGCAACCTGACGCGCAGTCGCCCGCGGGCGGGGTGTCGTCGTCGGTCAACGACATGGCGCACTGGATGTCGATGGTGCTCGCAGGCGGCACGACCAGTTCCGGGCAGCGAATCGTCGACGCCGACGCGCTGACGCCAGCGCTGACTCCACAGATCGTGTCGTCTCCCGCAGCGGCTCCCGACGATCGTGCCGGCTTCTACGGGTACGGCTTCAACTCATCGGTCACCGAGGCGGGGCGTACGCAGTTCAGTCACTCGGGTGCGTTCGCGAGCGGTGCGGGTACCACCTTCCTGATGATCCCCTCGGCCGACCTCGGCATCGTGGCGTTGACCAACGCCGCGCCCATCGGTGCCGCGGAGACGCTCACCGGCAAGTTTGCCGACATCGTGCAGTTCGGCGAGGTGAAGCACGACTGGGCAACGCTCTACGGCAACGCATTTGCCGACATGAGTAAGCCTGTGGGATCGTTGGTGGGGCAATCCCCGCCCGCCAATCCGACACCAGCGCAGCCGCTTTCGACATACGTTGGCGTCTACCAGAACCCGGTGTACGGGCAGGCCGAGGTTCGCGACAACGGTGGCAAGCTGATGCTCGACATGGGCCCCGGCGGCGTTACGAAGCGCGAACTGCGTCACTGGGACGGCAACACCTACACGTTCACGCTGCAGAACGAGAACGCCGAACCCGGGTCGATCTCCAAGGTCACCTTCGACGGCCCCGGCATGTCCATCGAGTACTACGACGACGCGTCCAACAACGGGGTGTTTGTGCGGTCGTGAGGGGCGACGTCGCGCATGCCGTCGGTCCTATTTCGCCAACACCGTCGCCGCGATCTTTGGCTGCCAGTTGTTGGTGAGCAGCGCACCGAAGTTGTCTTCCCGATTATTCGACGACGTTCCCTGGTCCCGAACCGAGTAGATGAACGCGGGGCCGCAATAGCCCGACTGTCCGGCCGCCCGCAGAACGTCGACGATCTGCGTCGCCTGCTCCTGCTGGGTCACCATGTCGGTTGCCCCGAATCCCAGTGAGCCAAGACCCAGGTTGCTGGAACCCGATGTCCCCGCAGCCGGTCGGGTCGGAGCACCCATTTCGGTAAGCCAGATCTTCTTGCCGGAGTCGCCATTCGACGTCATCACCGATCGGATCTGCTGAGTCTCGCTCCAGCCGTTGGGCGTTGAGTTTATGCCCTTCGGAAACACGTACGGGTGCATGGCAGTCGCATCGAAGTAGTTCTTGGCACCCGCGGCGTACATCTTGGTGACAAAGTCGACGGCGCCGGCGCCAGGGCTCATGCCCGCGGCAACGACAGTCGACGACGGCTGTACCTCTTTGATCGCGGTATACGACGCCTTCAGCAACGCCGTGTACTCGGTGGGATTCGCCGGATACAACCCCCAGAAGGCCGGCAGGTTCGGCTCGTTCCAGATCTCGTGACGCGTCACGTCGGGGTAGCGCTTGATGAAAGCCTTCAGGAACGGGGCAATGCTCGCGGGGTTTGACGGGGGTGCGTACATCCCCGCCAACGCACCCCCGCGTCGTGCCCATGCCGGAGTCGACAACACCAACGAGAGCACCTTCAGCTTGTGAGCACGTGCCGCTGAGATCACCCGGTCCGTCACCGCCCAGTTGTACGTGCCCTTCGTGCTCTCGATCGCCGACCAGTTGACGAGTACGCGCAACCACTGGCCGTTCGTCTTCGATACAGCGTCGAGTTCCCTGTTTAGATCCGCCGCACTCATGGTCAATTGCGGGGCGCCCTGGGCGAAGCCGTAGCCGGCGGCGGGCGCGATCACATCGGCACGGGCTGCCGAAGACCCGACCAGAATCGACCCGACGAACAGGGCGATCGTCGCGACGACGACCAACGAACGCGTTGCTGCACACTTCACTCGCATAGTCCGTACCTCGCAGGTCATCGACGCTGATCGAATGAGTCTAGCCAGCGAGAAGCAGATCGGGTCTTGCTTACGATTCCTTGTCCCTAATTTGTCCTGGTCCCTATTTGCGGTTCCAGAACTGATGGATCAGCCCGGTCGACGTCGGGACAGACTCGATATCGAAGCGTGTGTGAATCCCGCCGAGTCCTGACCACAGCGATACTCCCCCGCCGAGCACGATGGGGTTGATGGAGAGGTGCATGAAGTCGACGAGGTCGTCGCGGAGGAACTGATTCACCGTCGATGGTCCCCCGCCGATACGCACGTCTCCACCCTCCGCCAGGTCGAGGGCGAGTTCGAGCGCTTTCGCGGGCGAGGCGTCGACGAAATGGAAGACGGTTCCATTGTCGAACGTGATGGGTTCGCGCTCGTGGTGGGTCAACACGATCACCGGAGTCTGAAACGGGGGTTCGTCTTCCCACCACCCGCGCCATCCGTCGTCGGGCCACTCGCCCTGCTGTGGCCCGAACTTGCCGCGGCCCATGATCTCCACTCCGACACCCTGACCCCACACGCTGGAGAAGACGCGGTCGGCACTGATCGGCGCGTCCGCATTCTGGACGCCGGCGATCACGCGTCCGTCGAAGTTGCCGAACAGTTCGCCGGCGCCGCCGATCGGTTCGTCCAGCGTGATGTGATCGCCTGCGGCGTAGCCGTCGAGCGAGACGTTCATCAGGTCGACCCGTACCTGCGCCTTGCGTGCCATCGTCAGACTCCTTGTCCTCGTCGTCAGCGACTGCTGATCGCAGTCACCCTACGACTGACCATGCGCGAGCGCGGAACTCATCGGTGATGGCGCCGCCGGTTCTCAGCCGCTGACCGCCGCGGCCAAACGTCCCAGTGTGTCCTCGAGCTGTTCCTCGGTGACCAGCGGAAAGCTGACCTTCTTGAGGAGATCCTTGTCGGTGACCTTCGACCAGTCGTAGGTGTGACGCACGAGCGTCTTATCCGGGCCCTGGGCTTCGAGCTCCCACACCCACTCCCACCCGGGAGGCTCGGTGCCGGCAGGTGCGGTCTGCCACGCCAGGAGTTTGTCCTTGGCGTAGCCGGTGACATGGTTGTCGGTCTTGTACTCCCCGCCCATGTGCGCACCCTCCATGTTCATGGTGAATACGTCGCCGACCTCCTGAATCCGATCGGCATGGTCGACGCTGCGGACGAATCCCGAACCGTCGAGTTCCGGATGGCGCCGAGGATTGCTGAGCACGTCGAAGACCTGGTCGGCCGGTGCATCGATGACTCGTTCTACGGTGACACTCGTGTGTTCGCTCATACCTCCACCGTGCCGAAGGCACCGACGCTTGGCAACCATGCCGGCGAATCAGCAACGGTGGCGAACGGTCAGCTGGGGCTCACCGATCAACCGGGCGTGCGGCAATGGCGCGGCGCGTCAGATCACCCCGAGCGCCAGCATCGCGTCGGCGACGTGGGTGAACCCCGCGATGTTTGCGCCGAGCACGTAGTCGCCGGGCGCCCCGTATTCGTCGGCTGTCCGCAGGCAGTTCTCGTGGATGCCGCGCATGATCTGGGCCAGTCGTAGTTCGGTGTGCTCGAAGCTCCACGAGTCGCGAGAAGCGTTCTGCTGCATCTCGAGTGCGCTTGTCGCGACACCGCCGGCGTTGGCGGCCTTACCGGGAGCGAACAGGACACCCGACGACGAGAAGGCCTTGATCGCCTCCGGGGTGGACGGCATGTTGGCGCCTTCGGCGACGATGGTGCAGCCATGGGCGATGAGGTTCGCGGCGTCGTCGGCGTTCAGTTCGTTCTGCGTGGCGCAGGGAATCGCGATGTCTGTCGGCACATCCCAGATCGAGCCCGAGGACACGAAATATGCTGGTGCACCACGCTTCTCGGCGTAGTCGGAGACACGCCCGCGTTGAACGCCCTTGATCTGTTTGAGGAGCTCGAGGTCGATCCCGTCCTCATCGACGACGTAGCCACCGGAATCCGAGCAGGCCACAACCCGGCCGCCGAGCTGGTGGACCTTGTCGATCGCATACAGTGCGACGTTGCCGGAGCCGGAGACGACGACGCGCTTGCCGTCGAGGTCTTGTCCCCTGGCGTTGAGCATCTCGCGCACGAAGAAGACGACGCCATAGCCGGTGGCCTCGGTCCGCACCTGCGAGCCGCCCCACGACAATCCTTTGCCGGTGAGTACGCCGGACTCGTAGCGGTTGGTGATGCGCTTGTATTGCCCGAAGAGGTAGCCGATTTCCCGACCACCGACGCCGATATCACCCGCCGGGACGTCGGTGTGCTCGCCGATATGGCGGTACAGCTCGGTCATGAATGATTGGCAGAACCGCATGATCTCGCCGTCGGATCGACCCTTGGGATCGAAATCCGAGCCGCCCTTGCCCCCGCCGATGGGGAGGCCGGTGAGCGCGTTCTTGAAGATCTGCTCGAACCCGAGGAACTTGATCACTCCGAGGTAGACGCTCGGGTGGAACCGCAGGCCACCCTTGTACGGTCCGAGCGCGGAGTTGAACTCGACGCGGAAACCCCGATTGATCCGAACTGCTCCGGCGTCGTCGACCCACGGAACCCGGAAGATGATCTGACGTTCTGGCTCGCAGAGCCGCTCGATGATCCCGGAGTCGGCGTAGTGCGGGTGTTTGACGAGAACGGCGCCGAGGCTGTCGAACACCTCCCGTACCGCCTGATGGAACTCGACTTCGCCCGGATTGCGGGCCACCACCTCGTCGTAGAGATCCTGCACCTTCTCGTCGAAGAACGACACCTCACACACCTCCATACGCTCGCCGAAACGGCCGGTCAGGCCGCCGGACACCGTCTTGGAGCCTATCGCCCGATAGAAAAACCGCTCATGTCGGGCATCGCGGACGCCTTCTCCGGTCAGCGGAGCGCCGCGAGATTCTCGATGGAGCGTCGAACGTCTGAGGTGATGACCTTGGCGACGAGGCGGCCGATGGGTCCGCTCAGCAGGCCGCCGTCGAGAGTGGCGTTGAGGTGGAATCGAGAACCGTTCGTCGTCTTCGTCACCGTCATTCGAAGACCGATCCGAACCCCGCCGATGCCGTGGCCCGAGAGCGAAATCGTTTCTGGCTCAGAGTATTCGGTCACCGTCCAGTGGATGACGTTGCGAAATCCCTTGACTTTGATCAGCGACGAGACGTGGGTCCCGACGGTGATCTGGTCTGGCAGGTCACTGCGCCAACCGCCGAAGATCGTCATCCATTCGGGGAACCGCGACAGGTCGGACGCCAGATTCCACGCCTGTTCGGGTGAGAGATTCGATTCGACACTCACGTCGACGTCGGCCATGGGTACCTTCCGTTCGAGGATGTGGGACTCGCTGGTGGGTGGGTTGCGCCGACGATCAGAAAATCTCGGGCAGATCGCTCGACACCTTGTCGGTGAACACCGCTCGACGCTTCTCCAGGAACGCGGTCACGCCCTCGGCGACGTCGGTCATGGAACCCCTGACAAAGATGGCCTTCGAATCTGCCTCGTGTGCGTCGCGAGGGCTCGGCGCACCGGCCATTCGCCAGATCAACTGACGCGTGAGAGCAACCGACACGGGGGCACTGTCGGCGGTCATGTCGCGTGCCACGGCGATCGCGGTGTCGACAACCTGATCCTTGGGGACAACCTGCTGGACCAGGCCGGCGTCCAATGCCTCTGTGGCACCGACCATCTGGCCGCCATACGTCCATCGGAGCGCTATCGGGATGCCCACGAGGCGTGGCAGGAACCACGACGAGCACGCCTCGGGCACCAAGCCGCGACGGGTGAACACGAAGCCGAACTTGGCGTCGTCGGAGGCGATGCGGGCGTCGGCGGGCAGCGTCATCGTCACCCCGACACCGGCTGCGGGGCCGTTGATCGCCGCCACCACGGGCTTCAAAGAATCGAAGATCCGGAGCGACGTCTGCCCGCCGGAGTCGGGTGGAACGACCCCCGGGGTGGTCTCGCCGTGGACGAACGTGTCAGCACCGGACTCCAGGTCGGCGCCTGCGCAGAACGCCCGGCCGTTTCCGGTGATCACGACGGCGCGCACGGAATCGTCCGCGTCGGTGACCTCGAGTGCAGCCTTGATCTCTTCGCCCATCTCATGTGTGAAGGCGTTGAGCCGGTCCGGCCGATTGAGGCGCAGGATCACGATTTCGTCATCGCGATCGATCTGCACGGCTGTGGACGGACCAGCGGGGTGAGATGGACCAGCAGGTTCAGACGGACCAGCGGAGTCCTTCGACGACGGCATTCCGTCAATCTACGCGGATGGTCGCAGATTCAGACAAGCCGACGCCGCGACCTGGAGGGTCGCGGCGTCGGCGTGCTCGTCCTCGGGTGCCGTCAGTCCAGTTGCCGGGTTCGAGCTGGGATTGGTCTTGTGCAGCCAGTACATTTCGTCGAGCACCGACGCGTTGTCGATGGCGAGTGACGGGATCGATTTGAAGAGATCCCACAGGGCCGCGAAATGCGCCTCCATCTCGCGTCCACCGCGGCATCACGAATCAGGAACGCCGCGCCAGCCAGGCACGCGAGTCCGGAACCGACGAAGTAGGCACTCTTGCCGTCAACATCTGCCGGCTAATCCGGCCGTCCGAATGCCTCGAAATTTCCATTACTTCGGTACACGTGCGTCTCGCCTTTTGTCGTCGCACATCGTGCGCCCGCGTCAGGATCGAACTCGAACAACGTCGACGCTAGTTGGCTAAGTGCGGATCCTGTTCCGGATCGAGATGAGGTGTTGTCTTTCCGGACAGTGTGATCTGGCATTCTCTCCACTCGGCGCGGACTGGTACGCCACGGTTCGGCGGCAGCCCACCAAAAATCGTGAGCCGCGTCTGCGCGACCCCGACAGACAAGAAGCCGCCGACCGAGGCGGTCGACGGCTTCTGAAATGGACGGAATCGGTCATGCGCCTCTCGGCGAAAAATCCGCTCTAAGCGGTGAAGGGTGGGACCCGGGGCAATGAATCCGACGCCGTCGATGGTTCCAACTGTCGATGGACCCAACGTATTCCGCCGCCCCATAGCGGGTTTCTTGGACGTGGAACTCACGATTGGGACACGATCCTTGTCCGCTACGTCGGCTTCGCCAGACTGATGTTGCAACACTGCACCAGTCGGCGAGTTCTCGTCGAGTCTGGTCGTCGGATGTGGTTACGGTCCTGAACGCGGTCTTGACGACCGTGTACTACTTCAGTGTCTCGAACCGAAAGGGAACCAATGAAGCAGACAACTCGCCGCATCGCCGGTGTCGTTGCGGCGGCATCGGCAGTCACCCTCATCGCTGCCGGTTGCAGCGATGACAATGACTCCAGCTCGTCGGCATCGGCATCGGCGTCGGCATCGGCAAGCGAGTCCGGCATGGCGGGGATGTCGGGGATGTCAGGCTCGGCGGCTGCTGGTGCCTCTGTGGAGCTCAAAGCGGCTGACGGAAGCACGGTCACGCTGACCGGACCGATCGCGGCGAAGTATCAGGCGGCGACCGAGCAGCAGAAGACCGATCTCGGCGCACCGAGCACCGGTGCCGAGGCATCGGGCACGGGCTCGAACGGTGTTGTGTTCCAGCAGTTCGCCGGCGGCGTGATCACTGCGAAGAATGGCGAAGAGGCCACCCCGGCGTACATCACGTGGGGCAAGATTCGCGACGCGTGGAACGTCAAGCGCGATGCCGAGGGCAACCCGTCGGCGGAGGGCAAGGGCGGATCGCAGGGTCCGCTCGGCGCAGCAACGAGCGACGAGACCACCGAAGGTGACGTCAAGACGTCGACCTTCGAGCACGGCAAGATCACGTGGAACTCGTCGACCAACACCGTCGAGGTCACGGTGAATGGCAAGGTCGTACCGACGCAGTAACCGCGCCAGATCTGAGTTCGCGCTCAACGGCGGCTCTTACCCGCACATGCTGCAGGTGAGAGCCGCTTGTTGTTTCTACTTCTCTGGCGTCGGTTGCGCGTCTGCTCGGCGAGCCGTGCTGCCCGATCAGGATGCCTCCGAATAGGATTTGTCGAAGCGGTGGCCGTGGCAAGCGCACAACGTCGCCATTCTCAAGGCAAGGGAGGCGAGAGTTGTCATCTGGGCGATTGTCACTTGCCGAGCGAATCGACAACTTTCAGCACCGCCATCCATCAACCGGATACCCACTGGCTGTGCTCTACAAATTCTTCGACGACCAGGGCGGTTATCTCGCCGCACTGATCGCCTACTACGGGTTCGTCTCGTTGTTTCCGCTGCTTCTGGTTTTCACATCGATCCTGGGAATCGTGCTGCGCGACAACCCTCAACTCGAGCAACAAATCCTCGATTCCGCGTTATCGCAGATCCCGGTCATCGGCTCGCAGCTGCGTGAAACGGGCACGATCAGCGGTAGTGGTGTGACGGTGGCAATCGGCGTCATCGGCGCGATCTACGGCGGACTCGGAGTGGCCGTGGCTATTCAGAACGCCATGAACATCATCTGGAATGTACCGAGAAACGAGCGACCGAATCCGATCCAGGCACGCCTCAAAGGGGCAGTGCTGTTGCTGACAATCGGAGGATCGATCATCGGTCTGACCGTGTTGAACGGATTCGTCGCCGCGGTAGACCTCGGTACGGTGGGCAAGCCTCTGGCGATTCTCGCATCGGTGATCTTGTACACGACCGTATTCACCATCGCGTTCGTCATCGGAACCGCACGCTCGGTGAGCGTCCGCGACGTATTACCCGGAGCGATCGCCGCAGCGCTGTGCTGGCAGGCGCTTCAAACCTTCGGCAGCGTCTACGTGCAACGCGTGATCGTGAGGTCGAGTGCGACCAACGGCGTGTTCGCGGTGGTGTTGGGGCTCTTGGCTTTTCTGTACATCGCGGCGGTGCTCGTCATCTTCTGCGTCGAAAGCAATGCTGTCCGCGTCGACAAGCTCTACCCGCGTTCGGTATTGACGCCATTCACGGACAACGTCGTCCTCACTCCTGGCGACGAGGCCGCGTATACCGCGCAGGCACAGGCACAACGGAGCAAGGGATTCGAGGAAATCGAGGTCTCGTTCGACAATCCGGCCACCGCGGATGCCGACCCCGAGCGCACTGCTCCGAGTGGGCAACCAGACATCGAACGATGACGATTCAGCGGGCAGCCATTGCCGGTCGACGGGTCGATGTCCACACAGATCTCACGTTTGGAGGGCACTGTGCGACTGCGTGGCGATGAGCAATGTGGACGAGACAGGAAGCGTGAAGATGATGAATGGACACACGGAGGGCGCGGGGAGCACAGCGAGATGCGGCGCGGTCGTGACCCCGCTGGGTGCTGTGACAATCGTCGCGACAGGCGAAGCGATCACCGGGATCTACTTCTCCGATCAGCGACATCGTCCCAAGGACGCGGCGTTGGGTGACCACGTCGACGACGATGCGTTGGTCGACGCCGCGGCATCGCAACTTGTCGAGTACCTCGCGGGTGACCGAACCGACTTCGACCTACCGGTCCACACTCACGGCGACGCGTTCCACCAGGCGGTGTGGAATGCGTTGCGCGGCATTCCGTTTGGCACGACCACGACCTACGGTCAGGTGGCAGCGGAGATCGGGATGCCGCAGCAGGCGCAGCGCGTCGGGCAGGCTGTAGGGCGCAATCCTGTTGGCATAGTGATCCCGTGTCATCGGGTGATCGGGGCCGACGGCTCACTGACCGGTTACGCAGGTGGGCTGCAGCGCAAGCGGTGGCTTCTCGAACTCGAGGAGCCGAAGGAGATCCGAGCATCGAGGTTGTTCTGACTGCTACGAACGGCGATCTCACGTTCTCCGGTTCCGCGGCGTTTACCGTGTGATGGACATGAAAGAGCCTTTCGAGCGTGCTGTGTCGACGCACGGTGCAACGGTACTGAGAGTCTGCCGGGCCGCCCTTGGTAGCGGACCCGACGCCGATGACGCCTGGTCGGAGACCTTTCTGGCGGCGCTGCGCGCCTGGCCGGACCTCGCTGAGGATGTGAACGTCGAGGCGTGGTTGGTGCGAGTTGCCCAACGCAAGGCCATCGACATCATCCGGGGACGACAGCGTCGTCCGACCCCCACCGAAAACATCCCGGAGGCGGCAGACCTGCATTCTGCGGCCCCCGATCGTGCGGGAGTGTGGGACGCGGTGGCCCTACTCCCCGACCGTCAACGCCTCGCCATTGCCTACCACTACATCGGTGGTTTGCCCCACACCGAGACCGCTGAATTGCTCGGCAGTACCCCAGACGCTGTCCGGCGAGCTGCCGCCGACGGCATGAAAGCGCTACGACGCACCTACATAGATGCCGACGATCAACGAGGACACGAAAACCCATGAGTGACAATACAACTGAACTGGGAATCCAGTTCGCGGTCTCCGAGGACGATCTCACCGCCCTGCACGCGCGGCTGGAAATCGGTGCAGTGCAACAAGGACTTCTCGACGTCGGCTACCGAACCGTCGATACGCCCATCGGCACACTGTTGCTGGCGGCGACAGAGGCGGGACTCGTGCGCGTCGCCTTCGAGAACGAGGGATTCGACGCGGTCCTCGACGACCTGGCGACCAGGATCGGATCACGAATTCTTCGAGCGCCGGCAATGCTCGACGACGCGGCCGCCCAACTCCACGAGTACTTCGACGGACGCCGACACGAGTTCGGACTGGCTCTCGATCATCGTTTGTCCTCGGGTTTCCGCGAGCAGGTGCAGCGATACCTGCCGCAGATCGGGTACGGGCAGACCACGACGTACAAGCAACTCGCTCAGCGGGTCGGCAATCCCGCCGCGATTCGAGCTGTCGGAACGGCCTGTGCCACCAACCCGCTGCCCGTGGTGGTTCCCTGTCATCGGGTGTTGCGCACCGACGGGACGCTCGGCGGCTACCTCGGCGGGTTGGAGGTCAAGTCGGCCCTGCTCGCGCTCGAAAGTGCCGCGTGACCTCGCCGATCATGATTGTTCGCGCGCGTACGGGCTAGAGTTGGGTAACCACGCCTTCAGCCAATGGGCATCGCCATCATCCGACCCGTCCTGGGGGCCACGTGCGTGCATTTACTACCCCTGCCTCATCTACTGCCGCTGTCTCACCGACTGCAGTCAACCGGATTGCCGTCGTTGTGCCGGCGCACAATGAGGAAGATCTCGTCGCCGATTGTGTGACGAGCGTTCTCGTCGCGGCGCGCAACACCCCGCACGAGGTAGCTGTGACGGTCGTCCTCGACGATTGCACGGACGCGACCGCGCGTCGGATACCGCTTGGCGTGCAGGTGATCTCGTGTTCCTTCGGCTCCGTGGGGGCTGCACGACGCGAAGGCTTCGCGCGACACGGCACCGGGCGTGCCGTCGATGACGCTGCGACCTGGTTTGCCAGCACCGACGCCGATAGCCGGGTCCCGCCACACTGGTTCCAGCAGCAACTTCACTTCGCCGACCACGGTGCCGACTGTTACCTCGGCACCGTGACGCCCGACGGATGGACGGGGTGGACGCGAGACGTCGAGCGTCGCTACACCGAGTCGTATCGAAATAGGGAGGGCCACAGTCACATTCATGGCGCGAACCTCGGAATGCGCGCCGCCACCTATCACGCGGTGGGCGGGTTTGCGCCGATACCCCACGGCGAAGATGTCGAATTGGTGCATCGTGTCCGAGCTTTCGGTGCGCGGGTCGTCGCGTCGCACCATGCGCCGGTGATCACATCCACCCGTGCACAAGGTCGGGCAGAGCACGGATTCGCCGCGCACCTACGATCGCTGGATTCCGCCTCATGTCCCGCTCCATCATGTCCCGCCACCGCTCAGACGGGAGGCTACGCATGATCGACGACGCCTCGTCGCGAGCTCGCGATCTCCTTGACGACGGCCTTGCCGTCCCGCTTCCCGGCGCGGGCGAGACACGGACGCGATGGGGAACCCTTCGGGAGCTCTGTCACGTCGACATCGCCGTCGGAAGACTGGTGGAGGCGCACTTCGACGCCGATGCCATCCTCCACGAGCTGACCGGCCGTGGCACCGAACCCGGTGAGTTCTGGGGCGTGTGGGCCGCGGAGCCTCCCGTGCCGCGCGTGACCGCTGAGCTTCGGCGCGGAGGCACGTGGCTTCTCACCGGAGCAAAGCCGTGGTGTTCGGGAGTCTTGTCGTGTGACCACGCACTGATCACCGCGGACGTTCTCAACGGCGGTGGTGAGCGTCGAATGTTCGCCGTCGAACTCGGCGCGGAAGGTGTGCGCCGAGAGCCTGCCGACTGGACCAACTCGGGCATGAATCGCACCGAGACCGGAACGGTCGTCCTCGACGGCGTCGTCGGTCGACCGGTCGGTGAGCCTGGTGCCTACCTTGATCGCGCCGGGTTCTGGCACGGAGGAATCGGTGTGGCGGCCTGTTGGGTCGGCGGTACGCAGAAAGTTGCCGACGTGCTGTACGCCAAGGCGTCGTCGGCGCACAGTGGGCTGTCGGACATCCTCTTGATGCACCTCGGCGCCGTCGAAGCCGAGATCGCGACGGCAATCGCACTCCTCGACGCGGCTGCACGCGAGCTCGATGCCTGCCCGTCAGACATCGAGGCGGCCAGACGACGCGCTTTCAGCGTTCGCTGGTCGGTCGAACAACGGGCAAGCGCCGTGATCGACCGGGTTGGGCGCGCGCTCGGACCCGGCCCGCTGGTCCACGACGCCGAGCACGCTCAAGCCGTCGCCGACCTTCAGGTCTACGTAAGGCAATCACACGCCGACTCCGATCTCGTGAGCCTCGGCGCGCTGGTGGTCGAGAGAGCGCGAGCGGCTCGGTAACCCGTCGCCTCCCGGGTTGTGAGCGCATGTCCCGATATGTTGGGGTCTGACTACGCCCGGCACACCGTCGGCGCGCCGAAACGTGGGAAGACACGAGCAGCCGATGGATGTCGACGGACGCGAGATCACCGTCTCCGGTGACCTGCTGCAGCCGCTGACGCGGCGTACGTCGGACATACTTCGTCTCACCACCTCGGCGATCGTGCTCATTGTCGTCATCGTGAGTTCACTGATCACCCGGGGCGACTGGGTGGCACTGGAGAAGTCGATCTCCGACATCGTGGGAGTGTTGACGCCCACCCAGGCCGGGTTGGTCTATCTCGCGTACGGCATCGCGATTCTGGCACTCCCGTTCATGATCCTCGTCGGCCTGCTCGCCGCTCGACAATGGCGACTGCTCTGGGCGTACGCGACGGCAGCCGCGATCAGCTTTCTCGCGCTGTCGGTCAGCGAGAACGGTATCGCCGCCCCGACATGGCATTTCGATCGCAACGAACGGCTCGATTCGCTGCTGTCGCAATTCCTCGACGATCCGCGCTGGATCGCGATGCTTGCCGCAGTCCTGACGGTGTCGGGACCGTGGCTTCCCGCCCGCTGGCGACGCTGGTGGTGGATCCTGCTCCTGGCCTTCGTCCCCATCCACCTCGTGGTGAGCGCCGTCGTACCCGCGCGCGCCGTCCTGGGGCTCGCGACCGGCTGGTTCGTCGGCTCACTGGTTGTGTGGGTCGCGGGCACGCCCGCGCTGGTCGTGCCGCTCGAAGATGCGGTTCGGATGCTGGAACAACGGGGTGTGCGCGTGACCGCGCTCCGCGTGGTCCGGCCGGCCAGTCGCGGACCGCTCGAACTCGTCGCCCACGCCGACGACGACATCATCGTCGACATGTACGGACCCAATCAGCGCAGCGCAGGTCTGCTGCGCGAGTTCTGGCGCAAGATCCGCCTGCGCTCGGAAGAAACAGCACCGCTGCAGCTCTCCGCGCATCGAATGGTCGAGCACCGCGGACTCATGACATCCGTCGTCGACGACCTCGGTCTGTCGAACAGTCGTGTTGTCGCCGTTGCGCCCCTTGATCGGGATTGGATGATGTACGCCTGTACACCGCCCCGCGGTACGCCCCTCCATTCGTGCAGCGACGACGTCGCGGTGGCCGACATCTGGGCCGCATTACACACGCTGCACGCGGAGCGGATAGCCCACGGAGACCTTCGGGCGGCGCAGATCACCATCACCGATGGCCGCATCGTGTTCGGCGGTTTTCACTTCGCGGAGTTCGGTGCCACCGACGTCCAGCTCCAGTCCGACATTGCTCAATTGCTCGCCACCACAACCGACCTCTACGGTCCGGAGCCCGCCGTCACCTCGGCGATCAATGCGTTCGGAGCCGACGCGGTTCTGACCGCGTCACGACGGTTGAGCTCGTCGGCGTTGCCGAGGCGGATACGCGACCAGCTGAGCGACGCCAAGAAGGTGATGTCGTCGGCGCGCGATGAAATCCGTTCGCAGACAGGCGCAGACGAGATCCGCGCCGAGACCATCACGAGGTTCAGTCGCTCCCAGATCATCCAGTTGGTCCTGCTGGTGGCGCTGGTCTACGTGGCCTACCCGTTCATCAGCACGGTGCCGACCTTCTTCAGTGAATTGCGCACCCTCGACTGGGTGTGGGCATCGGCCGGTCTGGCGGCGTCGATGCTCACCTACGTCGGCGCGGCGGCCGCCCTATGGGCCTGCGCCGACGGTCTCACGAGTATGTGGAAGCTCACCGTCATGCAGTTCGCCAACACATTCGCCGCGACGACAACTCCGGCCGGCGTCGGCGGACTCGCGCTCAGCACGCGGTTTCTGCAGAAGGCCGGTCTCGGGGGTGTTCGGGCGACGACGGCTGTCGCACTGCAGCAGAGCGTGCAGGTGATCGTGCACGTGGTGCTGTTGTTGTTCTTCACTGCGATCGCAGGGACCTCGGCCGACCTGTCGCATTTCGTTCCCTCGGCGACGGTGCTCTACCTCGTCGCGGGAATCGTGCTCGGTGCGATCGGTCTGTTCTTGTTCATTCCGACGCTTCGCCACTGGCTCGGTGCCTCGTTGCGTCCACGACTGATCGAGGTATTCGTCGACCTGCGCGCGGTGGCGCGTGAACCCAAACGGCTCGGCATCATCACACTGGGTTGTGGCGCAACGACTCTCGGCGGTGCACTCGCGCTCTGGGCAAGCGTGCACGCGTTCGGCGGGCATGTCTCGTTCATCACCGTGACCGTGGTCACGATGGTCGGCGGGACGTTGGCCTCCGCCGCCCCGACGCCCGGCGGTGTCGGGGCCGTCGAGGCGGCACTGATCGGTGGCCTGGCGGCGTTTGGTGTTCCTTCGGCAGTGGCTGTCCCCGGTGTGCTGCTCTACCGCGTACTGACCTGTTGGCTTCCGGTGTTCATCGGGTGGCCGGTGATGCATTGGCTCACCCGGAAGAACATGATCTGAATCTGCACGCCACTCACACGTCCTCGTGTATCGGGTCGGGCAGAGTCCACCGATCGGCACGACGCGGGTAGAGATAGGCGATGTAGTACAGGGCACCCACGACCAGCGTGCCGACCGCGATCGCCAATTGGACCCATGTCTCCGGTGTGATGAGCTGATAGCAGACGTAGAGGCACACCGCGATCACGACGAGCGGGGCCAGAGGCCACAAGCGCATTCGGTAGCCACGGCTTGTCGGTGCTCCCCTGCGTCGCAGACGTAGCGCCGCACACGCGACCATCAGGTAGAGCACCACCGTCGTTGCTCCGGTTGCATTGACGAGCCAGTCGAGTGGCAGGAACGCGGCGGCGACGGCCGCCACCAAGCCAACCAGCACAGTGGCGGCAACGGGTGTGTGCAGGCGAGGATGCACGCGGCTGAGCACGTCGTCGACCGGCTTCGGCCACGATCGATCGCGGGCCGATGCGAATACCAGTCGCGCGATCTGCAGAATGATCGCGATGACCGCATTGATGATCGCGATCGCAATGCCGACGCTGATGACAACGTTGAGCGTCGGCCCTCCGCGTGCGATGAGAAAGTAGTTCATCGGTGACTCGGCCGAGAGAAGATCTTTCATCGATGGTGCCCCGACTACCA
Source organism: Gordonia sputi NBRC 100414 (assembly GCF_000248055.1). GTDB lineage: Bacteria > Actinomycetota > Actinomycetes > Mycobacteriales > Mycobacteriaceae > Gordonia > Gordonia sputi. The sequence goes on along the minus strand of NZ_BAFC01000022.1, from coordinate 286,129 downwards.
CTGCCATCAGGGGAATGATCTCAACGGCGACGGTAACGGCGAGACAGACCATGATCACCCGCCCAATCATCTTGCCGGCGTTCTTCGTTTCCTCGACGTAGTACACGGCCGCTCCGTATCCGTTGTAGGCGAACAGCGCCACCGGTACGAGCGCGACAAGGGCCGAGAATCCAACAGGGGTCAGTGAGCCGTCGACGATGGCTTGTGCGTGGACGAACTCCCCCGGACCGCGCGACACATGCGCAAACCCCAGTATCGCCAGCACAGTCACGGCAGCTATCTCGATCACGAGAAAGAGTCCGGTGACCCAAGCATTGGTCCGGATGTTCAACGTGGCGACGACCGTCGTGACGACGATGACCCCCACCCCAATCCACTTGCCGGACAGCCCGGACCACGCAACCCCGAGGTATTCACCTGTACCCAACGCGATCACCGCGATGATGAAGATACCGCTGACGAGTGTGAGCAAGAACAATGCGAATCCCGCTGGACGACCCAGAAGTCTTGCCGCCCAGGTGTATTCACCACCCGTTACCGGATAGGTCGCTGCCAGCTCCGCGTAACACATGCCCACGAAGATGGCAGCTACCGCGGCGATGGCCATTGTCAGGACCGAAGCGCCGCCTGCCGCCAAGAGGATGGCCGGAACGATGATGAACACGCTCGACGCCGGAGTGACCGACGACAGGGTGATAAAGATGTTCTCCCGCATCGTGAGGCTCCGGGAGAGTTGCTGTTCGTATGCGACGCCTGCTGCCGGCGCGATGCGCGGGTTGATGTCGGTCATGCGCGCTCCTTCAAGTGACCGGGAAATTTCTTGACTGGTCAATCAAAGAATTATGTGTTTATGCTGTCAATGCGTAGAAAGGCGCGTAATCAGAAGTTAACTGGTGAAACAGGAGGGTCATGGCTCGGCGCAAAGACCAGGCCGCGGCGAGGGATGCGATAGTTACAGCGACGCTCGTCGCGATACGTGATCGCGGTCTGGCGGCCCTCCGTATCGCCGACATCGCGGCCATCGCCGATGTGTCGACAGGAACCATTCACTACTACTTCACCGATTTCGAGACGCTGCTGAAAGAAGTGCACAGGCTCGCAAGCGACAGGTTCTATGCGGCGCGCCTTCACGAGGTCTCGTCACTCGCAGATGCTCGCGACCGGCTGCGAGTGATGATCTCCGCGGGCCTTCCGCGATCAGGGGACGACGCATTGGTATCTGCTCTCTATCAACTCGATTCGCATCTCGGGTTGCGCGATGACCACGCGATCTTGGTCACCGCGCTCTTCGACAAACAGGTCGCCCTGTACATGGGAATTCTGGATGTCGGTGTTGCCCAAGGGCACTTCACGCTGACCGAGCCGTCAGTCGACATCGCGGCGAACCTGGTGACACTCGAGGACGGATACGGCTTGCACATAATCACCGCAAATGCGTCACTCTCCTATTCCCGTGCAGTGCAATTGATCTCGTCGTACGCGCGTACCGCAACGGGTTGTCCCGACATTGTCGGAGCGGACTGTGCCCCGATGAACCGAAACGAGACGTCATGAGTCGGCCACGCATTCGCGATCTCGGGGTCACGCTTCCCGGTACACCCGGACCGAAGAACGCGATCACCGACGTTGCAGGCGTCGAGGTCGGCTACACCACGCTCATCGAAGGGGCAGGCCCGCTCGAGGTCGGCCGCGGGCCGGTGCGCACAGGAGTGACGGCACTTCTCCCGCGTGGCAGAAACGGTGTGGGTAGGCCATGTTCGGCAGGCTTCTACTCGCTGAACGGAAACGGCGAGATGACGGGTGCCCACTGGATTAACGAGGTCGGAGAACTCTCACTGCCGATCACGATCTCCAATACGCACGCCGTTGGAACGTGCCATGCCGCAGTGATCGAGTGGATCAACGACTTAGATCCTGTGCTGGGCAGACAATGGCTGCTGCCGGTGTGCGCAGAGACATGGGACGGCTACCTCAACGACATCAATGGCGGCCATGTCACGGCGAACGCCGTGCGTGGTGCACTTGATTCCGCTTCGGCAGCGGCGCCAGCCGAAGGCAACGTGGGTGGCGGTACCGGGATGAACTGTTACGGCTTCAAGGGGGGTAGCGGCACAGCGTCACGCGCCGTCGAGATCGGGACGCACGAGTTCACCGTTGGGGCTTTCGTCCAGGCGAACTTCGGCTCGCGCAGCGAACTGACCATTGCGGGAATACCGGTGGGAACTCGGGTCGACGTCCCCAACCCGATGGAGACGGAGCCGTGGTTGGAGCACGACCTCTCTGTTCCGGGCGGTGCCGGGTCGGTCATCGTCATCGTGGCTACGGATGCTCCGACAACATCCGCACAGTGCACGGCTATGGCGCGAAGAGTCCCGATGGGACTAGCCAGAACCGGTACGACCGGATCACTGTTCTCCGGTGATCTGTTCCTCGCCTTCTCGACGGCAGATGATCGCTCCTCCACGACGGGATTTCCGCTATCGGACAGCGACGTCCTCCTCACCACCCAGACTGTGATGCCGTGGAATCGGATGGACGCGCTCTACGCGGCGACGGTGTATGCGGTCGAGGAAGCCGTGCTCAACGCGCTCGCGGGCGCCGAAGACATGACCGGACGAGATGGGCATCACTCCTATGCGCTGCCGCACAGTGCGATCACCGCGCTCACAGCCTGATCGGGTTGGTGGACCCCCGCCGCGACCTCGGGTTCATTTCGTGTGGCCCTTGCGCAGTAGGCTGACCTGCGACCACGTTTCACAATCTGGAGGAGCTCCATGACACAGCTCGGAGTAGTCGGCGGCGGCACGATGGGTGCCGGTATCGCCGAGATCGCGATCCGCGCGGGTGACGACGTCCTCGTTCTCGAGCGCGACCAGGCTGCGGCTGACGCGGCCCGCGCACGCATCGAGAAGTCGATCAACCGTGCGGTCTCGAAGTCGAAGATCAGCGCCGACGATGCCGAGCAGGCGTTGGCCCGTCTGACGCTGACCACCTCGGTGTCCGACTTCGCCGACCGCGAACTCGTCATCGAGGCCCTGCCCGAGATCGAGGCACTCAAGGTGGGTTTCTTCGCCGAACTCGACAAGATCACCGCTCCGACCGCGATCCTCGCCACCAACACGTCTTCGATCCCGATCATCCGTATCGCCAAGGACGTCGCAGACCCGAGTCGCGTTGTCGGTGTGCACTTCTTCAATCCGGTGCCGGTCATGCCGCTCGTGGAGATCATCTCCAGCTTGGCGACCTCGCCAGAGGCAGTGGCGACCGTCACCGAGTACGCGCGAGATCACCTCGGTAAGAAGACGATTCAGGCAGGCGACCGCGGCGGCTTCGTCGTGAACGCCTTGCTCATCCCCTACCTGGTCGACGCCATCCGCATGTACGAGAGCGGCTACGCCACCAAGGAAGACATCGACACCGGGATGGTGAACGGCTGCGGACACCCGATGGGCCCGTTGACGCTCAGCGACACCGTCGGACTCGACGTCGTTCTCGACGTCGCCGAATCGCTGTACGACGAGTTCCGCCAGCCCCACTACGCGCCGCCGCCCCTGTTGCGGCGCATGGTCGAGGCGGGCTACCTCGGCAAGAAGTCGGGCAAGGGTTTCTACGACTACTCGTCCTGACGCGACGCTCTGATCAACGAGGGCCTCGGCTGGTTGCTACCAGCCGAGGCCCTCGTTGGTCAGTGGTGGTCGGTGCGCTCAGACGGGCAGACGGCTCGTGCTCGTTCGACGTAGATCCGAGAACGTCTGGATCGACGTCGAGATCGCGGTGGCGATGGGACGGCTGTTGACGTCCTCGGTCTTCGACACCATGACGACGTTGTCGATGTAGGGCTGGATCGTGCTGGTGTTCTGCACCGTTGCGACGATGATCAACTGGAAGCCGAACTTGCGGAACGCCGCGAGTGCCTGCTGCGCGAACTGCGGGTCGGACTTCGAGAACGCCTCGTCGAGCATCAACTGCGCGAAGATGGGACGGTTTCCCTTGCCGTGCGGACTCGCCAGGTTGAAGCTCAGCGCGCCTGCCAGACAGAACGCCATCAACTTCTCTTGCTCACCACCCGAGTTGTCGCCCGCGTTGCTGTACGTGCGGATGGTCTCGCCGGTCTCGGCGTCGCGTTCCTCGCAGTAGAAGTCGAACCGGTTACGCACGTCGAGTGCGTCTCGCGTCCACTGACGGTCTTCGGGCGTTGCACCGGCGAGTCGTTCACGCAGAAGCAGTATGTCGGCATACTGCTCGAGGATGGCCTCCTCGTCGCCGAATCCGACGGCTGCGGTTCGCGACGAGATCTGCCGCGCCTTGTCGGTCAGTTCGGCGACTGCCGCGAGAGTCTTGCGACCGGGGCAGAGCCGTAGGCGGGTTCCGCGGTTGAAGGCCACCGAGCCGAGCCCGGAGTTGACCCGCTCGATCTGCTCGACGATCCGTCGCTCCTCGGCCTCGGCCGCCATGTGCAGACTCAGGATCGCGCCCGGCGCCTGCTCGGTGATGAGTCGTCGCATTCGCTCGTAGGCGGCAGGCAGCTCGCGCTCGTCGATGCGGCGGCACAGCGCGACATAGTCGTGGACGCGCTCGTCGAAATCGTCGCTGTCGTTCGGGATCGCGTCCGGGAACTCCTTGTCGTAGGCGTCGAGGACGCGACCCAATTCGTCGCGCGAACGTCGAGTGTCGGCGCGCGTCCGATCACGCTCGCGCCCAACGGCTTTGAGTAGATCCTGGCGGAACGGATCCGGTGCGAGCACGTCGAGCACCGCCGCGGACTCCTCGCGGAAGCGATCGAGCGTCGCCTCCGCGTGGGCAGAGACGGGTTCGATCTTCAACCTGTCGACCAGGTCGAGTAGTTGAGTACGACGCTTGTCGTGGGTGGCGATCTTGTCCCGCACGAGTGCGGCCTGCGAAATGGCGGCGCGGACCTGCTCCCAGATGTCCTCGGCCTTGCGTTGCAGCGCCTCGGTGTCGGGATTCTCCTCCATGAGGAGCTCGTACTGTTCGGTGAGCGCGTCGACGCGGTCGTCAGCGGTATCGAGGTCGATCTCGTTCCACGCGGCGAACTGTTCGCAGACCCGTCGGTAGGCGTCGCGTCGCTGCTCCTTGGCTGTGCGCTCTCGGTCGAGTTCGGCACTGCGAGCTCGCGCCTGCTCGTACAGCTCGTTCTCGGACTCGAGTTCTTCCTGCAGCGCAGCGATTTTCGCGCTCACGTTTCCGACGAAGATGTACTGGGACGGACGCAACTGCTGACGGTCGTCCTTGATGGCGAGCTTCGCCGAGTCCTTGCGAAGGCCACGGTCGGTCACGGCCTTGGTGTGTTCGACGAAATCCGCGGTGGAATCGACGCACACGTAATTGCCGAGTTTGGCAAGGATCGTGAGGGCCTCGTTGGTGCACGGGTGGTCGGGTTCGGCCGCCCGGAGCGTCGCCCCGAGCGTGCCCGGCTCCACCATCGGCGCGGGACGCGTCTCTGCGTGGTGGAGCTGAATCCGCCCGCGCATGTCGTGCTCGTTGACGAACTTGAGGGCAGCCGCAAAATGATTGTCCGGCACCAGGAGTCGCAGCCCGGCGTTACGCAGGACCTTCTCGACTGCCAGCCGCCACCTCTCGGCAGAGGGTTCGAGCTCGACGAGTTCGGCGACATACCGCAGTTCGGACTCGTCGAGTTGGAGTGCATTGGCGATGATTCGACGCATCTCGTGTTCGGCGCGAGGCAGCGCGGAGCCGGCGTGGCGCACGCGCTCGAGTTCGTCACGGGCAGCGTCGCGTTGGGAGCGCGCAGCGACCTCGGTGGCGAGGGTCTCGGCGAAATGTGGCTTGCCCGCCTCGAGTTGACCGTCGAGTCGGGTGGCCTCCTCCATCAGGTGCTCGCGTAACTCCCAGAACGCCTCACCGTCTTCCGGAATGTCGAATCCGAGCGCGGAGATCTTGTGTTCATAGGTGGCGCGACGGATCGACGCCTCGTTGCTCGCCTTCTGCGCCGTCGAGAGTTGTTCCTGCAGCGGCGCGAGATCGCCTGTCGACGTTGCGATCCGACCGAGAAGGTGGCTGTGATCCCGGCGGAGTTGATCGTGCTGCGAGTTGAGCGCGGCGAGGTCGGAATCGAGGCGGGCGATTTGATCGTCGAGGTCGGCGATCTCGGGTTCGGCATTGTGCAGCCGCAGGTTGGTGACGTACGAGCGGACGACCTCGGGCTCGATGGTGTCGAGAACCGTGAAGGTCGCCGACTCCGCCGCATAGCGCTCCTGCATCGCCTCGACGTTGTCGAGGATGGTGCGCTTGCGCCGGGATACGTCGAGGAGTTCACGCGCCTCGACCAGTGGATCGATCTGCTCGAGTGCGTCGGAGATGCCTGCGATGCTCGTGGGTTCGTCGAGCATGAACTCGCGTACGAACTGTGCGAGTCCGCCAACGCTCTTGAGCGACTTGGCCTTTCCGAGCAACTGCTGTGCGGCATCCGAGCCGCGGATACCGATCAACGAGTACAGGGTCGACAGATACTTGCCCTCTCCCGGACCGCCCTGCCAGCCGCGGTCGCGGAACCGGGCGGCGCTGTAGCCATTCGCGGCCCACTCGTTGCAGGCGTCGACGATGTCGACGTCACCGTCGTGGATGAAGTACGCGCTATGGGCATCGGTGAGTTTGCCTGCGCCAAGCCACTTCAGCACCAGTCCGGTGATGGCTGTGCCCGACGTCGAGGTGTAGGTGACGGCGATCGCCGCCCAGGCTGGGCCGCTTCCGCGGAGATACATGATCTCGCGGTGTGCTCCCGTTGCGTCGCGACGCTCGCCCCACGCACCACGCACGTACTTGCCGACGGTGCGTCGACCGCCGGACGAACCGGCCGCGGTGGTATCGCCAGAAGCATTGAAGTTGCGACGGTGATCCGGCAGGAAGGCCAGCGAAATCGCGTCCAGCAGTGACGATTTACCACTGCCCGACGAGCCCGTGATGAGTGCGCCGCCCGGGCTGAACCCGATGGAGTGGTAGCCGTCGAAGACTCCCCAGTTGATGAGCTGCAACCGGGACAGGTAGTACTGCTCGTCCCCCTCGCCGCGATCGGGCGTGCTCCGCTGATCGAGCGTGTCCCGCTGATCGAGCCTGTCCCGCTGATCGAGCCTGTCCCGCTGATCGAGCCTGTCCCGCTGATCGAGCCTGTCGAGATCACTCACCACTCGTCTCCTTCGTCGTCGGAGTATTCGTCGGTGGAATCCGACTGGTCGGCGGGCGTCGAGTTGCCTTCTGCGCCCGCCGAATCGGCGTCGACGGCGAGATCGTCACCGGTGTCGCCCGCGCCGATGAACTGCTCGAACTGATGCTGTAGGTCGGTGATCACCGAGGCGGTCATCACCGCCGTGATCACCGGGCTGACGGTGAACGTGTCGGGATCGTCGCGGTGTCTGCGTAAGAAGTCGAGCTCTTCGAGCTTGTCTATCGCGCGCTCGATCCGCTTGTCGAACAACGCGAGGTCGCGGTCGATCGTGTTGGTCACGCCCGCGAACATCTCGTGGATCTCCTCACGGGTGATGATCGCTGTCTCCTCGCGCGACGAACGCAGGAACTTGGCGAGGTGCAGGGCGAGGATAGCGTCGTAGGTCTGGATGGTCTCGCGCTTGAGAATCTTTCTGCCCCAACGTGACTCGTATCCGGCCTGCTCGACGAATGCCACCTGGAGCTCGTCGACAAGGCGCAGTCGGAGGTCGAGCTCCGACAGGCGGCTGCGCAGCACATCCTCATACTCGGTGACCCACGCCCACAATTGTGGGTTGCGGTCACCACTGACATGCCTGCGCGTGAGGAGATTCTGCAACGCCCAGCATGCGCGATCGGGCATCGCAGAGACATCACCGTCGAATCGGGGCGCGCCTGGTCCGTCGATCCTCCCGTGTGTCGCCGCGGTCGGCAGATCGTCGTATCCGGCGAACTCGTCGACGGGCGTGCCGGTGGAGACAGCGGCGTCCGTAGATGCCTCGGGAGTGTTCGGATCGGTGGTGTCGGTGCTGGTCATCAGGCGTCGGCTTCCGTGCTGAGAATCGAATCGGTATCGCTGTACTGGGACGGGATGGGCTCGCTGAACATCAGCGTCGGCACTTCGATCGCGCGGTCCTCGCCCTCCAGCGACCGGAACCGCACAAACGACGACCCCTCCCCAGGCTCGCGCTGCATTTCCCGAGGCTGGCGCTGTGCTTCCCGAGGCTGGCGCTGCGCTTCCCGAGGCTGGCGCAGGGCCCACGACCACAACACGATGACATGCGCGAGGTACGGCTCGTCGAGCGCGGCGATCGCGTCGCTCAACGACAGCGGTCCCGCGGTCAGCTTGTCGTTCACCACGTCGGCGAGTTCCACCGTGTCGACCTGCCCCGCGAGAGATGCGAATGATGCCAGGTTGGTGCGTCCGTCGGCGGGTCGTGCCTGCTCCGGCGGTGCCGGATTGCGGATTTCGAACGCGAGCCGACCGATGGATGTCACCTGCGGCGTTGCGACCGGCAGCTCGTAGCCGAGACGACGATCGGCGAGTGAATCCTTGAGCAACTCGTTGGCGGTGGCCAGTGCGTCGTTGAGCTGTCGGGCAACGCCACGGCTCTGCTCGAGAGTTCCTGATGCGACGAACCGTCGGATTCGACGGGCACAACGCTGCCTGATTCGCCCGACCTCGGCCATCTGCTCACTGACCAACGGGAAGAAGTTCTCCATCACTGCGCGCAGTCCGGTGTCGATACTCGGCAGCCTGTCGACGACGAGCTCGATGTCGGAGATGAGGCGGGCGCGCTGCACCGGATCCTGGATCATCTGGGTGAAGGCGTGATAGGACGCGCTTTGGGATGACTCGAGGAGGGACTCGTAGTCGTCGAACATCTGTCGCTGTCGATCGCGGTAGGCGAGGTCGGAGTCGTGCGGGTCGTCGAGCAGTGCTGTGGTGATGCGATCGAGCATCGCGCCGTACTGGCCGATGTCGGTGATGATCTGCTCCATCTGGTAGGCGATCGCCCGAGCCTCGTCCTCAGCTCCCCGCAGGTCGAATGGTCGACGGCGTCCCTCGTTGAGTTCGACGAGTTCGGCGTCGAGTTCGTCGATCTGGCTCTCGATGTCTTCGCGAATTCGTTCCGGATCGTCGGTCACCTGAGTCGCGACCCGGTGCAGACCGGCGGCCACGCCCATGATGGACCCGCCGGTGGCGACGCTGTCCTCGCGCCGCAACCGACGCATGTATGCGATCACCGAGCGCGCCTCGGTGCTCAGGAAGCACACGTTGGGCGCCGACGGCGATGCTGCGTCGGTGACGCGGTGCAGCCACCCCTGCTTGGCCCACGACTTGATGAGATCGAGGCCGGTGGGCTGGTCGGAGGTGCCGAGTGCGGCGATGTCGCGGTCGAGGCGAATCGCTAGCTCTGACTCGGAGTGGCGAATTCCGAAATCGAGATGACGCTCCATCAGCGTGACGTACATCGCGGAGTTCGAGGCCGCGAACAGTCGGACAGCTGCGGACCGCTGGATCGAGCGGTTCGCCTCGAACGTGTCGGTCAGCGTCAGAGCCCCATCCACGGCAGAGTTCACCATCGTCACCTCACGGTTGCACCTCGTTCACGGACCGCGGTCGAGTCTGCCATGGCCGGTCGGCCCTACCGCGAGCGCACCTCAGTGGCAGAGAACACGCTGTTAGCGAGACGCGACCCAGTTCATTTCGCGAGCACGTGCGGCACGGGTTTGGCTGACGGAATAGGGTTGACGCTGGACGCGCACACCCGCGCGTGGCCAGCGGTTGCGACACACGACCCAATTGTGTCGGGCGACCGCACTCGAGAGCGAAGGCAGGTTATGAGCGACAAGCAACCGACCATCATCTACACCCTGACCGACGAGGCGCCGATGCTGGCGACCTACGCCTTTCTGCCCGTTATCCGGGCGTTCGCCGACTCCGCCGACATCAACGTCGAGACTTCCGACATCTCCGTTGCGTCGCGCATCCTGTCCGAATTCCCCGACTATCTGACTGACGAGCAGAAGGTCGGCGACCACCTCGGCGAACTGGGACGTCTCACCCAGGACCCGGACACCAACATCATCAAACTTCCCAACATCAGCGCCTCGGTCCCGCAGTTGCTTGCTGCGATCAAGGAACTGCAGGCCAAGGGATACGCCATTCCCGACTATCCGGGCAATCCGAAGACCGACGAAGAGAAGGAGATCCGCGACCGGTATACGAAGTGCCTCGGTAGTGCTGTCAATCCTGTACTGCGAGAAGGTAATTCGGATCGTCGCGCGCCCAAGGCGGTTAAGGAGTATGCCCGCAAGCATCCACATTCGATGGGCGAATGGTCGATGGCGTCGCGTACCCACGTCGCTCACATGCGTGAAGGCGACTTCTACCACGGCGAGAAGTCGATGACGGTCGAGGGCGACCGCACGGTGAAAATGGAACTGGTCACCGCCGACGGCGAGTCCATTGTCCTCAAGCCCGAGGTCAAGCTTCTCGACGGCGACGTCGTCGACAGCATGTACATGAGCAAGAAGGCGCTGATCGAGTTCTACGAAAAGGAGATGGAGGACGCCTACAAAACGGGCGTCATGTTCTCGCTTCACGTCAAGGCGACGATGATGCGGGTCAGCCACCCGATCGTGTTCGGTCACGCGGTGCGCACCTTCTACAAGGAGGCGTTCGCCAAGCATGGCGACCTCTTCGACGAACTCGGCGTGAACGTCAACAACGGGCTGTCGGATCTGTACGCCAAGATCGAATCGCTGCCGGCGTCGAAGAAAGAAGAGATCATCGACGACCTGCACAAGTGCCACGAGCACCGGCCGGAGCTCGCCATGGTCGACTCCGCTCGGGGCATCTCCAACTTCCACTCTCCCAGCGATGTGATCGTCGATGCGTCGATGCCCGCGATGATCCGCGCCGGCGGCAAGATGTATGGCGCCGATGGTCGGCCCAAGGACACCAAGGCGGTCAACCCGGAGTCGACGTTCTCGCGGATCTATCAGGAGATGGTCAACTTCTGTAAGACCAATGGGCAGTTCGATCCGACGACGATGGGCACAGTGCCCAACGTCGGACTGATGGCCCAGAAGGCCGAGGAGTACGGCTCGCACGACAAGACCTTCGAGATCCCGGCCGACGGTGTCGCGAACTTCGTCGACCTCGACACCGGGGAGATCCTGCTGTCGCAGAACGTCGAGGAGGGCGATATCTGGCGCATGTGCATCGTGCGCGACGCGCCGATTCGCGACTGGGTGAAGCTGGCCGTGACGCGTGCGCGTGAGTCGGGCATGCCGGTGGTCTTCTGGCTCGACCCCTACCGCCCCCACGAGAACGAGCTGATCACCAAGGTCAACACCTACCTGAAGGATCACGACACCGAGGGCCTCGACATCCAGATCATGTCGCAGGTGCGTGCCATCCGCTACACGATGGAACGCCTGATCCGCGGCCTCGACACGATCTCGGCCACCGGCAACATCCTGCGCGATTACCTGACCGACTTGTTCCCGATCCTCGAGCTCGGCACCAGCGCCAAGATGCTGTCGATCGTCCCGCTGATGGCCGGCGGCGGTCTGTACGAGACAGGCGCGGGCGGTTCTGCCCCGAAGCACGTCAAGCAGCTCCTCGAGGAGAACCATCTCCGGTGGGATTCACTTGGTGAGTTCCTGGCGCTTGCGGTCAGCCTCGAGGATCTGGGCAAGAAGAACGACAACCCGAAGGCCAAGGTGCTCGCCAAGACACTCGACGCCGCGACGGGACGACTGCTCGAGAACAACAAGGGTCCATCGCGCAACACGGGCGAACTCGACAACCGTGGCAGCCAGTTCTATCTCGCGATGTACTGGGCGCAAGAGCTGGCCAAACAGACCGATGACGAGGAATTGGCCAAGCATTTTGAGCCGCTGGCGAAGACGCTTGCCGAAAACGAGGATGCGATCGTGGCCGAGCTGAACAAGGCGCAGGGCGAAGCCGTCGACATCGGCGGCTACTACGCCCCGGATTCGGACAAGTTGGCTGAGGTCATGCGTCCGAGCGCGACGTTCAACGAGGCGCTCGACTCCGTTCGCGGCTGACGCGCGGTACGACGACGACACTGGCTCCCGATCTGACACAGATCGGGAGCCTTTCGTAGGTGCGGGCTTCTGCGTGTGTGCGGACCGAAAGTCCCGTTCGTCGGGCTGTCGGGTGCACTAGCGTGAATTCCGGGGTTGGGGTTCACGCTGAGCAAGCTCGATTCGGCCAAAGGAGGCCCACGTGAGTGACCACGAAGTCCGCATGATCGTTCTGTCGACGGATGATCTCGACGATTCCATCAAGTTCTACAGCGAGACCTTGGGCATGGCGCTCAAGTTCCGTGACGGAGCGCATTTCGCCGCTCTCGACGGCGGGTCGTTGACGCTCGCGCTCGCCACAGACGTCGACCATCCGATACCGGGCAAGGTGGTGGTCGGCATCAAGACCGATGACGTCGACGGTGACGCGAAAGCTGTCGAGGAAAGCGGTGGCGCCATCATCAAGGGCCCCTACGACGACGCGCACGAGCGTCGAGCAGTCGTTTACGACAACAAGGGCAACGGACTGGTCTTCTACAGCCCGCTCAAGCGCTGAGGTCGCGCGGCCACCCGAGTCGTGGTCGGGTGGCCGCACCAGCGTCGACCCCACGACAACTTTTGTTCACATATCGCAACGACCATGTCCGAGTTCAGTGAAACGACGGATATGGGGAGAATGCGGATGCGACGACATCGGTACATGGCGGTCACGGCTCTGGCGTGCGCGACGACGGTGATGGCGGCGTGCGGCGGTGACGGAAGCAACGATGCGGCCGGACCACTGTTGAATCCCGTTGCCAAGGGCAAGCTTTCGGAACATGGCGGGGCGACGAGGGCCGGCGACGACCGCAGTTCGCTCATCGCCGACTCCATCCGAAACTCCGGGGCCAAGAACGTCATCCTGCTGATCGGTGACGGCATGGGAGATTCCGAGATCACCGTTGCTCGCGACTACGCGCAGGGCGCGGGCGGCGCCTTCAGTGGGATCGACGCCTTGCCGCTGACGGGTCAGTACACGCACTACTCGCTCGACAAGGACGGAAAGCCCACCTACGTCACCGATTCGGCGGCGAGCGGTTCGGCGTGGTCGACCGGCACGAAGACGTACAACGGGGCGATCTCCGTCGACATCGAGGGCCGCTCCCAGCAGACGCTGCTCGAACTCGCCAAGAAGGCAGGCAAGGCGACCGGTGATGTCACCACCGCTGAGATCCAGGACGCCACACCCGCGGTGCAGGTCGCGCACGTCACCAATCGCAAATGCTATGGGCCCGAGGAGACATCCGAGAAGTGTCCGACCGACGCCTTGGAAAAGGGTGGCAAGGGGTCGATCACCGAGCAGTTGCTGGGAACGCGAGCCGACGTCGTGCTCGGTGGTGGCGCCAAGTCATTCCAGCAAACCGCCACCGCAGGCGAATACCAGGGCAAGACGCTCGAGGTCCAGGCGAAAGAGCGGGGCTACCGTATGGTGCGCAGCGCCGACGAACTCAACGGGGTGACGATGGCCAACCAGGACTCCCCCGTCCTCGGACTCTTCGCCGACGGCAACATGCCTGTCCGCTGGAACGGACCTGTCGCGACCAAGGGCGGTTACCTCGAACCAGCCGCGACGTGCACCGACAACCCCGAACGTGGCGCATCCACGCCGAAGCTCGCCGACATGACGAAGAAGTCCATCGACCTCCTCAAGGGCAACGACAAGGGCTTCTTCCTGCAGGTGGAAGGCGCGTCGATCGACAAGCAGGATCACGCCGCAAACCCGTGCGGTCAGATCGGCGAGACCGTCGACCTCGACGAAGCGACGAAGGTGGCGCTCGACTACGCCAAGGACAACCGCGACACGCTGGTGATCGTGACCGCCGATCACGCGCACAGCAGCCAGATCGTCGAGTCGATGACTGCCGAGGACGTACAGAAGGCCGCCGACGACGCGAAGCTGCCCCTGCAGGTGGAGAAGGACGCCATCTACCCCGGACTGACCCGCGTGTTGACCGGCAAGGACGGCCAGCCGCTCACGGTGTCGTACGGAACGTCGGACAATCTGGACGCGATGGATCAGGGCCACACCGGTACGCAGGTGCGGATCGCCGCATACGGCCCCAGCGCGGCGAATGTCGTCGGCTTGACCGATCAGACGGACCTGTTCTTCACCATCTCCCGCGCACTGGGACTCCAGGGTTCGTGACGTCGGCGATGTGGTTCGATGCGGTTCGCGGTCTGGGGTAAGCCGTTCGGTAGCGTGACGCCCGTGAACATCCGCCGTGTCGTACTTCCCGTAGCCGTTGCCTCGCTGACGATCGGACTTGCCGCGTGCGGCTCCGATTCCGGATCCGACGCTGCCGCGTCGTCATCGACTTCCGCGACGTCGCCCTCCTGCCCGTCTGCGGCACCGGCCGCGGATGCCAAGCCGGACTGGACCCTTCGTGGCACGACGGGAAGTGTCGACGTCGTCGCCTCGACCTCGACGACGGCACCGGCAGTCACGGTGACCACTCCGTTCGCGGTCGAGCAGACGCAGGTTCACACCCTGCGGGAGGGCAGCGGCGAGGTTGTCCCCGACACGGCGACCGTCAGCGTCTGTTACGTCGGCGTCGATGGCCGTGACGGTAAGACCTTCGACAGCAGCTACTCGGGGGGTACTCCCGTTCAGTTCTCGCTCGACAGGGTCGTGGTCGGTTTCAAGAAGGCCATCGCGGGTCAGAAGGTGGGTTCGTCGGTTGCGGTCGCGATGAACCCTGAGGACGGATACCCGAATGGCAATCCTGCCGCGGGCATCAACAAGGGTGACAGTCTGGTCTTCGAGCTGACGATCGTCTCCGTCGACGGGTAATCACGGGGTCGCCCCTGCGAGCACACGAAGCGCCAGAACGGTTTTGCTCGTCAGCGGGCTGGTCTGACACCCGGCGTCGTGGAGGCTGTCGCGGAGATCGCTCGCGACCGCCGAGGCCCGCGCCGCGAGGTCGTGCGACGACTCGCCGGGGCGGACACCGATGCACGTGGAGACCCCAACCACGTCGATGTCATCGGACAGCCACCTCGCCACCCGAACCTGTCGGACGTCGCGCACCGACGTATCCCAGACCTGCGACGTGATCGGCCCACGCAGTACGAGGTGGTCGATCGGCGGCCCCGACGACGCGCACGCGACCAGAAAGCGTCGTTGCGCCGTGTCGAGGAGGTGGGTGGGATCGGCGCCGTTCTCGATCGCCTCGGACATGCTCCCGGACGGATGACGGGTACGTGCCGACGCCCTGAGCCTTCGATCGCCACCACACCACTGATCTGAAATGCGATATTCGAACTGGTCACGGTCGAACGAGTTGGCCCAATCACCGGTCAGCCACTCGCTTCGCTCGGGATGCATGGTGACCGTGAGGTCGTCGAAGGCACCCGTGCGCAACCTGATCGCCACTCTGTTGTCGTAGAGGGGTGTCGGGGTGTCGATCGATGCATGACGTGCCTCCGCGAACCAGAATCGACTGTGCCGCGCGTCGCCCACGCGGCACCCCAGCGCCGACACCGCGTCGTCGAGTTCCGTCTCGATGTTGAGCGTGATGCCGATCGGGACGATCACGAATCACCTGCCATTCTCCCGTAGTGCACGACATCGTTGATCGTGCCGATTGACCCTGCGTCGGACATGCGTGAACCGACTGGGTTTCCAGCCTTCGCGACATGGATGGCGGTCGCACGAGTACCGGGGTACTCGAATCAGCGTTCTCCCGATGAGGTAGTCCGGTACGCATGCACCCGAACGCCGCCGTCGGGGATACTGATCGCGTCACATCGGTCAGGGCGGGCGACACGGGTACGGAAGAGGAATCGGTGGTCGATCAGAGAAGTACCGTTGAGCGGGTCCTCGCAGTGACCGCGGAGCAGCTCGACCGGGTGGTCGGCTGGTCGCGACTACCGAAACCGCTGGGGCTGGCGGTGCTGGTCGGCATCCGCAGCCAGCTCCGGGCGCTCAACCTCGTCGACACCGATCCCGATCCTGCCCCGCCGCTCGACCCACCGTTACCGGCGTCGGACCATCGCAAGCGCACGATCGACGGGCGCTTCGACAACCTCGCGCACCCCGACATGGGGTCCGTCGGCACTCGATTCGGGCGTAACGTGCCACTCGACGCGACTTGGCCCGAGCTCGGGGACAGATTTCGTGAGCCGAGTCCGCGCGTCGTCAGCGAGAAGCTGCTCGCGCGCACCGAGTTTCAGCCCGCTGAGACGCTCAACCTGCTCGCCGCCGCGTGGATCCAGTTTCAGGTGCATGACTGGGTGAGTCATCTCACTCCTCCCGATCCCGAGCCGTGGCTCATCGAGCTCGACGCCGACGACCAATGGCCGCACTCCCGGCCGATGCAGGTTCCACGAACGCCGACACTCGACGGCCCGGCCGACGCCCCGCCGACGTACGCCAACCGTGACACGCACTGGTGGGACGCGTCGCAGATCTACGGCGACACCGAGGAGTACGCGGCCGCGATCCGCGACCGAGATGCCGACGGCAATCTGCTCGCCACCATCGAACTCGCTGATGACGGACTCCCCACGTTGGCAGCGGAACAACTGCTGGACAAGAACGGACCCAAGGCGAATTCGTGGCTGGGACTCGCGCTGATGCAGTCGTTGTTCCTGCGGGAACACAACGCGATATGTCGACGACTCACGGTCGCACACCCTGAATTCACAGCTGATCAAGAGCGGCTGTACAACGTTGCGCGACTGGTCAACTCGGCACTGATGGCAAAGATCCACACTGTCGACTGGACACCTGCGATCATCGCGCACCCCACAACCGTGACCGGCATGCACGCGAACTGGTTCGGATTACTGGGTGAGAAGTTCACCTCGAAGTTCGGGCGGCTTGTCGACAGCGAGATACTCTTCGGGATTCCAGGCGGCGGAACTCATCTCGACGGGGTGCCGTTCTCGTTGACCGAAGAATTCGTGGCGGTGTATCGCATGCATCCCCTGCTACCCGACCACCTCGATGTACGGAGCCTGGCCACGGGCCAGACCAGGCATACTCACCCGCTCGGAGATCTTCTGGCCGACAAGGTGCACCAGCGAATGGCGGAATGGTCGATGGACGATTTGCTGTACTCGTTCGGAAGGGCATTTCCGGGAGCTCTGACGCTCCACAATTTCCCGGAAGCTCTCCGTGATCTCCCGCGGCCGGACGCTGAGTCGATTGACCTCGCCACTATCGATGTCCTCCGAAGCCGAGAGCGTGGCGTGCCACGCTACAACGAATTCCGGCGACATTTCCGACTCCCGCCCGCCAAGAGCTTCGCAGATTTGACGAACAACGCCGAGTGGGCGAAGCAACTCGAGCAGATGTACCGCGACATCGATGACGTTGATCTCATGATCGGTCTCTACGCAGAACGCAAACCCCGAGGCTTCGGATTCTCCGACACCGCGTTTCGGGTGTTCATCTTGATGGCATCACGCAGGATCGCCGCTGATCGATTCCTGACGACGGACTTCACCGCCGACGTTTACACCGAAGCGGGCATGGCGTGGATCCGCGACAACACGATGCGCACAGTGTTGCTCCGCCACTTCCCCACGCTCACCCCGGTGCTCGCACATGCCACCAACCCTTTCGCACCCTGGCCCGCACCCTGATGCGCCGAGAGGACCGTGACGATGAGTCGTGAGTACGTGTTGTGGGAGCCGGAGATGGAGGACACCCCGCCTGGTGAGGCGGAGGTGGTGGCGAAGATGGTGCAGATCCTGCACACGAACAACGAGCACGCGTACGCCAAATACAAGCGCGGCATCCGAGACGCCCACGCCAAGAGTCACGCTGTCCTACGCGGTGAACTCGAGGTGCACGCCGACCTGCCGGAAGAACTCGCCCAGGGGCTGTTCGCGGAACCACGGACCTACCCGATCATCGCCCGCTTATCGAGCACGTCGGGAGCCATACGTACCGATCAGATGCGAGGCGTGCGCGGCCTGGGGATCAAGGTCGTCGGCGTCGATCCGACCGCCGAACGTGCCCTGCCCGACGACACCGCGGTCACCCAGGACTTCATCATGGTGACCCATCGGGAGTTCCTGTTCGCGGACGCGAAGGAGTATCTCCTCAAGGGCATGCCGACGGCGGTGCTGCTCGCCCGTGTTTCCGATCCCGTTCTCGGGTTCGGCGAACGCTTGTTGGCCGCAGTCGACGCCAGGATTCTGACAAAGATCGGGCGCCCGCTTCCGGACACCCTGAGAGTTTTCATCAGGGAGAACACGCACATTCTCGGGGACACCTTCTATACGTCAGCGCCGCTGCGCTACGGCAAATATGTCGCGAAGATGCTGTACGCGCCGTCGTCGGCGGAGGTTCGTGCGCTCGCCGGTCAACCGACACCCGACTATCGCGGAGTAAATGCGCTGCAAGACATGACCGTCGATTTCTTCGAGTCGCATCCGGCCGAATATGAACTGCGGGTGCAACTGTGCACGAATGTCGACCGGATGCCGATCGACGATGCGACAAAGGCGTGGTCGGAGGAGGAGTCACCGCACCGGACAGTTGCCACGATCAGATTCCCGACGCAGAATCCCTACACACCGGAGCGACGCGCATACGGCGACGACGTCCTGTCGTTCAATTCCTGGCGTGGCCTGAAGGTACATACCCCGCTCGGATCGATTAACCGCCTCAAGCGCAACGTGTACGATGCGTCGAGTCGATTCCGGCATCAAAAGAACAATGCGCCGATGTGTGAGCCGACGAGCGTGGACGAACTCCCCGAGTGAGTTTCCTTGCTCGAACCTTCACGACTCAATTTCTGGCAATTCGCCCTATACTGCTCAACCATGGAAGGGCGCTGGCAACTCCTCGGCCGGCCCGCCGAGCAACAGTTCATCCGCTCCGCGCTCTTGCGACCAAGCGATCGCTGTGGAGTGGTACTTGTCGGGCCCGCGGGCGTCGGCAAAACCACGCTCGCCCGGATGGTCACCGATTCTCTCGGTAGGCCTGTCCGATGGGCTGCATGTACCGAGTCGTCGCGCGCCATACCGCTCGGAGCCTTCGCGCCGTGGGTAGCTCCTACCGCGTCGCGCGATCCGATAGCGGCGTTGGTCTCCGCGCGCGAGACCCTCGTCGCCGAGCCCGGAACGGTCATCGGAATAGACGACGCCCATATGCTTGATCAGCTTTCGGCGACGCTGCTGCATCAGATCGCGATTGATCGCAGTGCGCGAATCATCGCCACAGTCCGCACGGGCGAACCTGTGCCCGATGCGGTGACCTCGTTGTGGAAGGACGGCTACCTCCACCGACTCGAACTGCAGAACCTCACGAAAGAACAGTGCGCTGAACTGGTCGAACGTGTTCTCGGCGGATCGTTGGAGGGGTTGAGCGCCGACGTCATCTGGGATTCGTCCGGCGGAAATCCACTGTTCCTACGAAACATGATCGAGGGGGCCGTCGAATCGGGTGCGTTGTCGGAGGTGTCGGGCGTCTGGCAATTGCGGGGCCCGACGGCGGTTCCGTCCGGCCTGGTGTCATTGCTCGACGACCGTCTCGACCGTGCCGGTCCGCACGTTGTCGATGCGCTCAAGGTGTTGTCGCTGTACGAGCCGATCGACATCGATCTCCTGATCGGGCTGATCGGCGAGGAACCGGTCGACGACGCCGAGACACTGGGTTTCATCACGACAACTCGCGACGGCGACACGACCAACGTCCGATTCACCCACCCGCTCTACGGAGACGTGGTTCGCCGACGCATCAGCAGCGTCGCGGCCCGACGGCTACGCGCCGAACTCGTCGACGCATTGCGCGACCACGCAACCGACACCGCCGCCGAGCGTATCCGCCTCGCACAGTTGAGCGTCGACGCGCACCGTGACGTCGACGTCGCGCTGCTCATCGCAGCGGCGAAGGATGCGATCTTCCTGGCCAATCTCCCGCTCGGTGAGCGGCTCGCCCGCGTCGCCTTCGAGCACGACGGCAGTCTGACCGCGGGAGAGCTGCTCTCCCGCGCGATCATGTGGCAGGGGCGAGTCGTCGAGGCCGACGCTGTATTCACCGAGTTCGAGCCCGAGTCGTTCAATGAGTTCGAGCTCGTGGTGTGGGCGGTATCGCGCATGAGCCTGATCTTCTGGATGCTCGGCGACGTCGATGAGAGTTATCGCATGCTCGAACTGCTCAACGAGAAGGTCGAGCATCCGTCGCTACGACTCGTCGTCGACGCGGTTGCCGCGGCGATGGCCGTTCACGAGAACCGGCTCGACGAGGGAATCGCGCTCGCCGAGCACGTTCTCGAGAGTCCGAACGCACCGTCGCAGGCCATCGATTTCGCGGCCTTCGGTGCCGGGCTGGCCATGTCGATTGCCGGGCGCGGACGCGACTACGCCCCCTACGCAGAGCGCACCCGTGCGAAGAAAAAGGCGACGGACGGGATGATCAGCGTCATGGTGCGCTACTGCGACGTCCTGGCGCTCACGATGGTCGGCGACCTCAAGGAGGCGCGAAACCGCGCCACCGAGTACACGCAGTTCTCCTCCTCGGGTCAGTTCCTCGGGTGGGCGATCGCCAAGATCGCGGCAGGTGTTGCGGCGACGTACAGCGGTTCGTTTCGTGAGGCGATCAGCGAGTTCGAACAGGCACTGGCCGCTCTGAACGCCAAGCAGCCACTCCCGTGGCGTTTGCCCGGCCGGTTGATTCTGGTACGGGCGTACGCGGCGCTCAACGACGTCGACGAAGCCGAACGGGTGCTACGAGACGCAGATGAGCACCGCGGTCCGCACCTGGCGATCCACGACTCGCAGCGGGTGCTCGCGCAAGCCTGGATCTGCGCTGTACAGGGCGCCGAACGCGCGGCAATCGATCACGCGCATCGCGCGGCCGCAATCGCTCACGACTCCGGGCAACTCGCACTCGAGGCCGAGTCCCTGCATCACGCGACCCGCTTCGGCGACAAGACCACGGCTCCGCGTCTCGCCGAGCTCGCAGGACTCATCCAAGGCGAGCTCGGTCACGTCTACGCACGCCACGCAGCGGCCTACGCAGCGGGCGATCCGGACGAATTGGCAGCGGCATCACATGATTTCGAGGATGCGGGAGTGCTGCTGTCGGCCGCCGACGCTGCGGCGCAGGCGGCACAGTTGTACGACCGTGCCGGCCGGCGTGGAGACGCCACCGCCTGCTCTGCGAGAGTTCTCGCGCTGTCGAAGGCGTGCGATGGCGCGACGACTCCCGCCATCAGGGCGACAGCACGACCGCTGCCGATCACGGCCAGGGAGCGGGAGATCGCGGTTCTCATCGGTCGCGGCCTGACCAACCGCGAGATCGCCGAACGCCTGACCGTCTCGGTACGGACTGTCGAGGGTCACATCTATCGCGCCTGCATCAAACTCGACGTCGCCGACCGCGACTCGCTGGCCGGAGTCGTCAACGACGCCCCGGGTGGATGAGACACCGTAGCGCCGGGTGAGTCGGGCGGTTCAGTTCTTCACGTAGTCGGCGAGATGCTGGGCGGTCAGCGTCGAACGTGCTGAGACGAGATCGGCCGGCGTGCCCTCGAATACCACCCGCCCGCCGTCGTGACCGGCGCCCGGACCGAGGTCGACGATCCAATCGGCATGAGCCATCACCGCCTGGTGATGCTCGATCACGATTACCGATCTACCACCGTCGACGAGGCTGTCGAGGAGCCCCAGCAGTTGCTCGACGTCGGCAAGATGCAGACCCGACGTCGGCTCGTCGAGGACGAAGATCCCGCCCTTGTCCCCGAGGTGTGTCGCGAGTTTCAGCCGTTGTCTCTCCCCGCCGGAGAGCGTGGTGAGCGGTTGTCCTATCGTGAGGTAGCCGAGTCCGACGTCGGCGAGCCGTTCCAGGATCTTCTGTGCCGCAGCCACTTTCGATTCACCTGCGGAGAAGAATTCGAGCGCCGCATCGACCGACATGTGGAGGACCTCGGAGATGTCGCGACCGCCGAACGTGTAGTCGAGTACCCCGGGCTGGAATCGTTTACCCTCGCACACCTCGCACGTGACGGCGACTCCCGCCATGATCGCGAGATCGGTGTAGATGACACCCGCTCCCTTGCAGTTCGGACACGCACCCTCCGAATTGGCGCTGAACAGAGCAGGTTTCACTCCGTTTGCCTTCGCGAACGCCTTCCGGATCGGCTCGAGGAGGCCCGTGTACGTCGCCGGGCTGCTACGCCGCGAACCCTTGATGGCGGATTGGTCGACGGTGATCACGTCGTCTCGGCCCGATAGCGATCCGTCGACAAGAGAGCTCTTCCCGGAGCCGGCGACGCCCGTGACCACACACAGGACCCCGAGCGGGAAGTCGACGTCGACGTCCTTCAGGTTGTGCGAACGCGCGCCGCGAATCTCCAACGCTCCATTGGGCTCCCGCACCTGCGGTTTGAGGGTGGCGCGGTCGTCGAGGTGGCGTCCGGTCAACGTGTCGCTTGCGCGCAGGTCGTCGACACCGCCTTCGAAGACGACGTTGCCCCCACCGGTCCCCGCGCGTGGTCCGAGGTCGACGATGTGGTCGGCGATGGCAATGACCTCGGGTTTGTGTTCGACGACCAGCACCGTATTGCCCTTGTCCCGCAGTTGCAGGAGAAGCCGATTCATACGGTCGATGTCGTGTGGATGCAGCCCGACCGTCGGCTCGTCGAAGACGTAGGTGATGTCGGTCAGCGCCGACCCGAGATGGCGAATCATCTTGGTACGCTGCGCCTCTCCACCCGACAGCGTCCCGGACGGGCGGTCGAGCGAGAGATATCCGAGACCGATGTCGACGAACGAATCGAGCGTGGCGCGCAGGGATTCGAGCAGCGGTGCGAGTGTCGGCTCGTCGAGCGAGCCGACCCAGTCGGCGAGATCGGTGATCTGCATCGCGCACGCATCGGCGATGCTGACACCGCCGATCGTCGAACTTCGTGCCTTCTCCGACAGTCGCGTCCCCTGGCAGTCCGGACAGATCGAGAAGGTGATCGCCCTGTCGACGAATGCCCGTATGTGGGGTTGCAGCGCGTCTTTGTCCTTGGCCAGGAACGACTTTCCGATCTTGGTGATGAGGCCCTCGTAGGTGACGTTGATGCCGTCGATCTTGATGCGTGTCGGTTCCTTGTACAGCAGGGCGTCGAGTTGGCGGGCAGTGAACTTGTCGATCGGTGTGTCCGGATCGAAGAAGCCGCAGCCGCGGAAGATGCGCCCGTACCACCCATCCATGCTGTAGCCGGGGATCGTGATCGCGCCTTCGTTGATGGACTTGGAGGCGTAATAGAGCGCAGTCAGGTCGAAATCCGAGATCGATCCCCTGCCCTCACATCGAGGGCACATTCCGCCGACGACCTCGAAAGTCCGCTGCTCCTTGACTTTTCGGCCCGCCTTCTCTGTCGTGACGGAGCCCCCGCCACTGACAGAAGCGACGTTGAACGAGAACGCCTGCGCCGAACCGATGTGTGGAGTCCCGAGTCGGCTGAAGAGGATGCGGAGCATCGCGTTCGCGTCCGTCGCCGTTCCGACAGTCGAGCGCGGGTCGGTACCGAGACGCTCCTGGTCGACGATGATTGCGGTCGTCAGTCCGTCGAGGACGTCGACATCCGGCCGATTCAACGAAGGCATGAATCCCTGAACGAATGCGCTGTAGGTCTCGTTGATCAATCTTTGCGACTCGGCGGCCACCGTGCCGAAGACGAGTGAACTCTTGCCGGAACCGGACACGCCGGTGAAGACGGTGAGGCGTCGCTTGGGAAGGACGACGGTCACGTCGTTGAGATTGTTGACCCGTGCGCCGACGACACGTATCTCGTCGTGACGATCGGCGGCGGCCGGCGGTGCTGACGAACTCATGTGTGGGTCATCCCTCTCGACGAAGTCATGTGGCGGTCGATCTCGGGAGTATCGGACTCGGGAGTATTTGTCCAGGTCGTCCAGAGCGGGATCACGCACACCGAGATGATCTGGTCGATGGTGTCCTCGGACATGTTGCCGGTGATGAAGACCTCGTGCCGGGCGAGATCGAAAGGGAGAGACGCGGCGCGAGGCGGAAGCGCGTGCGGACCGAGTTCGCCCCGTCGGCGAGCGCGCTCGAGCACGGGAGCCATGACCTCGTCGACATGCGTGGTGATGAGTCCGATGACAGAACCCGTGGAACCCTCGGGCAGATCCGCGAGCAGCGAGCGGATCGTCCGGGGACCCACCTCGGCCAACCGCACCCGCATGCGGGCAAGGACCATCCGGAGGTCGTCGGCGAGCGATCCGGTGTCCGGGACGGTCAGAACCTCGCGGGCGACGTCCACCATCGCTGCCATGACCATCTCGACCTTGGTGTCCCAGCGTCGGTACAGGACGGTCTTGCTCGTTCCGGCGGCAGCCGCGACCCCCTCATAGGTGAGGCCGGCGTATCCGCGTTCGGTGATCTCGGCACGGACGGCCTCGAAGATGTCTGCTTCGAGTTCTGTGCCACGGCGACGTCTGGTCACATAATCTCCTTCCGATACGTTGCGTATCTTATCGGATCGTCCTACTCTGCTAAGAAACGAACCGTATCTAATTCGAGGGAGGTGCCATGAGTGCCGATGAAACCACCACGACGTCCGGTGCGACGAGTGCGACCGACATCCCCGTGACCGATACCCCTGCAAAGAAGGGTCCACCGGCGCCCGTCAAAGTGATTGCGGTCGTGCTCGGAACCGCAGTCCTGTTGTCGGTGATGGTCACGATGTTCGCGCTTCCCGCTGCGCGGTCGGCGCCTCATCACGTTCCGATCGGGGTCGTCGGGTCTGAGCAGGTGGTCAGTCAGGTCGATCGCCTCACCGGTGACTCGTTCGACGTCACGGCATACTCCGACGAGGTGGCTGCGCGCGACGCGATCGAGACGCGCGCAATTTACGGCGCGCTGGTCGTCAAGCCCGGCGCGGACCTCACTGTGCTCGTCGCCTCTGCGGCGAGTCCAACGGTGGCAACGATGATCGAAACGATGGGACAAGGTGTCGCCGACGCCACTCGCGCACAAACTCAGGTCGTCGATGTGCGTAGTTTCCCGGCGAAGGACCCGCGCGGTGCCGGATTGGCGGCAGGCGCTCTTCCCCTGGCTCTCGGGGGCTGGATCAGTGCGATGGTGATCATGCTCGTGATCAGTTCGGCGGGTGGTCGGATTATCGCGGCGCTGGGTGTGTCGGTCGTCGGCGGCTTCGCGCTGATCGCGATTCTGCAGTTCCTTGTCGGGACGTTCGACGGAAACTACTGGCTGACGTCGCTGGCGGCGATGCTCGGAATCGCGGCCACGTGCTTCGCGGTGCTCGGCCTTCGTGAAGCGCTCGGGGGTCCGGGTCTGGTCGTCGCGGCCATTGCACTGATACTCCTCGGCAACCCGCTGTCCGGACTCTCGAGCGCCCCTGAACTACTGCCCACCCCGTGGGGCGCGATCGGCCAGCTCCTGCCGCCGGGCGCAACGGGATCGCTCCTGCGGGATGTCGTATTCTTCAACGGCAACGCCATTGCACATCCGCTCATCGTGCTCGGGTGCTGGCTTCTCGGTGGTCTGGTGCTCTACGGCCTTGGCCTGAGGCGTGAGCGCCGCACGCACGTCTCTGACGTCGATGTCGTCGAGTTCGGCTACCGCGAGACCGTCGACGCGTGAGCTGCCTGTGTGCTCGGCTGGCGGTTGCTTCGAGGGCTCCCGCAAGTGAGTGAACAGTTGTACTCTGTGGGTTGTGACCACAGCCGAGAAAGTCGCCCCCACCGAACTGGCGGCGCTGGCGCAATTGGGGTGCAGTGAACTGGCGGGAGCTATCCGCGGTGTCGCGAAAGTGCATCGTGCGGTAACCGATCGTGTGTTTGCGGTGACCGATCGACTCGGCGGATCGTCGAGTCGATCGGCACATCTGGTCCACGACGCAATAGCCGACACGACCTACGAGTCGTTGTCCGCAATGTTGGAAGCCATCGCCGAGGTGGGTGCCACACTCCCGGAACCACGCCACTCGCCATCGGAGGGTTCACGGGGCGCGCTGGTGCTCGCCATTCTCGACGGGCTGATCGGCGACTCGCTCGCCGACCAGCGCTCGCCGCTCGCGCAGCCGATGTCGATCCGTGTCGACGGTATGCCGGTGGCGGTCGAGGCCGAAGCGCTCCGCGCGGCTTTTCCGGAGGCTACCGGGCACATCGTCGTCTTTCTGCACGGCCTCATGGAGTCCGAGCACGCGTGGCGCAGAGGTAACCGCCCGACGTATGGCGAGCGGCTCGCTACCGATATCGGCGCGACCGAGGTGCGGCTGCGATTCAACACCGGGCGCCACATCAGCGACAACGGGCGCGAACTCGCCGCACTACTCAATGACCTGACGCTCCAATGGCCGGTGCCTGTGTCGCGACTGACCCTGATCGGACATTCGATGGGCGGGTTGATCATCCGAAGCGCCTGCCACAGCGCCGCCACCCAGGACGCGTACTGGTGCGGATTGGTCACGGAGACAGTGAGTTTGGGGACGCCACATTTCGGGGCTCCGCTGGCTCGGACTGTGCACTTTGCGGCCGGAGCGCTCAGGTCGGTTTCGGTGACCGCCCCGTTCGGCAACCTGCTCGGACGACGCAGCGCAGGAGTGCGCGACCTTTTTCACGGAAGTCTTGTCGACGACGACTGGAGTGGGAGGGATCCGGATGCCTTCCGGCAGCATCCCGCCACCGCGGTACCGCTGCTGCCACAGGCGCGACATTTGTTCGTCACCGCATCGTTGACGCGCGATCCCAACCATCCCCTGGGCAGGTTCATCGGCGACGGATTGGTGCTGACGCCCAGCGGTCGCGGCGAAAGTCGCGCTCGCAGCGTCGGATTCACTACCGAGCACGGACTGCATCTGGGTGGGGCGAGCCATTTCACCCTCCTCAACGACGACGACGTCTACCGCTGGCTGCTCGAGCACCTGCGACCCCGACGCGCGCTGCCGCCCGGTCGCAGCCAAAACGCCGCGAAGTGGGGCGTCGCCTGACACCATCCCTCTTATGGGGAGACGAGCGTCGTTGGTGGTGATCACCGCCGCGTACGTCGTTGCCCTGGCGGTGGCGTTGCTGTGGTTGACATGGGGACCCAGTGTCGGGCAACTGTGGGCGGACACGCTCATTGCCGATGTACTCGCCACGCTCGTCATCTTCGTGGTGAGCCGGGCGGTCGGTAATTCGAGTTGCTACGACGCCTACTGGAGTGTCGTCCCGGTATTTCTGGCCCTGTACTGGTGGTTCGCGGGCGACGCCATACATGGTGGCTCCCAAGCGAAGTGGCGTTGCGCACTCCTCGGCATCGTTCTCGTGGTCTGGGCCGTGCGGCTGACGGCGAACTGGGTCAGGTCGTTTCCCGGGCTGGTCCACGAGGATTGGCGTTACGAGCTGGTGCGGGGACGTGCCGGGAAGTTCTCCTTCCTCGCCGACCTCTTCGCCATTCACCTCATCCCCACGTTGCAGGTGTTTCTCGCGATGATCCCGGCGTACGTCGCGCTCACCAGGGCCGACGCCGGGCTGATGTGGTTGAGCGTTGTCGCGTTCGTCGTCGGTCTCGCGGCGATCGCACTCGAGTCGATCGCCGACCGACAGTTGAGACTGTTCCGGCGGTCGAGCGAGCCCGGTCAGACCGTCGACATCGGTCTCTGGGCGTGGTCGCGGCACCCGAACTACTTTGGCGAGTTCATGTTCTGGGTGTCGATCCTGCTGTTCGGCATTGCCGCTGCGCCCGCGGACGCGTGGTGGCTGTGGGTGGGTGCGGGCGCGATGCTCGCCATGTTCCTCGGGGCGAGCATTCCGATGATGGAAGAGCGCAGTCTTGAACGACGTCCGTCCTACGCCGACGTCATCGATCGTGTGCCAAAATTTCTGCCGCTTCCCCGGCTCAGTTCCCGGACCGCCGACGGTGCGGGGCGACCCGGGTGAGTGCAGCAGTGCCGCTCGCCCACAACCGGGGGACGCGGAGTGTCGTCGTCGCAGGTATGGGCGATTCCGGCGTGCTCACCGCGATGCACCTCGCCCGCCGCAGCAGCGTCGTCGGAGTCTCGATGCGGCCCGCGCTGGTGAGCGGCCAGGAAGTCGGGCTGCGGATCGCCTACCCGGAGCGGTGGGCTCGCGACTATCGCGTCGAGTTCGGTCGGATGCGTCGACTCGATCCGGTGGACATCCGTCATGGTGAGATCATCGACCTCGATCACGATCGTCGAACGCTGCGCCTGCGCACGCCGTCGGGAACGGTTGAGGCAATCACCTACGACGCGCTCGTCATCGCGACGGGCGTCGCCAACGGATTCTGGCGCCAGCCAGTCCTCGAAGACGGCGACGACGTCGACATCGGTCTACACGGCGTGCACGAGCGCTTGGCGCACTCTCAGACCATAGCGATAGTCGGTGGGGGTGCCGCGGCATGCAGTTCTGCCGCCCAACTGCGTCGACGCTGGCCTCAGAAGGAGGTCGCTCTCTACCATCCCGGTGAGCTACCCCTCCCCCGACACCACGACCGCACGCGCCACAAGGTGGCCAGACGACTGGAGTCCCTGGGTGTCGACAGACACGGTGGACATAGGGCGGTCCTGCCAACCGACGCCGATCTCGGAGAGATCGGCACCGGCTCGATCACCTGCCTCACCGGACAAGCGGCGGTCGACGCGGATGCGATCGTGTGGGCCGTCGGCCGAGTGTCACCGAATACAGCCTGGCTGCCCTCGGACATGCTGACCGACCGAGGATTCGTCCGCGTCGACGCCGACCTCGGAGTGCCCGGGTACCGGGGAGTGTTCGCCGTCGGGGATGTCGCCGACACGGATCCCCTGCGTGGCTCGGCTCGCAACCGCGCCGACCGTCTGGTGGCGCGCAACGTTCTCGCTCATCTCGACGGCTGCGAGACTCGCCGATATCACCCGGCCGAGCACCGGTGGGGATCAGTGTTCGGGCCAAGCGACAATGGATTGGACGTCTTCTCCCCCAACGGAATTCGCTTCCGATTTCCGCGATGGACCGTCGACACGCTGTTACAGCCGCTCATCGTGAGGCGCGGCATCTACGGTGGCGTGCGGCGGAGCGGAAGCGTGCGGCGGAGCGGGAGCGCGCTGAGAAACAACGATGTGCGGCGGAGCTGACTCAGTGCGAATCGTTGTGGTCGAGGGAGACCTTGACCCGCACCGATCCGTTGCTGTCCTTTGACGCGACGGCGTGCCCGGTTCGGCGCTCGCCGTCGAGGGTCAGCGTGATCGGTGCGCCGTCGCCGGTGAAGTTGCGCCACCAGGTCTTTTTGTCGGGCATGGCGACGCCGATCGTGACCGAGTCGCCGGATCGGACGTAGTTCACCGGAAAGGTCACGTGCTTGCCCGTCTTGCGGCCCGTGTACGACACCTCGGTGAACGCACGACCGAGCACACCATTGAGTAGAGGAATCTGCAGGAGTGGGAGGACGACCGTCCTGTTGACCACGCCGGCCACCCGTTGAAACCGGTTTGGCCCGTCTGGTCGGCTCGTCTGGCTCACGACGACTCCTTAGCTGCGACTGATCGAGTGGGTTCGATGATCAAGGTGCGCGTGGCGAGAGCCGGAGACCGCACCGTCGCGACCCGCGTATTGGGTTTGCGTCCCGTGCGAACCTGCGACACGGTGAAACCCGCGCAGGTGAGTCGGGCTTGCGTTGCTTCGATATCGGTTGTCGCCCAGGCGATCCCCCACAGCGAGAGGGGCGGGGATGTCCTCGGAACGCCATCGGGCGTGACGAGAACTTCGACGATCAGGTCGTCCGCGCGAAAGAACAACTGCCGAAGGCCATCGGCGACGGGTCTGTCGAGACGGAAGTCGAGGCCGAGACTCGAGCCGAACAATGCCACCGCGTGGTCGCGGCCCGCAGCCTGGAACACGATGTGGTCAATGCCCTCGATGTCGCATGCGTTCGGTGCGGCCTCGGCTCCGGAAGCGCGGTGCTCGGTCACCCCGACCGGAAGGCCATCGACTTGGACAGCGGTGGCGTCGTTGCGGGTGGCCAGACCGCGTCGCTCCAGCAGCGTCTGCCACGACGACACGTCTGCGACGTCGAACAGTACGCGGTGCCCGAGGTGTCTGCGGTCGAGTCGCAGGGTGGCGTTCGACGTGGCGTACTCGGCTGCGCTGTCGTTGCGAGCCAGAAGGCGCCGGTATGCGTCGGTGGTTGCGGTGAGATCGTCTACCGCCAGTTCGACGAGGGTCACGACCGTTTCCGCTTACGCCGTGTGTCCGGAATGTCCACTGCTCTGCTTGTGAGATGCCAAGAGCCGCAGATGCATTCGTAGGACCGCAGCACCGGGGCCGTGCGTCCGGCCGCACGGATGCGGCTCACCGCGGCGTCGACCTCATGGACGTCACGGTAGGCGTCCTTCTCCGGTGTCGGACAGGCGGGCGTCCTCGATGTCCGAGAAGACTGAGTGGGCGACGAACGCTTACGGCTGGGCTGCTGGGTGCCCGCCTCGATACGCCGGTAGAACTCGTCGAGTTCGTCGTCGGCGAACGGCGGCACCACAACTCCTTTCGTCGGACGTGACCCCACGAATGCGTAAGCGGGCCGTCGACCTCAGCGAGCCATCCAGATTCTGCTGCGGACGACCTCGCGCATCCGAGCGAGTTGACCCTTCGAAAGGGTAGCCGGTGGTTCGGCATTCAGCAGGTGCTGGACCTGCGTGAAGAAGTCACGGTCGGACAGCCCGAACTGCGAGCTGATCTCGCGCGACGAACCCCCACCGAGTGCGTACCAATTCTGCTCGAAGTCGAGCATCTGACGCTGCGTCGGATCCATAAAACTACCACTCTTGTGCTGTGACCTGTGTCGATCATTGGATGTGAAGGATGCGGAACGGCTTCGGTGAAATACCGTTGTCCCTGATCTGGAAAGCGAGCCCACCGCTGTCAACGTCCTTTCTACACTCGGCCCGCCGCCATGGACACCCATTTCGCCATCCGGCGCAAAAACGCTGGGCCACCGCAAGGTAACGAGTTGTAATCGGACGCGCCAGAGGGTCGAGACCCCCTCGGATCCGAGTGTCGTCGCCCTATGCTGAGAACCATGGCTGAGCACTCGGCAAACAAAGCTTCTGTCTCGTCGACGCCCGAACCGGGGCGCGACACAGACGTGACCGTCAGTTCGACGTCGGCGCAGACTCAGCCGACATTCTCCGACCGTCTCGCCAAGGGGGCGCGCAAGTTCCTCTTCGTCGCGATCGCCATAGCCATCGCGGTGGTCATCTACTTCATACTCGCGGCGTTCCTGCCGCGCTGGTGGGCTGAGCAGATCGGCAGCAACGTCGACGGATCGATGGGGCGCGGAATCGGCAGCGGGCTGTCGATCGGGTTCGTCTGCACGTTCATCCCGATATCGATGCTCGTGCTTGCGGTCTCGTTGCGGGGCCGGATGAAGAACCTCCTCTCGATCCTGTGCGTGGTGATCGGCGTCGTGGTCGCGATCCCCAATCTGCTGACACTGAGCATCCATCTCGGCAACAACAACGCGGCCGAAGTGGGCAAACAGATCCTCAATGTCCGGGCGCCGGGATTCCGCGCGGCCAGTGCGTGGGGTGTCGTCATCGCCGTGGTCGTGGCCATCCTGCTCACCATTTTCGTCGTGATGTACCAACGCCGAGGAAAGAAGCTGCGCGCGGCAAATGGCGACGACGTCTCACAAGGCGGCAAGAAGAAGAAGTGATCAGCGACGTGCGGCAAGTGCACGGCGTTGGTCGCGGCGGTTCGCGACGACGCTGCTGAACAATGCGGCGCCGATGAACACGACGCCGATGAGTCCGGTCACGACGTCGTTGATGTGGAACTCGATGCTCAGCAGCAGGATCACGGCCAGAGCGCCGATAGCCCAGTGGGCGCCGTGCTCGAGATAGCGATACGAGGCCAGCGTTCCGGTACGGACCAGGTAGATCGTGATCGACCGCACGAATAGCGCGCCGATGAATCCGAGTCCCAAGGCGATGATGATCGGATCCGCGGTGATCGCGAACGCGCCGATGACACCGTCGAACGAGAACGATGCGTCGAGGACCTCGAGGTAGAGAAAGAGGAAGAATCCCGCCTTGCCCGTCGCTTTCGCCGCGCCGGACGGACCACTGTCGCGCAGGTCGGGATCGGATTGGAAGAGTGCGCTCAACCCGTCGACCATCAGATACGTGACCATGCCGAGGATTCCGGCGATGAGGACGGTGGAGCGGATCTCGTCGGGCGCGAGGAACTCGGCGACCAGCACAAGGGTCACACTGGCGAGGACGACCGGAAGCGCGCTGAGTCGTCCGATCTTCGACAGCGGACGCTCGAGCCACGTCAACCACGTCAGATCGCGATTGCTCAGGATGAAGTTGAGGAAGAGCATGAACAGGAACATTCCGCCGAACGCGGCGATCTGTGGATGTGCGTCGGTGAGGATCGTCTCGTAACTCGGACTTCCGTCGGCGAACTGCTCGGCGCCATCGGGTGGTGGGTTCATCGCGAGTCGGAACGCCTCGACAGGATTGAGGCCCGCGGTCACCCAGACGATCAAGAGTGGGAAGAGCAGGCGCATCCCGAAGACGGCGATGATCATGCCGACGGTGAGAAACATGCGCTGCCAGAACGCACTCATCCGTTCCAACACGGTCGCGTTGATGACTGCGTTGTCGAAGGACAAGGAAATCTCGAGAACACCGAGTATCGCGGCGAGTGCCACCGCCTCCCACCCGCCGTAGACGAACGCGACGACGAGCGCGAGGACCGTGACGACTATCGACAGCCCGAAGATGCGACCTATCAACGCAGTCGCTCGGCGTCCTTGGCCAGGGTCACGACTTCTTCCGCCAACTCGGCGACGGTACTCGTGTCAGCGTTCTCGTCCACCGCCGTCGCGAGGTCCTCCGCAGCGCAGCGCAGCGCGAAGAGTCGATCACCGAAGTCGCTCACCTCGGCCTGAGTCAGAATCACGGCGTCGGAGGGAATAGAAGTGCCCTCGGTGAGCGCTCTTTGTTCGTAGGCGCGTTGACGGCACGACCGCTTGCAGTACTTGCGCCGACGTCCATGCTCCGAGTCGACCATCGACTGGCCGCACCAGGCACAGGCGTACGGGCGACGCCGTGATCGGGTGGTACCGCTCGTCGTGTGCTCCACGCTCATGACCGTACCCAAGTCTGGTCGTCGAGGTTCAGGTGGCGGCACGCGGCCGGGAGTCACCGGTGGTGCGGATGTGGCGCCGTCGGCGCGTAGAATAGGAGTGTTGAGCGTTCGACAACGCTCGAGAAACGAGAGGACACCGCCAAATGGCAGATCGAGTACTTCGGGGCAGCCGCCTCGGCGCGGTGAGCTATGAGACCGATCGTGATCACGATCTCGCTCCGCGACGAATCGTCCAGTACCGGACCGACAACGGAGAGATCTTCGACGTCCCCTTCGCCGACGACGCCGAGGTTCCGTCGAAGTGGCCGTGCAAGAACGGCATGGAGGGCACGATCCTCGAGGGTGCAGAGCCCGAGGAGAAGAAGGTCAAGCCCCCGCGCACGCACTGGGACATGCTGCTCGAGCGCCGCAGCGAAGAGGAGCTCGAAGTGCTGCTCAATGAGCGGCTCGACCTTCTCAAGCAGCGTCGTCGCGGAGTCACCAACTGACGTTCGCGTCCTGAACCAGACATCAGCCGGGTGGAGTCACATGACTCCACCCGGCTGATGTGTTTCGTGCTTCAGTTGTCGCTGTGCACCGTTGGGGCCATCAGCCTCGCTTGTGCAGCCCGATCTTGTGCAGGCGGTTCTCGATGCCCCAGCGTGCGACGCTGGTGAATGCCTCGGCCATAACACCACCGCTCATCTTCGACGAACCGACTTCGCGCTCGGTGAAGGTGATCGGAACCTCACGAACGTCGTATCCGGCCTGGATCGTGCGCCACGCCAGGTCGATCTGGAAGCAGTAGCCCGCCGACTCGACCGTATCGAGGTCGATGGTCTCGAGCACTTTGCGGCGGTACGCGCGATAGCCGGCGGTGATGTCGTGCACGTTGGCGCCGAGCGCCAGGCGCGCATACGTGTTGGCACCTCGTGAGAGGACTTCGCGATACTTGGGCCAGTTCACGAGTTTGCCGCCGGGAACGTAGCGCGACCCGATCGCGAGGTCGGCGCCCTCGTTCACCGCGTCGAACAAGCGATACAGCTGCTCAGGTGCGTGGCTGCCGTCGGCATCCATTTCGACGATGACCGCGTAATCGCGGTGCAGGCCCCATGCGAAACCTGCGAGATAAGCCTTGCCGAGGCCGTCCTTCTCCACGCGGTGCATCACATGGATACGGCCGCTGTCGTCGCCGGCGGCGAGTTCGTCTGCGACATCGCCGGTGCCGTCGGGACTCGAATCATCGACGACCAGTACGTGGACGCCAGGCATGGCTGCCTGGACCCTCGACACGATTCGGGGAAGGTTCTCGCGCTCGTTGTACGTGGGGATGACGACCAGTGCGCGTGAGCCGTCGGATGCGACGATTCCGCCCTCGTCTTGGCTGGTCGCACCTTCGCTACCCGTTGTCACCACGCTCCTCCGACTCCCTTACATCACCCTGTGCTGCCGGTGTGCCACCGACGCCGACCTTGCGAGGCCCGAGAGTGAACCTATAACGACGCGACAGCACGACCAAAAGCCCACCCACCGTCACCACGACGATGATCCACTGTGGCCACGCCCCGAGAACGGTCGCGACGGTCTTGGCCGAGTGCAACGGTAAGCGATCTGAGAGCACCGCCGGGGTGAACACGCCCGACTCGTGTGAGATGGATCCGTCGGGTTCGATGATCGCGCTCACGCCGCTGGTCGCTGCGACGACGACCGCCCTGCCGTGTTCGACGGCGCGGAACTGCGACATCGCGAGTTGCTGGTAGGTCATGTCCGTCCTGCCGAAGGTGGCGTTGTTGGTCGGGACGTAGAGAATGCGCGCGCCATCGTCGACGGCGGCCCGAGCCGACCTGTCGAATGCGATCTCCCAGCAGGTGGAGACACCGACCTCTACGTTCCCGGAGCGCCCGGGCACGGTGATCGCCGACGGGCCGGTGCCCGGACGGAAGTTGCCCGCCATGGACGCGTACGACGAGAACATGCTGAAGAACGATCGCCAGGGCAGATACTCACCGAACGGCTGAACGATGTGCTTGTCGTAGCGCGCAACGGGACCTTTTGCGCCGTCCCACACCAGGACGGAGTTCGTGGGCCGACCGTCGGAGTTCATCACGAGAGTCCCGACGAGAATCGGCGCACCAACGGAGATGGATGCGTCGGTGATCTCCTGTGCCGCGTCGGCGTTGGTGAGTGGCGAGATGTCAGACGCATTCTCGGGCCACGCGACGAAATCGGGCTGTTCGGCGGTTCCGGCGCGCACCGCGTCGGCAAGCCGCATGGTCTCCCGAACGTGATTGTCGAGGACAGCTCTGCGCTGAGCGTTGAAGTCGAGGCCGAGTCGGGGCACGTTCCCCTGCACCGCTGCCACCTGAACCGACGACGACGCGACGTTGCGGTCGAGGGTGTCGGGTGTCAGGGCTATCGCGGCGATCGGCCCGACAAGGGCAAGCACCACCGCCAACGCCGCGGCTCGTGCGACCGATCCGCTGCCGTTGACGACTCGGGTGACGAGAACGACGACAAGCCAGGCGATCGATGCGCCGAGTAATGCGACGGCGGCCGAGACTCCCGGCGCCCCGAGGATCGACGCGAGCGGGAGCAGCGGACCGTCGACCTGACTGAACGCGGCTCTCCCCCAAGGAAATCCGCCAAACGGAACAGACGAACGCAGAGCTTCGACGCTGACCCACGACAGCGCAAACCACAACGGTGGACACGGGAGTCTCATGGTCCACACTGCGCACACACCGAAGAGTGCCGAGAACACCGCAAGCACGACGGACAAGGCGATCCACGGAAGAGGGCCGACGTACACCCCGATCCACGGCAGCAGCGGGATGTAGAACGCCAGCCCATAGATGAATCCGACGAGTGCACCGACGCGGGCGCGGATGGGTCCGGAGAGCGCGAGGAAAAGAAGGCCCATCGAGATGACGGCCATGAACCACCAGTTGCGTGGCGGGAACGCCGACCACATTGCCACGCCCGCCACGATGGCCAGGGCCGCACGCACGAGAAATGTGGTCCAGCGGCCACCGGCCAGCCTCGACCATCGTCGATTCGAGTGCTCGGGCAAGTCTGCCCGGGTGTCGGATGAATCCATGGGAGTCGCCGAGTCGTGGCGGCGCGTCGCCGTGTCGGCTACCGCCGTGTTGTCTACTGGGTTGTCGGCTACTGGGTCGCTCACTGGTCAGTGACCCTCGGCGCGGTAGATGTCACGACCTCGGTGCACAGTCCGCACACACCGTGGCAGCGGGCTGCCCGGCGAGACGTCGGGAAGTGCGGGCACACGGGACCGAGGGTCCAGCGACCAGCGCTGAACGCTCTCGTGCGATCCGGCAACGACGAGTTCGTCGACCTCCCAGACCGCGTAGCTCGCCGGTGCGCCGACCGCCAATGTGCCGGTGAGTCCGTCATTGGTTCCTCCCGCGCGCCAGCCTCCTCGCGTCGAGGCTGCGAACGCACCGCGAGCCGAGATCGCGTTCCGTTGCTGATGGTGGTGGACGGCCGCACGTATCGTCGCCCACGGATCCATCGCGGTGACGGGTGAATCCGACGAAAATGCCAGTGCCACGCCAGCTTTGGCGAGCGTGGCGAAATCGTTCATGCGGGAGGCACGTTCGTCGCCGAGGCGCTGCGCGTAGAGGCCGCCCGGCGCACCCCACCCTGCGTCGAACTGCGGTTGCATGCTCGCGACGACACCACACGCGGCCAAGGTCTGAGCCTGGGCGGCGTCGACCATCTCCGCATGCTCGACGCGATGAGCGCGCGACGCGAGCGCAGGCGTGCCGAACTCGGCAGCTAGTGCGTCGAGCGCATCAACCACTGTCGCTGTCGCCGCATCGCCGATCACGTGAAAGCCGGCTTGCAGCCCGGCCTCTGTGCATGCGCGTAGGTGGTCGAGAACCGTGTCCGGCGAGAGGTAGTCGATACCGGTGACGTCGGGGGCGTCGTGGTAGGGCTCGAGGAGCCATGCCGTCCGTGAGCCGATCGCACCGTCGATGAAGAGATCGCCGCCGAGCGCGTCGGCGCCGGTGATCGCAACGAGTTCGCGCGCGTGGTCGGCGTTCTCGGCCGCCTGCCCCCAGTAGCGTCGGACCTCGACGGGATGATCGAGTCCGCCGATGGCGAGAAAGTCGTCGAGACCGCTGATATCCGGCCCGCCGTTCTCGTGGATGGCCACGATCCCCATCGATGCGACCGCGTCGAGTGCGCGCAGTTGTGCGCGGGTGCGCGACGCGGGGCTCCCCAACGATCGTGCGGCTCCTCGCACGAGGTGGTGCGCCTCGGCGATCAGCGGCTCGTCGGGATGATAGCCCTGTGCGTCCTCCAAGCCGACGACCAAGCGGCGCAGCGCCGTCGAGGCCACGGCGGAGTGTTCGTCGACTCGAGCCAGATAGACCGGGCGGTTGCCGACGATCGCGTCGAGGTCGGCAGTTGTCGGGAACCGGCCGTCGAAGGCCTCGGCGCCCGACCATGTCGAGCTGTCCCAGCCGCGGCCCCAGATCAGGTCGCCCTCGCCGACGGTCGACACCGCGTCCGCGATCATGCGAAGACAATCGGTGCGCGACACGGCATCGTTGAGAGTGAGCCCGGTGAGCGCGAGTCCGGTCGACGTCAGATGCACATGTGAGTCGACGAATGCGGGTGCGACGAAAAGCCCTTCCAGATCGGTCACGGAAGCATCGGGGTGCAGGGCCTTCCCCACGTCGTCGGTACCCACCCAGGTCACTACGCCGTCGGTGACCGCAAGGGCAGTCGCGTCAGGAATAGCGGAGGAATAGACGGTCCCACCAAGGAGCAGTTCGGTTGCCACGATTGTTCAGTGTGCCCCTGTGGGGACCCTGGTGTGTCAGTGGCCCCGCGGGAGCTGCGGCTGCTCGGCCGATGTCGAGGAGTTCGGTGTCGAGTAGGTCGGATCGTCGACGACGGTGCCGTCGATGACCGTTCCTCGCCTGACCCCGGCTTGGCCGTATGCGCCTGCCCGGTCCATTGCCGACATCATCGTGCGCGCGCCGACTGCAGCCAGCACCGGACGCAGGGCACGTCGTGTCGGCGGAAGGAGTGCGACGGTTCCGACAACCGTGGACACCAGGCCCGGGGCGATCAGCAGGATCGACGAGGCGCCGACCACGGCGGTGTCGGCGAGCGGGGCTCGTGCGTCGACTTCGTTGCGTGAGGCGCGGCGGAGTTCACCGAACACCTTGCGACCCTGCCAACGGAGGATGACGAATCCGACGAAGGAAGCCAGCAATGTGATCAAAACCGCCCAGGCGAAGCCGAGTGTCATGACCATGGCCACGAACACGGCGATCTCGATCACCAGGTAGACGAGGAAGTACGGGAAGCGCATGGGTGTGCCCTTCTGGTCCGATGCAGGTGGGTTTCGACACCCGACGCCGCCCCGGATATATGCCATTCACTCCGTCCAACGAACGAGCACCCGATTTTGCTCCCGCGCCGGGGCCACGTAACCGCTTGCGTTCAGCGCCCAACCCGGATCGGCTACGTAGTGCCCAGTTCGTCGTCCGTGCTCCGGTCAGACGCACTGCGCATTGCTTCGAGGAACCGTCCGATGACGTCGAGTTCGTGGGAGTCGAACTCGCTGAGTGCTGTCAGCGCGTCGTCGATGAGTGTCCCGAAGAACTCTCGACCCGTGTCACGTGCGCGCTGGGTAACGGAGAGCAGAACTTTGCGTCTATCCCCGGGGTCGCCGGTGCGCTCGACGAGGCCGGCTCGTTCGAGTCGGTCGAGCAACGACGTGATGGTTGCCGAGTTCACTCCCCCGAGCTTCCTTCCCAGCCAGGCGGGGGTCGCAGGCACTGCGTCGCGTTCGGCGTCGAGGAGCGCAATAAGCGCGCGCAGATCGGTTGGATGAAGATCCACCGTTCTCGCGAACCGCGCTCCTCGAATGTCCAGCTCGGTCATCAGTGTGCGCAACTGGCGGATCAGCAGATAGCGCGGTCCGCTCTCATCCGCGCGCTCACGGGAAGTCACGGTTCTCGACCTTAGCCCCGGCTTGATATAGCTTGATGAGCAAGTAACTAGATCATCGAGGTAAATATGAGCGAGACCGCTACCTTCCTGGCCTCTCCCACAGGCCGACGGTTTTCCGAGGCCTACGACGCGCTGGTGAATCGTTGGCCGCCGGGCACCCGGCGGTTCGATCTCGCGTCGCCTTACGGCAACACGCACGTCGTCGCCTCGGGACCTGACTCAGGTCGACCACTCGTTCTGCTTTCGGGTTCAGGGGCAACGCTGACGGAGTGGTACTCGGTGATCGGACAACTCAGTCGGCGACACCGTGTCTACGCAGTCGACATTCCAGGCCAGGTCGGTGCGTCAATACCTTCGAGCACGCCGATCTCGT
The DNA here is from genome assembly GCF_000248055.1 of Gordonia sputi NBRC 100414. Lineage (GTDB taxonomy): Bacteria > Actinomycetota > Actinomycetes > Mycobacteriales > Mycobacteriaceae > Gordonia > Gordonia sputi. The sequence goes on along the minus strand of NZ_BAFC01000022.1, from coordinate 246,663 downwards.
CGGTCCCCGACCTCCTGGATTGGCTTGCCGTCACGGTGGCGACGCTCGGTGTCGACGAACCGACGTTGATCGGCCACTCGTATGGGGCGATGATCGCTCTCGCATTCGCCGGTGGTGGGTTCCCGACGGACGGGCTGATCCTGGTTGAACCCAACTCGGTCTTCGGTGGCATGCGCCCCGAGTACCTCGCCCATGCATTGCCTATTCTCCTGTCTCCCAACGAGAACCGTGAACGCAGGTTTCTCGAATGGGAAACCGGATCTAGACCGCTCGACGAGCAGTGGTCAGATGTCGCCGCACTCGGCGCGACGATGCCGACGACGAAGCTCGTCATACCTCGGCGTCTGCGGTCCGTGCGACCGGAGGTCAGGCGCCGCACTGTGATCCTCGCCGAGCAGAGTCGGGTGCACGATGTCGCTCGAATCGCTGAGAACGTCCACTCCACGTGGCCGGGTACGCAGGTCGAGATCGTTGCCGATGCAACACACCACAGCCTGCCGATGTACCCGGACGTCTTCGGCGACGTGCTCGAGGCGGCGCTCGACGAATCCGGGTGCTAGCACAGGTCCCGGGGCCGGCCGGCGGCTATTCCGACCGGCCCTCGATCTCGCCCTCGGCCTGCAGGTACACGGCCCGCAACTGGTCGAGCATGTCGGCGGGCGGCGCCTCCCACATGTCGCGGTCGACGGCTTCGAGGAGACGCTCAGCGATACCGTGCAGTGCCCACGGATTCGACTGATTCATGAACTCCTGATTGCGCTCGTCGAGCACGTAGGACTCGGTGAGCTTCTCGTACATCCAGTCGGCGACGACGCCGGTCGTGGCGTCGTACCCGAACAGGTAGTCGACGGTGGCCGCCATCTCGAAGGCGCCCTTGTATCCGTGCCGCTGCATCGCGGAGATCCACCGGGGATTGACGACCCGTGCACGGAAAACCCGACTGGTCTCCTCCGAAAGCGTGCGCGTTCGGACGGCGTCGGGTCGCGTCGAGTCGCCGATGTATGCCTCCGGGGATGTGCCGGTCAGTGCTCGGACCGTCGCCACCATTCCGCCGTGGTACTGGAAGTAGTCGTCGGAGTCGGCGATGTCGTGCTCACGGGTGTCGGTGTTCTTCGCGGCTACCTTGATCCTGCGATAGGCCGAACGCATGTCGTCGACTGCGGCGACGCCGTCGAGTTCGCGGCCGTACGCGTAGCCGCCCCACTCGGTGTAGACGCGTGCGAGGTCCTCGTCGCTGCGCCAGTCACGAGAATCGATGAGTTGCAACAGCCCCGCCCCGTAGGTTCCGGGTTTGGAGCCGAAGATCCTGGTCGTCGCGCGGCGTTGATCGCCGTGCTCGGCGAGTGCCGCGCGGGCGTGCGCCGCGACGAAGTTCTGGTCATCCGGTTCATCGGCCGACGCCGCGAGTGCGACGGCGTCGTCGAGCATGGTCACGACGTGCGGGAACGCGTCACGGAAGAATCCGGAGATCCTGACGGTGACGTCGATGCGCGGGCGACCGAGCTCGTCGAGTTCGATCAGTTCGAGATCGCGGACCCGCCGCGACGCCTCGTCCCAGATCGGCATGACGCCGAGCAGTGCGAGGATCTCGGCGACGTCGTCGCCCGAGGTACGCATCGCGCTGGTGCCCCACGCCGAAAGCCCCACGGAGGCAGGGTATTCACCGTGGTCGGTGAGGTACCGCTCCAGCAGGCTGTCGGCCATCGCCCGGCCCGTTTCCCATGCGAGACGCGAAGGAACAGCCTTGGGGTCGACGGAGTAGAAGTTGCGGCCCGTCGGTAACACGTTGATCAGTCCGCGCAGCGGCGAACCGCTCGGGCCTGCGGGAATGAAGCCGCCGTCGAGTGCGTGCAGAATGCGCGGAATCTCCCCTGCGGTCTGCCGCAGCCGCGGAACCACTTCGGTTGCCGCGAAACGCAATACGTCGCCGACAGCGGCGGGGTGGCCTGCCGCCGCATCCTCGACGGCCGAGGTCGACCACTCCCCTTTCGCGCACGCTGCCACGAGGTCGCGGGCGGTGGCTTCGACGGTGTCGACGTCGTTACGTACGGAGTCTGCGCCCTCGTCGAGTCCGAGCGCTTCACGCAAACCGGGCAAAGCCTCTGTGCCGCCCCACAATTGGCGTGCGCGCAGCATCGCGAGAACGAGATCGACCTCGGCGTCGTCGACCGGGGGTTCGCCGAGGACATGCAGTCCGTCGCGGATCTGAACATCCTTGATCTCGCACAGCCAGCCGTCGACGTGCAACAGCATGTCGTCGAAGACCTCTTCGTCGGGCCGCTCGGTGAGGCCGAGGTCGTGATCCATCTTCGCGGCGGTGAGCAGCGTCCAGATCTGCTGGCGAATCGCGGGGAGTTTCGCGGGATCGAGAGTCGAGATGTTCGCGTGCTCGTCGAGGAGTTGTTCGAGTCGTGCGATGTCGCCGTAGGATTCGGCCCGCGCCATGGGCGGGATCAGGTGGTCGACGAGCACCGCGTGCGCTCGACGCTTGGCCTGGGTGCCCTCGCCCGGGTCGTTGACCAGGAACGGATAGATCAGCGGGACGTCGCCGAGCGCGGCATCGGTGCCGCACTGTGCCGACATTCCCAGCGTCTTGCCCGGCAGCCACTCGAGGTTGCCGTGTTTGCCGATGTGCACGATCGCGTCGGCGCCGAAGCCCGGGATGTCCTGTGCAGCACCGGCTCTACCGGCGAGCCAGCGATAGGAGGCGAGGTAGTGATGCGAGGGCGGAAGGTCGGGGTCGTGATAGATCGCGACAGGATTCTCACCGAACCCGCGCGGCGGCTGCACCATGATCGCCACATTGCCGAATGTCAGTGCTGCGACGACGATCTCGCCGTCGGAGCTCTGCGATCGGTCGACGAAGAGGTCGCCCGGCGCAGGCCCCCAGTGCTGTTCGACGCCGTGCCGCAGTTCCTCCGGCAGCGTCGCGAACCACCTCTCGTAGTCGGTGGCGCTGACGCGAATCGGGTTGGCAGCCAAGGCCTCCTCGGTCAGCCAGTCGGAGTCCTGGCCGCCACGGTCGATGACCGCGTGGATCAGTGCGTCCGAATCATCCTCAGCCAGACCGGGAATCGCGTCCGGCCCCGATTCCGGGCCGATGTCGTAGCCTGCCGCGCGCAACGCATCCAGCAGACGTAGGAGGCTGCGGGGTGTGTCGAGGCCGACAGCGTTACCGATGCGCGCGTGCTTGGTGGGATACGCCGACAACATCAGTGCAATACGACGATCCGCGGGTGCGATATGCCGTAACCGGGCGTGCGACACCGCGATTCCCGCAACCCGGGCACATCGCTCGGTGTCGGGTTGGTACCAGGGCAGACCGTTCTCGTCGAACTCCTTGAAGGAGAACGGCACGGTGATGATGCGGCCGTCGAATTCCGGAACAGCCACCTGAGTCGCGACGTCGAGCGGCGAGAGCCCGTCGTCGTTGGCCTCCCAGTCGGCTCGTGGCCCGGTGAGGCACAGTCCCTGCAGGATGGGGATGTCGAGCGCGGCGAGGCGCTCGATGTTCCACGCCTCGTCGTCGCCTCCGGCCGACGCTGTGGCAGGTGTCGCGCCACCGGCGGCGAGGACGGTGACCACCAGCGCATCCGCGGTCGCCAGCAACTCGATGAGGTCGTCGGGCGCGGTACGCAACGAGGCGCAGAAGATCGGGATCGGCCGCGCGCCCCGCTCCTCGATCGCCGCGCATAGTGCTTCGATGTACCGCGTGTTCCCTGCGAGGTGCTGTGCTCGGTAATAGAGGACACCGATCACCGGCGCGGTGTCGGGAACAGCTCTGGTCGGCTGCCGCTCGAGAACTCCCCAGCCGGGAGTCTGTTCGGGAGGTTCGAACCCGTACCCGGACAGCAACACCGTGTCGGACAGGAAGTTGTGGAGGTTGGTGATGTTGGGCACCCCGCCGAAGGCGAGGTAGTTGTGGGCGTCTGCGGCCACCCCGGCGGGCACCGTCGACAGCGCCATCAGGTCGGGATCGGGTTGCTGCTCGCCGGAGAGGACGACTACCGGTTTCCCGACGGCGAGGACGGCGTCGAGCCCCTCCTCCCAGGCGCGGCGGCCACCGAGGATGCGAACGACCGTGAGGTCGGCGTCGGCGACCATGCCGGGAACGTCGTCGAGCAGGATTCGTGACGGGTTCGCGACGCGATACTCCGCGTCGCTGGCGTCAGCGGTGATGAGATCGGTGTCCGATGTGGACAGCAGCAGGATCATCGCAACTCCTCGGACTCCGACTCGCGCGGAGACATGTGGAACACAGGTCCGAGGTCGCAGGTCTGGCTTCGCAGGAGCCCGCTGCTCTCGCGTCACAGTGGCGCGACCGCGCCGGAATCGCACCGGCTTCCGCGCACCTCGTGCGGCTCAGCCTAGTGGAGAGCGTTCCGTGACGGTCGGACACGTCCCGCGCAGGTTCGCACCCGTCCGCCGACGCCTACGCTGGATACCGTGCGTGACCCCGCCTCCCCTTCGTCACACGGCCAGTCCCGTGAGCCCACCGGTGAGTCGTCGACGGGGCGAACAGCGTCGGACCGATGCCCCGGAGTCTTCACCCCGCACCCGTCCACCGACGGCGCACTGGCGCGTGTTCGTCTGCTCGGTGGATCGATCACGCCCGAGCAACTCGCGGTGCTCGCGCATGTCGCCGCACAGTACGGCGACGGTTTCGTCGATCTGACGGGGCGCGCCAACGTGCAGATACGCGGCATCGCCGATGTCGACGCCGTCGCCGACGCGCTCGTCGATGCCGGACTGGTGCCGAGCACCACGCACGAGAAGGTACGCAACATCGAGGTCAGTCCCTTCACCGGGCGCGTCGGCGGCCTTGCCGATCTACGTCCCCTGGCGCACGAACTCGACGACGCACTCCGCTCCGATCACAGCCTCGCGGCGCTATCCGGCCGGTTCCTCTTCGGCCTCGACGACGGACACACCGACATCGCGGGTGGCGGCACCGACGTGTGCGCCGTCGCGCGCAGCCGTACCGACGGATCGGTCGGTTTCGACATCGTCGTCGACGGCGAGATCGCAGGCTCGGTCGCCGACGACTCTGCCGTGACACAGGCGCTGCTGGGTGTTGCGCACGATTTCCTCGAGGTGGCGGGCAGTGCGTGGCGGATCGCGGATCTACCCGAGTCCGCGCGTGGCGACCTGATGGCGGTGACCCGGGACCGACTCGACCCGCCGCTCGAGCCAGGAGCTCTCGCACCGACGGCCGGCGATCCGCGAGTGGGGTGGTTCGACCAGGATGACGGCCGCGTGCTGCTCGGCGCAGTCGTCGAACTCGGGCGCCTGCCCGCGCGTCTCGCCGAATTCATCGCAGCCGTCGAAGCGCCGGTGGTGTTCACGCCAGACCGCGAAATCCTCGTCTGCGATCTCGGCGAGGGTGTTGCCGAGACCGTGGTGCGCGTCCTCGCTCCGATGGGACTCATCTTCGACGCCGCGTCACCGTGGGCACAGGTCAGCAGTTGTGCCGGCGCACCCGGCTGCTCGCGCGGGCTTGCCGAGGTCCGCGCCGACGTGAGTGAACGAGTCGAATCGGGGCCGCCCGTCACCGAGCGTGAACACTGGGTGGGCTGCGACCGTGGATGTGGGTCGCCGCGCGAACCGCACCTGCGGGTCGAGGCAACCAGCGCAGGATATCGACGCACACACGAGTGAGGATCAGGTCCTCTCGACCACCCCGATAGGGTTGAACAACTATGCCCGAATACCTACGCGACGCCGCCGAGATCTACCGGCAGTCTTTTGCCACCATCCGAGCCGAAGCTGATCTGTCCGGATTCGCCCCGGATGTCTCCGGGGTCGTCGTACGCATGATCCACGCGTGCGGCGAAACGGATCTGACGACGAACGTCGTCGCGACAGACGGCGTCGTATCCGCGGCACGGTCGGCTCTCGAGGCAGGTGCGCCGATCCTGTGCGACTCGACGATGGTCGCCAGCGGGGTGACGCGCAAGCGGTTGCCCGCCGACAACGAGGTGCTGTGCTACCTCGCGGAACCCGGCTTGCCTGCGCTCGCCGAGCAGTTGTCGACCACACGGACCGCCGCGGCCGTCGAGTATTGGCGTGACCGACTCGACGGCGCGGTCGTCGCGATCGGCAACGCACCGACCGCGTTGTTCGCGCTCCTCGACATCATCGATGCCGGCGCACCACGTCCGGCAGCGATAGTCGGTGCGCCCGTGGGATTCATCGGGGCCGCGGAATCCTGTGCGGCACTGGCGAACCGCGACGATCTCGAGTTCATCACCGTCACCGGACGTCGGGGTGGATCGGCGATCGTCGCCGCGGCGATCAACGCGCTGGCGAGTGCACAGGAATGACGTCATGAGCACATCACCCGACGCGGGGAACACATCGCGCAAGGCGGGCACCGGAAAACTCTGGGGCGTCGGACTCGGTCCCGGTGACAGCGAGTTGGTCACGGTCAAGGCCGCACGTGTCATCGCTGCGGCCGATGTCATCGCGTATCACAGTGCGCGCCACGGAAACAGCATCGCCCGAGGTGTCGCCGAGCCGTATCTGCGTGGCGATCAGATCGAAGAGCGGCTGATGTATCCGATCACGGTCGAGACCACCGATCACCCGGGCGGCTACCGTGGCGCCTTGAATGACTTCTACACCGACAGTGCCGAAACTCTCGCGGCGCATCTGCGGGCAGGACGGGATGTCTGTCTGCTGGCCGAGGGCGATCCGCTCTTCTTCAGTTCGTACATGCACATGCACAAGCGCCTCGCCGACGACTTCGACGCCGAGATCGTGCCCGGGGTGACGTCGGTGAGCGGGGCCTCCGCCGCGCTGGGCATCCCGCTCGTCGAAGGTGAGGAGACGCTGACCGTTGTGCCGGGAACACTCCCGGTCGACGAGCTGACCGCGGAGTTCGCCGGCGCCGACGCCTTCGCGGTGCTCAAGCTGGGTCGGACCTTCTCGACGGTGCGCACAGCCCTCGAACGCGTCGGACGGCTCGACGAGGCGTGGTACGTGGAACGGGCGTCAACCCCGGCACAACGTGTCCTGCCCGTCAGCGAGGTCGATCCGTCGGACGTCCCGTACTTCTCGATGGTCGTCGTGCCGGGCCGACGCAACAATCCGCGTTTCGATCCGACGGAGCTCGGGACCGGCGAAGTCGTGGTGGTCGGCCTCGGGCCGGGGGCCGCGTCGCAGACAACGCCGCAGGTGCGCGCCGAATTGTCTTCTGCCACTGACCTTGTCGGCTATCGAACCTATCTCGCGCGCGTCACGCCTCGGCCAGGGCAGCGGGTGCATGCCAGCGACAACCGTGTCGAGGCAGAGCGCGCAGAATTCGCGCTCGACCTCGCCTCCCGGGGTGCCCGCGTGGCCGTCGTGTCCTCCGGTGACCCGGGTGTGTTCGCCATGGCGGCTGCCGTCGCCGAGGTCGCGGCGCAATCGCGCTGGGCGGACGTACCCGTCCGCGTGGTACCGGGGGTGACGGCGGCAACCGCGGTCGCCGCGGTTGCCGGTGCCCCGCTGGGGCACGACTTCGCGGTCATCTCACTGTCGGACAGACTCAAGCCGTGGGAGCTGATCGAGGCGAGGATTCGGCATGCGGTTCAGGCCGATCTGGTGATCGCCGTCTACAACCCCGGCTCACAGAGCAGGACGTGGCAGGTGCCGCGCCTGCATGATCTGTTGCGCGAGATGGTCCCCGACGACCGTGTGCTCATCGTCGGGCGCGATGTCGGCGGACCGGAAGAGGCTCTGTCGGTGACGACTGTCGGCGCGTTCGATCCGTCGATCGTCGACATGCGCACGATGCTCATCATCGGATCGTCGGCGACGACGATTGCCGAGCGCAGCGGCGGTCGTCTGGTCTTCACACCGCGCCATCACAGCGTCTGATTGTCTCAGCGTCTGATTGTCACAGCGCCTGACTATCTCAGCGCCTCATTGACTCAGCGCTGACCGGCGAGCAGATCACACACGAGTCCGACGGCGACTTCTGCGTCCTCGACGGCGCGCGTCGCGGGTTCGCTCGGACGGTCGACCATCACGACCTCGATACCGAGAGTCCTTGCGGCGTCGAGCTTTGCGCGAGTCATGTCGCCGCCACTGTTCTTCGTGACGAGCACGTCGATGCCGTGCTCACGCATCAGGGCCGTTTCGTCGGATAGACGATACGGGCCACGCGACCGGATCACCGTGTGGTGCATCGGCATAGCGGTCTGCGGTGGGTCGACGACCCGGATGAGAAACCACGCTGACGTGTTCTCGGCGAAGGCGTCGACGTCCTGCCTTCCTGTGGTCAGGAATACGCGGGCTTGTCGACCGTCGAGATGCCTTGCGGCGCTGTGTATGTCCGGAACCCGAACCCAGGTATCTCCGTCACCCGGCGACCACGATGCGCGGCATAGCCGGACGAGAGGTAGTGCGAGGTCGTGGGTTGCCGCAGCGGCGTTGGCACTGATGCCACTCGCGAAGGGGTGTGTCGCATCCACGACGACGCGAATGGCGTTGTCGCGCAGCCATGTCCGTAGACCGGCCGCTCCCCCGAAACCTCCGATGCGTACGGCGCCGACGGGCAGTCGCGGCTCGGCAACCCGGCCGGCAAGTGAACTGATCACGGGAATGTTCTCGGCGACGAGTCCGGCGGCCAGCGCGCGAGCTTCGCCGGTGCCCCCGAGCACCAGCACAACCGGTGTATCGGTCATGTCGTCGATGAATTGTCGTCGTGGGCGCCGCTGCGAAGTTTTGTCATCCGTGCCTGCGAGTAGAGATAACTGTCTGTGGGGGTCGAGGTTCCCGGGTCGAGCACCTTGCCCACGAAGATGACTGCGGTGCGTCGGATCCCGTGGTCGTCGAGCTGCTGCGGCAGGTCCGACAGCGGGCACCTGATCACCACCTGATCGCTGCGGGACGCGAAGGCGACTGTAGCCGTAGGGCATTGCGGCCCGTAGTGTTCGGCGAGTGCTTCGACGATCTGTGGCGCGCGGTGCGCAGCGAGGTGCAACGCGAGGGTGACACCCGACTGCGCCAGGCGCGCGAGTTCTTCACCTGGCGGCATGTCCGTCGACAGCGTCGACACGCGGGTGATGAGAAGACTCTGGCCGACGCCGGGCACGGTGAGTTCGGTATCGAGGGCCGCCGCTGCCGCGGCGAAGGCCGGTACCCCCGGCACGATTTCGGTATCGATACCCAGGCGTCTGAGCTCACGGTGTTGCTCGGTGAACGCCGAGTACAGCGAGATGTCGCCGGAATGCAGGCGTGCGACGTCGCCACCGGACGCGTGTGCCTCGACGATGTGCCCGATGATCTCGTCGAGCGGCGTCCGAGCGGTGTCGATCAGGGTGGCGTCGGCCGGACACAGGTCGAGAAGTTCCTGCGGGACAAGCGATCCGGCATAGAGACAGGTGGTGCATTCACCCAGGATGCGGGCGCCACGCAGGGTGATGAGGTCGGGTGCGCCCGGACCCGCACCGATGAAATAGACGGTCACGACTCATCGTCCGTCCGTGTGACCACCCACTGCACGATCGGGAGTGCGGGGCGCCATGTGGTCATGGAACCGAGCGGTTCGACGGTTTCGATGGAGAATCGTCGAAGAGTTCCACCGACGCGGCGGTGCCAGTCGACGAGCAGTGACTGGGTTTCGACCGTGACAGCGTTCGCGACGAGGCGCCCACCCGGGAGCAGCGCGTGCCACGAAGCGGTCAGGACCTCGTCGTCGAGTCCTCCCCCGATGAAGATCGCATCCGGATCCGGTGCGCGGCGCAGTGATTCGGGCGCGGCGCCCAGCAGGGTCAGCGCGCCCGCCACACCGTGACGGACGGCGTTGCGTCCGAGTCGCGCGGCACGAACCTGGTCGCGTTCGAATGCGATGGCGGTCCCGTCGGAGTCTGCGCGCAACCACTCGATCGCCACGCTCCCCGACCCGGATCCGATATCCCACAGGATAGCTCGCCCACCCGGTGCGAGGGCCGCGACGGTCAGCGCTCGTACCGCCGACTTGGTGAGTTGGCCATCATGCTCGTAGGCGTCGTCGGGTAGCCCCGGTAGTCGGGTCGTGCTGGGTCCGACACAATCGATGGCGACGATGTTGAGCGCATCGTGGGGTTGAGGTCGGTACGAGCGCGCAACGGACTCGACGGTCCGTTCTTGTGGACCACCGAGTTGTTCGAGAATCGTCATCGTCGACCAGCCGAACCCGTTGCGCACCAGCACCTCGGCGATCGCGGCGGGTGTCTGCGATCCCCTGCTGAGCACGAGGATCCGACGGCCGTCGGTCAACGCGGGCACCACGACGTCGGCGTCGTCGCGCAGCGTGCTGATCACCTGTGTGCGGGACAGGTCCCACCCGAGTTCGGCGCAGGCGAGACTCGCCGATGACACGGTGGGGAGCACTCGAACCCGGTTGCGCCCCACGGCATTGACGATCGTGGACCCGACACCGTGGAACATCGGATCGCCGCTGGCCAGTACGTGCACCGGGGAGTGAGAAGTGGCGGACAGCACCTGCTGTAGGTGCTCGGACATCGGCGAATGCCATGCCACCGTCGTCGCGTCGAGGTCGGGAAGGAGTTCGAGTTGGCGTGTCGACCCGTATACGACTGTGGCGCTGCGTAATTCGTCGCGTGCACGATCGGTCAGTCCTGCCCACCCGTCGGCGCCGATCCCGACGACGACGAACTCCGATGTGTCCGTCGCCGCGGCCGTCATCGGGGCAACCTGCGCCAGATCGCGCGCGGTACGAACTGCATCGCGAATCCGACGAAGCGCAGTGGTCCGGGAATCCACACCTCCCAACGACCGCGGTGGTACGCCCGTGCCACCGCGTCGGCCACCTGTTCGGCGTCGACCGACATGGGCGCGGGCTTGGTGCCCGAAGCCATGAGTTCTGCTGTCATGTTGCCGACCACGAAACCCGGTCGGGCGAGCAGTAACCGGACGCCCGATCCATGGAGTGCGTCCGACAACCCACTGGCGAAGCCGTCGAGTCCCGCTTTCGCCGACCCGTACACGTAGTTGCCGCGACGTACCCGCACACCGGCGATCGACGAGAAGACGATCATGGTGCCCGACCCCTGCCGCCGCAGTGCGTTGGCCAGCGGCGTCAGCACACTGATCTGGCCGACGTAGTCGGTCTGGGCGATCTGTAGCGCGTGCGCGACGTCGGTTTCGGCGCGATGCTGATCGCCGAGAATGCCGAACGCGATGATCGCCGCGCTGATCGGTCCGTGATCGGCTGTGATCGTCTCGATGAGCGACGAGTGCGTCTGCGTGGCATCGGCGTCGAACTCGACGGCGATGACGTTGTCGGCGCCCGCCGCGCGCATCGCGGCGATCTCCTCGTCGAGGTCGTCGGACCGGCGCGCGGCAAGGACGACGCTGCGGCCTGCGACGAGCCTCTTCGCGAGGGCGATCCCGATCTCGCTGCGTCCACCGAAGAGGACAACGGTTCCCTGGTCGTCGTGTGAGTTGCTACGCGCCATGACAGGCAGTATTCCACCGGCCGACAGGCAGCCGACAGCGGCGCCACCGCGGTGGCTATCGTTGGCGCCATGCCGCGTACTCCGGAGAACCTCGGTTCCGCTGCGCTCGACTTCTTGGGCGAGCGACACCTTGCGTCACTCGCGACGCTCCGACCCGACGGCACACCACACGTCGTTGCCGTCGGATTCACGTACGACCCCGACAGCGGATTGGCTCGGGTGATCACTCGTGAGGGCAGCCAGAAGGTGCGCAACGCCGAGCGCGGCGGCTATGCCGCGGTGACCAACGTCGACGGTCCGCGGTGGCTGACGCTGGAGGGCCCCGCGACCGTTCATCGCGATCGCGACCGCGTTGCGGAGGCCGAACGGCGCTACGCCCAGCGATATCGCGAGCCGAAACCGAATCCCGAGCGCGTCGTCATCGAGATCGACGTGCAGCGTGTGCTCGGTTCGCACTCGCTGCTCGATTGATCGTCACCCCTCCCGTGGGGCGTGGGTCTACAACACCACCAACTCGTGCGGGCGCACATTGACCGGTTCGCATCCGTCGTCGGTCACGATGACGATGTCTTCGATCCGCGCGCCCCACTGCCCCGGGAAGTACACGCCCGGTTCGATCGAGAACGCCATCCCGGCCTCGAGGACGAGATCGTTGCCACTGACGATGTAGGGCTCCTCATGAACAGAGAGGCCGATGCCGTGGCCGGTTCGGTGGATGAAGTTCTCGCCGAATCCTGCGTCGACGAGTACCTCGCGCGCTGCGGCGTCGACCTTTTCGGCGGTCACTCCCGGACGTACGGCGGCAACCGCGGTCCGCTGAGCGAGCTCGAGCGCGGCATACGCACGTGCCCTGTCGTCGTTCGGCTGGGCGAAGCAGTATGTCCGCGTGGAATCGGAGTTGTAGCCCGGTTCGACAGGTCCCCCGATGTCGATCACGACGATGTCGTCGGGTTGAATCACTCGCTCTGACTGCTCGTGGTGCGGGTCGGCGCCGTTCGGTCCCGACCCGACGATGATGAATTCCGGCGCGGTGTGCCCCTCGGCCACGATCGCCTCGCCGATGTCGGCGGCGACGTCGGCTTCCGTGCGTCCCGGACGCAGCCACTCACCCATGCGTGCGTGTACCCGGTCGATCGCGGCGCCTGCGCGTCGAAGGGCCTCGACCTCGTTGTCGTCCTTGATCATTCGCATCTGGCGAAGTACCGGCGTCGCGAGGACGGGGGTGGCTCCCAGACGATCTGCGATCGGCACCAGATGCAGCGCAGGCATCGACTCGGAGACCGCAACCGCAGCGGGAGTCGGCAATCCGGCAACCGCCAGCGCGTGTGCGTCATCGCCGTCGACCCAGTCGACGACGTCGATGTCGAGTTCGCTGACCGCGGAGTCGCGCACGGAGGCGAGCTCGAGTCGAGCAATCACCAGCCGAGGGGTGCCGGCGGCGGGGATCACCAGGGCCGTCAGACGCTCGAAGGTGTCGGCCCGCGAACCGGTGAGATAGCGCAGGTCGGGGCCGGGAGAAACGATGAGGGCGTCGAGTCCGGCTTTGCCGGTCAGCACGGCGGCCCGTGCAAGGCGACGGCGGTACACCTCGGCGTCGAAACGCTCTTCTGCAGTGGCGGTCACGAGTCGAAGCCTACGCGGATGGCAGAGTTGAGACATGCCAGGATCCGTGATGTTGCTCGACGGCGCAAGCCTGTGGTTCCGCTCGTTTCACGCACTGCCCGAGAAGCTCACCGCGGCCGACGGACGGCCCGTGAACGCGGTCCGTGGATTCGTCGACACGATCGCCTCTCTGGTGTCCCAACACCATCCGACGCGTCTCGTCGTCTGCCTCGACCTCGATTGGCGGCCCGCGTTCCGCACGGATTTGTTGCCGTCCTACAAGGCCCACCGGGTGGCGCAAGAGGCACCGCATTCCGGCGATGCAGGTCGAGAAGAACCCGACATCGAGGAGGTTCCCGACACCCTCACGCCGCAGGTCGACATGATCCTCGACGTGCTGGCCGCCGCGGGACTCACGACATCGGGAGCGGTCGGGTGCGAAGCCGACGACGTCATCGGCACACTCGCAGCGACCGAGGCCGACGACGACGTGATCGTGGTCAGCGGCGACCGCGATCTGCTCCAGGTCGTGGCCGACGACCCGGTGCCGGTGCGCGTGCTCTACGTCGGACGCGGGCTGGCGAAAGCCGAGCTGATGGGGCCTGCAGAGGTTTCCGACCGATACGGGGTGCCCGTCGAGCGCGCGGGTACCGCCTACGCGGAGATGTCGATGCTGCGCGGCGACCCGTCGGATGGTCTGCCCGGCGTCGCGGGGATCGGCGACAAGACCGCCGCGAAACTGATCACCACCTACGGCGACCTCGACGCACTCGAGGCTGCCGCCGACGACCCCTCGTCGACGCTCACCCCGCGCGTGCGGTCAGCACTGCGTGACTCCGCGGACTACCTCCGTGCCGCGCGCACCGTGGTCACTGTCCGCACCGACGCACCGACGGTGGAGAGCATCGATGACGATCACCTGCCGTCGGCGCCCGCCGACCCCGAGCGACTCGCCGACCTCATCGACGAACTGCGTATCGGTACGTCGGTGGGAAGGCTCGCCGATGCGCTCGGGTGGGAGTTGGTCTCGCGCTGATCAGCTCGTGGGACGCGACACCGCGTACTTGCCGTCGTCGTCGAGAATTGTGACCTTGACCTGCTGTTTCTGGCCTCCAACGGTGACAGAGCAGCTGAACGAATTGCCCTTCTTCACGCTCTGACCCGACGGGCACGAGACGTTCGAGACATCGGTCGCCTGGTAGTCCTTGGTCAGCACCTGCTTCACGCCGTCCTGAACCGCATTCTGATCGAGCGACTTCGGTGCCCACCCCGGCCAGGCGAACGCGGTGATGAGCAGGATCGCGGCAATGACGACCACCGCTCCGATACCGCCGAAGAGGGCCACGCGCTTGTTCTTCGACGACCCCGACGCGACCGACATCGCCGAGAACTGGTCACCCTGCTGGCCGGGCTGACCGAACTGACCCGGCTGGGTTGCCGTCTCACCCGCGGCTCCTGCCTGCCCGTACTGCCCCGGCTGGCCGTACTGACCGGGCTGACTGGTCTGACCGGGCTGTCCGTACTGGGGCGGCTGACCGTACTGGCCCGGCTGCTGTGGCTGGCCGTACTGAGGAGGTTGCCCGTACTGGGGCTGGCCTGCCTGGCCGTACTGGGGCGGCTGTCCGTACTGGCCCGGCTGCTGTGGCTGGCCATACTGGGGAGGTTGCCCGTACTGGGGCTGGCCTGCCTGGCCGTACTGGGGCGGCTGACCGTACTGGCCCGGCTGCTGTGGCTGGCCATACTGGGGCGGCTGCCCATACTGACCCGGCTGCTGAGGTTGGCCATACTGGGGAGGTTGCCCATACTGGGGCGGCTGTCCGTACTCGGGCGGTTGCTGGGAGTTCTGCCCCTGCTGGCTGTCCTCGCGCGGCTGATCACCGGTCGAGGACTGGTCACCGGCGTTGTTGGGATCGTACGGATGGCTCATGCGTCTCTCTCTCGATCGGCCCGGCAGTGGCGCACCGGTGTGCAATGTCGAACGGTCACGGTATCGCGGCGTGACGCACTCTCCCCTGCCGTCGTCGCCGACCGATATGCGAAGTGAAGGTTACCCCAGCGAACTGGGGTCGTCGGTCAAGCGGTACACGACTCCCGATCACGTCAACCCGGCCGCGTACGCCCACTACGTCAACCGAGTTCGGCAGCGACAACACCGCGTCTGATCGCTCCGACCGCCGCGCGCGCCGAACGGGCGAGCGGAGCTTCGTCGCCGACGCCGAGTCGGACCTGTTCGAGCAGGTCGACGACCTGCCGGTTCCAGCGAACGAAGTCGCCGGGCGAGAGCAGGGTGCCGCGTTCGCCCGCAGCGGCCAACGACTCGGTCAGTGATCGACCCGACGCCCAGAGCGACACCGCGACAGAGAAACCCGTGTCCGGCTCGCGTGTCGGCGACACCCCGTGACGGCGCTCGACGTCGGTGACCTGACACCAGATGTCGAGGGTCGCGGCGATCGCGGTCCGCAGCTCGACGTTTCCGGGCATCGCGTCGGCGCCTGCATGACTGTCACGACGCGACTCGAACACCATCGCGGCGATCACCGCAGCAAGTTGCGGCGGTCCGAGCCTGTCCCAGATTCCGGCGCGAATGCACTCGGTCACGAGGAGATCGCTCTCGCTGTAGATGCGACTGAGGAGCTGACCGGTGGGTGTCACCACCACCTCGCCACGCTCCTTCTCGACGTACCCGAGTTCGGTGAGCACGCCGACGATCCTGTCGAAGGTCACGCCGAGTGTCGATGTGCGCTCGCTGATCGAGCGTTCCGCCGACACGATGTCCCGCACGAGCCGGTTTCGTTGCTCGGCCAGTCGGAACAGGTCGTCGCCGTTGTCGAGCTGATGAGCGGGGTGGGCGCGCAGTTGATGGCGCATCCGTGCCAGCTCTGTATCGTCTGCCGCCAGCGCCCGCTTCTTCTGACGGCCCCGCGGCATTTCTATCCCGGTCGACCGCAGTGCCGATGCCAGGTCGCGTCGACCGCGTCCTGTCCTGCGGTCGGGGTTCTTGGGTAGCCGCATATGACCGAGAACCTCGGGCGGATTCACGAAATCCCGTGTACCCACGCGGCCACACCAGGCGTCCTCGCTGAGAACGAGCGGCTTGGGATCTGCAGGCTGACTCGCGGCCTCGAGCACCACGGCGAGTCCGCGGTGGCGCCCCGATGACACACCGATGACATGTCCGCGTTTGAGTCCGGCGAGGTCGGCGACCGTCGACTCCTGCGTCGCCACCCGGCTGCGGAACTTGAGATCACGCTCCCGTCTGCGAATCTCCTCGCGCAGGGTCACGTAACCGAGGAAGCCTCGATACGAGTCGGATCCGTCGGCCGGATCGTCGTCGTCGAGTGCGGTGATGGTGCCGGGTTCGATGCCGCGTTTGTCGGCGGCTCCCGCGAGCTCGACGTCGAGTTTGCGCAGTCGGCGGTACATGTCGTCGACCTTGCGGGATTGTCCGACGACGGAGCGGTCGGCCTGGAACTGCGCGAACGACCTGTTCAGCAGCTCACGTGATCCCGCGAGTCCTCGACGGCCGATCAGGTTGACCGCCATGTTGTACTCGGGCGCGAAGGAGCTGCGCAGCGGGAACGTACGCGCCCCCGCCAGGCCCGCAACTTGTTCGGGAACCAGCTCGGGCGTCCACACGACAACGGCGTGGCCCTCGACGTCGATGCCCCTACGACCGGCGCGTCCGGTGAGCTGGGTGAACTCGCCGGGTGTCAGATCGACGTGTGACTCTCCGTTGAACTTCACCAGGCGTTCGAGAACCACCGAGCGAGCAGGCATGTTGATACCGAGCGCAAGGGTTTCGGTGGCGAACACCATCCGCACGAGCCCTCGGACGAACAGTTCCTCCACCGTGTGACGGAACGTCGGGAGGAGGCCCGCGTGATGAGCCGCGAACCCACGCTGCAATCCCGCACGCCACTCGTCGACGCCGAGTACGTCGGCATCTCCTGGGGCGATCTCGGTGAGATGGCGGTCGATGACTTCGTCGACGGCACTCGACTCCTCGGGCGTCAGCAACGACAGTCCCGATCGCAGACATTGGGCCAAGGCGGCGTCGCACCCCACGCGCGAGAAGATGAAGCCGATTGCGGGCAGCAGGCCCTCGCGATCGAGGCGAGCAACGAGTTGCGGACGCGAGAGGGCGCCCGGTCCCCTGCCGCGCGTCGACCGCGGTCGTCCACGACCGGAACGTCGATCGTGCCCACGACCGCTGTCGCGCTCGTCGGCCAATAGCATCCGGTGTCGGATGTAGCGTTTGAGTTCGGGGTTGACCTGGGGTTTGCCACCGTCGCGGTGAGAATCGAACAGGTCGAACAGGCGCGAACCGACGAGCATGTGCTGCTGGAGAGGCACCGGTCGATGTTCGTCGACGATGACGGTGACCTCGCCCCGTACGGTCTGAATCCAGTCGCCGAACTCTTCGGCATTACTGACCGTCGCCGACAAGCTCACCACCCGCACCGACGGATCGAGTCCGAGAATGACCTCCTCCCAGACCGCGCCGCGAAAACGATCGGCGAGGAAGTGAACCTCATCCATCACCACATGCGAGAGCCCCTGTAGTGCAGGTGAATTCGCATAGATCATGTTGCGGACGACCTCGGTGGTCATCACCACCACCGGGGCGTCGGAGTTGATCGAGCTGTCGCCGGTGAGGAGCCCCACATTCTGTCTGCCGTGAACAGCGACGAGATCGGCGTACTTCTGGTTGCTCAGCGCCTTGATCGGGGTCGTGTAGAAGCACTTTGTCCCGGCAGCCAACGCCAGATGCACCGCGAACTCACCGACGATCGTCTTTCCTGCACCGGTCGGCGCACACACCAGCACTCCCTGGCCGTCCTCGAGTGCGCGGCAGGCCAGACGTTGGAACTCGTCGAGCTCGAAGGAGAGGCTCGCCGCGAAGCGGTCGAATTCCGCGTGGTCAGTTGACATCGGTCTCAGCGGACATCGGGGTCAGAGAACATCGTCGAAGGTCGAGGCGTCGCGCACGGAGGCGCGGCCCTGCGGGGCCATTCCCGACGACACCGACGTGGGCGCTCCGACCGTCGACGGTCGCGGACGCGGCGATACATCGGGCAGAGGGCTCGCCTGGTCGTCTGGGATCGACGCCCAGTCGGGTGTGTTCCGATCGCGGCGCCGGTCGTTGAAGCGCGAGAACTGAATGGCCACCTCGAGCAGCACGGTCAGGGCGAGCGCAAGGGCGAGCATGGTGAACGGATCCTGGCCAGGGGTCACGATGGCCGCGAACACGAACAGGGCGAAGATCAATCCGCGACGCCAGGCCTTGAGCCGCGGATAATGCAGTACACCCACAGTGTTCAACGCGACGATCAGCAGAGGCAGCTCGAAGCTCACGCCGAAGATGATGAGCAGGTGGATCATGAACCCGAAGTACTGATCGCCCGCCAGCGCGGTCACCTGCACGTTGTTGCCGACGGTCAGCAGGAAGTGGAAGGCCTTTGCAACGACGAGGTAAGCCAGCACAGCGCCGGCCACGAAGAGCACCGCGGCTGCCGTCACGAACGAGATCGCGTACTTGCGTTCCTTCTCCAGCAGACCGGGAGTGACGAACTGCCAGATCTGGTAGAGCCACACCGGGCACGCGAGCACGACGCCCGCGGTCAGTGCGACCTTGAGGCGCAGCATGAACTGATCGAATGGCCCTGTCGCCAGGAGGCGGCAGGAGTCGTCCGCGGTCAGGGTCGCGCGGGATGACGCGGGTAGCGAACAGTAGGGCTCACGGAGCAGATCGCCGAGCGTCGGGAGTCCGAATATCCCGTAGGAGTACCAGACGAAGCCGAGGATCGTCGTGACGACGATCGCGGCCATCGAGATGAGCAGACGGGTACGCAGCTCGAACAGATGCTCCACCAACGGCATCGTGCCGTCGGGGTTGAGTTTGCGCTTGCGGTACCTCGGGTCGAATGGAATCCGCACTCAGGTGTCCCAGTGCGCGGCTACGCCGACTTCTTGGTCTGATCCGGGGTGGATTGCGCAGTGGTGCTCGCGTCGGAGGACGGGAGTTCACGCTGCGGTGTGGCTTCGTCGGGGGATGCTGTGGTCTTGGGAGGGGTCGAATCGCCCTCGCGCTGCATCTCCTGGACCTCGCTCTTGAAGATCCGCAGCGACTGACCGAGGCCACGCGCCGCGTCGGGAAGCTTCTTTGAGCCGAACAGCAGTAGCACGACCACCAGCACGATCAGCCAGTGCCACCACGACATTGCACCCATCAGGATTACCTTCCGCTTGTCTTCACACGATCCTACCGCGACACTCAGCGATAGCGCGCTCGCGCTGCGCGTGCGGCATTGGTCACAGCGTCGTCGATATCTCGATCGTCGACGACCCGCACGGTGCCGCCGAACCCCAGGAGGAATCGCGTCAACCACTCCGGTGAGCCGTACGCGAGTCGACCCCTGATCGGCGCATCGCTCTCCTTGGCGACGACCACGTCGTCGAGCGGATCGATCCGGTAGTAGTCGAGAACCCAGGCCTGCTCGGGATCGATCTCGATCTCGACCGAGCGGTGGTCGGGGTCGTCGCCGAGAAGCACGGACTGCTGCGTGCCCGCCACGGATGCGGGCGGAGTCGACGGCTCGTCGCGTAGCTGTGCGGCCTCGATCCGGTCGAACCGGAACAGGCGCACGCCCTCGCTGCCTCGGCACCAGGCTTCGAGGTAGGTGTTGGAGTTCAGTCCCTGCAGGCGTATCGGATCGACGACCCGCTGACTGACCGAATCGCGCGTCGCCGAATAGTACGTGAGGTCGAGTGCGCGGCCTTCGGTCACCGCACGCCGCACGGTCGCGTAGGTCGGGTTCTTCTCGTCGTCGTCGACCGACACCGTCGCGACCGCCGGAAGTGATTTTCCGACGGCTTGTTCGATCTTGGCGATGGCTCGCCGCGCGGCCTGCTGGTCGAGAACACCTGCCATATCGACCAGTGCTTGCAGGGCCACCAGCAGCACGCTGGCCTCGGCGCCGGTCAACCTCAGCGGGCGGTCCATGCCCGCCGTGAACCCGACATCGACATAGCCTTCGGAGAACTCGAGCTCGATGAGGTCGTCCGGGTAATAACCCGGCAGTCCGCAGACGAAGAGCTGCTCCAGATCTTTGCGGAGTTGTGCAGGTGTGACCCCGAGGTCACTCGCGGCCTTCTCCATGGAGATGCCGCCGCGCGTCGAAAAGTAAGGGACGAGCGCGAGAAGTCGGCTCAAGCGCCGCGATTGTGCGGTCGACATCAGGCGTTCACCCCGCCGATCCGGTCGAGACCCGCGACCACGAGGTCACGTAGTTCGGCCGGTTCTCGAACCACCGCGTCGGGGCCGACGGCCAGGATCATGCGGGCCAGCGTGCTCAGTGACCTGATCTCGATGACGAGATCGTCACCGTCCTCACCGTCGAAGACAGCAGGTGTGCTCGACGTCGCCAGACGTCGAAGCCCTGCCGCCCGGCCGCTCGCCACCCAGACACGTGCCGCGCGACCATCCGAACCGGTCGCGGAATCGACTGCGTCGGCGACGATCTGCTGCAGGTCGGTGTGCTCCGGACGGTGTACGACCCCGGCCGACCCGGTGGCGGTGACATCAGAAAGCCTGCTCAGCCGGAAGGTCCGTGTTGCCTCGCGACCACGGTCGTGGCCGACGACGTACCACCGACCCCGATGAGTCACCACGCCCCACGGTTCGAGCGTCCTCGTCTCTCCCGACGACGTCGCGCCCGCGCGGTAGGTGAACGTGATGGCCTGGCCACCGTCGATCGCTGCCAGCGTTGGCGCGAGAGACTGCTCACCACCGAGGGAACGCTGCGATACCGCCGCAACACCGATCTCGTCGTCGGCACGGACGTCGATTCCCGCTGCCTGGAGTTTGAGGACGGCGGTCTGCGAGATGGTCGAGACGTCGGAGTTGTCCCAGAGCGCTGCGGCCATCGCGATGGCCGCAGCCTCCTGCTCATCGAGCGTGATGTCGGGCAGTGAGTACGAGTCTGGATCGATGCGATATCCTTCGATCCCGCTCTCCGGCGAAGGACCGGTGACCAGCGGCACCCCGAGATCGCGCAGATCGTTCTTGTCACGCTCGAACATCCGATTGAACGCCTCGTCGGAACGCTCCTGGTCGTGGTAGCCGGACACGTTGCGGTGGATGTACTCAGCGGTGACGTATTGCTTGGTCGAGAGCAGACAGATCACCAGGTTGATCTGACGCTCGACTTTCGACGTAACCACGCCATGCAGCTTACGGCTACATGGATGCGATCAAGCGATCGACGCGCTCGTCGACGCTGCGGAACGGGTCCTTGCACAACACCGTGCGCTGAGCTTGGTCGTTGAGCTTCAGGTGGACCCAGTCGACAGTGAAATCGCGACCGGCCTTCTGCGCCGCGGAGATGAAATCACCGCGCAACTTGGCCCTCGTCGTCTGGGGCGGCTCGTTGACAGCGGTCTTGATCGCCTCGTCCGTCGTCGCGCGCGTGACCAAACCCTTGCGCGAGAGGAGGTCGAAGACACCTCGTCCGCGTTTGATGTCGTGATAGGCGAGGTCGAGTTGCGCGATCTTCGGATCCGACAACTCCATCGAGTACTTGTCCTGATAGCGCTGGAACAGCTTGCGCTTGATGACCCAGTCGATCTCGGTGTCGACCTTCGAGAAGTCGTCGGCCTCGACGGCGTCGAGCATCCGTCCCCACAGATCGACCACCATGTCCATCTCCGGATCCGGCGCGCGATTGACCAGATGCTCGACGGCACGTGCGTGGTACTCGCGCTGGATCTCCAGTGCTGTGGCCTGCCGTCCACCCGCGAGGCGGACCGGGCGCGTGCCCGTCGTGTCGTGGCTGACCTCACGAATCGCGCGGATCGGGTTGTCGAGAGCGAAGTCGCGGAAAGCGACCCCTGCCTCGATCATCTCCAGCACGAGTGCCGCGGAGCCGACCTTGAGCAGAGTGGTCATCTCCGACATGTTGGAGTCGCCGACGATGACGTGGAGTCTGCGGTATTTCTCGGCGTCGGCGTGGGGCTCGTCGCGCGTATTGATGATCGGACGCGACCGCGTCGTCGCCGACGACACGCCCTCCCAGATGTGCTCGGCACGCTGCGAGAGACAGAAGGTGGCGGCCTTTGGCGTTGCGAGCACCTTGCCCGCACCACAGATCAGCTGGCGGGTGACGAGAAACGGTAGCAGGACGTCGGAGATCCGGGAGAACTCCCCCGCTCGGACGACGAGATAGTTCTCGTGGCATCCGTACGAGTTGCCCGCCGAGTCGGTGTTGTTCTTGAACAGGTAAATATCGCCGCCGATACCTTCATCGGCGAGTCGCTGTTCGGCGTCGACCAGGAGATCCTCGAGTACCAGCTCACCGGCGCGATCGTGGTTGATCAGCTGGATGAGGCTGTCGCACTCGGCCGTCGCGTACTCGGGGTGCGACCCCACATCGAGGTAGAGTCGCGCGCCGTTCTGCAGGAACACATTCGATGAGCGCCCCCACGACACGACCCGTCGGAAGAGGTACCGCGCGACCTCGTCTGGACTCAGTCGGCGATGGCCGTGGAAGGTGCAGGTGACACCGAATTCCGTCTCGATGCCCATGATTCGACGTTGCACTCTTCAACCCTACCCGCGGAATCCGGCGTCGACCGGTTGCACGATCAGGACGCGCCCGAATCGCTCGGGGCGTCGCCCGCCGCATCGCCGCTGCCGTCGGACGGTGTCGATTCGCTCGACTCTGCGGCAGGTGCGGGCAGCAGATCGGCCACCGCCGTAGCGGTCAGTCGTCGGAACGCGCGCCTGGGGCGATTGCGGTCGAGGATCGCGACCTCGAGATCGCCAGGGCTCAGTTCGCGTGGCGCAGTTGGGGTTCCGTTCGACGCCTCAGTCGGAGTCGAGAGCGCGTCCACCGCGATCTTCAGGGCATCTGCCAGTTGCAGATCGGGCTCGTAGCTGTCCTTCAGCGCCGCCGAAATAGCTTCGGTGGCGCCGCCCATGACGATGAACCGCGTCTCGTCGGCGATCGAGCCGTCGTAGCTGATGCGGAACAACTGCGAGCGCTTGGGCTTTCCGAAACGGGCGACCTCGGCCACGCACAACTCGACTTCGTACGGCTTGGGCTGCTCGGTGAACACAGAACCCAACGCGTTTGCGTACGTGTTGGCCAACGAGAGCGCCGACACGTCGGCCCGATCGTACGAATAGCCACGCATGTCTGCGAGCTGGATACCTGCTTTGCGCAGACTTTCAAACTCGTTGTATTTGCCGACTGCGGCGAAGCCGATCCGATCGTAGATCTCACTCGTCTTGCGCAGGGTGTTCGACGGATTCTCCGCGACGAAGAGCACGCCGTCGGCGTAGGTCAGGATGACCACGCTGCGCCCACGGGCGATTCCCTTGCGCGCGAGATCCGAGCGATCGCGCATGATCTGCTCGGCACTTGCGTAATACGGGAAGGTCATCGCGGCGCCTCCTCATGCTCTGCAGCTCTGCGCTCGATGATCGCCCGGGCTGCCGCCTCGATGTCGGCGGGTGGAACCTCTTGCGCGCCTTCGGCACTCACGACGACGGCGGTCGGGAAGATCTTGCGGACGATGTCGGGACCACCTGTCGCCGAATCGTCGTCGGCCGCGTCGTACAGCGATTCGACGGCGATTGCGAGCGCCGAGCCGGCGTCGAGATCGTGACGGTAGAGCTTCTTCAACGACGACTTCGCGAACACCGAACCGGAGCCGATGGCCTGGTAGCCGCCGAACTCCTCGTGGCGGTCGCCGGCGACGTCGAACGAGAAGATACGACCCCGCTCGGTCGGGCTGTCGTGGTCGATGTCGTAGCCGACGAGGAGCGGGATTGCGGCCAGCCCCTGCATAGCAGCACCGAGGTTGCCGCGCACCATCGAGGCAAGCCTGCTGACCTTGCCGTCGAGGGTCAGCGGAACACCCTCGATCTTCTCGTAGTGCTCGAGCTCGACGGTGAACAGTCGGACCATCTCGATGGCGATACCGGCCGTGCCCGCGATGCCCGCCGCCGAGTATTCGTCGGTGACGTAGACCTTCTGCACGTCGCGAGTCGCGATGATGTTGCCCATCGTGGCGCGTCGATCACCCGCGAGCACCACACCGCCGGGGAAACTCACGGCAACGATCGTGGTGCCGTGCGGGATCTCGGAGGTGTCGGTGGTCGAGGTGAAGGTGCCCATGCGTTCAGCTCTCGCCTGTGGCAACTGGTCGGGTGCGTTGACCCGCAGATAGTCGGTGAACGACGAGATGTCGGCGCCGAATGTGGGGTGGGAACTTCTGGTGGGACCGGACGGGGACAGTGAACCGAACGTCTCGCTCACTGGCCGCCCTTCTGCACGTACGCGCGCACGAAGTCTTCAGCGTTCTCTTCGAGCACGTCATCGATCTCGTCGAGGAGGTCATCGGTGTCCTCGGCGAGCTTCTCACGCCGTTCCTGCCCCGCACTGCCGTCGGAGCCGAGTTCGCCGTCGTCTCCACCGCCGCCGCGAGTGGTCTGTTCCTGCGCCATGTGCACTCCCTCGTTTCTGCCGAGGCTCCGCCTCGACGATGCCTGCACCCGTGGTCACCGCTCTTCGTCGTCGGCGACGAGGAGAGCTTCACCCCGCTCGTCGCTTCCTGCTGCATCGCGGTGCGGCGCAGACACTTCCAGCTCGTGAATCCACACTACCTGTGACGTGTGCGAAAGGGCGGTTGAAACCAAGACGCGTCGAGAACCGATCAGGTGGTGAGTTGATCGACCAGCTCGGATGCCGAGTGCACGGAGTCGAGGAGTTTGCCGACGTGTGCCCTGCTTCCGCGCAGCGGTTCCAGCGTCGGAATCCGCACCAGCGAATCGCCGCCGAGGTCGAAGATCACCGAGTCCCAGCTCGCTGCGGCGACGTCGGCGCCGAACCGGCGCAGGCATTCGCCACGGAAGTATGCGCGAGTGTTCTCCGGGGGTTCGGTGATCGCGCGCGTCACATCGGCTTCGTCGACGAGTCGCTTCATCGAGCCGCGCGCCACCAGACGGTTATAGAGGCCCTTGTCGAGTCGGACGTCGGAGTACTGGAGGTCGATCAACTGCAGTCGCGGGGCCGACCAGCCGAGTCCCTCGCGCTGCCGGAACCCTTCCAGAATGCGGAGCTTTGCTGGCCAGTCGAGGATGTCGGCGCATTCCATCGGGTCGCGCTCGAGCCGGTCGAGCACATCGGCCCAGGTGCTCAGCACGTCCATCGCTCGCGCGTCGTCGGAGTTCTCCCGCTCGTGGAACTTCGTGCATCGCTCGAGGTACTCGCGCTGGAGTGCGAGGGCGGTGAGTTCGCGGCCGTCGGTCAACGCCACCGTCGCCTGCAGCGTCGGATCATGGCTGATCGTGTGTACCGCCGAGACCGGGCGCGCGAGTTCGATGTCCGAGAAGTCGACGCCTGCCTCGATGAGGTCGAGCACCAGCGACGTCGTGCCGACTTTGAGGTATGTCGCGGTCTCGGCGAGATTGGCGTCGCCGATGATCACGTGGAGTCTGCGGTAGCGCTCGGGATCGGCGTGCGGTTCGTCGCGGGTGTTGATGATCCCGCGCTTGAGCGTGGTCTCGAGTCCGACTTCGACCTCGATGTAGTCCGAGCGCTGGGAGAGCTGGTAGCCGGCTTCATCGCCGGATTGCCCGATGCCGACGCGACCCGCGCCGGTGATGACCTGACGCGAGGCGAAGAAGGTCGTGAGGCCTCCGATGACCGCGGTGAATGGCGTGTCGCGACTCATCAGGTAGTTCTCGTGGGTGCCGTACGACGCACCCTTTCCGTCGATGTTGTTCTTGTACAACTGCAGACGCGGCGCGCCGGGCACACTCGCGACGTGGCGGGCCGCCGCCTCCATGACCCGCTCGCCCGCCTTGTCCCAGATCACCGCATCGAGAGGATCGGTGACCTCGGGGGCCGAGTACTCGGGATGCGCGTGGTCGACGTAGAGACGCGCCCCGTTGGTGAGGATCATGTTCGCGGCGCCGATCTCGTCGGCGTCGATGATGGGTGCTGGTCCGGTACCTCGCCCCAGATCGAATCCGCGGGCATCGCGCAGCGGTGATTCGACCTCGTAGTCCCAGCGCGTGCGCTTGGCGCGCGGCACCCCCGCTGCTGCCGCGTACGCGAGCACCGCCTGTGTCGACGTCATGATCGGATTCGCGGTCGGGTCGCCTGGCGCGGAGATCCCGTACTCGACCTCGGTGCCGATGATTCGCTGCATGGTATTGAGACTAGATGTCGGTCGGATGAAAGGTCGGACCCACCACCTCGCATCGGTCGCACCGGCGACGCTCGTGTGGGAAGTTCTACACGTGAAAGCATTCCGCCGGTTCACCGTTCGGGTTCCGTTGCCCGCTCCCCTGTCCGATCTCGCCGTTCTCGCTCACAATCTCCGCTGGGTCTGGCATGCACCGACCCAGGATTTGTTTGCCACCGTCGACCCCGTCAGGTGGGAAGCGACCGGTGATCCGCTGCGGTTGCTCGCGGAGGTGTCGCCCGAGAGACTCACCGAGTTGTCCTCCGACACCGAGTTCCTCACGCGACTCACCGCGCTGCGTGCTGACCTCGACGAGTACTGCACATCGCCCCAGTGGTACGGCGATCGCGCGGCGTCGGGAGACCCCATGCCCGACGGAATCGCCTACTTCTCGATGGAATTCGGCATCTCCGAAGTGCTCCCGATCTACTCCGGCGGTCTCGGCATCCTCGCGGGCGACCACCTCAAGGCGGCGTCGGATCTCGGTCTTCCGCTGATCGGCGTCGGGCTCTTCTATCGGTGCGGCTACTTCCGGCAGAGTCTTTCGCACGACGGGTGGCAGATCGAGCGGTACCCGGTGAACGATCCGGGTGCGCTACCGCTGGCGTTGCTGACCGACGCCGCGGAGAAGCCCGTGATCATCGAGATCTCGATGCCCGGCGGACGCACGCTGCACGCACAGGTGTGGGTGGCCACCGTCGGTCGAATCCCGTTGCTGCTCCTCGATTCCGACATCGCTGCCAACGACGACGAGCTGCGCGGCATCACCGACCGGCTCTACGGCGGCGATCAGGATCACCGCATCAAGCAGGAGATCCTGCTCGGCATCGGTGGGGTGCGTGCACTGCGTGAGTACGTCCGCATCGCGGAACGCGCACAGCCCACCGTCTTTCACATGAACGAGGGCCATGCAGGCTTCCTCGGCGTCGAGCGGGTTCGCGAGCTCGTCGACTCCGCTGGACTCGACTTCGATTCGGCGGAGTCGGTCGTTCGCGCGTCGACGATCTTCACGACGCACACACCTGTCCCCGCCGGAATCGACCGCTTCCCCGACGATCTCGTGCGCTTCTACCTCGATCCGGGACCCGACGGAACGTCGCATCTGTTGCCGGGGCTGTCGGCGAGCACGGTTCTCGAACTCGGCGACGAATCCAATCCGGGCGTGTTCAACATGGCGCACATGGGTTTTCGCCTCGGTCAGCGATCCAATGGGGTGTCGCAACTGCACGGCGCGGTCAGTCGCGAGATGTTCTCCGACCTGTGGCCCGGGTTCGACGCCGACGAGGTGCCGATCGGTGCGGTCACCAACGGCGTGCACGGACCGACGTGGGTTGCGCGCAAATGGCAGGACGTCAGCGGGGGCAACGAAGACGCGGCGCCCGCGGTCTACGAGGCCCTGCCCGCCGCAGACCTCTGGGCGATCCGCTCGGAGTTGCGCGCGGGACTCGTCGACGAGGTCCGACGTCGCGCCTATGCGAGTGGCCGCGACCGCGACTTCACCGACGCCGAACTCGGTTGGACCGCAGATCTTTTCGACCCCAATTCGTTGACCATCGGCTTCGCGCGACGGGCGGCCACCTACAAGCGACTGACGCTGATGCTGCGTGACCCCGACCGGATGCGCCGGATCCTCACCGATCCGGAACGGCCGGTGCAGCTCGTCGTCGCGGGTAAGGCACATCCGGCCGACGA
This sequence comes from Gordonia sputi NBRC 100414, assembly GCF_000248055.1. GTDB lineage: Bacteria > Actinomycetota > Actinomycetes > Mycobacteriales > Mycobacteriaceae > Gordonia > Gordonia sputi. The sequence goes on along the minus strand of NZ_BAFC01000022.1, from coordinate 218,668 downwards.
CGGCGGCAAGGCGCTCATCCAGCAGATCGTGAAGTTCACCGAGGATCCCGAACTGCGCGACCGCATTGTTTTCCTCCCCGATTACGACATCTCGATGGCGCGACACATCTACGCGGGCTGCGACGTGTGGCTCAACAATCCGGTACGTCCCATGGAGGCTTGCGGAACGTCGGGGATGAAGTCGGCGCTCAACGGCGGGCTCAACCTGTCGATCCTCGACGGGTGGTGGGACGAGATGGCCGACGGCGAGAACGGTTGGGCGATTCCGTCGGCCGAAGGCGTGAACGATGAGAATCGTCGCGACGACCTCGAGGCCGAGGCCTTGTACTCGCTGCTCGAGGAGACCGTCGTGCCGCTGTACTACGCACGCGAGAACGGCGTGCCGACGCGCTGGGTGGAGATGGTCCGCCACACTCTCGCGGTGCTCGGTCCCAAGGTGCTCGCGTCGCGCATGGTCCGCGACTACACCCTCGAACTCTATGTGCCCGCGGGGATTTCGTACCAGCAGGCCTGCGCCGACGGGTACGCCTTGGCCACGTCGCTCGCCTCGTACCGTTCGACGCTCGCGTCGTCGTGGAAGTCGGTGGCGATCGCCGGGATCGACGAGTCGACGACGCCCGACGACGAGCTCGACCTGACGGCGCACGTCTCGCTCGGCGAACTCGCGCCCGACGAGGTGACCGTGCAGGCCGTGCTCGGTCGGGTGACCGACGACGGCGACATCTACGACGCGGTGCACTCGCCGATGGAACCGGTTCCCGGGACAGATGCCTCCGGCCGAACGCGCTTCCGCGCGGCGGTCGCACCGTATCGATCGGGGGTGCTCGGCTACACCGCGCGTGTGCTGCCGCGGCATCCGCTGCTCACCGACGACGCCGAACTGGGGTTGGTGCGCTACCCGGCGTCGGCGGGTGAACCGCCCGCGATGCCGTCGTAAGCCCGAAACGCAACGGGGATAAACACAACTGCGGCCGACCCAGAACGGGTCGGCCGCAGTTGTCTGTACCGAAGGTTGTCAGTTCTACAAGTACTGACCGGTGTTGGTCTCGGTATCGATCGCACGGCTTGCGCCGGAGCTCTTGCCGGTGACCAGCGTGCGGATGTAGACGATCCGCTCGCCCTTCTTGCCCGAGATACGCGCCCAGTCGTCGGGGTTGGTGGTGTTCGGCAAATCCTCGTTCTCGGCGAACTCGTCGAGGATCGAATCGAACAGGTGCTGCACCCGCAAACCGGGGGCGCCGGTCTCCAACTGCGACTTGATCGCGTACTTCTTCGCACGGTCGACGACGTTCTGGATCATCGCTCCGGAGTTGAAGTCCTTGAAGTACATGATCTCCTTGTCGCCGTTGGCGTAGGTGACCTCCAAGAACCTGTTCTCGTCACTCTCGGCGTACATCCGCTCGACGACCTTCTCGATCATCGTGTTGATGCATGCGGTGCGATCGCCGCCGAACTCGTTGAGATCGTCGGCGTGTACCGGTAGTTCCTCGACGAGGTACTTCGAGAAGATGTCGATCGCCGACTCTGCGTCGGGTCGTTCGATCTTGATCTTCACGTCGAGACGTCCTGGCCGCAGGATTGCCGGGTCGATCATGTCCTCGCGGTTGGACGCACCGATCACGATGACGTTCTCGAGGCCCTCCACACCGTCGATCTCGCTGAGCAGCTGTGGCACGACAGTGGTTTCGACGTCGGACGAAACGCCCGACCCGCGCGTACGGAAGATCGAGTCCATCTCGTCGAAGAAGACGATGACGGGCGTGCCCTCCGACGCCTTCTCACGTGCACGCTGGAAGATCAATCGGATGTGGCGCTCGGTCTCGCCGACGAACTTGTTGAGCAGCTCGGGACCCTTGATGTTCAGGAAGTACGACTTCGCTTCCTTGGCATCGTCGCCGCGCGCAGTCGCGATCTTCTTGGCAAGGGAGTTGGCGACGGCCTTGGCGATGAGCGTCTTACCGCAACCGGGAGGCCCGTAGAGCAGCACGCCCTTGGGCGGACGCAATGCGTAATCGCGGAACAGATCCTTGTGCAGGAACGGCAGTTCGACGGCGTCGCGGATCTGCTCGATCTGCCTGCCGAGACCACCGATGTCCTCGTACCCGACGTCGGGCACCTCTTCGAGGACGAGATCCTCGACCTCGGCCTTGGGGACTCGCTCGAACGCGAAGCCCGCCTTGGTGTCGATCAGCAGCGAATCGCCGGGGCGCAGCTTGCGACGCTTACCGTCCTCACCGTCGACATCGCCGAGCAGTGGTTCGGCGAGCCACACGACCCGCTCCTCGTCGGCATGGCCGACGACCAGTGCGCGTTGACCGTCGCCGAGAACCTCGCGCAACGTGCTGATCTCACCAACCGAATCGAACTCGCACGCCTCGACAATGGTCAGCGCCTCGTTGAGACGCAGCGTCTGACCCTTGCTCAACGAGTCGAGATCGATGTTGGGCGAGCAGGTCAGCCGCATCTTGCGGCCTGACGTGAAGACATCGACGGTCTGGTCGGGGTAGATCTCGAGGAGTACGCCGTATCCACTCGGTGGCTGTCCGAGGCGGTCGACCTCCTCGCGGAGGGCAACGAGTTGCTGTCGCGCTTCTTTGAGGGTCTCGAGGAGCTTGGCATTGCGTGTCGTCAGGTTGTCGACCCGCTCCTGGAGGTCCGAAGCGTCTGCTTGACGTCCGAAGGACGGACGGCCGGCCTCTGCGCGCAACGGGGGCGTGTAAGCAGGAGTGAATTGTTCCTCGGCGGAATTGCTCGAATGGCTCGCGGTCTCGTCTGCCACATTCTCACCGGAGGCTTCATGGCGATCAGATTCGGTCATTGCTGACTCCTCTCCCCGGCAACGACCCCAGTGGGTTGCGCCGTAACACCACGCTACCGGGAGGCAGCAAATATCGCCGCGCACCGCGCGATACGCGGTGTTGACGGCGTGTTAAATGTGAGTCTTCGCAACGTATTCGCGGTGTTTCTCCGACGGAACCGCGCTTTGTTCATACCTGCTGCGCTGTGCTCATCCCTTTGTCGGCCGACGCTGCGGGCGCAGCGTCGTGACGCCGTCGGCCAGGCGTCGCGCGGTGATGAGAAAGGCCGTGTGTCCTTGCATTTTGTGCTCGGGGCGCACCGCGAGACCCACAGCGCTCCAGTCACGGACGAGCGATTCCCACGCGTGCGGCTCGGTCCAGCACTCTTGTTCGCGAAGCGCTTCGACGACCCGCGAGAGTTGCGTGACCGTTGCCACATACACGGTCAAAACCCCGCCTGGTTTCAATACCGTTCGAACGACATCAAGGGTTTCCCACGGCGCGAGCATGTCGAGGATGACGCGATCGAATCGTTCGTCGGTATCGATCTCGACGAGGTCGGCGACGGTCAGCGACCAGTTGGCGGGCGTCCCGCCGAAGAACGTCTCGACATTGCGACGGGCGTAGTCGGCGTGATCCTCGCGGATCTCGTACGACACGACTTCGCCCTCTGACCCGACGGCCCGCAGCAGCGAGCAGGTCAGGGCGCCGGAGCCGGCGCCCGCCTCGAGAACCCGTGCACCCGGGAAGATGTCGCCCTCACTGACGATCTGGGCGGAATCCTTGGGATAGATCACCTGCGCACCGCGCGGCATCGACAGGACGAAGTCGACGAGCAGTGGTCGTAGAGCGAGGTACTCGGTGCCGCTGGTGGCGGAGACGATGCTGCCCTCGGGCGACCCGATCAGATCGTCGTGCGAGATGGCGCCACGGTGGGTGTGGAATTGTTTGCCCTCTTCGAGATTGACCGTGAACTTGCGACCCTTGGCGTCGGTGAGTTGGACCCTGTCGCCCACGACGAACACGCCACTCGACGCCATGTGTGTTTCCTCTCGAGACTGATGTGACGCATGTGACCGATGAGAAACATCGGAGGTCAGGGTGCGCATGTCGGGCGGCAGCAATGTCACTGCCGCGACCTACCCTGCCAAATGTGAGCATGACTGCGTACCCCGGGTCCTCCGCCGACACCATCGCCCAGAAGGACGGCGCGGCCGAACACCCTGCGACCTCGCCGGCCCAGGCCCCCGCAGGATCGTCGGCGCCGAGTACCGAAGCGAGCGGGCAGGGACATGGGCGGGGACTCGTCGGCCGGCCGCTTGCCCTGTCACCGTCGAGGGCCGCCGATTTCAAACAGTGCCCCTTGCTCTACCGCTATCGCGCCATCGACCGGTTTCCGGAAACGCCGACGCAGGCGCAGACGCGCGGCACGGTCGTCCACGCGGCGCTGGAGAATCTGTTCGATCTGCCCGCCGAGCTCCGTACCCGCGAGTCTGCCGAATTCCTCGTCGAGGGCGCGTGGGCGGCGATGTGCGAAGCCGACCCGTCGCTGGGGGCGATCCTCGACGGCGACGACGACAAGTTCGTCGAGAAGGCGATCAAGCTGATCGGCAACTACTACCGCCTCGAGAATCCCACAGCGTTCACGCCAGAGTCCGTCGAAGAACATGTGGAGATCGAAAGCGACGACGTCCTGATGCGTGGATTCATCGACAGAATCGACGTCGCGCCGACCGGCGAGATCCGGATCGTCGACTACAAGACGGGCCGCGCGCCCGGTGAAGGGTATGAGGCCAAAGCGCTCTTCCAGATGAAGTTCTATGCGCTGGCGATCCTGCGGATCCGGGGTGTGGTGCCCCATCGGCTCCAACTCATGTATCTCTCCGACGGCCAGGTGCTCAGCTACACGCCCGACCGCGACGAGCTCGAACGGTTCGGTCGTACCCTCTCGGCCATCTGGCAGGCGATTCGCGAAGCAGTTGCCTCCGGTGACTTCCGGCCTCGCCGGTCAGCCCTGTGTCGGATGTGTGAACACAAGTCTCGGTGTCCTGAGTTCGGTGGCGAGATACCGGAGTACCCCGGTCCCCCGCCCGGATTTGTCGCCTGATCGCGCGACCTGTCAGGCCATTTCGTCCGAATCCTGTTGCCTAAGCGGCATTTTCGGCCGCATGCCGACCGGGTCCGGTCAACGCATGCTTGCCGCCTTCCGGCGACCCGCCTCCCGACACCCCTTCACGGGGCGCGTCGGGCTGTGAATCGGCCGCGTGCCGGGGCCCGCCTGACTGGGGTCCGCCTGACTGGGGTCCGTCTGACTGCATCTGCGGCACCGTCGGTGACTGCGACCCTGCCGATGAGTGCTGCTCGGGTGGGCTCGCGCCTTCGGCCGGCTTGGTCAGCGGCAACGGGTTGGTGGTGTTCGAATCGAGAGCGGGTGCCGACGCTGCGGGCGGCGGCGTGGTAACCCGCTCGGGCGCGCGGTGGCGGCCCTTCGTTGGCGGCTGGGTATCGGCGAGATGTCGGTCGCCTACGGCTTCGTCGGTGTTCGTCGACAACGCGGCGGGAGCAGGCGTTGGGGTGTTCTCGACGGCGGCACGCGACGCCGAACCCGGCTCGTCCGTCGGTGCCGTGCGTGCGGCGGTCGGGTCGACGACGTCGACGGCCGCGTTCTGCACTCCCGGCGCCTGGAGCGGGTAGAAGGCGTTGTTCACGTTGTCCCAGCGGGCCACGTCATCGTCGTCGAACGGGATGCCGAGGCGTGTGTTGATCAGTACCGCAAGCGCTGTCAGCGGATGGTGTTTCGGTGTGTAGACGAGGTAGGTCGTGTTGCCGTCCGCACTGTGCAGAACTGTCGGCTCCTGGCTGTAGTCGATGAGGTTGCCGTAGTTCTGTTCGCCGAGTCCGGTGTGGACCGTGAGGAAACCGGCAGCGTCGACGAGGAGTGAACTCACCGGTCGATTCCAGACCCATTGGAAGTTGGCGACGGGATCACCCACCACGATCACCGACGTGACCGGTAGATCGCCTGTCGCCTGCGGGTCGCGCGCCCCGTTGGACTCGGCACCCACCAGCTCCATCAGCCCGGCCACTGCCGGGTGGTCGGCAGCCCATGCTTTCAGCCCCCAAGGGCTGCGCGGATCCGAGATGAGCAGGACGTAGGACTTGTCGACGTCGATCGCCGTACCGTCTGCGTTGTTGGCGACGGCCTGTTCGGCCGCGTTGCCGAGGGCTTCGGCGCCCTGCGAAAAGCCGGTATAGACGACGGTCGGGTTCTCGCCCTGTTGCGTCGCGAAGGCGTGCATGGCCTTGAGGTTCTGCGCGACGGCGATGTCGCGCGACTCGTCGTAGGACGGCGCGAAGATCGGCAGTGAAGCTCCCGATCGTCCGCTGATGATGGGGCCGATCGCCTCGGGGTAGTCGATGATGTACGTCGGTCGATCCCCGGCACGGAAGTCCCTGATCCGTGGATACAGAGTTCCGTCGTCGGTACCCGGGGTGACGACGATCAGAACATCGCCATTGTGCGCTCCGATCGCCGTACTCAACCAGTCCGGACCTGTGCCGTCGTCGGGGTCGGCCGGGCGGAACACGCCATCGGCTGCGAGGCCGTTGACGGTGTCCTGAGTTGCCGCAACGGAAGGTACGCCCGCGTGCGCGGTTGTCGACGAGAGGGCGAGGGGAACAACGGTTCCCACACAGAGCGCGCAACCGACGGCAGCACCGCCGAACGATTTCCGGAGTCGGTACACAGGCAACCTCGTGAGTCGGTGCCGCCGTGCAGTTGGCAGCAGGGGACGTCCGTGACCGAATATTGCGATCTCAATAGTCGACATAACTGTCGCGAACAGACCTGAGTCTGGTCGTTTGACCAGATCGACGCCGTGCACACGTCGAGAATTAGTCTGAACGCAGTAATGAAAGCGTCTGATCGGATGACACTGACCTGGTCGGGTACGTGGGGTTCACGTCATTTAGGGTCGGGTCGTGGAGAGTTGCTACTACGAGCGCGTCGACGACATTCCGAACTCCGACGACGATGCTGACGATTTCGAGTACTTCTCGCCGACGGCCGCCACCCTGAGTGTGTGGGCCTCAGACATCCAGCACGGAGGACCCCCTGCGGGGCTGTTGATGCGCAGTCTTCTGCGCTGTGCGCCGGATCCCACACAGGAGTTCACGCGGGTGACCACCGAGATCCTCGGGCCTATCGGTCTGGGGCTCAACCGGGTGCGGGCCAGGGTGGTTCGTCCCGGACAGCAGATCGCGCTCATCGAAGCCGATCTGGAGGTCAGGCAACCCGACGGTAGGTACCGACTGGCAGCGCAAAGTGTCGGGTGGCGCATGCGCACAACGGATTCGACCACGATCACACGCGCACCGCGCGAACCGCTGCCGTCCCCGGAGACGCTGCCCGTGGTTCGCGGTGTCACCGGTGACGGTGACCTGGGCGTCGACTGGGGCACCGTCGGGTTCATCGGCACGACCGACACCGCAGCGACGCCGGGATTGCACGGCCAGACACCCGCGGTATGGATCAAGCCGTCGATTGACCTGGTAGAAGGCGAGACCATGTCGAATCTGGAGTCCGTCTTCACCGTTCTCGACGTGGCGAACGGGCTCGGCACGACGCTGCGACCGGACGAGTGGACGTGGATGAACACGGACACCACGGTTCACCTCGTCGGCCAGCCGACGACACCCTGGTTGGGCATCGACGCCGACATGGCCGCAGGCAGGCACGGCTACGGCGCCACGTTCGCCGATCTCTACGACGTCGACGGGTTCTTGGGCCGCTCCGCCCAAACCGTTCTGCTCGGTCCGCGCTGACCGTCCCGCGAGCCGGTTCGACCAACGTCAGAAGCGGCAGGAACGGATGTCCGACGCGAGGATCGCGCGCGCACCCAGCTCCGAGAGCTCGTCCATCAGGTTCTGGTGATCGCGACGCGGCACCATTGCGCGCACGGCCGCCCACTCGGGGTCGGCCATCGGAGCGACCGTCGGCGACTCGAGGCCGGGAGTGATGGCGGTCGCCTGCTCCAACAGCGATCGAGGGCAGTCGTAGTCGATCATCACGTACTGCTGTCCGAACACGACGCCCTGCACTCGTTTGATGAACTGCGTTGCGCGCTTGTCGGGGTCGACGCCAGCACGGCTGATCAGGACCCCTTCGGAGTCGCAGAGCGATTCGCCGAACGCCGCCAGGCCGTGCTGGCGCAGGGTCCGTCCGGAGCCGACGACGTCGGCGATCGCGTCGGCGACCCCGAGCTGGATCGAGATCTCGACCGCGCCGTCGAGGCGGATGATCTCGGCAGTCATCCCCCGCGACGCGAGGTCGTCGCGCACCAGGTTCGGATACGACGTCGCGATGCGCTTACCGCCCAGATCGTCGACGCTCCACTTCTGACCTGCGGGAGCTGCATAGCGGAAGGTCGAGGACCCGAAGCCCATCGCGAGCTCCTCGTCGACCTGAGCACCCGAGTCACGAGCGAGATCACGCCCGGTGATGCCGAGATCGAGCGTGCCCGCGCCGACGTAGATGGCGACGTCTTTGGGTCGCAGGAAGAAGAACTCGACGTCGTTGTTGATGTCGAGGACGGTGAGATCCTTCGAGTCGGATCGTTTGCGGTAGCCCGCCTCGGCCAGCACAGCGGCTGCCGACTCGGAGAGGGCACCTTTGTTGGGGACTGCAACGCGCAGCATGGTCACTCCAGGGGATGTCGATGAATCGTCTGTGGTCTGTAGGTCGGGCGGGCCGGGACCGAATCGGTCGCGGCCTACAGATGGCGGTAGACGTCCTCGAGTGAGAGGCCCCGTTTGATCATCATCACCTGCAGCCAGTAGAGAAGCTGGGAGATCTCCTCGCCGAGCGACTCGTCGGATTCGTATTCGGCGGCCAACCACACCTCGCCGGCCTCTTCGATGATCTTCTTACCCAGTGTGTGCACGCCGGAGTCGAGTGCGGCGGCGGTGCCACTACCTGCAGGACGCGTCGCCGCCTTGTCGGTCAGCTCCGCGAACAACTCATCGAAGGTCTTCACGGGTGTCGATTGTCCCATGCGCGCACATCGGATCGACTCACGGGATCGCCGAACGACTAGTCGTGCCGTGCGAGGTCGATGATCGTCAGTCCGTCGAGGCTGCGCCGAAAGCGGCGTCGCGGACCCGCCGGGACGTCGGCGGCCGACGGCACGACGATCGTCGTGCAGCCGGCGGAGACCGCCGACTGCGTTCCGGTAGGCGAATCCTCAACGGCGACACACTGACTGGCTTCGACGCCGAGCAGGGTCGCCGCCCGCAAATAGGGATCGGGCGCCGGTTTCCCGTATTCCACTTCATCGCCGCACACGGTGACCGCGAAGAAGTGCGGGCCGATCGTGCCGAGTGCCTGATCGGTCAGCTCGCGCACCGTATTGGTCACCAGCGCCATGGGGATACCCGCGTCGAAGATTGTCGTCAGCGCCTCGAATGCGCCTGGTCGCCACGGCAGATCGACGGAGAACAGCTGAGCAACCCGATCGAGCAGCCACCGCTCGTCGGCGGCGTAGTCACGCTCGTCGACCGGCACGCCGGAAGCGTCGAAGACCTTGGTCAGGGCGTCGCTCATGGAGTTGCCGAGTGTCGACTCACGAAGCTCCGGCGTCATCACGTAGCCGTGACGTTCGGAGAGTTCGGCGACTGCGATGTCCCACAGTTTCTCGGAGTCGAGCAGCGTGCCGTCCATATCCCAGAGGACCGCGGCCGGACGGGCTAATTCTGTCGAGGTCGTCACCCGAGCATCATCGCCGATACGGACAACGCGCAGCGAATCCGGTGATTCGGCTCACGTGGCGGCGTCGTCCTGCGCGGGCCGCGGGGCCGGGCGCCTGACGGTGTCGACGACGCTGATCACCAGTCCCAGCGCCGCCGCGGCCATCAGGGAGGCGTAGACGGTCAGCGTGATATCGCCCCGGCCCGATGTGTAGCCACCGCTTCCGCCATGTCCATCCGGTCGACCCGGCCCGTGTTGTCCGCCGCGGCCACCCTGTCCACCCGGTCCGCCGGGACCAGCTTGTTGGCCGGTAGGTGGCTGCCCCGCCGGTTGTTCGGACGACTGTCCCCCGGGTTGTCCGGAGGGCTGTCCGGCGCCACCGCTGTTGCCGTGGAACTGCCTTGTCATGCCGTGGCCCTGATCGCCGGACAGTGACGAGTGGTAGACGCCGATCGCCGACGCCTGGATCAGGACCGGCACCGCGATGAACCACAGCGGGAGGTAGAACGCGGCGATCACGCTGAGGATCTCGACGGCGTAGAAGTATCGGTCGTGCATCGCGGGCAAGAGGAACGGTACGGTGGCAGCACTTGCCGTTGCCACGACGAGTATCGAGGCAGGTGTGACGGCCGGCTTCTTCCACAGCGACCAGGCCAGGAACACCACGATCACCAGCGCGGCCAGCCCGATACCGAGATGTGCCAACCAGGTGGCGTCCCCCGAGATCGGAATGAGCTGATACAGGGTCGCCGCGCCGAGCGTGAGCTGCTTGTACGAGTCGGTCTGGTTCAGATACACCGAGAGTGCCGTCGACCACGACGCGCCTGCCAACACCGCGGGAATGTCGAGCAGCACGTAGACGGCGGGTATCGCCAGCAGGGCATACCAGGGGATGCGACGGCGAACGAACAACCACAACACCACCGGCAACACGAAGATCGCCTGCAGTTTGAAGCTGATCGCCAGGCCGAAGAACACACACGCGATCACGGAGTTCGACACGTACGGATTCCACGCACGCACATCCCACATACGCACATTCCACGCAGACCGATTCCAGACGTGCGCCTGTCGCCCAGAATCGCCTTCACAAGTATCGCTGCCTTGAGCGCGCAGCAGGAAGTAGATCCCGGCGACAACACACGCGGTGTAGATGGCGTCGGCCTGACCCCACCAGGCGCTGTTCATGATCACCGACGGCAGGAGGAACACGACGCCAAAGGCCAACGCGCGCAACCAGAATCGATCTGTGCGAATTGCGACGATCCGGTACGCCAAGCTCGCCAGCGCCACGTCGAAGATGATCGACAGCGCCTTGATGCCGATCAGTGACGGCACGTGCAGCACGGTGAGGAGCCAGATCAGATAGAGGTAGGGGTAGTTGTAGTCGGCGAACTGCTCACGGAACGCGCTGAATCCCTGCTGGTCGAGGGTGTCGTACCAGCGGCTCAAGAAGTTCTGGTAGTCCATCGTCTGACGATCGAGGAAGTACCACCGCACGCCAAGCCCTACCGCCAGCACGACGCCGAGGATGCACCAGCGCAGCCACCGGGGCACAGCGTCGTGCCGGGCCGGGTGGTGCGGGATCGGGGCGGGCTGCGCGGTTCCGGAGACGAGGATGCTCGAGTTTTCGGGCAGGTCTGCGGGAGTGAGAGTCGACGACACGGTGTCCACTGTGATCGGCGAGCCTGGGAAGTGGATGGACATAAGCTGTCCGGTTCTTCCCAGGTTCATCCACCCGGCGGGCTTCACCCCGCTTGATTCACCGCGTTTGATCCACCGCGTTTGATCCACCCCGGGCCGACTCGTCCATGGCCAGATCGCCCCGCGCACAATCGTCGTAGTGTCGAGGGAGCACGGACATAGTCGAGCAGTCTCGGAGGATCCATGTCGAAGGTCTTCGTCTTCGGTCACCGCAACCCGGACACCGATGCCATCGCGTCGGCGCTCGCGATGGCTCACCTCGAGCGCACGCTCGACCCCTCACTCGACGTCGAAGCCGTCGCCCTGGGCGAACCCTGCGTCGAAACCCGTTATGCGCTTGATCATTTCGATGTCGACGCGCCTCGTGTCATCGAGCACGCGCGACCGGAGGCCGACGGGGTGATTCTCGTCGACCACAACGAACGTCAGCAGAGCGTCGCCGATATCGCCGACGTGACCGTTCACAAGGTGGTCGATCATCATCGGATCGCCAACTTCGAGACCGCTGCACCACTGTGGTTTCGCGCTGAGCCCGTCGGCTGCACCTGCACCATCCTTCACCGGATGTTCGGCGAGAACGACCTCACCCCACCGGCAGACCTCGCGGGGATGATGGTGTCGGCAATCATCTCCGACACGCTGCTGTTGCACTCGCCGACCGCCACCGACCTGGACCGAACAGCTGCACAGGCACTTGCCGAGCGCGCCGGCATCGACCTCGACCACTACGGCACCGACCTGCTCCGCGCGGGCTCCGACGTCGGCGACGCATCTGCGGCCGAACTCATCGACCGTGACGCCAAGAGCTACACCATGGGATCGACGACGGTCCGCGTTGCACAGATCAACACCGTCGACGTCGACAGTCTGCTCGCACGCCGCGACGAGTTCCTCGCCGCGATGAACGCCGAAGCGCGACAACAGGGGTACGACCTGTTCGTGCTACTGCTCACCGACGTGCTGAAGGTCGACTCCGACCTCCTCGTCGTCGGGTCACCCGTCGAGGCCGTCGAAAAGGCGCTCGGCGTGACCGTCCGCGACGGCCACGCCAAGGCGCCCGGGATCGTCTCCAGGAAGAAGCAGATCGTCCCGCAGTTGACCGAGGTACTGCGCGCCACGTGACGCGCATGCTCAGACGTTGAAGTACTTGGCCTCCGGGTGGTGCAGAACGAAGGCGTCCGTCGACTGCTCGGGATGAAGCTGCAACTCCTCCGAGAGCTCGACGCCGATGCGCTCTGGTTCGAGGAGCTTCATCATCGTGACGCGGTCCTCGAGGTTCGGGCACGCGCCATAGCCGAAGGAGAAACGCGCACCGCGGTACTCGAGGTCGAAGAAGCCCTGGGCAGCGTCGGGATCCTCAGAGCCGAATGACTTGTCCCCCACCGTCAGTTCGCTGCGCACCCGCTGGTGCCAGTACTCGGCCAACGCCTCCGTCAACTGCACTCCGATGCCGTGGACCTCGAGGTAGTCGCGGTACGCGTCGTCGGCGAAGAGCTTGTTGGCGAAGTCGGCGATGGGCTGACCCATCGTGACGAGTTGGAACGGCAGCACGTCGACCTGTCCGGTGGCTACGGCGTCGTCGCGCGAGCGGATGAAGTCGGCGATGCACAGGAACTTCGGCCGCTGCTGGCGTGGGAACGAGAAGCTGTACCGCACAGGGGCATCCGGGCGAGGCTCGGTCAACACATGCACGGTGTCGCCCTCGCTGACCGCAGGGAAGTACCCGTACACAACGGACGCGTGCTGCAGGATGCCCTCGGTCGACAACCGGTCGATCCAGTAGCGAAGCCGCGGACGACCCTCGGTTTCGACCAACTCTTCGTACGACGGCCCGTCGCCGCCGCGCGCTCCCCGCAGCCCCCACTGACCCAGGAAGAGGGCGCGCTCGTCGAGTAGTTGGCGGTACTCGGCAACGGGTACGCCCTTGATGATCCGAGTCCCCCAGAACGGCGGTGTCGGAACGTCGTTGTCGGCGGCCACATCCGAGCGTGCAGGCACCTCGATCGGAGTCTCCGCGGCCTTGCGCTTGGCGGCGATGCGCTTCGATCGTTCGTGGCGTGCCTTGCGCTCGGCAGCCTTCTGGGCGGCAGCGATAGAGTCGGCGCTCTCCGGCACCGATCCCCCGCCACGTTTGAGCGCCATGATGTCGTCCATCAGTCGCAGACCCTCGAAGGCGTCGCGCGCGTAATGCACGTCGCCCTCGTAGGCTTCCGAGAGGTCGTTCTCGACGTACGACCGCGTGAGCGCCGCTCCGCCGAGCAGGACGGGATAGTTGTCCGCCAACCCTCGGGCGTTGATCTCCTCGAGGTTCTCCTTCATGACGACCGTCGACTTCACCAGCAGCCCCGACATGCCGATCACGTCGGCGCGCTTGTCCTCGGCCACCTCGAGGATCGTCGAGATCGGTTGCTTGATACCGATGTTCACGACCTCGTAGCCGTTGTTGCTCAGGATGATGTCGACGAGGTTCTTGCCGATGTCGTGGACGTCGCCCTTCACAGTGGCAAGGACGATGCGTCCCTTGCCGTCCTCGCCGGTCGCCTCCATATGCGGTTCGAGATGTGCCACAGCGGTTTTCATGACCTCGGCCGACTGCAACACGAATGGCAGCTGCATCTGGCCGGAGCCGAAGAGCTCGCCGACGGTCTTCATGCCGGACAGGAGTGTCTCGTTGATGATCTCCAGCGGCGGCTTCTGCGTCATGGCCTCGTCGAGGTCGGCCTCGAGCCCGTTGCGCTCGCCGTCGACGATGCGACGCTCGAGTCGCTCGAACAGCGGAAGCCGATTCAGTTCTGCCGCACGGGTTTCGCGGGCCGACGCCGCCGAGACGCCCTCGAACAGCTCCATGAGCTTTTGCAGCGGATCGTATCCGTCACGTCGACGGTCGTAGATCAGGTCGAGCGCCACGTCGCGCTGCTCGTCGGGGATGCGAGCCATCGGCAGGATCTTCGACGCGTGGACGATCGCGGTGTCGAGACCCGCCTGCACGCATTCGTGGAGGAACACCGAGTTGAGCACCTGGCGCGCAGCGGGATTCAGGCCGAACGAGATGTTGGAAATACCCAGGGTGAAGTGCACCTCGGGATGAGCCTCGTGTAACCGCCGGATGGCCTCGATGGTCTCGATGCCGTCCTTGCGGACCTCCTCCTGACCCGTCGAGATCGGGAACGTCAGGGTGTCGAGGATGATGTCCTCTTCGGCGAGGCCCCAGTTCCCGGTGATATCGGCGATGAGCCGCTCTGCCACACGGACTTTCCAGTCAGCGGTACGCGCCTGGCCTTCCTCGTCGATCGTCAGCGCCACCACAGCGGCACCGTGTTCGACGGCGAGCCGCATGATGCGTGCGAATCGCGAATCGGGTCCGTCGCCGTCCTCATAGTTGACGGAGTTGACCGCACACCGACCGCCGAGCGCCTCGAGTCCTGCGCGGATCACCTCGGGCTCGGTGGAGTCGAGCATGATCGGCAGCGTCGACGACGTCGCGAAACGGCCGGCGAGCGCAGTCATGTCCGCAGCTCCGTCGCGGCCGACATAGTCGACGTTGAGGTCGAGCATGTGCGCACCGTCGCGGGTCTGGTCCTTGGCGATGTCGAGGCACTTCTGGTAGTCCTCGGCGAGCATCGCCTCGCGGAATGCCTTGGAGCCGTTGGAGTTGGTGCGCTCGCCGATCACCAAGAAGCTGGCGTCCTGGTCGAAGGGGACCGCGGTGTACAGCGACGACGTCTCCGACTCGTGCTGCGGATTCCGCTGCGCCTTGGTCACGTCGGCGACCGCCGCCGCGACCTCACGGATGTGGTCGGGCGTCGTGCCGCAACAGCCACCGACGAAGGACAGGCCGAATTCACCGACGAACGTCGCCAGTGAGGACGCGAGCTCGTCGGGCTGCAACGGGTATACGGCGCCGTTGGGCCCGAGCTCGGGAAGACCGGCGTTGGGCATGACCGAGACCGGGATGGTGGCGTGCCGCGACAGGTAGCGCAGATGCTCACTCATCTCGGCGGGCCCGGTGGCGCAGTTGAGTCCGATCATGTCGACGCCGAGCGGCTCGATGGCGGTCAGCGCCGCCCCGATCTCGGAACCGAGCAACATGGTGCCCGTGGTCTCGACCGTGACGTGGGAGATGATCGGGATCCGACGCCCGAGCTGGGCCATCGCCCGCTTGGCAGCAAGAACGGCAGCCTTCACCTGCAGCAGATCCTGCGAGGTCTCCACGAGGATCGCGTCGGCGCCTCCGTCGAGCATGCCTGCGACGCATTCGAAGTAGGCGTCGCGGATGGCCTCGAACGTGGTGTGGCCGAGGCTGGGCAGCTTGGTGCCGGGGCCGATGGACCCGAGGACGTAACGTCCGGTGCCATCACTCGACGGCCCCATCTCGTCGGCGACACCACGGGCGATGGAGGTGCCCTTGAAGGACAGTTCGCGGATGCGGTCGGCGATGTCGTAGTCGCCGAGGTTCGAGAGGTTGCAGCCGAATGTGTTCGTCTCCACGGCATCGGCGCCGGCCTCGAAGTAGGCGCGGTGGATGTCGGCGAGTACGTCGGGGCGGGTGTCATTGAGGATCTCGTTGCAACCCTCGAGGTTGTTGAAATCGTCGAGCGTCAGATCCGCAGCCTGCAACATGGTGCCCATCGCCCCATCGCCGATCAATACTCGACGCGACATGTCCGTCAGGAACGTCGTGTCGAGGTCGGTTGCGGTACGGGAGGGGTTGGACATGGTTCTCAGCGTAGTTCGCTCTCTTTTGTGATCAGGTCGTAGGCTGGTTCAGTGAACGCAGAGCAGTTGTCGAATCTTCCCCGGTTGCGCCGGCCGATCCTGCTGGCTGCCTTCGAGGGCTGGAACGACGCCGGAGACGCGGCCAGTAGCGCCGTCGAGCATCTCGCGCTGACCTGGGACGCGCAGCCCCTCGTCGACATCGACGCCGACGACTATTACGACTTCCAGGTCAATCGGCCCACGGTGAAGCAAATCGACGGAGTCACCCGCCGAATCGACTGGCCGACGACGTCGATCTCCTACTGCAGCCCCGAGGGAGCCGACCGTGACATCGTACTGGTGCGCGGAATCGAACCCAACATGCGCTGGCGTGCGTTCTGCGCCGAGATCGTCGACCTCGCGCATGAGTTGGGCGTCGAGACGACAGTGATGCTCGGCGCGCTACTCGCCGACACCCCTCACACCCGTCCGGTGCCCGTGACCGGGAGCGCCTACAGCAGTGAAGCGGCCGAGCGCTACAACCTCGCAGAGAATCGCTACGAGGGCCCGACCGGCATCACCGGCGTGCTGCAGGATCTGTTCGTGCAGGCAGGGCTGCCCGCGGTGTCGTTCTGGGCCGCGGTCCCGCATTACGTGTCGACGCCGCCCAACCCCAAGGCGACGGTCGCGCTGCTCAACAGGGTCGAGGAGGTCCTCGACATCGAGGTACCGCTCGGCACGCTGCCCGAGCAGGCCGAGGAATGGGAGCAGGCGGTCACCGAGATGACCGAGGACGACGAGGAGATCGCCGACTACGTCCGAGGCCTCGAAGAGCGTGGCGACGCCGAACTCGACACCGACGAGGCGATGGCGAAGATCGACGGCGACGCGTTGGCGGCGGAATTCGAGCGCTATCTCAAGCGGCGTCGACCCGGTCCGTTCGGAAGCTGAGCCGCACCGACCGCTCGCCGTGTCAGCTACTGATGTCGGGGTTCAGTCGATGCGTTCGATGGAGACGACCGGCGTCGTGATGCGCCAGGTCCGTACGTCCGGGTCGTCGGCGGCGCGAACCCAGAACTGCGCTGATTCGCCCACGCGGCATGACTTCACACCGAGAAGCGGGATGTCTTCGGAGTCGCGTCGCAGTCTGCTGACCGCCCATTCCTCGCTGTCGGTGCCACCCACCCCCGGAGCCCGCAGCAGAGTCATGTCGTTGAAGTCAAGCAGATACGTCGAGGTCCGTGTGATCACGGTGTACACGCCGGATTCGGTGTTGGGTCGGATCTCCTGAACGCGGGCCACCCGGAGAACTCTACTAAGCTGCGCCGCCTGCGTACGAATCGAGTCGGATCATCGTGTCGCGTGGCTCAATTCGACGCCGAGCAGTGCTTCGACGGCCGAAGCGAGATCGCCGGGAGCCGTCGTCGACTGTCCGATTCCCTGCTCGACGTCCCGGCACCACCCATCGATTGCCGCGAGGGCCTTGGGTGTGTCGAGGTCGTCGGCGAGATGCTCCCGCACGCGGGCGATGACGGGTGCGGCGTCGGGGCCGGTCGTCGCCGACGTGGCGGCCCGCCAGCGCTCGAGACGTGCGCGACCTTCGTCGAGAACGGCGTCACTCCACATGCGGTCGGCACGGTAGTGCTCGGCGAGCAGCGCCAGCCTGATGGCCGCGGGATCCTCACCCGCGCGGCGCAGCACCGACACGAAGACCAGGTTTCCGCGGCTCTTCGACATCTTCTCGCCGTCGAGTCCGACCATGCCGGTGTGGACGTAGTGGCGGGCAAAGCGACGGGCACCCGTGTACGCCTCGCCATGCGCTGCGGAGAACTCGTGATGGGGAAAGATCAGGTCGTTTCCGCCGCCCTGGATGTCGAATTCGACGCCGAGCCGGTTCAGCGCGATCGCCGAACATTCGACGTGCCAACCGGGACGTCCCGGTCCGAACGGCGACTCCCACGACGGTTCGTCGGGGCGGCGGGCGCGCCACAGGATGGGATCGAGGCGGTCACGCTTGCCCTGACGGTCGGGGTCGCCGCCCCGCTCGGCGAAGAAGCGTTCCATCGTCGCCCGGTCATACCCGGATTCGTAGCCGAACTGCTCGGTGGCGTCCGCGCGGTAGTAGACGTCGGGATATTCGGGATCGTCGACGACGTACGCCGCGCCAGACGCGAGGAGTTTGCCCACCATCTCGATGACCTCGTCGACCGACTCCATCGCACCGATGTAGTCGCGCGGCGGCAGGACGCGCAGCGCCGTCATGTCGTCGCGGAAGAGCTGGATCTGCTCGGAGCCGAGCGCACGCCAGTCGACACCGTCGCGTGCGGCACGCTCGAACAGCGGATCGTCGACGTCGGTGATGTTCTGCACGTAGTGCACCTCGTGCCCCTGGTCGCGCAGCACCCGGTTGACGATGTCGAAGGTGAGATACGTTGCCGCGTGGCCGAGATGCGTTGCGTCGTAGGGCGTGATGCCACAGACGTACATGGTCGCGGTCGCGCCGGGCGAGACGGGGCGCACGGAGCGGCTCGACGTGTCGTACAGGCGGAGCGCGGGTCCGGATCCACCGACAGTGGGCACAGCCGGTTCAGGCCACGATTGCATATCCCCCACTGTATTGGCCGCTGCAGAGCGGAACTGAACAGGGCTGTCAGAACGAGCAGGGACGCCTCAGAAGGGCGGCCAGGGAATGGGGCGGTGAGGCGGCGGCATGGGAAGCCTGCCGGATTCGGCGAGGATGATGGCGCGCAGGGTGAGTGCGTCGATCTCGTCGTCGGTGATGTGTGGGACCAGTGCCGCGCGGAGCTGCGAGTCGTCGGACTCCAGGGCCTCGGCGAGCGTCGCGATATCGGCGATCAGGTGGCCGGGGATCTGATCGCCCGCCCAGCCCCACAGCACTGTGCGCAGCTTGTCTTCGGCGTGTAGGCAGATGCCGTGGTCGACGCCGTAGACGTTGCCGTCGAGACCTTCGAGTACGTGTCCGCCCTTACGGTCTGCGTTGTTGAGGATGACGTCGAGCACCGCCATCCGCAGTAGGCGCGGATCGTCGGCGTGGACGAGAACGACCTGCTCTCCGAGTGGATCGAGCGCCCGCAGGATCGGCCGATAGTTGTCGGGGACCGTGCCAGGTGGGCACAGGTCCACGAGGTCGATGCGGGCCGCCGGGAGGTCGCCGGAGTCGGGATCGGGGGTGTCGATCCAGCGCTGGACCATTCCGGGGCCGAGCGGACCGTCGCGCATCACCGTCGTCGGGATCGTGTGCCAGCCGAGTGCCTCGGAGATCAGGTACGACCCGACCTCGCGCCCGGCAAGCGTGCCGTCGGGGAAGTCCCACAGCGGCACTTCTCCACGAATCGGTTTGTATACGCACCGAACGCTGCCGCCTGTTGACGGTGTTGCCTCGCAGACGAGGGTCGCGTTGCTCGCCGTCGGGATTCGGCCGACGATGACCAGTTCTCCCTCACGGAGCGAATCATCGGAGGTGATGGAGCCCGTGCCGGGCTCGGGCTCGTCGGCGGCCTCCCCCGGCTGCATCGGTGTCAATCCCGCCCCGGGCCCTCGGCGTCGGGTCCATCCCCTGAGTCGTCGCCCTCGTCGTCGGTGTCGTAGAGACCCGAGTCGTCGCCGAGTGACAGGTCGCGGAACACCTCAGGGTCGACGAATTCGATCGATTTGCTCAGCTCTGCGTCGCGTTTAAAGCCGTTCGTGCGGACACAGAGGTGGCCGGCAGGATCGAGGGGCTCGGCACACAGCGGGCATGGCGGCCGACCGGCGGAGATGACCCGCGATGATCGCGCGGCGAACTCGCGGGCGGCCTGCGTGGTGAGGAACACGCGGACGGCGTCGGGACCCTCGTCGGTGTCGTCGAGTACGACGCTCTCGTCGAACTCACCCTCGGTGATGGCGAGCAACTCGACGACGACGGCTTCCGACTCGGCATCCCAGCCGAGGCCCATGGTGCCGACCCGGAACTCGGCGTCGACCGGCATCACCAGGGGGCTGAGATCTCCGACGCGGTCGGACGGCGGTGGAATCGGGGTGCCGAACCTGCGATGGATCTCGTCGAGCAGAGCGCCGATCCGATCAGCGAGGATCTGAACCTGCTGCTTTTCGAGCATCACACTGATGATGCGCGCCTCGTGGACAGCCTGGAGGTAGAACGTCCGGTCGCCCGGTTGTCCGACGGTACCGGCGACAAACCGGTCCGGGCTGCGGAAGACATGGATCGCTCGAGACATCACACCTCCTTTTCTCGTGTGTTCATTATCCGCGCCCGGCGGGAGCCTGTGCAGAAGTTGCCGGTCGCGGAGTGTTGTCGGTACCGGTCTCGCCACCGATGGTCGCGTCGTCCTCGGCTGTGGCGATGTGGGAGGGGGCGTCGTGACTCTTCTTCGGCGGGGGCGACGGTATCGAGATCACGGCGGTGTTGTTGACGGTCTGCACGTACGGGCGCGTCGCGCCGTAGCGCACGATGCTGATCGACGCCGGTTCGATGACTATCCGCTGGAACGTATCGAGGTGGGCGCCCATCGCGTCGGAGATCACCGATTTGATCACGTCCCCGTGCGAGCACGCGATCCAGACGCCGGAGCCGTCCTCACCACCGAGTTCGCGATCGAGCCTTCGGATCGCGGCAACGGCACGGGCCTGTACCTGAGAGAGTCCCTCCCCCTCGGGGAAGACGGCAGCGGACGGGTGTTGCTGCACCACCTTCCACAGGGGCTCGGCGAGAAGGTCTTTGATCGGTCGGTTGGTCCAAGTGCCGTAGTCGACCTCGGCGAGATCGTCGACGACCACCTCGGGAACCTGACGACCGGTCTGCTCGGCAATGGCTGCGAGCAACGGGGCAACGGTCTCACCACAGCGTTGCAGCGGTGAGCGAGCCACCGCCGTGATCTGCTCGACGCACGGGCCGAGTCGATTCACCAGTTCCGCTGCCTGCGAGCGTCCCTTGTCGTCGAGGGCGACACCCGGCGTGCGGCCGGCGAGTACGCCCGAGGTATTGGCAACCGACCGGCCATGGCGAACCAGGATCACGGTCATCCCTCAACCATAGGCACTTGCGCCGGCCGCGGCACAGACAGCCGTCGCGGCGCGGTTCAGGTCGCGCTGATGACCCCTGCGGAGAGCATCCCGATCACGACGAGGCCGAGGGCGACGCGGTAGACGCCGAACCAGTTCAGCGAGTGACCGCTGACGAAGCGCAACAGCCAGGCGATGGAGATGTAGCCGACGACGAACGAGATCAGCGTGGCCACCGCGAGTTGTGCGCCGGTGGCCTCCATACCGTCGCCGGAGGGGTGGAAGGCGTCGGGAAGACTGAACAGTCCGGATGCGAGCACCGCGGGAATCGCAAGCAGGAACGAGAAGCGGAACGCGGCCTCGCGCTCGAGTCCGAGGAACAGACCGGCGCTGGCCGTCGCACCCGACCGTGACACGCCAGGGACAAGGGCGAGGCATTGCGCGAGACCCATGACCAGGCCGTCGCGCAGGGTGAGCTGCTCGATCGACCGGGACTGCGTTGCGACACGTTCGGCGAGCCAGAACACTCCCGAGAACACGATCAGGACGATCGCGGTGATCCAGAGGTTGCGTGCTGCGGTGCGGATCTCGTCCTTCAGCAGGAAGCCGATGATGCCGATCGGGATGGTCGCGAAGATCACGTACCAGCCGATCCGGTAGTCGAGGTTGCGTTCGTGTTCGTTGAACAGTCCGCGGAACCAGGCGGTGATGATCCGCCCGATGTCGCGGGCGAAGAACACGAGCACCGCGGCCTCGGTGCCGAGTTGGATCACAGCGGTGAACGACGCACCGGCGTCGCCGCCGAACATCAGTTCCGAAGCGATACGCAGGTGGGCCGACGATGAGATGGGCAGAAACTCGGTGAGGCCCTGGATGATTCCCAGCACGATCGCCTGGGCCCAGGTCATGGTCTCGGTCACGGGCGACGATGCTACCGGTCGCATGCGGCGCACGAGCGGTGCACCGGATGTGATCCGGCGAACGGCGACGCCGACCTGTCGACGGGCGTTCGATGTGCGTCGCGCAAGATGGTCACATGCGCTCACCCAGGCTTGTCGACACCCCTGCCACTGCCCGCCGACGTTCGGCGTGGGTCTGCGGTGTCGCAGCGATCGTGGCCGCGACGATGGTGCTGGCCGGGTGTGGATCGTCGAACGACAGCGGAGACAAGAAGGAGACCGTGGCGCCCGCGACCGCGAGTGCCGCGCCTTCCGGACCCGCCGCCACACCCGCGGGAACGGTGGTACCCACCCCGCCGGGCAGCACGGTGCTCGCTCATTCGGGCAACGCGCTCGGCGTTCTCGGCCGCGACGGAACGTCGGTGCTGCGATTGTCGACCGAGGCGATCACCACTGCGCCGACCACCACCGCGGTACCCCGCCTCACACGACTGATCGGGGTCGGTGACGCCGCATTCGTGGGCGCCGGCCCGGAAATCCTGGTGCGCATCGGCGCCGACGGTGCCGTGACGTCGGCACGAACCTCAGTCTCGGAGCCCACCGCGCTGGCTCGCACGGCGTCAGGACAGATCCTCGTCGGCACGGCCAACGGTCACCTCGTCGTCTTCGACGCCGCGCTGAAGCAGATCCGCGATATCGGCGGGTTCGTCGGCGTGGATCAGATCACGGTCTCCCCCGCCGGTGCCGACCTGCCCGACGAGCAGGTCGTCGTGCTCGACAAAGCGCAGTCGTCTGTCACACCGGTCAACATCTCCACCGGCGAGTTCGGTGCGGCGCTACGCGCAGGCAACGGCGCCACCGAGGCGACGGTCGACCACTACGGGCGAATCCTCGTAAGCAACACACGCGACGACGAGATCATCGGATTCTTCGGATCACCGCTGGTGATGCGGTTCCGCTATCCCGTGCCGAACGGGCCCTACGCCGTAGACTACGACGACACCCGCAATCTCCTATGGGTGTCGACGACGGCGAACAACGAGGTGGTGGCGTATGACCTTGCCGGTGGTGAACCCGTCGAGAAGCATCGCTTCGCCGCGGTTGCCCAGCCCGACGCACTCACCGTCGACGACGCGTCCGGCACCGTCTACGTCTTGTCCGCCCGCGACGGCGGCGTGCAGGTCGTCACTCCGCCGTACGGCCAAGGGGCGCCCGTGAGCAGTTCGACTGCCGCGCCGAGCGAGGCGGGACGCTGATGTCAACACCTGGTCAGCACCGGCTCCCCCAGCATCACCGCACCAGCGCACGAATCGGTGCGCGCTATCCCCGCGGATGGGAAGTGACGTCCGAGGACTACGAGACGATGTTGATCAAGCTCCCGCCGGACATCACCAGGGTGACCGCGTCGATGCGTCTGTCCCTCGAAGCCGAGTTCGGCGGCTGGGAACTGTCGCGGGTCCGGCTGTATACCGATGGCACCCGAAAAGTGTTGCTACGACGCAAAAAACCGCCACGGGGCAGGGGTGGCGAGCAGTTCGGCGGAAGCGCCGAGGCATGCTGACCCGCGTCAACCGGGTCCTGTACCCGGTCGCGCTGAAGGCGATGTTCCTCCTCGCGCCCGAGCGCATTCACTCGATCATCATGGCGTCGATCCGCACCACCAGCAGGCTGGGCATCGCGCGGACCCTCCTCGCGCGACTGTTCACCGTTCCCGACCCGGTGCTCCGCCAAGAGGTCTTCGGTGTCACCTTCCCGGCACCCCTGGGTCTGGCAGCAGGTTTCGACAAGTCAGCGGCAGCGGCCGACGCCTGGGGGCTTCTCGGCTTCGGGTACGCCGAGGTCGGCACAGTCACCGGCCAGGCCCAGCCGGGCAACCCGCCACCGCGGCTGTTCCGTTTGCCCGCCGACCGCGCGCTCATCAACCGCATGGGATTCAACAATCCCGGCGCACCGGCGGCCGCTGACAATCTGACGGCGGCCCGCGGGCGCGGGATCCCTGTTCCGATCGGCGCGAACATCGGCAAGACCAAGGTCGTGCCGCTCGACGGCGCCGTGGACGACTATCGGGTCTCGGCGCGCCTGCTGGGTCCGCATGCCGATTTCGTGGTGGTCAACGTGAGCTCACCGAACACTCCCGGTCTCCGCGATCTCCAGGCCGTTGACTCACTGCGGCCGATTCTTACCGCGGTACTCGACGAGGTGTCGGTACCGGTCCTCGTGAAAATCGCTCCCGACCTCGCCGACGCCGACGTCGACGCGGTGGCCGATCTGGCCGTCGAACTCGGTCTGGCGGGCATCGTCGCCACCAATACGACGATCTCGCGCGACGGACTCACCACTCCGGCAGACGAGGTCGAGGCAATGGGACCGGGCGGACTCTCGGGAGCACCGCTCGCCGACCGCTCGCTGGAAGTTTTGCGCCGCTTGTACTCTCGCGTCGGCGGCAAGCTCGCCTTGATCAGCGTCGGCGGTATCGAGACACCTGAGCAGGCCTGGGAGCGCATCTGCGCGGGCGCCGATCTGTTGCAGACCTACACCGGCTTCATCTATGGAGGGCCGATGAGCTTGCGCGAGATCCACGAGGGACTCGCAGCCCGCGTGCGCGCCGCCGGATGGAACAACATCTCCGAGGCGGTCGGCAGCGCGACACGCGGCTGATCGTCGACTCAGACGTTCTCGGCGGGCTGCTCGTAGGTACCGATGATCCGCGCGCGTCCGATCGCATGCGAGAACAGGTTGAATCCGAGGTAGGCGGGCGTCGCGTTCTCGGGTAGTTCGAGCGACTCGACGTCGACGGCGTGCACGACGATCATGTACCGGTGCGGTCCGTGTCCGGGCGGTGGCGCAGCGCCGACGAACCGCTTGAGCGAGGCATCGTTGGCCAGCGTGACCGCCCCGGCCGGAAGATCACTGCCGTTCTCGTCGCCTGCATCCTCGGCGAGACTCGTCACCGATGCAGGGATGTCGGCGACCGCCCAGTGCCAGAAGCCTGCGGCGGTCGGGGCGTCGGGGTCGTAGACCGTGACAGCGAAACTCTTTGTCTCCGAGGGAAATCCAGACCACGAGAGCTGCGGCGAGGCGTCGGCGCCGCCCGCTCCCATGATCCCGCTGACCTGCGGAGTTGCCAGCGGTGCGCCGTCGGCCACGCTCTCCGACGTCAGCGTGAACGTCGGCAGGTTCGGCAGGTCTGCGTAGGGGTCGTACGAGGTCATCGAACACCTTTCTCTCGCGAGTACGGCCGGTGTGGCCGAGCGTGCGTGGACTCGTTCGCGAGTCTAATCCGCAGCGCGCGGAGCCCGAGATGCACTTTCACGTCCCGCCATCGAAAGTTGTGTAGTAACTTTCAGTTGACCACTTGGTCAACTTTGGGAGCCGGGTACTCCGCCCTTCCCACGACACGTCCGGGAGCAGCACATATGGGCCGTCTCGAGGCCGCGACAACCCGATCGGGCACAGTCGCATCGTCACAGCCGTGGTCGACCGACCCCGACGCGTACTACGCGGGAATTGACGCGGCGGTGCGCGATGCGGGACTCGACGCGCCGACGCTCGCACTCGATCTCACCGCGCTCGAACACAACATCGCCGACCTGACCGCCCGGGCGGGCGGTGTGCCGATTCGGTTGGCCAGCAAGTCGCTTCGTGTGCGATCGATCATCGACGACGTCGTCGCGCGCGATGGATTTGCGGGAGTCCTCGCCTTCGACGTCGCTGAAGCGCAGTGGTTGGCCACCGAGTCGAACATCGAAGATGTGCTCCTCGGGTATCCGTCGGTTCGACGGGCCGCTCTCGCCGATCTACTCGCCGACGAGGTCGCACTCACGCGCGTCACGCTGCTCGTCGACGACGTCGCGCAGCTCGACGTCGTCGACTCCGTCGTCTCACCAGAGCACCGTTCGGTGGTTCGGGTGGCCATCGACCTCGACGCCTCGTTGCGGCTGTTCTCCGGTCGCGTCCATCTCGGTGTCCGACGCTCCCCTGTGCACGATGCAGACGCGGCCCTGACGCTGGCCCGCGCGATCGTCGCACGTCCCGGGTTCGCGCTCGTCGGCGTGATGTCGTACGAGGCTCAGGTCGCGGGAGTCGCCGACGACGTCGACGGCAAACCACTGATGAACCGGGCAACTCGTGCCATGCAGCGCGTGTCCATGCTCGAATTACGACGCCGAAGAGGCGCGATCATCTCCTCGCTGCGCGAACTCGCCGACATCGAGATCGTCAACGCGGGCGGAACCGGCTCGCTCGAAGAGACCGCGCGCGACGGTTCCGTCACCGACATCGCTGCGGGCAGTGGACTTTTCGGCGGCCATCTGTTCGATGGGTACCGACGCTTTCAGCCCGCTCCAGCGTTGATGTTCGGTCTCGACGTGACGCGCAGACCCGCGCCAAAGATCATCACGTGCGCGGGTGGCGGATGGATCGCGTCCGGCCCACCCGCGCCCGACAGACTCCCGCGTCCGGTGTGGCCCGCAGGTTTGTCCTACATCGGCACCGAGGCCGCGGGCGAGGTGCAGACGCCGCTGACCGGCGACGCGGCGTCGAACCTGGTGCCGGGTGATCGAGTGTGGTTCCGCCACACCAAGTCCGGCGAGGTGTGCGAGCGCGCCAGGACAGTCGCTCTGATCGGACGTGACCAGACCGGACAGGCACGAGTCGACGATCTCGTTCCGACCTACCGAGGGGAAGAAAAGTGCTACCTGTGACAACGCAGACGCGCACGCAGTGGCGCAATTGGAGTGGAAACCAGTCGGCCACAACGGCAGTCGCGACACCCGACAGCGTCGCCGCCGTCGCGGAGCTCGTCGCGACAGCAGCGGCCGACGGGACACGCATCAAGCCGATCGGCTCCGGGCACAGCTTCACCGCCATCGGCGTGCCAGAGGGCATTCAGCTCGACATGTCCGCGCTCCGCGGGGTGGTCGGCGTCGACGGGAAACGGGTGACGTTGCGTGCGGGCACCCGCCTGCACGAGATCCCTGCTCTGCTCGCCCCTTACGGGCTCGGAATGCGCAATCTCGGTGACATCGACCGCCAGACGATCACCGGGGCCACGTCGACGGGTACACACGGAACCGGTCTGAACTTCGGTGGGATCTCGACGCAGATCGTCGACGCGAAGATCGTCACCGGTACCGGTGAGGTCGTCACTCTCACGTCCGACGACGACGAATTGCGCGCTGTCGCCTTGGGATTGGGTGCACTTGGCGTCATCGTCGAGCTGACCATCGAATGTGTCGACGCGTTCAGTCTCCGCGCCCACGACGAGCCTCTCGACCTCGACGATGCGGTCGGAGGCTTTCTCGACCGCGTCGAATCCTTCGACCACCACGAGTTCTACTGGTTCCCGCACACTCGTCGCGCGTTGGCCAAAACCAATACAAGGCTTCCCGCGGATGCCACGCCAAGCGGACCGGGCGCGGTCCGCAGGTATATCGACGACGACCTGATCAGCAACAAGATCTACGGCGTGGTCTGCGAACTCGGACGACGGGCGCCCGCAGTTGTTCCGACGCTGAATCGGGTTGCCAGTCATGCACTTTCGGAGCGCACGTACGTCGCGCCGTCGGCTGAGGTCTTTGCGTCGATCCGCGACGTTCGCTTCCGTGAAATGGAGTACGCGGTCGAACTGCCCGCCGTCGCGGAGGTACTCAACGACATCGAGAAGCTCATCGCGCGCAAGGGATACCGCATCAGTTTCCCGGTGGAGGTGCGCGCGGCCGCCGCGGACAATCTGATGCTCTCGACAGCCTCGGGACGTACCACCGGTTACATCGCGGTCCACCGCTACCACCGTGACGATCCCGCGGACATCTCGGCGTTCTTCGCCGACGTCGAGGAGATCATGGTTGCCCACCACGGCAGGCCACACTGGGGCAAGCTACACACTCGCGACGCGGAGTACTTCCGCGACGTGTACCCGCAATTCGACGACTTCCTCGCGGTTCGGGACAAGTACGACCCCTCGCGCGTCTTCAGCAACGACTACTTGCGGCGAGTGCTAGGAGACTGATCGCGTTGACGCGTCGCAGCTGAACCGTAGGTCGGGGGACCGCTCAGCTGTGACGCAGGAAGTGCTCGAACACTTGCGTGCCGAACAGGACCGAGTCCACCGGGACTCGTTCGTCGACGCCGTGGAAGAGCGCGGCGAAGTCGAGTTCGGGCGGCAGGCGCAGCGGCGCGAAGCCGAAGCACCTGATTCCGAGCTTGGCGAACGCCTTGGCGTCGGTGCCGCCCGACATCATGTACGGGACGGTTCGGCCGTCCTCGTCGTAGGCGAGGATCGCGTCGTTCATCGCGTCGACGAGGTTGCCGTCGAATGTCGTCTCGTAGGAGTCGAGGTGGGTGATCCATTCGCGTCGGACGTTGGGGCCGATCAACTCGTCGATCTCAGCCTCAAACGCCTTCTGGCGTCCGGGAAGAACACGGCAGTCGACGACGGCCTCGGCCTTCTGCGGGATCACGTTGGCCTTGTAGCCGGCCTTGAGCATGGTCGGGTTGGCGGTGTCACGGAGTGTGGCACCGAGGATCCGGGCGAGGCTGCCCAACTTGAACAGGGCGGTCTCGAGATCAGGTGTGTCGGGACCGAGATCCCAACCGGTCTCCTCGGACACCGCCTGCAGGAACTCGGCCACCGAATCGCTGATCACGAGGGGGAATTCGTGATTTCCGATACGCGCGACTGCGGAGGCGATCTCCGTGACAGCGTTGTCGGAGTGCAGGAACGACCCGTGGCCCGCAGTGGCTTCGGCGGTGAGCCGCATCCACGAGAGCCCCTTCTCGGCCGTCTCCACCAGATAGAGACGACGCTGCGTGCCGTCCGGGCGGTCGACGGTCAGTGAGTAGCCGCCGACCTCACCAACTGCCTCAGTGATGCCTTCGAACAGATCCGGCCGATGCTCCACCAGCCAGTGAGAACCCCACGTCCCGCCGGCCTCTTCGTCGGCGAGAAAGGCGAAGACCAGTTCGCGTGGCGGCACGGTGCCGTCACGCTTGAACTGTCGGGCAAGTGCCAGTGCCATCCCCGCCATGTCCTTCATGTCGACGGCGCCGCGGCCCCAGATGTAGCCGTCGGACACCGACCCCGAAAACGGGTGGACACTCCAGTCGGCGGGCTCTGCGGGCACGACGTCGAGATGCGCGTGCACCAGGAGCGCACCACGGTCGGAATCAGGCGGACCGGCGAGCCGCGCGAACACGTTGCCGCGTCCCGGGCGGCCAGACTCGACGTACTGAGTGGTGTACCCCACCTCTTCGAGCATCCCCGCCACCCACTTGGCGCAGTCCTCCTCGCCCTTCGTCGTCTCGGGCTCTCCCGTATTGGAGGTGTCGAAGCGGATCAGTTTGCTGACGATATCGACCACTTCGTCGACGGCTTTGATGGTCCCGGCGGTGGTCTCAGGCTCCGAAGTCACCCCTCACTCCTACGGGATTTGGGATACGGGGGCAACCTCGGTTAGTGTTATCCGGCCCGGTGCGGAACGGAGAAATCCGCGAGACACCGAAGCATCGAGTCCGAGTGGCGGAATGGCAGACGCGCTAGCTTGAGGTGCTAGTGCCCTATTAACGGGCGTGGGGGTTCAAGTCCCCCCTCGGACACCGCGAGAATCCCGGAGAGCATTGCTCTCCGGGATTTTTTCGTTGGGCGGCTGGGCGGCCCGATCGGAAACCTGTGGATCGTGTCGGGCCGATAGCGAGTTCTGATCCTCAAGTCATCCCCCGGCCGGACGGCGACAGCATCTTCACGGCCGGACCAGTGCGCCACGTCGGCAGCCTCCCTGTCAGCGCCGTCGTGCACTCCTGTGGCGTAGGCACAACGGCCGCCGGACTCCGCGCAGGCGTTCCCACAGCCCCGTCGCCAGGGCCGCACTTAGAGGGCGCCAGCCCCGTGTGGGCCAGTCGGCTCATGAGTGGTGCGCGGGTGGCGGGCACGGTGCGGCGCAGCGTCTTGGGCCCGGGTGTCATCATCGAGCGGGGTGCCGAAGTTCTCGATTCGATCGTGTTCTCCGACACCATTGTTCGCGCCAACGCTCGGGTCGGCATCGGCGAGAGACTCGCGCCCGCTTCCCGCCGCACCGCCGGTCATTACTCAACCGGCGGGCGTCGACACCGCCGACGTCAGTAGCCGGAGTCCGGTGACCGGTTCGCGCTCGCGTTCACCCGGTCCCGCACCGTGAGGTAGTACTCCCGTTGCGCCGGGTAGTAGTCATCGAAGTCGAGGTCGGCCGGGTCCGTTCCGGTCACTACCGCCGAGAGACGATCGAGGTAGTACTCCCACCCCGGGCCGGTGCTTTCGATCACCTCCGGATCGTGGACGATCTGACTGAGCCTCAGCGTCGTGATGCCACTGTTCTCGTCCAGCTCAAGGATCAGATCCCACGTACCGGCATCGTCGGTCGTGTGCACCTGAAGGACATGTGGCGGCTCGCAGCGTCGAATGTCGTAGCGCACCGGGGTCATGTTCTCCTCCCCCTCGGCGTTCATCGTGAAGGCGACGTGACCCTCGTCGGGGTCGCCGTCGAAGAAACCTATCCAGCGGGCGAGCCGATCGGACTCGGTCACGGCGGCCCACACGTCGTCGACGGCGGCGCGGTAGGTACGGGTGAACTCGACCACGTCGCCGTCTCGGCGGACGCGGTGCCGGCCGCTGGGTATGGGTGCATTCGTCATCCTGGCTCCTGTATCTGGTGGGATGTGACGTCGGGTTCGGCAGCGTGTCGGCTGGACCTGTCTGGGCTTGCGGCCCTGCGTCTTTCGCGTCGGGTTCGGTACACCTCGGTGTTCAGGGCGTCGAGTGCCGACTCCGCGATCGGCACGCGGGAAGCGTCCGCGGCGTCCCCGGATCCGAGGTCGGACAACAACTTCCGCACCTCGAGCAGTGGTGTCGGGTCGAGTCGGTAGTGACGTTCCCGGCCCGTCGTGGCGGCCTCGACCAGGCCGGCCTCGGCGAGCACCCGCAAGTGTCGACTCACCGCGGGCCGCGAGATCGGGTGACGGGCGGCGAGCAACCGTTGGATGTCGACGACTCGTTGCGGGCCGTCGACCAGGATCCGCAGGATCCCGCGACGCACCGGGTCGGCGATTGCGACGAAGACGGACACTCATAAATGGTAACTGACTAATTACCAATTATCAGGGTGTCTTTGCGGAAGGGGCAGCGAGCGGCGACTGCCATGTTTTGGCAACCATCGCCACGGAGAACCTTGCCGCCGTCGCGTTTTCGGCGATCACGAGCATCCTTGACACCTCGAGTGTTCAACGCCGCAATGCTGGACCGAAAATGGGTGGTCGGGACTCGGCGAAACGCGTGTCCACGAGGTCGAAAAATTGTTCGAGAATTCCTCGACGTTGTCCGTATTGTCGGGTAGTATAGAACACATATTCGATACGACGTGGGGCGGGGGTGGCGGCACGTGAACAGCAAACGCAACAGCAGCGACGGCGGAAGCGGTGGCGTGCCTTCGGCTTTGGGGTCGTCTGTATTGGCCTCTGCGGCGGTGGGGTCTGCGGATGCGGTGGTGGCGGAGAAACTGTCACGGCTTGCTGCGGTGTTGGATGAGTTGGCGACGGTGGATGTGTCGTTGGTGTCCGATGACGTGCTGGTGGAAGCCACCGTCGAGGCCGAACGCCTGGCGTTGCGGACGGCGGGCGCGGTCACGGATCGCTTGGTCGTGGAGGCCTCTGACCGGGATCTGCCCCACTCGTTGGGTTTCCGCGATATTCGGAATTTCATGGGACAACGTCTGCATATTGGCGATCCGGCAGCCCGATATCAGGTGATCGCGGCGACCGGCTCATTCACCACAATCTGCGGCGACCGCCTGCCACCCGCATGTCCGACGTTGGCCGGCTACGTCGTGGAAGGACGCGTCGCCGGAGCACACGTCCGCGCGGTACTGGAAGTGCTCGAAGCGATCCCCGGTGAGGTGTCGGCCGAGACCAAAGCGGCCGCCGAAGCACAGATGGCCGGGTATGCGGTCCAGTTCACGCCCGCCGAAATCACTAATTTGGGTTCACGATTGTTGGCGCATCTGGATCCGGATGGGACGCTGACCAACCCGAAAGACCGCAAACGTCGACGCCGCTTGTGGGTGAACCGGCAAAACGCACAACTCATGTCGCGGTTGACTGCTGATTTGGATCCGATCGCCCGTGCCCGGCTGGATGCGGTGTTGGACTCGTGGGCCAAACCCGGCATGAACAACCCCGACGACCCCGACTCACCTGTCGGTCCGATCACCACCGCGAACGCCGAACAGGTCGCGGCGGCGGCGCTGCGTGATCAACGCTCACCCGCCCAACGCAATCACGACGCGTTCTCCGCCCTACTCGGCCAGGTGTTGGAATCCGGCATGTTGGGTAATACGCATCGGGGTTTGCCGATCCAGGTGATCGTCACCACCAGCCTGCACGAGTTGGAAGCACAAGCAGGGATCGCACAGACCACCTCCGGAACACTCCTGCCGATCGGCGATGTGATCGAGATGGCCGCCTCCGCCGGTGCCAGTCAGTATTTGGCGGTGTTCGGTGAGCACACCAGCATCCCGCTGTATTTGGGTCGGTCGAAGCGGATCGCCACGCTGGGGCAACGACTCGCCTCCTTCGCCTCACCCGGCGGCAAAATGTGTTCCGCACCCGGCTGCAACCAACCCGCGAGCAGAGTCCAGATGCATCACGCCGCGAAAGACTGGGCCGACGGCGGCTTGACCGACATCGACCAGTCGGTGCCGGCGTGTGATGTGCACAATCGGCGGGTCGGGCCGAAACCCGGCCAATTCACCACCCGCATGATCACCGAAGGCCCTGATACCGGACGCGTTGCGTGGCGACTCAACGCCAAACCCGGCATGCCGGAGAATCCCGAACGCATCAACCGCATCGCCGACGTCAAAGCCGACTTCCACGACTACCTCACCGCCGAACACATCAGCAACGAAGCCGCAGCCGCAGCACGCGCGGCCGCTGCCGGGATCGGGACCGCAAGGACACAGCCGATACCGAGACCGTCGCCGACACAGCCGACACTGAGATCTGCGCGCGGGGCTCGGGTACAGCCGACGCGAAGATCGTGGCGGATGCGGTGGGTGCCTGGATGGTGTCGCCGCCCTCGATGGCAGACCCGCCCAGCGGGCGCGTCGAGCTCGCACTCGTGGGCGCGATGCCCTCCGGCGATACACCGCGCCTCAGCAGGCGGGTCGACATCCAATGGAACCTCACTGATCCACCCGACCCCGACCCGTCCACAGACCCGGACGCACCAACAGGCCCGGCCCCACCAGCTAGCCCCTGGTGGCTCGACGACGTCGACCCACCAGGAGGAGTCGACCCACCGCTGGCCGACGCCGCCTGACCAACGGTCACCCGACCACCGCGCCAACCCGGCCGACACGCTAGCCCAACTAGCCGGGCGAGCCGTCGAATCAGGTTGTGCCGCAACCCGTCCACACCCCGCCACCACACCCCGGTGGCGGGGCAGACGTGGTCGCTCGATCGGTCGCCCAGCCTCGAGTGCCAAGCCCCTGCTGCCGCTAGTTCGGTGACGCGGTGAGCAATTGGCCCCGCGGATACGGCAATTCGATTCCATGCTCGTCGTAGGCCCGCAGGATCTCGCGGCGCAGTGTCCGCTGAACTTTCCACTGCGAGTTGGGCTTTGTGGTGACCGTCATTCGCAGGATCAGTTGATCGGCAGAGAGTTCCTGCACGCCGAGCATGTCGGGTTCGCCGGTCACATGCTCGGAGAGCGCATCCGACTCCACTGCGGCGTGCGCAGCGGTGAGTGCCACTTCCTGTGCCCTGTCGACATCCGCGGTGAGCGCGACAGGCAGTTCGACGCGGGCAACCGCATACTCCTGGCTCATGTTGCCGACGCGCGCAATCTCCCCGTTGCGCACAAACCAGAGCGTGCCGTCGACGTCGCGCACCGTGGTGATCCGAAGACCGACCGATTCGACCTCCCCCACGGCCTCGCCGAGATCGACAACGTCACCGACCCCGTACTGATCCTCGAGCAGCATGAAAATCCCCGTCACGAAGTCGCGCACGAGATTCTGAGCGCCGAATCCAATGGCGAGGCCGATCACACCTGCGGAGGCGATGAACGGCGCGATATTCACACCCAGAACGGACAGTATCGCCAGCGCCGCCCAGGTGAGAAGCACGATCGACACAACCGACTTCAACACCGAACCGATGGTGCGGGCCCGTTGCGAGCGTCGCTGGTTGATCACTGCCCTGCTGGCTCCAGAAGGTGCGCGGTCACGCAGGTGGCGCAGCAGCAGCGGCGTCGAACCCTTCCCTCCGCGTTCGGCCCTCTCCCCTGGTGGACGCCGTGTGACGCGGTCGATGAGCCGGTTACATACGAACCGCACCACCAGCGCAACGATCACGTACCCCACGATCCTGATCGGGTTCTCGATCAGCCATTCCCGATTTGTCTCCGTCCATTCGAAAGCCGTTGTGTACGTTGCCATGAACCCGACCGTACGTATCCGTCGTGAATCCATCAGAATTGTGTCGTGACCCAGCGACTGTTCTTCGACTGCGACACCGGTATCGACGATTCGGTCGCACTGCTGTACCTACTTGCCCGCACCGATGTCGACATCGTGGGGATCGCGAGTACCGCGGGCAACGTCCCGGTCGACGTGGTCGCCGCCAACAACCTGGCCTGGTTGTCGCTGTGCGAGCGAGGCGAGATTCCGGTACATCGCGGACCCGACGGTCCGCTCGTCGCACCACTGATGACCACCGAGGACACACACGGACCGCTGGGCGTCGGATACGCAGAGTTGCCCACATCCGATCTCGTCGTCGCCGACACGGACGCAGCAGACGCCTGGCTCGACGCCGCTCAGGCACACGACGGAGAATTGGTCGGGCTGGTCACCGGACCACTCACGTCGCTTGCCACCGCGATACGACGCGACCCGAGCCTGCCACGACGACTGCGTCGGCTGGTCATCATGGGTGGCGCGTTTCATGTCCACGGCAACACCACGCCTGTCGCCGAGTGGAACATCGCCGTCGACCCGGAGGCCGCCGCCGAGGTCTTCGCCGCGTTCGGCGTCGACGGTGCGCCCGCCCCGATCGTCTGTCCTCTCGATCTCACCGAGACCGTCGCACTTCTCCCCGATCATCTGGTTCGCCTCGCGGCCGCGGCAGGCAGCAGTCCCGTCGAGTATCTCGATCCGACAGACGAAGCCGGCATCCGATCGGTTGCCGACAATGCGGTCGTGCGTCACCTCGTCGACGCGATGCGTTTCTACCTGGAGTTCCACGAAGCCCACGACGAGGGCTACCTCGCTCATCTGCACGATCCGTTCGCCGCTATGGTCGCGCTCGACCCCGCGATCGCCGACACTGTGCCCGCCCAGGTCGGTGTCGAGCTCACCGGAGCCCTGACCCGCGGGATGACCGTTGCCGACGAGCGCGGCATGTGGGGCGGAACCCCGAATGCGCGAATCGCAACAGCAACCGACGTCGATGCCGTGTTCGATCACCTCATCGAGACGATCGCCTCGCTCGCCCGCCAGGTCGGTGGTTCGGCGTAGCGTCGACGAGGTGACGACACTCGGCTACCAGATCCCGAACTTCACCTACCCCGACACTGCACCCGACCAGCTCTTCCCCACCATCGTCGCGCAGGCCCTCGAAGCGGAGAACTCAGGCTTCGACACCGTCCTCGTGATGGACCACTTCTACCAACTGCCCATCCTCGGCGCCCCGGACGAGCCGATGATCGAGTGCTACACACTGCTCTCGGCACTCGCCCAGCACACCTCGCGGGTGCGTCTGTCCTCGCTGGTCACCGGCAACACCTACCGGAACCCGACGCTGCTGGCGAAAAGCGTCACCGCGGTCGACGTCGTATCGGGTGGTCGTGCTCAACTCGGGATCGGAGCCGGGTGGTTCGAGTTCGAGCATCAGTCGCTGGGCTTCGAATTCGGTACCTTCACCGATCGATTCGAGAAGCTCGAAGAAGCACTGCAGATCATCCTGCCGATGTTGCGCGGCGAGCGGCCCTCACTCGACGGCAAGTGGTATCAGGTCGAAGAGGCAATCAATTCCCCTGCGCCACTTGGCCGTATCCCGGTGATGATCGGTGGCGGTGGCGAGAAGAAGACGTTGCGGATGGTCGCTCAGTACGCCGACGAGTCCAACCTCATCGCCGCGCCGGAGGATCTCCCGAGAAAGCTCGACGTTCTTGCCGCTCACTGCGAACGGCTTGGTCGCGATCGGTCGGAGATCACGGTGACCGCGCAGACCTCGGCCTGCATTGCGCCCACAGAGGAGCAGGCCACCGCTGAATTCGAGGCGTATCTCGCACGCAATCCGGCGGCAGAGGTACGTCGAGCATCGACAATCGTCGGTAGTCCCGAACAGGTTGCAGAGCGCTACTCGACACTCCTGGAGAGCGGAATCGACGGCGTGACGGTCAACTCTCCCGCCAACGGACACGTCCCCGGCCGCGTGACACTCCTCGGCCAGACCCTGGCGCCCCTCATCGGTTGATCGGAGGGTCCGGACGAACCCCTCTCGCCCGAGCGGGGTTTACTCCCGTGCCTCGTACCCCGCTGCAGCTACTCCGACGCCTCGTCGTCCTCGACGTGGTGGTCGAGGTTGACGGTTCCGGTGCGCCAGTATCCGTCGACCTTGACGCAGTCCTTGGGCCGACCGAGCTCGCGGCGCAGATGACGTCGAATCGGCTTGAGCGACAACGCTTCACCCGCGAACCAGCTGTAGAAGTTGCCTTCGGGGAGGTCCAATTCCTCCACCGCGCGCAGGAGGTTCGTGCCCCTGCCCGACTGATCTGCGCCACGATGGACGAAGCGCACCCGGGCGTTCGGCCGTTGCGGAAGGTCGATCTCCGTCTCGGATCCGGTGACCTCGGCGAAGGCGATGACCGGCTTGTCGTCGGGTAGTTCTTCCAACCAGCGTGCGAGAGCAGGTAGCGCCGTGTCGTCGGCACCGAGCAGGTACCAGTCGTAGCCGGTCGGGTAAATGTGGGAGCCGCGCGGACCCAGCATTCCGAGTCGATCGCCCGCAACCGCGGTTCCCGCCCATTTTCCGGCGACACCGTGATCGTGCAGCACGAAATCGATGTCGAGTACGCCGCTCTCACGGTCGAAGGCCCGAATGGTGTAGTCACGGTAGATCGGGAACTTACCCTCGGTGGGCAGTCGCATACCCTCGGCGCCGACGCCCGGCATGACTATCTCGCCGCTCTCCGGATCCGGGAAGAACAGTTTGATGTGGTCGTCGGGTGCCATGTGCACCACGATGAAGCTCTCGGGTGCGCTGATGGAGAACCGCACTCGACGCATGTCCGGACTCGAGTCGATGGTTTCGACCACCTCGACCGTACGTGGCAGCAGGTCGTACATGGTCAACTTGATCTCGGTCGGATGGGGACTCAAATCCTGCCCCTGCGCGGCGTCGATGCCGGTCACGTTGCTCACCTCTCGAAAACTCAAGCGCCAGAAGCGCTATGGCCAACGGGTACGGCCGTCGGGAGCGGTTGGTTCGATCCGCGACCCACGACGGCGTCGAGGATCTCCCCCGATCGGATGGCCACATTCGACAGTAGCGTCGACGTGAGCCCGTGTGTGTGTTCTGAGTTGCCCTGTACGAAGATCTGCCCGGTGATCTCCGGGGAGGTCTGCAGCCGGTACGCGCGGTCGAGTACGGGTCGGCCGTGTTGATCGGCCGCACAGTGCGCAGCCAGATCGCCGAGCATGTCCGCGACAGGCGTCGGCTCGAATCCGGTCGCGAACACGACGGCGTCGCAGTCGAGGTCGATGACCTCACCCGTCGTGCGGTGCGCGATGCGCAGCCGTGCGACGTCGTCGGTCTCGTCGAGGTCAGTGACCTCGGTCGCGCCGTGTACAAAGAGGCGGCGATTGCCCGATACGCGCTCGGTGTACTCGCGTCCGTACAGGTCCTGGATCAGGACCGGATCGACCGCCGAGTAGTTCGTGCTGCGGTGGTACTGGAGCAGACGGTCGCGCCACGCCGGCTCAGCCGTGAAGTACTCGTCGACGGCCTCGGCGTCGAAGATGCGATTGGCATAGGGACTGTCGTCGGCCGGCGTGTAGCCGTACTTGGAGAAAACGGCGTGCACTTCGGCGCCGGTCGTTTCGTGCAGAAAGGCAGCAACCTCCGCGGCACTCTGACCCGCGCCGATCACGGCGAACCTGCGGTGCGTCAGGGGCGGGAGCTTGGCCAGGTTGGGAAGCACGTGATGGTTGTGAAATACCCGCGGGCCTGCGACGACACCTGCGGGCAGCTTCGCCCGCAACCCTCCGCCGAGGACCAGGTTTCGCGCCCGCACGCTCTCGCCCGACGTCGAGGCGATGTCGAACGCGCCGTCGGCGAACGTGACCGAGCTGATCTCCGAGCCGTAGTCGACCGGTACCGACACGCGTTCCGCCGCCCACCGGAGGTAGTCGTGGAATTCGACGCGCAGTGGGAAGAAATCCTGACGATTGATGAAGTGGCCCAGACGATCGTGCTCGTTGAGGTAGCTCAGAAACGAGTACGAACTCGACGTATTACGTTGCGTCACCAAATCTTTGAGAAACGACACCTGCATCGTCGCTCCGGGCAGGAGCATGCCGGGATGCCACCCGAACTGGGACTTCCTCTCGAAGAACCGGGCCTGGATGCCACCATCGCGTGCCGTGCCGTTGTCGTTGCGTACCGCGCACTTGTCGTTGTACTCCTCGACCGCGATGGCCAAAGCCAGGTTCGACGGTCCGAATCCGATGCCAGCGATATCGAGTTCGGAGTTCCGCTCACTACACACGCGCCACTCCCTAGATCGTCGTGATTTCCGTGGGCCAATGCCGCACGCAATGCTAGGTGAGTCTAACCTAATCATCAGCTTGCGTTCATGTACCCCCCGCGACGCGAAACCTCGCACACATCAGCAGGCATCAGCACACACCGAGTCCGCATCGAACGAGGAGGACGACCGGCACCATGACACTTTCGACCTCGCCAGGGCCCGTGGACGGTTCCGACGCGCATTCGGCGCTCATCGACGAATCAACCGCCGCCGCAGACCATTTCGAGGTCTACGGACTCGACTATCACTGTTCTGCCAGCGGTGCTGTGGCTTCGTTCGACGATCCCTCGCGCGCAGCCGAGTCACTCGCACGGGGCGAGCACTCAGCGATCGTCGGTGCTCTCGCATTCAACACAGACGCACCGAGCGCGCTGACCGCCCCCGCACACATCCGCTTCGACGTGCCGCCGAACTCCTGGCCCGCACCAAGGCCAGCCACGGCAGCGGGCCCGATCACTGAAGCCCGCGTGGTCGCGGCGGAACCGCTCCGCGAAGAACACCGTGCCAGGGTCGCAGCAGCGGTCACAGTGCTCGCCGACTCGACCACTCCGCTGGCCAAGGTGGTGCTCGCACGAAAGCTGTTGTTGCACACCACGCCAAGGTTGACACCGGAGGTGTTCCTGGCCGCCCTCGCCGCACAGAACCCGCATTCGGGACTCTTCCGCACAGAGCTCACTCCCGCGGGAGACGCCTACCGAGGCCGACATCTCGTGGGCGCGAGTCCCGAGGTACTCGTACGACGACGCGGACGTCAGGTGAGCGCTCACCCGCTCGCCGGTTCCACGCCACGGCATCACGACCCCAGCGTCGACGCCGAGCGCGCCGCGACGCTGAACTCATCGGCGAAGGATCTCGACGAGCACCGTTTCGTTATCGATGCTCTGCGCAGCGCGCTCGCACCGCTGTGCACCCGACTCGACGTACCCGATGCGCCAAGCATCGTGGGCACGTCGTCGATGTGGCACCTGGGGACGCCGATCGTCGGCGAGCTCGCCGACCCGTCGACAACGGCTCTCGACCTCGCGATCGCCGTGCATCCCACACCTGCGGTGTGCGGAACTCCCACCGGCGCAGCCAGGGAGTACATCCTCGCGACGGAGGGCGACCGCGGTTTCTACGGCGGCGCAGTCGGCTGGTGCGTCGGAAGTCTCTCTCCTGACGACCGCCCGGGAGTACTGCGCGGGCCCGACGGCCTGACCCCCGGGGACGGCGAGTGGCTCGTGGCTATCCGATGCGGCGAAATCGACTCGCGCACAGGAGCTCTGGCGACCTGGGCGGGTGGCGGGATCGTTGCCGACTCCGATCCCGACGCGGAAGTGGCGGAGACCACGGCCAAGCTACGTACCGTGCTGCGCGCTCTCGGCACCGACGAGGTCTGACCTGCCGGCGTCCGGGCGGCATCGTCGTGCTGCGGCCGCGACCATCGGTCCGGCCATCACCGACGTGACCACCGCCATGACGACGACGATCATGTAGGTCTCCTCGCTGAAGATTCCGAGACTCAATCCTGTTGTTGCGATGATGATCTCGACGACCCCGCGAGCGTTGAGTCCGCTTCCGACCGCCATCGACTCCCACCGGGACAATCGCGCGAGGCGAGCCCCGAGGTAGCCGCCAAGCAGCTTGGCGACGACGGCGACGGCGATCACGCCGACCGCCACTCCGGCTACACCCGGAGAAGCGAGAGCCCTCAGGTCGACGTGTAGGCCGGCCGAGGCGAGGAACACCGGCGCAAGCACAGCCGTGGTGACCAAGCGGAGCGGCGCCACGACGCGCTCGGGACGTCGACCACAGGCGATCCCGGCGAGCAGTGCGCCGAGAACAGCCTCGAGATGCATCGCGTCGGTCGCCGCGGCCGGCGACCATCGTGATCACCATCACCGCTGCCGACTGCGCATCGTGGCCACCGGATTCCAAGCGGGTCAGCAGACGTCCGATCACCGGTCGCGCGACAAGCGCCACGGCAATCGAACCGATCATCGCCACCAGCGTCAACGGCAGGTGCCAGCCGCGCAACCCCACGGTGACCATGGCTGACACCGCCGCGAGCGCCACCCAGGCGGCAAGGTCGGTGAGAGTGCCCGCCGACAGGATGAGCCGACCGAGCCTCGTCCGCAGCAGGTCCAGATCTCCGAGGATCCGGGCGATCACGGGAATCGCACTGACCGACATCGCGACACCGAGCAGAACCGCGAATTCTGTTGTGCTCGTGCCGTCACCCGTGTTCGTACCGTCGCCGAGATATCGGGCAGGCAGCACCAGTCCGAGTCCGATGCCTGCGACGAGCGGAATCACGAAGGAGACACCGCTGATGACGCCGATCTTGCGCGCGTTCCCGCGCAGGAACGGACCGTCGAGTTCCGTCGCTGCGAGTCCGACGAGCAACACCACGGCGAGCGTGCCGACCGCGGATATCGCCGTGGTCGGCGTGCCGTCTGCGTTGACGACCACTCCCGTGACGTGCGGTGCCATCATGCCGAGGACCGACGGACCGAGCAGCACGCCCGCGACCAATTCGCCTGCCATCGAGGGGAATCCGAGTCGACGCGCGATCGCTCCGCACACGAGTGCCGTTCCGAGAAGCAGCGCCAACGCTGTCAGCATGGCGGGCGTTGGCCGATCAGACGGTAGCCGGGGCGGGTTCGGCCCAGCTCAGGCCGTCGGCCGATGGAACAAGCCCACCGTCGAGTAGTGGCGGTTCGGTCCCGTCGGTACCGACTGCCCCGCGTGCCTGGAACGCGTTCATCTCCTCCATGACGTCACGCACGACCTGCGTACCGAAGAGATGCCCCATCCGCTGGCCGGAGTCGGTGTCCATGCCGCCGGTTCGCTCGGCAGCCTCGGTGAGAGCTGCCGTCGATGCCGAGAACCGCTCGATGATCTGTTCCGGGTCGGTGAGGGCCTGTTCGCCGGAGTAGGCGCCCGCGACCAGCGACACGAATGCGGTCATGTCGTTGCGGTCGAAATTGGTGACCTTGCGCGCCTTCCAGAAGTACGAGTCCTCGGACTGTTCCATGTCATAGAAGGCCGACAAGAACTCATAGAAGACCGCGTACTCGCGACGGTACCGACCCTCGAACTCGGTGAACGCCCGCTCCTCGGTCATCGCACCTGCCAGCACACTGTTGATCGACCGCGCCGCCAGCACACCCGAGTAGGTCGCGAGATGAACTCCGGTGGAGAACACCGGATCGATGAAGCACGCGGCATCGCCGACGAGCACCATGCCGTTGCCCCAGAAGCGGGTATTGGCATACGAATAGTCCTTGCGGATTCGGATCTCACCGTAGGTGCCCTCGGTGACGCGTGTGGCGTCGGACAGCATGTCCTTCACGATTTCGCAGCGATCGACGTAGTGCAGCAGCGTCTCTTCCTGCGCGTTGAGCACGTGCTCGGCCTTGTCGCGCGAGATCACGGCTCCGACGCTGGTCAGCGTGTCCGACAGCGGGATGTACCACATCCATCCCTCGTCGAACGCTGCGCACAGGATGTTGCCGCTGTCCGGCGCGGGGAAGCGCTTGCCGTTCTCGAAGTATCCGAACACCGCGACGTTCTGGAAGAAGTCGGAGTAAATCCGTTCTCCACCTGCATGTTTCGACAATCGCGTCGTGTTACCCGACGCATCGACGACGAACTTCGCGTCGATCCGGTGCTCGACCCGCTCGGCGTCGACGTACCGGACACCCGTGACGCGGCCGGTCTCGTCGGTGATGGTCCCGTTGACCCTGCTGCGCTGCCGCACGTCGACTCCCTGCTCCGCGGCGTTCTCGAGCAGAATCTGGTCGAATTTCATGCGCTCGACCTGGTACGCGTATGACCCCTCACCCGCGAACTCCGGCGAGATGGCAAACAGGAAGTTCCACGGCACCGGATTCTTGCCCCAGCGGAAGCTGCCGCCACGTTTGTGCATGAATCCCGCGTTCTTGATCTTCTCGTCGACGCCGAGTAGTCGGCATACGCCGTGAATCGTTGAGGGAAGCAGTGATTCGCCGATCTGGTACCGGGGAAACGACTCCTTCTCCAACTGCACCACGCGGTGGCCGCTG
This sequence comes from Gordonia sputi NBRC 100414, assembly GCF_000248055.1. GTDB lineage: Bacteria > Actinomycetota > Actinomycetes > Mycobacteriales > Mycobacteriaceae > Gordonia > Gordonia sputi. The sequence goes on along the minus strand of NZ_BAFC01000022.1, from coordinate 175,916 downwards.
CGAGCCAGCAGTGTCGCGACCGTCGACCCTCCCGGTCCGCCGCCGACCACGACGACGTCGGCTGTCTCACTGATCAGTCGCCCGCTACGGGTGGCGTCGCTCATCGGAGCCCTCCCTCGTTGGCGCCGGAAACGCTCTCCGCGGTGAGCTCACGAACCCAGGAGCCGACGACCGGATCGGCGGCCATACTCACCAGATCAGCCCTGTGGGCACCTGCGGCACGCCAACGCTCGATCAGTGACATCAGCCGAACCGAGTCCAGACCGACGTCGAGAACGTTTGTGTCATCGGTGATTTCGCTCTCGTCCACACCCAGGATGCCGGCAATGTCGGCGATGATCCGTTCTCGGGTGAGTACCGTATTCGTTGTGGCCATGCCGTCCTCTCTGATGACGTGCAGTGAATCGCGAGCATCGAGGCTCGTTCTCTGGTAAGCATAGGCTTACCAAATATAGAGAAGAGGCCCGCCCCTACGCTTCCCTAAGGCTAGGGTAAGCTAACTGTTCATGGTTGGCTGCTGTCGTCGATTGCCTGAGATCGCCGCATTACGGACTGCCCGGGTGGGGTGTTGATGCGCGCCACGTCGGCGCAGCAGGGATTGTGGTTCGCTCATCGAGTCGCGCCGAACCCCGATGTGTTCACCATTGGTCAGCTCGTCGACTTCGACGCTCAGCCCGAACCTGGTCGCCTCTCCGCCGCTGTCCGCCAAGCGGTCGCTGAAGCCGACGGATTGCACTCGATCTTCTCCGAACAGGGCGGGGTGTTCTCCGAACAGGACGGCGACGTGACTGTCGAGCTCGGCGCACCGATCGAGGTCGCCGATCGTGATCTCGGCGACGACGCCGACGCAATCGATGAATATGCGCAAGCCGCGGTCCAGCTGGCGATAGACCCCGCATCCGGCCCGTGCGCAGTCGTCGAGATCTTGCATGCGGGCGGACGCACGGCACTACTCCTTGTCGCACATCACATCGTGATCGATGCCTACGGCCTCGGTCTGCTCGTTCGACGCATCGGCCGCCTCTACGCGGATCCGGATGATCGCCGACGCCTCGGGAGCGTCGTCGACCTTCCGCCGGAACCCGATGCCGGTGCGAGCGCAGAATTCTGGAGCCGCGAGCTCACGGGGATCAGTGGTCCCCTGACCTTGGGCGACGCGCCGCGTAGCCATCGAATCGCAGCCGCTGTGCACACGACTCGTGCCGTAGTCGGCGGTGCGGGCGGGGCCGCGATGTCTCCGGATCGTCTCGTCGCCGCAGTTGCGGCCTTCTGCGCGCGCGTGACCGGCAGCGACGACGTCTTGATCGGCTTCCCGATGATGAACCGATTCGGCTCTCCCACAGCCAATGTCGTGTGCACGACGGTCAACGTCGTCCCGCTGCGCGTTGCGGTCGCACCTGCGGTGACGGCCGACGAGCTCGCCGCCGACGCCGCCGCGGGGATTCGCCGGATCGCTCCCCATGCGCGTTATCGCGGCGAGGACATCCTCCGCGACGCACGACGCCGCGCTGTCGACGGTGTCGTGGGACCGACGGTGAACGTCAAGCCGTTCGGCTCCACCGTCACCTTCGATTCCGGGACCCAGGGCTCCGCAGAAGCCGACTCAGCCGACTCAATTACCGCAACGGTCCGCTCGCTGCGTCGTGGTCCGGTCGTCGATCTCTCGATCACCGCACTCGACCTCGGATCGACGGAGTCCGACCGCTCCGACCTGGAACTCACACTCGACGCCGACGCCGCCATCTACAGCCGAGCACACGCCGCTCGGATCGCCGAGTCGCTTGCGGCGTTCGTCGGCGAATTCCTGCGTGAGCCAACACGTCCCGTCGGCGCCATGCGGATCGTCGACCACGTATCCGATGTGCGTGAAGCCGATGTGCCAGAACCCGGTGCGCCGGCAACCGACCGGGCACGCGTCGACGTTCTCCGGTCCGGCACGACAGCACCGATCGACCCGACCCCGCTCGATGCCCGCATCGCGACCGCCGAACCCGATGCGATCGCGGTGCGATTCGGCGACGACGCCATTGATTTCCGCGAACTCAATCGTCGCGCAGACGAACTCGTCGCACGGCTGGGGCCGGTTGCTCCCGACTCGGTCATCGCGATCGCACTCCCCCGTGGCATCGACCTCATCGTCGCGTTGGTCGCTGTGATGCGTAGTGGCGCAGCCTTTCTCCCGCTCGATCCGGGATTTCCCGCCGACCGCAGAGAAGCCAGCATCGCCGACGCCGCACCTGTCGCCGTCATCGAACCCGCCATCACCGAACTCGCCGTCGTGGCATCCGGAAACCGCGATGTTCAGATCCGGCGCCTATCCGATCCGCGCCAGCTGCCGGTCACGACCATGTCGGACGACCCTGTTGGCAACTCTGACGACCCAACCGGCGACGCCGCCGCCTACCTGATCTACACGTCGGGTTCGACAGGCACACCGAAGGGTGTGGTGATCCCGAACCGTGCCCTGCGGAACTTCACCGATCACATGGTCAGTGGACTAGGCCTGGGGCCGAGCAGGTCTCTGCTGGCGGTGACGACGATCTCGTTCGACATCGCACTCTTGGAGACACTCGTGCCGCTGTCGGCGGGAGCATGTGTGGTTCTTGCCGACAACGACGACATCCACGATCCGGCGCGACTCGCGGCGCTCATCTCGCGACACCGGCCGGACGTCGTCCAGGCCACGCCGTCGTTGTGGTCGGCATTTCTCGGTGCGGGATGGGGGTCCGCACTGGCGGATGTCGACGTCCTCGTCGGCGGCGAGCAGTTGCCGTCCGACGTCGCTCGCGGTCTCGTCGCTTCCGCGCGGTCGGTGCGCAACATGTACGGACCGACCGAGACGACGATCTGGTCGACGACGGCTGAGGTCGACGACGACACCGACGTCACCATCGGCACACCGATCGCCAATACCGTTGTCCGCGTGCTGGATTCGACGTTGCACCCGGTGCCCGTCGGACGCGTCGGCGAGCTCTATCTCAGCGGCGACGGACTCGCTCGCGGATACCGCGGTCTGCCCGGCATGACCGCCGCCCGATTCGTCGCCGACCCGTTCACCGACGGCGCGCGCATGTATCGCACCGGAGATCTGGCGCGCATCCGCCAGGACGGACGGCTCGACTGCCTGGGCCGCACCGACCACCAGGTCAAGGTTCGCGGGTTCCGTGTCGAACTCGGCGATATCGAGACCGCCCTCTCCGCGCTCCCCGCCGTCGCAGGCGCGGTGGTGACCTCCGTGGACGGGCGACTCGTCGGCTACGTCACCACGCACTCCGACAGCAGCTCGGCTGACAACACAGACTCTGCTGACAACACAGCGCTGGCACAGTCGTGGCGGAGCGAGATAGCCAAGGTCCTCCCCGACTACATGGTGCCGTCAGCACTCATCGTGCTCGATGAGTTTCCCCTCACGCCCAACGGCAAGATCGATCGACGAGCACTTCCCGCCCCCGACTATGCCGCGCAGGCCGCGCGATCGCGGCCGCCGTCGGGTCCTGTCGAGACCGCGCTCGCCGACGTATTCGCCTCGGTGCTCGGACTTCCCGCGGTCGGTGCGGAGGACAACTTCTTTACGCTCGGCGGCGACAGCATCGTCGCCGTGCGAGTGGTCAGCGCCGCGGCATCGGCCGGCTGGGAGGTCACACCACTGGAAATCTTCGACCACCCCACCGTCGAGGGCCTGGCCGCGGTCGCGCGCAGCCTCACCAACGCAGAACGCGGCCACCAGCGATTATCGACAGACCCGCAATTCCCGACAGACCAACAGTTCTCTGCAGACCGGGCGGGCGCCACTACCGCGGGGATTGACGACGACGAACTCAACGAACTGATGGAGGGTGACCTGCTGTGAGCGCAGCGCTCGAAGACGTCCTACCCCTCACCGGTCTGCAGGAAGCGATCGTCTACCGATCGACGGCACCCCGTGGCGCCGATGACGTCGATCCGTATCTGATCCTCGCCGACCTCGATCTCACGACCGTCCTCCCGCAGGAGGTCGACGTCGACCGCCTTCGTGAGGCAATCGCCACTGTCACCTCTCGACACGCGACGCTGCGGACCTCGTACACACGTCGACGGACCGGCGAACCCGTCGCGCGCGTGCACACCGCGGTCGAGGTGCAGCTGCCCGTCGTCGACATCGCCACGCTCGACGACGGACTCGACACACTGCGATCAGATGCCCGAACGACCGGCATCGCACTGAGTTCTCCTCCGCCACTGCGCTTTACACTCGTGACCGAGTCCGGCCGCCCTCGCTGGCTGTTCGTCGTGGCACACCACGTGGCCTTGGACGGGTGGTCGCTGCACCTGATGTTCAGCGAGATCGTGCGCGCGTACCGTGGCGACGCGCTCGCGCCGGTACGCCCGATCAGCGACTACGCACGCTGGATTGCCTCACGGGGTCGCGATGTCGGTCCGTGGGTCGAGGTCCTCGCGGATGTCGAGGCGTCGACGATCATCGACATCGTCGAGCCGACCACGCCAAGCGTGCCGTTACGCGCACACCTGAGCGTCGACGTATCGGCCGCGTTGCGTGACGTGGCGACGCAGTCGTCGGCGACGCTCAACACCGTCATCCAACTGGCGTGGGCGCTTGTCCTCGCTGACCGAAACGACAGCGACGACGTCGTGTTCGCAACGGTTGTCTCGGGACGGGATCCCTCGGTGCCCGGCGTCGACGAGATGGTCGGCATGCTCATCAACACGATCCCGGTTCGGGTGCGCATCGATCCGACCGAGACCGTCGGCAGCGCGCTGACACGACTGCAGCGCGAGCAACTCGCCCTACTCGGCAGCCACCACGTGCCGCCGGCCGACATCATCTCGGCAGTCGACCTCGGCGGCCCGATCTCGTCGCTCGTCGTGTTCGAGAGCTTCCCTCGCGGAGATGTGCGCCCCCACATCGAGGACGACAACGACTTCACCGCAACGCTTCTCGTCGAGGACGACCCCTCGATCGGGCTGGTACTCGAACGCCGTGGAGCCGACCCGCATCTGCTCGACGAGGTTGTCGCCTGGCTGACTATGCTCGCGCACTCGCGTGAGGAACTCCTGGGTCGCCTCACGGTGAACCCGCCCGCCACGACGCCGCCCGCCACAACCACGCCGTCAGAATCGCTCCCCTCAGAATCGCTGCCATATGTTCCCGTGGCCCAGCAGATCTCGGATGCCGCGCAGCGTCGTGCACGACGAACCGCACTCGTCTCGGGTGACCGACGCGTCGGCTACCGCGAGCTGGATGTGCTCGCGGCGCGAACCGCTCACGTACTGAGCGCCCGCGGTATCGAACCCGAATCCGTTGTCGCAGTGGCATTACCGCGTGGCATCGACATGGTCGTCGCGATCCTTGCCGTTGCCCGTCTCGGTGCGGTCGTCGCACCGATCGACCCGACCTACCCTCCGGCTCGTATTCGATTCATGCTCGACGACGCCGCTCCCGCACTCGTGCTCGACGAGCAGACCTTCGCCGAGATACGCGCCGACGCCGTCGATTCGCCCGAACGAGCCCCGCACACGCCGCATCCCGAGTCCGCCGCGTATCTGATCTACACGTCAGGATCGACCGGAACGCCGAAAGGCGTGGTGGGTACCGCTGCGGCGCTGGCGAATCGCATCGCGTGGGCCGCGCAGCGGTGGGACGGATCCGTCGTGCTCGCCAAGAGCGCCATCGCGTTCATCGACGGCATCACGGAGATCCTCGGCGCACTGGCGGCAGGCGCAACGGTCGCCATCGCGGACGACGCGTCCGCGCGCGACCCGATGGCACTCGTCGAGCTGGTCGACCGTCACGCCGTCGACCAGGTCACGGCCGTGCCGTCGTTGGCGAGAGCAATCGTCGACCTGGCCCCCGACAGCCCAGCCTCTGAAAAACCAGCGCGACCCGAACCGACCGCGTCGATACGCCGCTGGATCGTCTCCGGTGAGCCGCTTCCCGACACCACTGCTGCTCGACTCGCCTGCGCTGCAGAAGAAGTCGTGAACTCGTACGGGTCGTCGGAGGTCGCGGGAGACGTCAGGACCGCGACGATCCGCTTCGACTCGAGCGACATCTCCAGCACCCCTGGCGACACCGCCCCCACAGATGTCACTGCCGGGGTCGGCACGATCACCGTCGGCACGCAGGTTCCGGGCGCAGGTGTCGTCCTACTCGACCGCCACCTGCATCCGGTGTCAGTCGGACGTCCCGGCGAGGTGTACATCACCGGCGTCCAACTCGCACGGGGCTACCACCGCCATTCCGACTGGACGGCAACGCGATTCGTCGCCAACCCGGCAGGGTCCGGCGACCGGATGTATCGCACCGGCGATCGTGGGCTGATCACTCCGGACGGCAGCCTGCAACTGCTCGGTCGAGCCGACTCACAGGTCAAGATCCGCGGCACCCGCGTCGAACTCGGCGAGGTGGAACAGGCCGTCCTCGCACTCGACGGCGTCGACGACACCGTGGCGGTGGCCGGCCAGGATCATGACGGACACACTCGCCTCGACGTCTACGTTGCCGGAGCTCAGGCCCCCGACGCCGTCCCGGCCGAACTCGTCGCTGCGTTGCCCGCAGCGATGATCCCGGCCACGTGGACACGACTCAACTCGCTGCCCCGCACACCGGGTGGAAAGACCGACCGCAGGGCGCTTCCCGCTCCGACCTCGCCGCGCACAGCCTCTCGACGTGAGCCGAGCACCGACCTCGAGCGGCTCGTTGTCGACACCGTCGCCGACGTCCTCGGCCTCGACGCCGCGGACACCGCACGGCCGAGCGTCGACGATAACTTCTTCGACCTCGGTGGCCACTCTTTGTCGGCGACACGTGTGCTGACCAGGCTGCGCGTGGCAACCGGACGCGTGGTCGGCGTTGCCGAGGTCTTCGCCCACCCGCGACTCGCCGACCTCGCGGCCCTGTTCGCGGACGACAGCGCCGAAATCACGACTACCGGCGTCACTGACAATGCGGCAGCGGTGCCAACGCAACGCCCCGAACGCATTCCGCTCTCGCCGGCACAGCGCCGACTTGCCTTCCAGAGCGGGATCGGCGACGCCGCGTACACGATTCCGTTCGCCGTCCGTTTCGATGGACCAATCGATGCGGCGCAACTGCAACGCGCTCTCGACGGCATCGTGGAACGCCACGAGACGCTGCGCACTCGGATCGTCGACGACGCTCAGGTCGTCGACCGGATCGACGGCGCGAGGGTGCTGATCGACGACCATCACATCGAACCCGAGGATCTCGACGGGACGATCGACAGTCTCATCGGGCGCCCCTTCGAGTTGTCGGCGGATCTGCCCCTGCGCGCCGATCTCCTACGCATCTCCGACGCTTCGGCGGTGCTACTCCTCACGGTGCATCACATCGCCGCGGACGAATGGTCGGCAGCAACACTTTTCGACGAGCTCGCCGCCGGGTACAACGGCACGCCGGTTGCCGCGCCGCAGCTCCAGTACGCCGATCACACCCTTGCCGAGATCGAGCGACTGGGCACCGTCGACGATCCCCGATCACTTGTGCGCCGCCAGCTCGACTACTGGCGAGACCAACTAGCCGACGCACCAGCCGAACTCGACCTGCCCTACGACCGTCCGCGGCCGACCGACCCGGATCCCGTTGGCGGCCAAGTCGAGATCGTCATCGACGCCGACGTTCTCGGCGGGCTCCGCTCGGCCGTCCGGGCACTCGACGCGACCGTATTCATGGCAGCGCATGCCGCGGTGGCACTCGCGCTCAACGCGTCCGGAGCAGGCAACGACATCGTGGTCGGTACCCCGGTGGCCGGCCGGTCGTCGGCGTCCGTGGAGTCGCTGATCGGCATGTTCGTCAACACGCTGCCGCTGCGCACCGACCTCTCCGGTGATCCGACACTCCTCGAGGTACTGCTCCGCGTCAGGGAGACCGACGTCGCGGCCCTCGCCGCGCAGGATGTGCCGTTCGACGAGATCGTCACGGCACTCGCACCCGAACGGGCACTGAGCCGACACCCGGTGTTCCAGACGATGGTCCAGTACCGCGACCCGATCGTCGCCCCCGAATTCACCGGCGTGCGTGCAGAACCCGTCTTCCCGCACTCCCGCACCGCCAAGTTCGACCTGACCTTCGAGTTCGTCGAGCTTGCTCGCTCCGCGGGCATCCGACTGCGCGTCGAGTACGCCGCGGCGCTCTTCGACGAACCGACTGTCACTGATCTGGCAGAACGCGTGAGTTCCATCCTGCGTGCGCTCGTCGACGCCCCGAGCAGTCACGTCGCACAGTTGCGTCTGGACCGATCCACTGACCTTCCGGCGCTGCCCGCACCCGACGTCGCACCTCCTTGGCGATCCCTTGTCGACTTCTTCGCCGCCACCGCCCGCACCTTTGCCGACCGTCCCGCCGTATCCGACGGAACGCGCACACTCACCTACCGCGAACTGGACGCGCACAGTGCGTCGATCGCCGCACGCCTGCAGCGCGACGGCGTACGACGCGGCCACTCGGTTGCGCTGATCCTGGAGCGCTCGACGGACCTCGTCGCAGCGATCATCGGAGTACTGCGCTGCGGAGCCGCCTACGTTCCGATCGACCCCGCGTATCCGGCTGAGCGCATAGCGTCGACGATCGCCGACGCCGCCCCGACGGTCATCGTCGACACCGGCTACCTCGAGCGAGCAGATGACTCCCTCACTGACACAACGGCTTTCGATCCGGAACTCGCCCCGGCCGACCCGGCCTATGTGATCTTCACCTCCGGGTCGACCGGAAAGCCCAAGGGTGTCACCGTGACGCACGGCAACGTCGTCGCGCTGATCGACGCCACGACGGAACTGTTCGATGTCGACGAGAACGACGTGTGGACGCTCTTCCACTCCTACGCATTCGACTTCTCGGTGTGGGAACTGTGGGGTCCGCTCTCGACCGGCGCCCACCTCGTCGTGCCCGATCACGCCACCACGCGCTCACCCGCCGACTTCGCCGCCCTCATCGGCGAGCGGGGCGTGACCGTACTCAACCAGACGCCGTCGGCGTTCTTCGCCCTCGATGCCGCGGACCTCGCAGACACCGAACATCGTGAGACTTCTGGGGCCGTATCGGCGCTGGAGTCGCTTCGCTACGTGATCTTCGGTGGCGAGGCGCTCGCCCTGCCGCGCCTACGATCATTCGCCCGGCGGTATCCGCGGACCACGTTGGTCAATATGTACGGCATCACCGAGATCACTGTCCACGCAACGTATCTGGTGCTCGATCAGCAGATCATCGATGCAACGACGGGCAGTGATGTGGGTGCGTTGCTACCAGGTTTCACCGGCCACCTGCTCGACGGATACCTGCGCCGGGTACCCGTTGGCGCCGTGGGCGAGTTGTACCTCGCAGGCCCCCAGGTCGCAGCCTGCTACCTGCAGCGTCCGGCGTTGCATGCGACGCGTTTCGTCGCCGACCCCTCGGGCACCGGTCAGGTGCTCTATCGCACGGGCGATCTGTTCCGTCAGACCAGACAGGGCGCGTTGATCTATGTCGGTCGCGCGGACACGCAGGTCAAGATCCGTGGTTTCCGTATCGAACTCGGGGAGATCCGGGCCGCACTCGCAGCTCTGCCCGGTGTGCGCGACGCCGCCGTCCTGACCCGGCCCGGACCGAGCGGTGCCGACCGAATCCTGGCCTACGCCGTCGGGGACAACGTCACTCCTGAATCCCTGCACGCTGAATCGCTCCACGCAGCGCTGCGCGACGCACTCCCCGAGCACGAGGTCCCGTCGGCCGTGCTGATCGTCGACTCGATCCCGTTGACCGTCAACGGAAAGACCGATGCCGCAGCACTTCCGGAGCCGGAGGTCGGCACCGCGGAGGGTCGTACACCGACGACCGAGATCGAGTCCGCGCTCGCCGACATCTTCGCCGACACCCTCGGACTCGCCGACCCGCCGAGCGTCGACGACGACTTCTTCGCTCTCGGCGGCGACAGCATCGTCTCGACGACCCTGGTCAATCGTGCACGGCGACGTGGTATCCGATTCACGCCGAGGGATGTCTTCACCCACCGCACCGTCGCCGGACTGGGCTCGGTCGCCGAGTGGATCGACGACACCATTCCTGCCGCTCCGTCGAACAGCGACGACGCATCGGCCACCCGGCCGACACCCATTCCGCTCCTGCCGATCGTCCAACGACTCCGTGAGATCGGTGGCACGATCGACCGGTTCAATCAGTCGCTCGTCGTCGACACCCCGGCGCAACTCGACGCCGATACTCTCCGCGCGATGGTCTGTGCACTGCTCGATTCCCATGAGGCGCTGCGGAGTTCGTTGCAGACCGTCGCAGGTGTGCTCTGGACCATGCAGAGTGCGCCCCCCGGATCGGTCGACGTCGACGACATCCTTCGGATCGTCACGCTCGACAGATCGATCTTCGACGACCCGGACGCGCTCGCCGCAGCGGTGTCGGCCGAATCCGCCGGGGCTGCAGGCAGATTGTCGCCCGCCACGGGACTGATGATCGCCGCGACCTGGTTGACGACCGACTCGCCCGACGATCCGATCGCGGGACGACTGATACTCGTCATTCACCACCTCGCCGTCGACGGCGTCTCCCGGCGCATCCTGCTCGAGGATCTCCGAACCCTCTGGGAGACGGCAGCCACCGGTGTTGAGCTGCAACCGATTCCGACACCAACACCCCTACATACGTTCGCCGCCGCGGTGACCGAGCGAGCCGCCGATCCGGCACTGCTCGACGAGGCTACCCATTGGGCGCAGGTGCTGGCACCGGGCGGCGAACTGGTGCCCGGTCGGCTCCCCACGTCGGGCACCGTTTCCGACCAACGGCGCCACGTCGTCACGTTGTCTCCGGAAACCTCGGCGTCGCTCGTCTCCGATCTACCCACCCGCCGCGGTGTGGGGATCACGTCGCTGCTCCTCGGGGCGTTGCGTGTCGCCGCAACACGCGCTCTCGACACCGGGGACCTCATCGTCGACACCGAGCGTCATGGTCGCGATGCACATGAGTTCGGTATCGACGCGGATCTGTCACACACGGTGGGTTGGTTCACGACCGTCGCACCGATCCGGTTATCCGCCACCGACGACATCGGCGACGCGATCGCCGACGCTGAGAACTTGTGGACGGCAATGCCCTCTGCCGGAGCAGGATTCGGCATGTTGCGCTACCTCAACCCGCAGTTGTCGGCCGCACTCGCCACCATGTCGCGTCCGTCGGTGCTGCTCAACTACCTCGGGCGATTCACCGTCGGCGGCGGGTCGCCATGGCAACCCTCGGCGGAATCGACAGCGCTCGCAGCAGATCCAGACCCCGGACTCGGCGTCGCGTACCCACTCGAGATCGACATCGTCTGTCGTGACGAATCGTCGGGTCCCGTCGTCGCCGCAACGTTCAGCTACCTACCAGACCACCTCGACGACGCCGCTGTGCGTGAGCTCGCCGATGCACTATGTGCGGCGCTCGATTCGCTTGCGGCGCCTGCAGAATCCGGAGTCAATCAGTGACCTCGACACGCCCCGACGGCAACGCCCCGACAGACGCAGATGCTCCTGTCCGCACACACGGCGACTCGCACGACGTCACACTGCCTGTCCTCGCGGGCCAACGCGACATCTACCTGTCGATGCAGGCATCCGGCGACCCTGCCCTCTACGTCACCGGGCTCTACGTGGAGGTCGACGCACGGACCGACGTCGAACGACTCAGAGCATCTGTCCTCGCGGTTCTCGAGAAGGCCGAAGCGATGCGCGCCGTGTTCGTCGAAGAGGGCGGCGACGTGGGGCAGCGAATCCTGCCTACTGCCGACTTCGACGTCGACGTCCGCGAGATGCCTCTCTCCGATGCGCGCGAGTGGATGGCTTCGCACCTCGCGCAGCCGATGGATGTCAGGCACGGACCACTCACCGAATGCACGATCCTGCGCACCGCCAGTACCGTGACCGACCAGGGAACCGCGCAGCCCGACCCGACACTGGTGTTTCTGAAGGTCCACCACCTCGTCTGCGACGGCATGGGGCTCGGCTTCTTCACCCAGGCGGTCCAGGAACAGTACGACGCAACGGAAGCATCTGGCGCCGCGGAACCTTCTGGGGCCTCGGATGCTTTTGGGGCTTCGGAAGGCTTTGGGGCATCCGACAACGCCCGGCCGTCACGACCCAGGGATTGGCGACTACTCCCTGTGGTCGACGCCGAGCGCGAATACCGTGAAGGCGCCGACTTCGCCGCCGATGCCGACTACTGGTTGGCGCGGATGGGCGACCGACCGCAGCCGGTGCGACTCCTCGACGACGATGTGGTGCCCGGCCGCGGAATCATCGCGTCGCGCTTCGACATTCCCCTCGAGGTCCTCGACCCGTTGCGCGCGCTGGCGCGTGATGCCGGGGTCCGACCGACCGTCCTGCTCATCGCCGCGGTCGCGGCGTTTGCCCACGTGCGTACGGGCCGCACCGACCTGGTACTCGCGCTGCCCGTGACCGGGCGCCTTGACCGCAGGGCGCGCACAACACCGTCGATGGTGACGAGCGTGCTGCCCCTGCGCGTCGACGCGGATCCGCGCGACAACCTCGCCGACCTCGCCGCTCGTACCGAACGCGCGGTTTTCGCGCTCCTCGCCCACAGTCGTTTCCGCGGTGAGGATCTCGGCCGTGCTCTCGCAGCGCAGGCCAGGAACTCGGGTACTCCGGCATCATCCGACGGCCCGTACCGCATGTTCGGTCTCGGCGTGAACGTCATGGCGAACACGTCGCGGCAGACCATTGGTGGCCAACCACTCTCGCTCCACGCCCTCGCGTCCGGGCCGGTGTCTGATGTCGAGATCCAGATCCAGGTGAGGCGTCGCGACAGGCCCGCCGAAGTCGTCGTGCGCACTGTCGCCGACGCGGCTGAGCAGGCGCACGGTGTCGGCGAGGATTTCGCCGCCTTCCTGCGGGCACTCGCCGCCGCCCCCTCCGAACGCCTCCGCGCGTTCACCCCCGACGGGCAACTCGACGATGCGATTCGATCGGTCCACACCGAAACGCACGGAGCTGCGGGCGCAGTATCGCTCACGCCTGCGTTGGCGCGACTTCGCGAACGCCAGATCGACCCGGACACATTGCCGCCCCGCATTGTTCGCGCCTGGGCGTCGTCGACCGTGACTCCGGACGCCGTCCGCGAGATCGCCTCTGCACTTGTTGCGACTCATCCTGCGCTGCGTACCACGGTGAATCGGCCCGCGCCGATCCTGTGGACGCTGACGACCGCATCCGCGCAGGACAGCACCATTCCCGTCTCGATTGCCGACAGCGCGCCGGCCGAACCGCTCGAGCGCGGCTTGACCTTTGTGCCTGCTACCGGCGAGGTGATCGCCGCGTTCGACGCAGCACTCATCGATCCCACGTCCGCGGAGATCCTCCGTACCGATCTCCAGACCGCCCTCGACGACGCCGCGGCGAGTCGGCACATCGAGGTCGACGCCCCGGACACCGAACTCAGCACTGTGGCAACGGGATTGGCGGGACGAGCGGCCGATGTCGGGGCCCTGGCGCATTATCTCGAAACGCTCGCACCGGGAGCGACGCTACCGCGCGTCGACGGCGCGACCAGCACACCGCGGGTCGATCACACGACACACACGTCTCGGGTCGACGTGGACGATCCCAACGTTGAACGTCCCACCCAGCACGGTCTCGTCGCGGCGCTGGCAGGCGCTGTCGCAGACGTCTTCGGTGCCGCCGCGCCGAAGGAGCTCCTGATCGACCTGGCTGTCGACTTGCGAGCTGTCGACTTGCGAGCCGTCGACGGTACACACGTCGGCGCACGCACTGTCGGCCCGCTGCAGGCACTCGAGCCGCTTCGCGTCGACCTGACGAATCCCTCACTCCCCGATGGCCCGAACCCGATTCTCGGCAGCGGACCGGGTCTCGACGTGCTGCGCTACCTCTCACCACAGGTGGGCGCGGCGTTGGCCGGTGCCACTGCTGCCGGGCAGATCGTCGAACCCGACGTGCTGGTCGGCGACCACGGACTGCCGACCGCGCACCCCGTCTCAATCAGGCTGTTGCGCAACGACTCTCCCGACCACACCGGCTGGTCGGTCATCGTCGACGTCGATGCGGAAGTCATCCCACATGCCGACGCCCTGGCGCACGCGATCACCGACCGGGTGATCGCAGACGCCGATCGACGTCTGGTGGCGCTCGACGACGCGACCGTCGAACGACTCACCCGCGAACACGGAACCATCGACGACATCTGGCCGCTGACACCCCTGCAGGAGGGTTTGTTCTTCCAGTCACAGGTCGACGCGTCCGACGACATCTACACCGCACAGTTCTGGCTCGACCTCGGCCACCGAATCGACGTCGAGGCGCTGCGGCGCGCCGCACGTGCGCTACTCGACGAGAATCCCGAATTGCGGGCCGCGTTCGTCGAGGTCGACGGCTCCCCAGTCCAGATCATCCGCAACGCGGTCGATCCCATCATCGCGGAGGTCGACCTCACGGCGGCGTCGGCCGACGTCGTCGACTTCGAGCTCGACGCGGTTCTCGACGCCGACCGCGTCCGCGAGATCCCGATCGGCACCGCACCACTCTGGCGTATCACGCTGATCCACCTGCCGAATGAGCACGACCGCATCGTCGTCAATCGTCGATTCCTGCTGTGGGACGGCTGGTCTGGCGGGCTCGTGGTGTCCCGGTTGCTCGCCCATCTCGAGGGCACCCCGGCCACGACTCCCGAAGCGTCGCTGCGCGACTACCTCGCCTGGATCGCTGACACGTCCGACGCCGACGCACTCGCGGCATGGCAGGCGCATCTCGACGGCTATACCGAGCCTGCGCTCGTCGCGCCGCGGGCGGTGGGGTCGACGCCTCGCGCGCCGCGTCGGATCGAGGTCGATCTCGGTGTCGCAGCGTCGGAGTCACTCCGCGCCGACGCGAGAAGTGCTGGCGTCACACTCAACACCGTTATCTCGGCAGCGTTGTCCCTCACGCTGTCTCGCGTCCTCGGAGTCACCGACGTCGCGTTCGGCTCGACCGTCGCGGGCCGCCCGACCGAGGTGCCCGGCCTCGACACCGTGATCGGACTGTTCCTGAACACCGTCCCCGTCCGAACGGTGTTGCATCCGCAGGAATCGGTGCGAGACTTCCTGCGCCGCAGTCAGGATGCCCGGGTGGCGCTAATGGCCTACGACCACATCGGGTTGGCGCGATTGCAGCAGGAGACCGGGCATCCGGTGCTGTTCGACGTCCTCTACGTGTTGCAGAACTTCCGCACCGAAGAAGAGGAGCGCGAGCAGTCGGCGCTGCACGATGTCATCGGCGAGGGCAGTCTCGACCACACCCACTACCCGTTGGCGCTCGTCGTGACGCCCGGCGCTTCGATTCGCTTTCGACTCGAGTATCGCGACGATCTGATCGACCATCGGTACGCCGACGGATTCGTGACACGATTCCGCCGCGCACTGGAGTCGATCGGTCGCGACCTCGACACCGCGGTTGCCGCCCTCGACCTCTCACTCGACTCGGACGTTGCGCTCGTCGGCCCACTCCATCGACTACCCGACACCACGGTGTCGGGATTGCTCGCCGAGCGCGCTGCGATGATCCCCGACGCCGACGCACTCAGCTACGGCGACTCGCGTCTCACCTATGCACAGCTCGACGGCGAGGTCGACCGTGTCGCGCAGGTTCTCGCAGAGCACGGCGTCGGAGCAGAAACGGTTGTTGCACTGGCGATCCCGCGATCCATCGAGACCGTGGTCGCGCTCTTCGCGATCCTGCGGGCCGGCGGAGCGTATCTACCCCTCGAACTCGATCACCCCGACGGCAGACTCCACGGCATCATCGACGACGCCGCGCCGTTGCTGATCATGACCCACAGCTCGGTGGCGCACCGATTCGACACGGTGGGCCTGCCGACGCTCACGGCCGACGACCTGCCGAACCCCACAACGCCGGAATGGGTTGCCCCCCACGTCAACCCGGATCAACCCGCCTATGTGATCTACACGTCGGGTTCGACGGGTAAACCCAAGGGTGTCATCACGCCCTACCGCGGCCTGACCAACATGCAGCTCAACCACCGCGAGAAGGTCTTCGAACCCGCCATCGCGCTCGCTCATGAGGCCGGCGTCAGCGGGAGACTCCGCATCGCGCATACGGTCTCATTCGCGTTCGACATGTCGTGGGAAGAACTGCTGTGGCTCATCGAGGGCCACGAGGTCCACGTCGCCGACGAGCAACTCCGTGCCGATTCGACAGCGCTCGTCGCCTACTGCGCGACCCACCGCATCGACGTCATCAACGTGACGCCCACGTATGCCGCACAGTTGTTCGCCGACGGCCTTCTCGCAGGCGACCACGTGCCCGCGCTCGTCCTGCTCGGTGGCGAGGCCGTCTCCGAACCCGTGTGGACCGCGCTTCGTCGACACCCGCACACCCTCGGCTACAACCTCTACGGCCCGACCGAGTACACGATCAACACCCTCGGGGTGGGCACCGACGAGACACCGACATCGTCGGTCGGTACCCCGATCTGGAACACCACCGCGCACCTCCTCGACCCGTGGCTGCGGCCGGTGCCCGCCGGGGTGCCGGGCGAGTTGTACATCAGCGGCGCGGGACTGGCACGCGGATACCTCGGACGGCCCGATCTGACGGCCGAGCGGTTCGTCGCGGATCCCTTCTCCGACGGAGGCCGTCTGTATCGCACCGGTGACGCGATGAAGATACGTCCCGACGGCAATCTCGACTTCCTCGGACGCACCGACGATCAGGTGAAGGTCCGCGGCTATCGGGTCGAGCTCGCCGAGATCGATGCCGCGGTGACCGCGCTGCCACAGATCGCGTCGTCGGCAGTCGTCGCGACCGCCGATCCGGCAGCACCCGACGTCAAACGTCTGGTGGCGTACGTGATTCCCACCGACGCGGGCTCGGAGCTCGACTACGCGCAACTGCGACGCGAGTTGAGCGCGAACCTCCCCGACTACATGGTCCCCACCCTGTTCGCCACGGTCACCGAGTTCCCGATGACCGTCAACGGCAAGCTCGACGTGAAGGCGCTGCCCGTCCCCGAGGTCGGCGGTACGCGACGCGCACCACGCACCGAGCTCGAACGTCGGCTGTGCGAGGTCTTCGCCGAGGTCCTCGGCCTCCCGGACACCGATGAGGGATGCGCGGTCGGTATCGACGACGACTTCTTCGCGCTTGGCGGTCATTCGATGGCAGCGATGCGCCTCGTCTCCACGCTGCGCGCCGAACTCGGCGCCGAATTGGCGATCCGAGATCTCTTCGATGCCAGGACTCCCGCCGACATCGCCGCGCGCACCGAACTGACCGGATCGACCACCGACATCACGACCGGCGTTCGGCCGGACCGCATCCCGCTCTCGCCCGCCCAGGAAAGACTCTGGGTGCTCTACGAGATGGATCCCGACGACATCTCGTATCACTACGGCCACGTCGTGCGCGTGCACGAACCCCTTGACACCGACGCGCTGTCGGCGGCGATGAGAGATGTACTGGCACGCCACGAGAGCCTGCGCACCGTCTTCGAGACCACCGCGGACGGCGAGGTGCACCAACGTGTTCTCGATCCCGCAGAGGTACCCGATGTGGTCGAGGTGCGCACCGCCGGCGCCGATGTCACCGAGGCCACACGCGAGTTCCTCACGCGCGCTTTCGATTTGCGTTCGGCGCCACCGATCCGCGTACAGGTGGCGCAGGTCGACGCACCCGACGAGTCGTCGACCGTTGCGGTCCTGACCATCGCGATGCACCACATCGCCACCGATGAATGGTCGGATCGACCACTGCTCACCGACCTCACCACTGCCTACGCCGCACGGGCGACCGGTGCGGTACCCGAGTTCTCACCACTGCCCGTCCAGTACGCCGATTACGCACTGTGGCAACGTGATCGGATCAGCGAGCGAGGGCAGCAACAGCTCGATTTCTGGACCGACACACTCGCCGACCTCCCCGAGGAGCTCGCACTCCCCCGCGACCGCCCACGACGTCCCGGTGCGCCAGGCTCCGCGGCAACGGAGTCGACCATCGTCGACTCCGACACGCGTTCGTCACTCGCGCGCATCGCCGCCGACCACGGAGCCAGCATGTTCATGGTCGCCCAGGCGGCCGTGGCCACACTGCTGTACCGGGTGGGCGCCGGGGCCGACATCCCGCTCGGATCGCCGGTGTCCGGCCGCAACGATCCCGCGCTCGACGACCTCGTCGGATTCTTCGTCGACACCCAGGTGCTGCGCACCGACGTCGGCGGCCACCCACGTTTCGACGAACTCATCGACCGTGTCCGCGCAGTGGATCTCGCAGCATTCGACAATCAGGACATCCCCTTCCAGCAGATCGTCGAACACCTTGCACCGCAGCGCGTTCCCGGACGCAATCCGTTGTTCTGTGTCAGCGTCGGATACCTGCCGTTCGGCGCGATGCCCGATCGCTTCCTCGGTGTCCCGGCGACGTTCGATCACCTGACGTCCGTGTCGGCCAAGTTCGATCTCGCGTTCACCGTCGTCGACAACACCGAGACCGGCGAACTGACGCTCGCACTCGAGTACGCGACCGCGATGTTCGACGCCGCAACCGCTCGGGACCTACTCGCACGCCTTGCCCGCATCCTGCGCGCCGTCAGTGCGACGCCCGAGATCGTCGTCGATCAGATCGAACTTCTCAGCGCTGACGATGACGCGTCCGTCCGCGACGCCGAGCGCGGCGCGCTGGCGCTCGTCGATCACGCCGACACGGTGACAGATGTCATCGACGACGCCACCCGTCGGCATTCGTCGCGAATAGCGTTGTCCGACACCGATGGCGGATCGGTCGACTACGCCCAGCTCGCAGCGGCAACCAGAGGCTTGGCTGCCCGACTCGTCGACCTCGGCGTGCGACCCGGCGACGTGGTTGCTGTCCTCGTGCCACGAGGCATGGCGCAACTGGCGGCCCTACAGGGTGTGCTGCGCGCGGGTGCGGCATACCTTCCGATCGACACCGACACACCTGCCGATCGAGTAGCGACCATCCTCGACGACGCGCGCCCCGCCGCCGTCATCGTCGGAAGCGGCAGCTCGGCACCGATCGGCAACAGTGCGCGAAACAACCACAGTGTCCCGACGATCAGCGTCGACGGTCGGCTCTTCGAAGAGGACTCAGAGGCATCGATCACCAACTCTGAGCTGCCTCACGTACGCGCCGACGACGCCGCATATGTCGTCTACACGTCGGGTTCGTCGGGCAGGCCGAAGGGCGTGGTAGTCACCCACCGCAGTGTGGTGAACCTACTGCGGTGGCGCGTGCAGACGATGCCCGGCGGCGGTATCGGACACGCCGACACCGTTCTCGCCAAGACGCCTGTCGGTTTCGACGGTGCCGTGTGGGAGTTGTTGCTGCCCTTCATCGTCGGCGCGCGTGTTCTGGTCGCAGAGCAGGGCGCTCAGCGCGACCCCCGCAGACTCGCCAACATCATCGGCGCCCACGGCGTCACGACGACGGTCTTCGTTCCGTCGCTGCTCGAGCTGTTCGTCCCCCACCTACCGGGCCTCGACTCACTGCGTCACATGATCGTTGGCGGCGAGGCGCTACGCACCGAACTCGTCGACGAGGTACTCGCCGCGGCGCCGTCGCTGGCACTGATCAACGCCTATGGTCCGACCGAGACCACCGTCGTCGTCACCGATCACACCGCGGTTCCACACGCGACCACCCGCACAGCACCCATCGGACGTCCGATCGCGGGCACCGATCTCCTCGTCCTCGATACGTCGCTGCGGCGTGTTCCCGACGGCGCGGTGGGTGAACTGTACGTGCGCGGAACACCGCTCGCGCGTGGGTATCTCGGCCGCCCAGCCCGCACCGCGGGTTCCTTCGTCGCCGATCCAACCGGTGATCTGCCGGGCGCGCGGGTGTATCGGACGGGCGATCTGGTCCGACGTCGGGCGGGCGTCCTCGAATACCTCGGCCGCATCGACAGCCAGGTGAAGGTACGCGGCAACCGCGTCGAACTCGGAGAGATCGAAGCGGCGCTGCGTTCGCTCCCTCAGGTCGCCGACGCCGCGGTCGCCGTCGACTCTGACCGGGTCGTCGGCTGGATTGTGCCCGCGGGTGATTCATCGGCCGCTGTCTCGGAGAATGGCTCGTCCGTTGTCGAGTCCGTGACACGTCAACTCTCGACGGTGTTGCCGGACTACATGATTCCGTCACCCCTGGTGGTGCTCGACGCGTTTCCGCTGAATCAAACCGGCAAGCTCGACCGCCGTGCGCTGCCGACACCGACCGTCGACGGTTCGCAGGGCACCAGTCCGCGGACGTCGCTGGAATCCGATCTCGCCGAGATCTTCTCGGCGGTGCTCGGCACCGAGGTTGCCGATATCCACGCGAGCTTCTTCAGCCTGGGCGGCCATTCGCTCGCCGCCATCAAGCTGGTCAACCTGATTCGCGGCTCACTCGGGTACGACATCGGGGTCCGGACAGTGTTCGACGAGCCGAGCATCGCTCAACTGGCCGAGTGGCTCGTCGCCAACGGCGAGTCCACCTCGGCGCAATCGCATGCGGACACAACGAGTTTGCGTCGTCGTGCCGACGCCGAGCCGGTGCTCTCCTTCGGTCAGGCCCAGATGCTGACACTCGCGGGAGTGTCGGGACCCACCAGCACCTACAACGTGCCGCTGCTGTGGCGTCCGGGCGGACCCGAGGGGACAACTCCCATCGACCCCGACGTGCTGCGCGCAGCAGTCCGTGACGTCGTCGACCGTCACGAGATCCTCCGAACGCGGTACCCGGACGACCGCCCCGACGTCGTCGTCGCACCGGAGATTCCGGTCCGTGTGGTCTCCGACATCGCCGAGCTGCACGCAGACGCGGCACACGCCTTCGACCTCGCCACCGAGATACCGATTCGCGTGGCTACAACGTCCGAGTTCGCGGTGGTCACGATTCACCACATCGCCACCGACGAATGGTCGGCAGCACCGCTGCGTGCCGACCTCGATACCGCGTATCATGCACGCGCACAACAGATTGCACCCGAATGGGACGATCTCGCTCTGCAGTACTCCGACTTCGCCGCATGGCAGCGGGATCTGCTCGCCGACGACCGGGGACGACGCGAGCTGGACTTCTGGCGCCGCGCCCTCGACGGTTCGCCAGAGGAACTGTCACTTCCCTACGACCGGGCCCGACCTCCGCGTCCGTCGGGTCGTGGTGACGGAGTCCTGGTCGGCGTTCGCCCGGACACCGTCGTGGCGCTCAAGGAACTCGCCGCATCGACCGGAACGTCGATGTTCATGGTGTTCCAGGCGGCCGTGGCGGTCCTGCTGTCGCGACTGGGTGCAGGCACTGACATCCCGCTCGGATCGCCGGTCACCGTGCGCGACGACGCACGCCTCGACCAACTCGTCGGCTTCTTCCTGAACACCCTCCTGCTGCGCACCGATGTGTCGGGAGACCCGACGGTGGCCGAGCTCCTCTCCCGGGTCCGCGCAGACGATCTGTCGGCGTTCGAGAACAAGGACGTCCCGTTCGAGCAGGTCGTCGAAGCGGTGGCGCAGTCACGCTCGTCGGCGCTCAACCCGCTGTTCCAGACGATGGTGGTCTACGTCGACGGGCGACTGACCGAGTCACCAACCGACGGAAACACGGGAACCGACAAGGGTGAAGGCACCGCGCCGCCGCTGCCGACGACAGCGAAGTTCGATCTGTCGTTCGACTTCACCGAGGACGCCACCGGCGTGACGCCGCGGGTGGGTGGAGTGATCGAGTACAGCACCGACCTGTTCGACCGGGTCACCGTCGAATCGATGGCTCAGCGGCTCGTGATGATCCTGGAATTCATGGCGGCACAACAGGATCGCCCCCTGCGCGACCTCGACATCCGGATCACGACGGAACTGCGTGACCTCCATCGTCCTGCCGCTCCAGCGTCGACCTTCCCCGAATTATTCGACGCCGCGGTGGCTCGAGATCGATCTGCACCTGCGCTTCGAGGCCATGACGGCACTCGTACGTTCGGCGAACTCGATCTGCGCGTGAAGACTATCGCGGCCAGGCTCGCGGCCGAGGGCATCGGTCCCGAGGACGTGGTCGTGGTCTCGCTGCCACGCGGTGTGGTCGCACTCGAAGCGATCTTCGGCGTACTCGTCGCGGGTGCCGCCTACCTCCCCATCGAGCCGGGCACACCATCCGAGCGAGTTGCCGCGATGACCCGCGTCGCGGCGCCGCGGCGCGTGATCGACGACCTCGACGACCCCATTCTCGCTGCAGCACAGGCCGATTCGGTGCCTGTGCTGAGGCGAGCCGCAACAGTGCTACCCGACCACCCCGCCTACGTGATCTTCACCTCCGGGTCCACGGGCACACCCAAGGGTGTCGTGGTGCCCCATCGCGGTCTTGCGAACCTCTTTGCGAGTCATCGGCGCATGCTCCATGAGCCCGCACGTCGCCGTGCCGGGCGTGACCGACTGCGCGTGGGCCACGCATGGTCGCTGGCCTTCGACGCCTCGTGGCAACCACAGCTGTGGCTGCTCGACGGCCACGAGGTGAGCATCGTCGACGCCGATACCCAGCACGACGCGCAGGCGCTAGCCGGACAGTTGCGTGCCGAAAACTGGGACTTCCTCGAGCTGACACCATCACACCTGCGTCAACTCGACGGTGCCGAAGAATCCATGTGCGCCATCGGTTTCGGTGGCGAAGCGGTTCCGGACGCACAGTGGCAGCGCTATCGCGAACTCACCGGCACCGACGCCTACAACCTGTACGGACCCACCGAGGCGACGGTCGACGCTCTCGTCGCACGCGCGGCCGACGCCGAGCATCCGGTGGTCGGCCGACCCGTCGACGGAGCGCGAGCCTACGTCCTCGACCCCGCACTCATGCCGGTTCCCGACGGCGTCGACGGTGAGTTGTACCTCGCCGGAGCAGGATTGGCACGCGGCTATCTCGGTCGCGGTGACCTGACTGCCGAACGCTTTGTCGCCGATCCGTTCGCTGCCGACGGGTCGCGGATGTATCGCACGGGCGACACGGTTCGCTGGACGCGCGACGGCCAACTCGACTTCCGCGGCCGTGCCGACGATCAGGTGAAGATCCGCGGCTTCCGCGTCGAGCTCGGTGATGTCGAGTCGGCGCTGACGTCGATGCCGGGTGTGGCGACGGCGCTCGTCGTCGCGCGAGCAGGCAGGCTCGTCGGCTATGTCGTGACCGATCGTTCACCGGAGGAGAACTGGGCAGGCGAGCAGCAGGCTCCGGTGGAGCCCCCGGTGGAGCCTGCAGCCCTGCGTGCTGCCGTACGCGCGATGCTGCCCGACTACATGGTTCCCGCGACGGTTGTCGTCCTCGACGCGCTGCCCACCCTGCCGAACGGCAAGATCAATCGCCGCGCGCTGCCGGAGCCGACTTTCGAGCACGAGGTGCGTGCCCCGGAGACAGACGTGCAGCGGCGAGTGTGTCACGCCGTGGCCGACGTGCTCGAACTGCCGGCCGACCAGGTGGGACTCGACGACGACTTCGCCGAGCTCGGTGGCGACAGCATTGTGGCGATGCAACTCGTCGCCCGGTTGCGCGCCGAGGGCTTCACACTCAGTCCGCGTGACGTGATGGTCAACCGCACCATCGTCGGACTCGCAGAGACACTTCAACGCGCAGCGACCACACCGGAACTCCCCCGGGTGGCCGCTGGCGTTGTGCCTGCGACACCGATCGTCGGCTGGCTCGACGAACTCACGAGCGGCAACGCCGAGCACATCGGCGGCTTCCACCAGTCGGCGCTGCTCACTGTTCCCGCGGGTCTCGACGTCGACGCACTCACGCGGGCGCTGGGCGTTCTCGTGTCGCGCCACCACATGTTGCGTGCACGGCTCGTCGACACCGCGTCGCCGTGGCACTTCGAGATCCCCGAGATCCGCGAGGACACAACCGAATCCGGCGTCGTGCCCGAGGTGCTCGTCGTCGACGGTCGTGACGGCACTGACTGCACTGGCGGCGACCTGACCGCGCTCGCGCATACTGTCCGGACTCGACTGGATCCCGTGGCAGGACGCATGATCGCGGCCGCGTGGAGCGATCGGGGCAGCGAGCCGGGCCGCCTGCTGGTAGCCATCCACCACCTCGTCGTCGACGGTGTGTCGTGGCGCGTGCTCGTCCCGGAACTGATTGCCGCGTACACGCAGCTGACCGAAGGGGTTGCACCGGAAGACATCTCGCTCGCGCAGGTATCGACCGACTTCGGTGCATGGGCGCGCGAGTTGGCGGTATTGGACCGCAGCGGTGAGGCCGACCTCTGGCGTCAGATCGCCACCGATGTCGATCCGCTGGCCGTCTTCTCACGTCCCCTCGACCCGGCTCGCGACCGTCAGGGCACCGTGCTCCGACATCGCGTCGAGGTCGACACCGACGTCGCGCGGGAGATCCTCGGTCCGGTCGGGGCGCGGCTGGGTGTCGGCGTCGACGAGGTGCTGTTGGGCGCATTCGGTGCGGCGATCAGCACCCCGACGCTCGTCGACTCCGAGGGACACGGCCGCGTCGAACATCTGGTTCCCGGTGCCGATCTCACCGGCACCGTCGGCTGGTTCACTGCCGTCCATCCGATCCGGGTCGGCGGTACCGACGACGCGGCGACACAGGCGAGGAGCCTCGCGGCGCAACGGGCGACGATCCCGGATGGTGGCGTGGGGTACGGTCTGCTCCGGTACGGTTCTGCGGGCGAAGACGGAAGCACCGCTCGGGCGGTCACCGACCTGCCGAGTGCGGCCATCGAGTTCAATTATGTTGGCCGATATCGCGATTTCGCGTTCGACGGGTGGTCGATGGCGCCCGAGTCGGTCGACATCGGACCCGACGACGAGATGTCCGCAGGCTACGGACTCATCGTCGACGTCGCGACGGTCGACGGTCCTGACGGGCCACGACTGTCGGCAACGTGGAGCTATCAGCCGGGAATGATCGACGCGCACGCCATTGCGCGTCTGGCAGAACGATGGCTGGCTGCCCTCGCTGAGTTGGCGAAAATTGACACTGCAGAACTGGCGAGCGTGCATACCGGCGAGACGGAAGGTGGTCGATGAGCGGCAAGGTAACTGGGGTCCTGATCGATATCAGTCCCCTGCGCGAGAGCGCGGCCTTCCGCCGCATCTTCTGCGCCCGACTCATCTCGATCATCGGCATCGGACTCCTCATGGTGTCGGCGCCGATCCAGATGTACGACCTCACCGGGTCGTCGGCACAGGTCGGCGCGGCGACAGCCGTCACGGGCATCACGACGTTCGTCGGCATGCTGGTTGGTGGCGTTCTCGCCGACCGGTTCGATCGCAAGAAGCTCATTCTTCTCGGACGCACGGGCGCGGCACTGAGCTTCGCAGGCCTCGCGCTGAACGCCTTCGGTGTATTCGGCACGACGTCGGTGGTGGCTCTCTACGTTCTTGCGGGCGTCGACGGGCTGATCGGTTCGCTCTCGACGTCGGCGCTGATGGCTGCGGTGCCGACGCTGATCCCACGAGACAAGCTCGTGGCCGTCGGCGCACTCAGTTCACTGACCGTGCGGGTGGGGACCGCGATCTCGCCTGCCATCGCCGGATTGATCATCGCGGCTGCCGGCGTCGAGTGGGCCTACACCATCGCCGCGATCCTGGCGACGCTCACCGTACTGATCCTGCTGGGTCTCCCGTCGATGCCACCGACCGCGGCAACCCTTGGCGCAGAGTCGGAGTCGGCCTCCGGAGGAGCTCAGGTCAACGCCGCGGACGCGGCACACAGCGAGTCGCCGCAATCACTCCTCGAATTCCTCACCTCGCAACGCGTCGTGCTCGGCGTGATGATCGTCGGCGTCCTGGCGATGTTGGGCGCTGGCCTCGTCGCACTCCTTCCCGCGCTTGTGGCGCAGCGGTTCGGTGGCGACGCCAGGGCCACCGGTCTGCTGTATGCGGCCGTCGCGTGCGGTGCGATGCTCGGTGCCCTCACCAGTGGCTGGTTGGCAGGCGTGCGGCGTCCGGGCGTCGTGATGCTCGGCGCACTCGCCGGCGCGTCGCTCGTCCAGGTCCTCTTCGGATTCGCACCGGTGGCTTGGCTGGCGATTGTCCTGCTGTGCATCGTCGGATATCTCGAGGCGACGCAGGAGGTGCTGCGGTACTCCCTCATCCAGCACGACACTCCCGGTCCGCTGTTGGGACGGGTGAACGGCATCTGGATGGCCCAAGAGGTCGGCGGCGTGACGATCGGTGCGCTCGTCGCAGGCGTCTTCGGCACGATCTGGACCGCATCGGATGCCATCGTCTACTACGGACTGGCGCTGCTCGTCCTGTCGATCATCGCGGCCTTCGCGCTGCGGGCGGTCGTCGCGGTGCGTAACGATCACCCGGTGGAGAGCACGCTGTCCTGAGCGGCCTGAGCGGCCTGCGCGGTCAGAAGGTTCAGCCCGCGAGGATCTCGCGAAGCTTCTTGCGGCTCACCTTGCCGACGCCGGTCTCGGGGAACTCGTCGATGATCTTGACGACGTCGGGGAGCTTCCACTCGGCGAGGCCGTTCTCGCGGACAAAGCGTCGGATACCAGCGAGATTCGGCGGATTGTCGGCGTCGTCGGGGATCAGATAGGCGCAGGTGCGCTCACCGAGATAGGGGTCGGCTACCGCCACCACGATGGCGTCGCGCACCGCAGGGTGTGTCAGCAACTGTTCTTCGAGTTGCTCGGCAGACACCTTCTCGCCACCGCGATTGACACGATCGCCGCCACGACCCCGCACCACGACGTTGCCGTCCGCCGTCAGCTCGACGACGTCGCCCGTGCGGTACCAGCCGTCGGACGCGAATGACGACGCACTCGCGTTCTGCCAATACGAACGTATCGTGTACGGCCCCTGCGTCTCCAGAAAGCCCGGCCCGGAACCGACGTCGACGCCGTCCTCGTCGACGAGTCTGATCTGGTCGTCGGCCGACATCGGACGGCCCTGCGTCGTGGTGATCACGTCGATCGGGTCGTCGAGTCGCGTGTAGCAGACCAGGCCCTCAGCCATGCCGAACACCTGCTGCAAGCGCACGCCGAGTGCCGGGCCGATGCGGCGTGCGAGTTCGTCCGGGCAGCGCGCACCTCCTACCTGGATGACGTCGAGAGACGAGAGGTCGAAAGATGTTCCGGCCTCGGCGGTTTCGGTCCACAGCCGCGCAAGGGGCGGCACGAGGCCGGTCATCGTCACGCCCTCGCGCGCCACCATCTCCCATGCGACGGACGGCGCGGGCGACGCGGTGAGGGCGATCGTCCCGCCGGCACACATCGCGCCGAGAATGCCTGGCGAACTCATCGGGAAGTTGTGTGCGACGGGCAGCGTCGCGAGATAGACCGTGTCGGCGGTGACTCCGCAGAGTTCGTTACTGCGACGCACGCTGTAGAGGTAGTCGTCATGTGTGCGCGGAATGAGCTTGGGGATGCCCGTACTTCCACCCGAGAGCTGTAGGAAGGCGAGCTCGGCGGGGTTCGCGCGGTCGTGCTCGATTGGTTCCGTAGACAAGGCGTCGAGGTCGTCGGCGTCGATCCACCGGGTGATCGAATCAACCTGTGCCGCAATGGTGTCGGCGAGTCCGCGATAGTCGAACCCCGAGTCCTCGCGTGGCGAGATGATTGTGGTGACGCCGGCAGCGCGCGCGATACCCACGAGTTCGCCCGCTCGATGAGCGGGAAGGGTGAAAACCGGAATCGCACGGAGTCGGAACAGCGCAAAAACGGCTTCGACGTAGCAGACCCGGTTCGGGATCTGGACCAACACTCGGTCATCGGGTGCGATACCGAGTTCGACCATGCCCGCCGCGACCCGGCCGACGCGATCGTCCAGCTCCGCGTAACTGAGCCTTCGGTGGATGTCGACGACAGCGGTATGGTCGGCGGACGCCGGGTCGGCGGCACGAGAGCGCAGGACGTCGTCGAACGTCTCCCCCACCCACAGTCCGTCGGCTCGATATTTCGCTTCCAGTTCCGGGGGCCATGGAGACACGAGCATAAAGGTGAGGCTACCCTAATGGCGTGGCTATCCCGACGATCACCCCGTACCAGATTCCCGACGGACCGTTCCCGCAGCGCGTCGACTGGAAGTTGGAACCCTCGCGCGCCGCACTGCTGATCCACGACATGCAGAACTACTTCATCGACGCCTACGCCACGCAGGCCGAACCGATGGCTACCGCGCTCCCGAACATGGTCGCCATCCGCGCGGCCGCCACCGCCGCGGGCATACCGGTCGTCTACACGGCCCAGCCCGGCGACCAGCATCCCTCACGTCGAGGAATCCTCGCCGATTTCTGGGGCCGTGGACTAGATTCCGGCCGCGACGAGAACATCATCCCCGCACTGGCGCCGCGCAGCGGCGACATCACCGTCACCAAGTGGCGGTACTCCGGATTCCAGCGCACCGATCTGAGACACCTGCTGGCACGCCACGGGCGTGATCAGCTCATCGTGATCGGCGTGTATGCCCACATGGGCTGCATGATCAGCGCCACGGAGGCGTTCATGATGGACGTCGAACCGTTCTTCGTTGCCGACGCCGTCGCCGACTTCACCCGTGACGAACACACGATGGCGTGCGAGTACGTCGGCAAGCGTGCGGGCCGGGTCCTCACCACCGACGACGTTGTCGAGGCGCTGCGGAAAGGCGCAACGTCAGAATCGGACACCCCCGCGCGCGGGGCGCGCAGCCATGCCTGATCCTGACCTGCCTGATCCTGACCTGCCTGAGCCCGCCTTCCCTGAACCCGTCCTACCTGAACCCGGCTCGCTCGCGGGAACGCGTGCGGTGGTCACCGGTGCCGCGGGGGGTATCGGGGCAGCCGTCGCCGCGTTGCTACGCGCGCATGGGGCATCGGTTGACGCGTGGGATCTGATGCACGACACCGGTATTCGTAGTGTCGACGTCACCGATCGGCAGGCGGTCGGCGATGCATGGAAGGCGGCGACGCAGGCGGGCCCCGTCGACATCGTCGTCTCGGCCGCGGGCGTGATGGCCGACGACTGGGATACCTGCATGGCCGTGAACGCGGGCGGGGTGCGCAATCTGCTCGACGTCTCACTCGACGACCTCACCGCGCGACGAAGCGGATCCGTCGTGGTCGTCTCGAGCAACGCCGGAGCCACACCGCGATCGGGACTGGCGGCATACGCCGCATCGAAAGCCGCCGCGACGTCGTACGCACGCAGCCTCGGACTCCGGGTCGCGCCATACGGTGTCCGCGTCAACATCGTCTCCCCCGGTTCCACCGACACGCCGATGCTGCGGGGCATGTGGACCGACGACGCTGATCGAGACCGGGTACTGGCCGGAGATCCGGACGCGTATCGACTCGGAATACCGTTGGGACGCATAGCAAGTCCCGAAGATGTCGCCTCGACAGTGGTGTTCCTCGCGTCGAGCGCCGCACGCCACATCACCATGCACGACCTTCGTGTCGACGGAGGTGCGACGTTGGACATGTGATGTGCGATGTACCGTCCGAAACTGACATAACCGACACCGACGATTGGATTGAAGTGAAGAAAACGCGCGCGACGCGGGCACTCGCGGTTCTGCTGACAGCAGGACTCATCGGTTTCCTGGCCGCTTGCTCGTCCTCAGAAGACGACGCATCGTCGTCGTCCTCGGAATCGTTCGCCCCCGTGACGATCGACCACGAGTACGGCAGCACCAAGATCGACAAGAAGCCGACCAAGGTCGTCAGCTTGCTCACCGACTGGACCGACACCCTTGCGGCGCTGAATATCCCGATCACCGCTGAGTTCGTTCCGCAGGGCACCCCGAGCTTCGAGTGGACTCCGAAGCACGACTCCGAGGTGGTGCAGGTCGCAGACATCTCGCAGGTCAGCGTCGGCGAGATTGCCAAGTACCAGCCGGATCTGATCCTGGCGGGCTACGTCGGCGACAAGAGTCGCTACGACAAGCTGTCCGAGATCGCACCGACCATTCCCGTCCTGACCAAGGGTGCGACGGTCGACACCTGGGAGAAGATCACCACCACCACCGGGCAGATCTTCGGCAAGCAGCAGCAGGCATCCGAACTCGTCGACTCGACGAACAAGAAGATCGCTGACTTCAAGGCAAAGTACCCTGCGGCCGTTGGCAAGACGTTCACCTTCGCACAGGTTGGCCCGACCGGTCAGGTCGGCGCTATCAACACCACCGACGACGCCGCCGCAGGGCTGATCGCCCAGCTCGGATTCACCCTGAACCCGAAGGTCGCCGCCGAGCACAAGGAGGGTTCGACGCGCTCACTGATCTCTGCCGAGCGAATCGACCTGCTCGACTCGGATCTACTCGTGGTCTACACGCCGGGCGGCGACCCTGCTGTCGCAGAACGCGTTCCGGGTTGGTCGTCGCTCCCCGCGGTCAAGAAGGGCACCGTGGTGTTCCTCGACGACAAGACGCAGCCCGCCTTCAGCGTGCCCAGCGCACCGTCGGTCGGATTCGTGATCAACACTCTCGACCCCGTGGCTGCCAAGTTCTGAGTCAGCCAAGTTCTCACGGCGCCAGTTCCAGGGAGAACACCCCATAACGACTGCGTCCCGCTCACCGAGCAATCGGTGAGCGGGACGCAGTTCTTGTGGTATCAGGCCGTCGGCCAGCGTTGCTTTTCAGACCAGGCCAGCGCGTTGGTCTCGGCGTAGACGCCGACGCCGTGGCCCGCCTGGTAGGTGCGAAGATCGACATCGACGCCGTTGGCCTTCGCGCGATCGACCCACTGCGTCGTCAGTGGCGCGAACGCCACCGGATCGAGTGCGCCCTGCTGGAGCAGAATCGGTGCGGGGTAACCCTTTTCGGGCACGTAGGTCACCGAACGCAAAGCCGGGATCAGCGGCCCCTCGTTGAATGGCTTCGCAACGAGTTGCCCGACGGTCATGCCCTTTGTCGCGCGACCCTGATTCGGGTAGCACAGCGTCTGGGCATCCTTCACAACCTTGCGCCCCCGCGGGGTCAGGTACGAATCGACGTCCACATCGGGACGCGCGACCTTGAGTCCTGCGAGCACATACGAGAAGTAGGTGACGTAGTCAGGCACCTCGACCGGGGGAACGCCCGGTCGGATCGCCGAGAAGTAGTCGGCGATGTCGACGGGCGGTGAGGTCGCGGCGACACCGACATTGGTCAGCTCGGGCGCGTACGACGGCGTGAGGTGACCGGCCCACAGCGCAGCGTGTCCACCCTGCGAACCGCCCGTGGACACAAAGCCCTTCGACGTCTGCGCGCCGGCGAACTGTGGGGTCACCACACGCGCCGCGCGAACGGAATCGAGGATGTTCTTCCCGGCGACGTCGCCGTCGAGGTAGGCGTGCACGCCGGGGCCGCCGATACCTGCGTACTCGGTCGCCGCGATGACGTAGCCCTTCTTGAGCCACGGACCAAGCCAGGAGTCGTAGCGCCCCTGATGCCCCATGCGATCGGTGACGGTGCAGTCGTCGCCGAGCCCCGCGGTGCCATGACCGTAAGCCAGTACGCGATAGCCATCCTTCGGTGCGGCGACGGCGGGAATCATGATCGTGGCACGCACGGGCACGAGCGTGCCGTCACTCTGCGGCGAAAGGTAGGTAACGGCAACGACTTTGCCCGCTCCCGCCACTTTCGCGTCGGGCCTGTCCGTGATGTCTTCAGCGCTGAGTACGGTGCCTGCCTTGGCGGGCGCTGCCGCGGCGGGAGTCGCGGTGAGTGTGGGCACCAACCCGATCACCACCGCCAGGAGTATCGATACCACCGACCCAAGCATCACGGCGAAACGACGCCGCGGGATCCTGGCCAGAGAACGCATGAGACCGCCTTCCTTACAGACACGGCGCCCGACATTAGGCGACCCTAAGCAACCTAGCAGGCCATCGGGGTCTCACGGTCGGTGCCCCGTCGGTCACCGACGATCGAAGGAGGCGAGGATTTCCTGGGCAGCCAGGGCAGGCGTCAGGTCGCCGGAGCCGACACGCGCTTCGACGTCGCCGCGGATCCCGGCGACCTCGGGGCTGGCGGCCAGACGGCTGAGCAACTCGTCGCGCACCATCGTCCATGTCCAGTCGATCTGCTGGCGGCTGCGCCTGGCGTCGAACTCGCCTGCGTCGACCAGCACGGAATGATGGCGCTCGACGGCCCGCCAGAAGTCGTCGACGCCGGTGTTCTCGAGCGCGCTCATCGTCAGGACGGGCGGCACCCACAGCGCGTCGTGTGGATAGATCAGCTTCAGCGCATTCTTCAGTTCGCGCGCAGCACCTTTGGCCTCGGTGAGATGCGAGCCGTCTGCCTTGTTCACGACGATGACGTCGGCAAGCTCGAGCACACCCTTTTTGATGCCCTGCAGTGAATCGCCGGTCCGCGCGAGGGTGAGGAACGTGAACGTGTCGACCATGTTGGCGACGGTCACCTCCGACTGACCGACGCCAACCGTTTCGACGAGCACCACGTCGAACCCGGCGGCCTCGACGAGCACGATGCTCTCGCGGGTTGCCTTCGCGACGCCACCGAGCGTGCCCGACGTCGGAGACGGCCGGATGTAGGCGTCGGGATGCACGGCCAGGGTGCCCATGCGTGTCTTGTCGCCGAGTATCGAACCACCCGTGCGCGTCGACGACGGGTCGACAGCCAGCACCGCCACGCGGTGACCCTGCTCGATCAGATGCATCCCGAGCGCTTCGATCGTCGTCGACTTGCCGACGCCGGGCACGCCGGTGATCCCCACGCGAAACGACTTTCCGGCATGCGGGGTGAGCGCCAACAGCAACTCCTGAGCCGCCGCACGGTGATCCGGTCGCGTCGACTCGACCAGGGTGATCGCCCTCGCGAGATCGGCGCGGCGATCACCGAGCACACCGTCGGTCAGCGCCTGAACATCAACCCGACGTTGCACACCCATTAACCGGCAGCCACCTCTGGCAACTCGATCTCGAGACTGTCTGCGAGCTTGGAGATCAACTCGACGGCGGAATCGGCGATCACGCTGCCGGGCGGGAAGATCGCCGCGGCGCCTGCCTCGTAGAGCTCGTCGAAATCACCCGGTGGGATGACGCCGCCGACGACGATCATGATGTCCTCGCGGCCGACGTCAGCCAGCGCCTGACGCAGTGCCGGTACCAGCGTGAGGTGACCGGCTGCCAACGATGACACCCCGACGACGTGGACGTCGTTGTCGGCCGCCTGCGCGGCGACCTCCTCCGGCGTGGCGAACAGTGGGCCGACGTCGACGTCGAATCCGAGGTCGGCGAATGCGGTCGCGATCACCTTCTGGCCGCGATCGTGGCCGTCCTGACCCATTTTCGCCACGAGCACGCGGGGTCGTCGACCCTCCGCCTCCGCGAAACGTCGAACGATGTCGGTCGCCGCGTCGATGTTGCTCACGTCGCCTGCCTCATGCCGGTACACCCCGCTGATGGTCTTGATCTGCGCCTGGTGGCGACCATAGACCTTTTCCAGCGCGGCCGAGATCTCGCCGACTGTCGCCTGATGACGTGCCGCCTCGATCGCAAGCGCCATCAGGTTGTTGTCCAGGCCACCCGAGGTGTCGGTCGACGCGGCGGCGCGGGTGAGATCGGCCAGTGCCGCATCGACGGCCGCCTGATCACGTTGTGCCCGAAGCCTTTCGAGCTTCTCGAGTTGTTCGGCCCGCACCTTGGAGTTCTCGACCTTGAGAACCTCGATCTCTTCGTCGTCGTCGACTCGGTACTTGTTCACGCCGATGAGTGGTTGCTGGCCCGAGTCGATGCGCGCCTGGGTGCGGGCGGCAGCCTCCTCGATGCGGAGTTTCGGCAAACCCTCGTTGATGGCCTGCGTCATGCCGCCGGTCTCCTCGACCTCCGCAATGTGGCGACGAGCCTTCTCGGCGAGTTGCGCGGTGAGCCACTCGACGTAGTTCGACCCCGCCCACGGATCGATGGGACGCGTGGTGCCCGACTCCTGTTGGAGCAGTAGCTGCGTGTTGCGGGCGATTCTTGCCGAGAAGTCGGTCGGCAGAGCGATGGCCTCATCGAGCGCGTTGGTGTGCAGCGACTGCGTGTGCCCCTGCGTCGCAGCCATTGCCTCGACGCAGGTGCGTGCCACGTTGTTGAAGACGTCCTGCGCCGTCAGTGACCATCCGGACGTCTGCGAATGTGTGCGCAGCGACAGCGATTTCGGGTTCTTCGGGCTGAACTGTGCGACCAGTTCACTCCACAGCAGCCGTGCGGCACGGAGCTTGGCGACCTCCATGAAGAAGTTCATGCCGATACCCCAGAAGAAGGAAAGTCGGGGGGCGAACTTGTCGATGTCGAGGCCCGCCTCAATACCGGCGCGGATGTACTCGACGCCGTCGGCGAGCGTGTAGGCCAGCTCGAGATCGGCGGTCGCTCCGGCCTCCTGGATGTGATAGCCGGAGATCGATATCGAGTTGAACTTCGGCATCTTCGCGCTGGTGTAGGCAAAGATGTCGGAGATGATCCGCATGGAGGGCTTGGGCGGATAGATGTAGGTGTTGCGGACCATGAACTCTTTGAGTATGTCGTTCTGGATGGTCCCGGCCAGCTTCTCGGGCGGCACGCCCTGCTCTTCGGCGGCAACGACATACAACGCCAGGATGGGCAACACGGCGCCGTTCATCGTCATCGACACCGAGACGGCGCCCAGGTCGATACCGTCGAAGAGCTGACGCATGTCGAGGATCGAGTCGATCGCGACGCCCGCCATACCGACGTCACCTGCGACGCGCGGATGGTCGGAGTCGTAGCCGCGGTGGGTTGCGAGATCGAAGGCGACCGACAGGCCCTTCTGCCCGGCCGCCAGATTGCGTCGGTAGAAGGCGTTCGACTCCGCAGCCGTCGAGAAGCCCGCGTACTGACGAATTGTCCACGGCTGGTTCACATACATCGTCGGGTATGGACCGCGGATGAAGGGGGCGGCGCCGGGGATCGAGTCGAGCGGATAGGGGTGCTCGGCGTCGCGGGTGACGGCGTCACGGTCGGCGCGCGTGTAGATGGGCTTGACGTCGATCTGCTCGGGTGTGCTCCAGACGACCTGCTCGGTCGAATAGCCGTTCGCCGAGGCGAGCGCATCGATCGCGTCGGCGGCATCCGACGATGCTGCGGTGGCGGCGAAATCGCCTGCGCCGTCGAGGTCGACGTCGGCGAAACTCCCGATCGTTCCCGTCTGCTGTGTGCCCGCCTGGTGCGTATCAGTCATGCCGAGGCTCCCGAGGTATCCGCCCCGACCGGGGTCGATGTGGTCAGCGTGTCAAAAAGATCCTGCAGGGTGGCGACCGCGTCGATGCCGACACGCAGCGAGCCGTCGGGCTTCGCCTGACCGTCGGATTCCGTTGCAGGCCATTCTCTTTCGGGTCCGGCGAGGAGCACGGTGCCGAGTCCGGCCGCACGTGCCGCCGCCAGCGCGGCGGGCCCGTCGTCGGCGTATCGCTGTTTAGTTCCGCAGATGACCGCAATCGGGGTGTCGGCCGCGGTTGCGAGGTCGGCGATGTCGTCGGCGGTCACCGGTCCGGGGTTGATGACCGCGATTCCGCCTGCGGCAAGGAGATTCGCCACGAAAGTGGTACGTCCGTTGTGTTCTGCGACGCTCCCGAGCGGCAGCAGCAGTACCGTCGGGCGTCGTCCGGTATCGGCGAGGACGGCGTCGGATCGATCGCGCAATGCCTCGAATGCGCGCCCGACCCGTGCGAGCCGCGGACCTCCGGTAGCGAGGCCGGTCGTGTCGGCAGTGTCCTGGCCGAGCGGCTTCTCGTCGAGGTTGGGGAATTCACTGACCCCGGTGACCGGCTTACGACGATGCGCCACCTCGACGTCGCGTCGAGCCAGCGATTCGCCGATACGGTCGGCGACCCACCCCGACGAGAGCGCGGCCCGGTAGCCACCGGCGGCCTCGATGTCGGTGAAGACCGCCCACGCGTTGGATGCGAGGTCGTCGGTGAGGCTTTCGACAAACCACGAACCGCCTGCGGGGTCGAGGACGCGGCCGACGTTGGATTCCTCGAGGAGTAGCAGCTGGGTGTTGCGGGCGATGCGTCGGGTGAACGTCGGCCCCGACGTGCGCTTCGACGCCGGCAGCGCGGCATCGTAGGGCAGGACGCTCACCTGGTCGGCTCCGCCGACACCCGCACCGAAAGCAGCAACCGTGCTGCGCAGCATGTTCACCCAGGGGTCTCGCTGCGAGTACATCGAGAGCGCGGTGACCGCGTGGGTGAGCGCACCACCGACCTCCGGCGCGTCGAGGACACCGGCGACACGCGCCCAGATCTTGCGCAGCGCACGCAGTTTCGCGATGGATGCGAACTGGTCATCGTCGACCGACACACCGAACGACACCTGGGTCAACGCCTGCGCCGGAGACAACCCGGCGTCGGTGAGATCACGCAGATGTGTGAGGGCCGCGCCCACGACGAGCGCGATCTCGAGCCCGTTGTCGGCACCGGCGGTCGCGAAGTCGGCACCGTCGACGCGGAACGTCCGTAGGGCGGGATCGGGATTCGCGACGGCTAGCGCAGTCGCCTCTGCGGCGTCGACGGTCGGTCGGCCGCTGAATGCCGCCGTCAGCGGCGAGAGTCCCAGCGAATGGGTCGTGCCAACTGTGGGCGCAATGGTCACAGGTGGCTCGGGCGCACCTGCACGGATCGCGGCGAACGCCTCTGCCGCAGCGATCCCGTTTTCCCCGACGTCGAGTGTCACCGGCGCGAGATCGAGGTAGACGCCGTCGAGCACCGTGGCGAGGTCGTCAGCCGACACTGCCCCACCGACCGCGATCCACAGGCCGCTGGTGCCGTTGTTCATGGCCTCGAGGATCTCGGTGTTGACCGCCGCCGCGCCGACGGCCGGATCGTCGCCGAACCGCTCGGTGACTCGCCACCCGGCCGTCACGTCGCGCGCGGGATCCGCACCACGAACGTAGGGAAACGCCCCAGGCAGGCCGGGCTCGGGGGTTTCGTCCTTGCGGGTGTAGAGCGGCCGAACCGTGAGGCCATCGGCCGTCGAGGTCGACAGCAGGGCTTCTGGAGCATCGGGAAGGTCGGCGACGTCAACCCGCCGCGACTTGGCTAGTACTGCAGCCGCCGACTCCGACCACCGTTGGTAGGCCTCGTCGAGTGCTGCAAGGTCTGACTGCACAGGCTGATCATTCATGTGGTCTGGCTAACCTCCGTGATGCTCCTGTTGGGCGCGTAACCGAACCTTAGCCGATCGTTCGCTCGGTCGAGTAAGTGCTCCACGGAAGCAGTTCGCACATGAGATGACGAGTAGAGTTACCCGGTGCCTTCCGAGACCGCGACCCCGACGCCTCCACGTCAGGTCGGGGACCGTGTGGCACGCAGACGGGTCATCCGAAACGCGGTCATCGCATTCGTCGCGGGCTGCATTGTCCTGTTGGTGTCGTACCTGGTCCCCGTCCCGACGGTCGCAAGTGTGCGTAGTTGGGGCCAAGACCTGGGGCCAGGGTTCGTCTGGGTCTTCTTCCTCGCGTACGCGCTGCTGACCGTGTTTCCCATCCCCCGGACCGTGTTCACGGTGTCCGCGGGCGTGCTGTTCGGACCAGTCGTGGGTCTTGCCGGTGCACTGGTCGCGACGGCGGTGGCCGCCACGCTCGGATTTCTCCTCGCGCGGTGGGCAGGGCGTGACCGGGTCACGCCGTTCCTACGCCGTCCGGTCGTCATGACGATCGACAGGAGGCTTGCTGCGCGCGGGTGGTTGGCGATCGGATCGTTGCGGTTGATCCCGATCTGTCCGTTCTGGCTGCTGAACTGGTGCGCCGGACTCTCGTCGGTGCGACTGCTCCCCTATCTGGTCGCAACGATCGTCGCCTCGGCGCCGGGCACCGTCGCGGTGGTCCTGCTCGGCAACGCCCTGACCGGCGAACGCAATCCGATGCTGATGCTCTTGAGCGCCACGTTCTTCGCCGTCGGCGTCATCGGGCTGATCGTCGACGTCCGACTACCGGTACGCGAGCAGTCGACAGCTGCGTAGACCTCACTCGGTGCGCGACGCGTCGTCGTCTGCCTGCGCTGCAGGAGACGCGGCGTCGGCCAACTCGCCCGCGGCGGGTTGCGCGGCGGCGTAGGGCAGCGACGATCGCGCGGGCCGTGTGCTCACCTCGGGGGCGACGGGCGTACGCGCAACGGCCTCGGCCTCCGCAACCGCCTGCGCGACCTTGGGGTCTGATGCGAGGGAGAACCAGTCCTCGGTCTCGGCGTCGTCGACCTCCGGGGCCGATTCGTCATGGTTGGGCTCGTACCGGAACACGCCGTCATCGCCCTGCTGAGCGAATGACCGAGCGAATCCCTGCAGCGCCGACCCGAAATCGGTGGGCAGCACCCAGACCTTGTTCGCCTCGCCCTTGGCCATCTCCGGAATCTGCTGCAGATATTGATAGGCGAGAACCTCGGGCGTCGGCTTGCTCGACTTCACCGCCGCGAAAGTCTTCTCGATGGCCTTCGCCTCGCCCTGCGCCTGCAGGTAGACCGCCGCGCGATCGCCCTGGGCACGCAGAATGCGCGACTGGCGATCAGCCTCGGCGCCGAGGATCGCCGCTTGCTTGGCGCCTTCCGCCGCGAGGATCTGGCTCTGCTTGTTGCCCTCTGCCGTCTTGATCGCCGACTCGCGCTGGCCCTCTGCCGCGAGGATTGTCGCGCGCTTCTCCCGGTCGGCCTTCATCTGCTTCTCCATCGACTCCTGGATCGACGGTGGCGGCATGATCGACTTCAGCTCGACACGGGCCACCCGCAGACCCCACCTGCCGGTCGCCTCGTCGAGAACCCCGCGCAACTGCCCGTTGATCGAGTCGCGCGAGGTCAGCGTCTCCTCCAACGTCATGCCGCCGACGACGTTGCGCAACGTGGTGATGGTCAGCTGCTCGACACCCGCGATGTAGTCATCGATTTCATACACCGCCGAGCGGGGATTGGTGACCTGGAAGTACACGACCGTGTCGATGGAGAGGGTCAGGTTGTCCTCGGTGATCACCGGCTGCGGAGGAAACGACACGACACGTTCACGGATGTCGACCCGTGCTCGGATCCGGTCGATGAACGGCAGCAGGAGCGTCAGCTGACCTGAGACGGTCCGCGTGTAGCGACCGAGCCGCTCGATCACCGCTGCTTCGGCCTGCGGGATGAGCGCCACCGATTTCGCGAGGACCACCACGACGAAGAGAACCAGGAGGATCACTACAGCCAGGCCAATGTATTCCATGGAACTCACCCTCTCCAGACGACGGCGGTCGCGCCGTCGATCTGCACGATTGTCACGTGCTCGCCCGGCTCGATGGTCTCGGCCGGATCCATCGAGCGCGCCGACCAGATCTCGCCGCCGATCTTGACCCGGCCGTCGCTGCCGTCGACCTGCTCGGTCACGACGCCGCGCTTGCCCTCGAGCGCCTCGGTATTGGTCAGCACCCGTGGGCGACTCAACATGTGGCGCTTGGCAATCGGCCGTACCAGAGCCACGAGGAGGATCGACACCACGGCGAAGACCACGCCGTCGACCCATATCGGCGGGTCGAACGCGGCGTCGACTCCCGCGGTCGCAAGAGCCCCGCCGCCGAGCATGAGAAGGACGAGATCGCCACTGAAGATCTCTCCGATCAGCAGCACGACCGCGGCGGCAAGCCAGATCAGTGCGCTCATATATTCATTGTGCCAGAACGAATCCGACAAACCGGACGTCGAGCAGAACTGCGTAGTCCGATCAGTCGTCGTCAGGCGCGAGTGTCACGAAGTCGATCAGCTCTTCCACCGACCGCAGCAACGGGACCTCGAGATCGCGAAAGTCGTTGACGCCGGCCAGGACTCGACGCCAACCATCCTGCGGAGTTCCCCACCGCAGGCGGGCGCAGATGCCGGTTTTCCAGTCTTCGCCGCGCGGGACATCGGGCCACGCGGCGATGCGTACCGACGACGGTTTCACCGCCTGCCAGACGTCGATGTAGGGATGTCCGCACACCAGCACGTTGTCACCGACTTCTGCCGTCAGCCGTTCTTCTTTGGAGCCAGCGACGAGGTGGTCGACGAGGACACCGACGCGTCGATGCGGTGCCGGCCCGA
This sequence comes from Gordonia sputi NBRC 100414, assembly GCF_000248055.1. Taxonomy (GTDB): domain Bacteria; phylum Actinomycetota; class Actinomycetes; order Mycobacteriales; family Mycobacteriaceae; genus Gordonia; species Gordonia sputi. The sequence continues at coordinate 135,959 of NZ_BAFC01000022.1, read as the reverse complement.
ACTCCGACAGCGCGGTTTCGAGATTGTCGAGTCCGTCGAGGCTCTCCACGACGACGCCTTCGGCGCGGAGGTCGGCGCCCCATACACGCTCGATGAGCGTGGCGTCGTGAACACCCTCGACGAAGAGTCGACTCGCCCTGGCTTGCCGCGCACGTTGTTGCGGCAGCGCCCGCGATCCGGACGCGGTGCGTGACGGGGCCTGCGGCCCGCGGGTCCGTGGGCGCACGAGCGTCACCGGTTTGCCGTCGATGAGAAACGCACCCGGCAGCATCAGGAACACGCGCGACTGTCCGTGACGATCCTCGAGTCGCACGAGATCGCCGGAGTAGCTCTTCTCCAGTCCGATGACGGCACCGCAGAAGCCGGTTGCGGCATCCTCGACAACCAGGTCACGTTGGGCCGCCACCTCGGGTGGTCGCGGCTTGGCCCGCCGCGGCGTCGCCAGCACGTCTCGTCCATATCGATCGTCGCTCATCCCGGACACGCTAGGGGCAGACCGGACCCGCCACGTGTCGCCACGCCGGGCATGCCGCGGACGTGTCGGAGTCGATGCGCGCTACGCGCGTGGGGTCGGTGCGCGCAGCGCGCGTGAGCAGCCATCGGTATCGTGATTCCTCGTGACCAGTACCGACCACACCGTGACGCGAGCGTGGCCCGCATGCGCGCTCGGTGGCTGGGCCGCGGCGTGGCTGGCGGGCCGATGCTCACCCGACGATGTGGCCGACACGCTTGCGATCTTCGCCGACCGCCATGTGGTCGATGACCACACCGACCACCCACGCGTCGGCGACGACGGCGTTCTCGGACTCCTCGCTCTCCTCCGTGATGCCACGGCGATGTCGGTGCGCCTGCCGTCGGCGGGCGACCCGCACGGCCTGCCCCCGGGACCTGCCACGTCTGCGTCTTTCGCAGCGGGTGAAGTGTTGCTGGTCGACGATGAGATCGGAGAGCGCGCCGGTCCCCTTGCGCTCGTCCCCCACCTCGACGCCGACGTCTGCCGCTGGTCTGTCCACCGCTACGCCGGACCGCTGCCCGCAGATCCGTCCGCGCCCGTCGGAGAAGTGGAATATCAACTGCGGCAATCGGTCTCGGAGGCAGCAGCCCTGGCGACCAGAGTCGGATCGCGTGCAGGCAACCCGCCCGCCGATCTCCGTGGCTCCGTCCGCGCGCTGACGCTGCGCAATCAGGTCGACCTCCCGCCCCACGACGACGCCCGCGCCAGCAGAGTGATCGATACGGCCGCGCAGATCGAGGCCATCGTCACCGTCGCCGGTCGAGGTGACGTCACGTTCGGCGCAACGTCGAACGAATTGCTCTCCGGCGACGGCGAATTGCGTCGACTGGTCTCGCTTGCCCGCGCCGCACGCGGCGCAGCGGTGAACCGGGTGATCTCGGAATACGTGCCGACGATCCCCTGAACTCAGCGACTCGTGGCCGTCTCGCCCTGATCGCTAAGCGCGCTGCGGTCGGCGCGCGGGGACGCAACAGTTCGGGCGGCACGTCGCGCCATTGTCGGCGCACCCGAGAGCCCGCAGATCACCGCCGCCGTCGGCATACCGGTCGATGAGATCGGCGATCAGCGTGATGAAGCGTGGATCGGTGCCCACGCTGTCGGCACGCACGTATTCCATCCCGAGTTTCTCGGCGACTTCCGCGGCCTCGTTGTCGAGGTCCCACACCACCTCGAGGTGGTCGGAGATGAATCCAATGGGACTCACCACCACTCTGGATATGCCTGCCGCGGAGAGAGATTCGAGGTGGTCGCAGATGTCGGGCTCGAGCCACGGGATCTGCGGTGGGCCCGACCTCGACTGCCAGACCTGATCGACATCTGACGGTGCAGGGCCCCCGACCGCCTCGGCCACGGCGTTCGACGCCGCGCGCACCTGCCGTGAGTACAGCCGACCACCGCCGGCCGCGATACCCTCGCCGTTCGTGGTGTCGCCGGTGCGTTCGGCGGTCTCGTCGACCGGCCCCGACGCCGCGTCGGCAGTCATCGGTACGGAGTGCGCGGTGAAGACGAGATGAGCCGGCGTATCCGAAGCGGGCAGCGCAGACACAGCGCGTCGCACGGCATCTGCGCCGGCGTCGACGAAAGAAGGCTCGGCCCAGTACTGCGGAAGTTTGCGGAGCAACAACGGGTCGTCGGCGGAATCGGCGACGCGTTCGGCGAGAGCGTCGAGGGCACGGGCGATGTCCTCGTGGTACTGGCGGCATCCCGAGTAGCCACCCCAGGCGGAGGTCGGGAACACGAGCACACGCCGGTGACCGTCGGCGTACATCTGCTCGACGGTGTCCTCGACCATCGGCTCCCAGTTGCGGTTTCCGAAGTAGACCGGAAGGTCGCGCCCCCGTCGCGCGAGCTCGGCACGCAACGACTCGATCATGTCGAGATTGAGCCGGTTGATCGGCGACACCCCACCAAAGTGGTAGTAGTGCTCGGCGACGGCCTCCAGTCGCTCGCGCGGGATGCCTCGACCGCGCGTGACGTTCTCGAGAAACGGCATCACCTCGTCGGGCCCGTTGGGTCCGCCGAACGAGAGGAACAGCACGGCGTCGAATGCCGTGCTGTTCTGCGTGCTCGAGCTCTGCGATGTCACTCGCTGAGGAAGTTCTCCGGGAACCAGGTGTTGTGGCTGGCTCCGCCGTCGACGTACACGATCGAGCCGGTAGTGCCGGGCAGCCAGTCGCTGAGCAGGGTGCACACGCTCTTGCCGACCACGACCGGGTCGTTGACGTCCCAACCGATGGGCGACGCGCCGTCCCAGTAGGTGTTGAGCATGGTGAGCTTCTTGGCATCGTCGGTTGCCGTACCCGAAATAGCCTTGGCTGCAAGGGTTTTGATCGGACCCGCGGCGACGAGGTTCGAGCGGATCTTCTTCGCGTAACCCACTTCGCGTGCCACGTAGCGGTTGACCGACTCGAGTGCGGCCTTGGCCACGCCCATCCAGTTGTAGTCCGGCAGTGCCGTGCGCGGGTCGAAGTCCATGCCGACGATCGATCCGCCCTCGTTCATCACGGGCAGCGCCGCGCGAGCGAGCGAGGCGTAACTCCATGCCGAGATCTCGAACGACTTCGCGACGTCGGGACCAGGACCGTCGAGGAAGGGCACGGCGTCGGGGCCCATCAGCGTCTTCGGCGCGAACGCGATCGAGTGGACGAGGCCGTCGACACCCTCAGGCGCGAGTTCGCGCACCTTGTCGGCGAGCTCGCCGAGGCTCTGCTCGTCGGTGACGTCGAGCGGAATCGCGGGCGGCACCTCCTGCGGAAGTCGCTTGGCGATGCGGTCGATCAGCCGCAGTCGTTCGGGGATGCCGGTGATGATCACCTTCGCACCCTGCTCCTGCGCGACCTTTGCCGTGCTGAACGCGATCGACGCGTCGGTGATGATGCCGGTGATGAGGACGGTCTTTCCGTCCAGGATTCCGCTCACAGTGCTGGGCTCCTCTGCGGGTAGGCGTGTCTGTGGATGGTGTCTGTCGGTGTGCGGCTGGGGGTGTGCGGCTGATACGGCTAGTGGCCCATACCGAGGCCGCCGTCGACGTTGATGACGTTTCCGGTGACATAGGCCGAGTCGTCGGACGCGAGGAAGCTGACCACAGCGGCGACTTCTTCTGGCTGTCCCATGCGCTTGGCGGGGATCGCCTGGTCGACGGCTGTCTTGGTGTACTCCTCGGGCAGCGACCGGGTCATGTCGGTATCGATGAGGCCGGGCGCGACGACATTCGCGGTGATGTTGCGTCCGCCGAGCTCGCGTGTGACCGAGCGGGCGAGGCCAACCAATCCGGCCTTCGACGCCGCGTAGTTGGCCTGCCCCGGGGTACCCATCAGCGCAACGACCGAACCGAGGTAGATGAATCGACCCCACCGCTTGCGCAGCATGTCGCGCGTCGCGGCCTTGGTCACGCGGAATGCGCCCGTCAGGTTGGCATCGACGACGTCCTCGAAGCTGTCGACGCTCATCCGCATCAAGAGAGTGTCTGCGGTGATGCCCGCATTCGACACGACCACCTCGACCGGACCCTGGTGCTCGGCGACCTCTTTGAACGCGGCGTCGACGGACGCGGTGTCGGTGACGTCGCACGTGACGCCGAACAGCCCCTCGGGAGCGCCGGAGCCACGGTGGGTGACCGCAACCTTGTGGCCGTCCGCGGAGAGACGACGAGCAACCGCGAGACCGATGCCGCGGTTGCCGCCGGTCACGAGAACCGAACGCGAGACACGGCTGGGAGATTCATTGCTCTGCGACATGGGTAACAAACCTATCCGTTGCGGGTACGTGTGCCGTCGGCAGGGTCGATGCCGGGATGCTCGGCGCCGATCAGGGTAATCGCTGGTTGATGAGCATCGCCCCACCCGCGGCGAGGATGACGAAAATCGTGCCGGCGAGCAGCCAGGGCCACGAATCGTCACCCTTGCGGTACTCGTAGCCGATCTCCTCCTGCAGGGTGCTGTAGACCTTGTTCAGCTCATCGAGACTCGACGCCGTGAAGAACCGGCCACCGCTGAGGTTGGCGATCTTGCGCAGCGACTCGTCGTCGACGGGAACCGGAACCTGATCGCCCTCGAGATCGACGGTTCCTGTCGAGGTACCGAACGAGATCGTGGACACCGGGATCTTCTCCTCTTTCGCCTTGCGGGCGGCGGTGAAGGCTCCGCGCGGATCGTCCGGGTCGTCTGGCACGGTCTCTTTACCGTCGGAGAGCAGCACGATGCGCGCGGGTGGCGCGCCCTCGTCTCCGCCGAGCACCGCGTTGAGCGTCTGGATCTGCTGCAGAGCGGCGAAGATTCCCTCACCGGTCGCCGTCTTGTCGGCGAGCTGCAACTTGTCGACCGCCTGCTTGGTGGCATCGTGGTTGGGCGTCGGGGTCACCAGGGTCGACACCGTACCCGCGAAGGAGATCAGTCCGAGGTTGATGCCGTCGGTGAGGTTGTCGGCAAACTGTTTCGCCGCCGCCTGTGCCGCCTTGATTCTCGACGGTGCGACGTCGGTGGCGTTCATCGAGCGCGACACGTCCATCACCAGGATCACCGTCGCCTTGTTCCGCGGGATCTTGCGGTTGGCCTGCGGTCCGGCGACTGCGACGACGAGCAGCACCAACGCCAGGAGCAGCGCGACCATAGGTGCGTGGCGCAGCCAACGCTTCCACCGCGGCTCTGCGGGCACGATGCGGTCGAGCATCTCGGTGTTGGCGAACTGCAACGCCCGCTGACGCCGCATGCGGAGCATGTACCAGTAGCCTGCGCCGAGAGCGGCGACGAGGACGAGCGCGAGCAACCACCAGGGGTGCGAGAACACTGTCGTCCTCACCCCACCCCGGCGGCGAGTCCGCGGCGACGACGCCCCACGAACTTGACCATGTCGTTGATCCAGTCCCGATCGGTACGCAGCGACAACACGGGTCCGCCACAGCCACGGATGGTGCGATGCACCTTCTGCTGGTGAGCTCGGGCGGCGTCGGCGAAGTCGCGTCGCAGCGACTCGGTGATCGTGACCTGTCTGATCTCGCCGGACTCGGCGTCGGCGAGTGTGACGTCACCGATGGGTGGCAACTCGAGATCGCGGGGATCGAGGACCTCGATCGCCAGGAGTTCGTGATGCGCGCCGATGGCGCGCAACGAACGTTCCCAGTCGATCGGACCGAGGAAGTCGCTGATCACGACCGCAAGGCCACGGCGGCGCTGCGGTCGACGCAACGCTTCGAGCCCGGCCTTCAGATCGCCACGCACGCCGGGTGCTGCGCGACGGGTGGTCGCGATCGTCTTCAGCAGGCTCAGATCGTGGGCACGCCCGGCGTGGGCGGGTACGCGGACGATCTTGTCGCCGGTACAGACCACCGCCCCGTGGCGATTACCGCCACCCGAGGTGAGATGCACGATGGCCGACGACGCCGCCACCGCGAGTTCTCGTTTCGTGTGGGCGACGGTGCCGAAGTCGAGGCTCGCGGATGCGTCGACGACGAGCCAGGTCTCCAGCTCACGGTCGGCGATCATCTGACGGACGTGAGGTTGGGTCGTGCGCGCGGTGACCGACCACTCCATCCGCCGGATGTCGTCGCCGGGCTGGTAGGGCCGTGCTTCTCCGGGTTCGGAGCCCGGTCCCGGAATCAGTCCCTGGTGTTCGCCCTGCAGCACGCCGTCGAGCTTGCGGCGCACCGTCAGTTCGAGCGACTTCAGCGCTGCCGAGAGCTGAGGTTCGTCGAGCAGGCCTGATTCGAGCGATGGCAGTGTGCTGTTAGCCGCCATACCGCGCTGACGTCTGGTTGGCCGGTCCCGCCGGGTAGCGGCCCTGCGCCCCGTTCACCGGCTGTACCTGTTGCGGCTGCTGCGGGTTCTGACCGGGTGCACCGTTCACGCCCGGGGCCTGGGGCCCTGCGGGCTGACCCGGCATCGGCTGACCGGGCACTGCCTGGACCGGCGGCCCCTGCTGCTGCACCGGCTGGGTACCCACCTGCGGCAGTCCGATGGTCTGCAGGATGCGGTTGATGATCTGATCGGCGGTGACCTCGTCGGCGAGAGCGTCGTAGCTCAGCACCAGACGGTGACGCAGGACGTCGGGGATCAGCTCGACAATGTCGGCGGGGATCACGTAGTCACGGCCGCGGACCAGTGCCAGCGCGCGCGCAGCTGCGACGATGCCGAGCGTCGCGCGCGGCGAGGCTCCGTAGGACAACCAGGAGTCGACATCGTGGAGGCCGAGCTCAGCGGGACGTCGGGTCGCGTTGATGACACGGACGACGTAGTCGACGAGCGCGTGGTGGACGAACACGTTGGCCGCGGTCTCCTGCAGCCGGATCGTCGTCTCCGGATCGAGGATCTGCGACGCACTCGGTGGGACATTGCCCATCCGGTAGACGATCTCGCGCTCCTCCTCGACCGACGGGTAGTCGACGAGGATCTTGAACAGGAAGCGATCGCGCTGCGCCTCCGGCAGCGGATAGACGCCCTCGTTCTCGATGGGGTTCTGCGTCGCCATGACGAGGAACGGACTCGGCATCGGGTAGGTGGTGCCACCGATCGAGACGTGCCGCTCGGCCATGACCTCGAGGAGCGCCGACTGGACCTTTGCAGGCGCGCGGTTGATCTCGTCGGCGAGGAGGAAGTTCGCGACGACGGGGCCGAGCTCGGTGTCGAACTCTTCGCGACCCTGCCGATAGATGCGGGTTCCCAGGAGGTCGGTGGGCACGAGATCCGGCGTGAACTGAACTCGGGAGAAGCTGCCGCCGATGACCTTGGCGAACGTCTCGACCGCGAGCGTCTTGGCGACACCGGGGACACCCTCGAGAAGGATGTGCCCGCGAGCCAGCAGTCCGACGAGGATGCGCTCGACGAGCTGATCCTGGCCGACGATCACACGCTTGACCTCATAGATCGCGCGTTCCACGAGCTTCACGTCGTCGTCGCTGAGCGTCACCGCTCCCCCGGCTGAGTTCGACGCAGCCTGCGCCTGCTCAGTGTTCGGATGCGAAGAGGTCAACCCGTACTCCTAAGGTTCGTCCGGATCCCGGCCCGGCCGGGTTATGTCCGCGCAGAATCGGTTGCCGACATGATTGCAAGCCAGCGTAGCCGTGCGTCCTGAAAACGCGCCAAGAAGGTCGTTCGGATGGCGTGGCACACCGTTGTCAGCTCAGTACCGGGACGGTCAGAGCAGCCGCACCACGTTGGGCATCGCACCAGCCGTGCGCAGCGGAGACACCTTCACGACGTCGCCGGACTGCGGCGCCTCGACCATCTTGTTGTCGCCGAGGTAGAGCGCGACGTGCTCACTCGCATTGGGTCCGTAGAAGATCATGTCGCCACGCTGCATCTGCGCCAGCGGCACCTGGGGACCCGATGTGTACTGGTAGCCCGTGTAGTGCGGGAGCTGGATGCCGACGCCGCCGAACGCGTACATCATGAGACCCGAGCAATCGAAGCCGACCTTGTTGTAGTCGCCGTAACTGTCGGCGACACCGCCGTCGCGAATACCGAGGGTGGGGCCGTTGGCGTCGCCGCCACCCCACGCATAGGGCACGTTGAGCTGCGAGAGCGCACGGTTCACGACGATCTCCACGGCCTGCGGGCCACGCAGGCCCGGACGTACCGGCCCGCCGCCGCCACCCGACGAACTGCCGAACAAAGTGCCGAGGCTGCCGGAACCGAGCCTGCTGGCGATGCTGTCCGCACCGGACGATCCCAGCGAGGCTCCCCCGAGTCCGAGTTCATCCAAGAGCTCCGAGTGCGGGATCTGCGCCTGACCGACCATCGCCGCGAGCGCCTTCTGTCCCAGGTCTCCCGCGAGTCGAGCGGCGGCCTCCGCGGCTACCTGCAGTGCCTGGTTGTCACTCGTCCCGTCGACCTGAGTTGCGCCGGGCGCGCTCGGACGAGGTCCCGGCAGTCCCGGGATTCCGGGGAAAAGCCCCGACAACAGATCGGTCGGCGCGGGAGCGTCTACCTTCTTGGGCGTCGTGACCGTGCCGCGCAGCTTGTCGAGCTGCTGCTGGACCGTATCGCGTTGCGCCACGAGCGAGTTGCGACGCTGCTGCTCGTCGACCATCGCCGACCGCGCTTCGCGTACCGCGGCGAGCGCGTCGTTCTTGCGTTGCTCCGCGCCGGACGTGGCAAGCGCTGCCTGACGTTTGAGAGCCTGCAGCGCAGAGACCCTGTTGGCCTGTTGGTTGCGGGCCACCTGCAGACGACGGATCGTGTCCTGCTGGTTGCGGGCGACACGGTCGAGAGTCGACATCCGCTCGAGCACCCGATCGGGGTTATCCGAGGACACGTACTTGGTCATCGAGCTCGACGTGGTGCCGTTCCGATAGACGTCGCGGATCAGTGCGTCGAAGGACTTCTGCGCATCTTTGGCAGCACCGTTGGCCTTTGTGAGCGAGTTCTCGGCGCCGGACGCGGCCTGTGTGGCCAACTGCTGTGCGGCGATCGAGTTCTGGTAGTCGGCAAGCGACCTGTTGGCGTTCTCCTGGCGAACGGCCACCGCACCGTCGAGATCCTTGATGTTCTGGTTGGCCGTCGCGATCTGATTGATCAACGTCGACACCGCGCTCGTCGGCTTCTTCGGCGCGGTCGCGCCCGGGGCGGCCAGTGCCTGTCCCGCACCCATTCCGCTGAGCATCGCGACCGCAAGTACGGCCCCTAGACGTGCAAATCGCGGTGTGCCCCGCCTGGGGGTACCACGAGCCACACCGGTGGTCACTCGCCTCACGTGAAACTCCTCGCCCTCGCCGGCGATGTCATGCCTCAAGTCGCGCTGCCTCGAGTCGCACGCATCTCCATGTCCGAACACAGGGTGCACGTCTTCCCCAACCATCCAACGTGCATCACCTACCACATGTGGTGCATTGGATACCAACAGCAACACAAGTGACATGAGAACCGTACGTCACATCGGACACACGAGAAAACCGCTGCAACGAATTACATACAGGTGATTACCTGGGAAAATGCCGTGAACAGCCCAAAGGGCGAGATGACTCGCCAGGTATCGAATTGGCAACAGAGCGTCGAACGACGACGAGACCCGGTTGTGCCCTACGAGCGGGGGTCGGCGGTTGGCGACGTGAGATTTTCAGACGGGTGTCAATGAGTGGACGACGACGTCGCCGACGCCACGTCCTCGCCCGACGCAGATGCAGCCGATGGCGACGACTGTGTGACCGGTTGTGCGACCTCGCCGCGCCGTCGACGTGCACGTATGGTGCGCGCCCGCGCGAGTACGGCTCCGATGATCGTGACGACGATCAGCAGAATGGTGACGAGCGTCCAGTCGATCTGCGGTGACGTCAGTTCTTCGTACATCTGTGTGGCGGCGACGGACGGATTCTGCAGCGTCAGGTCGTCCATGGCCTGCTCCTGCACCACACGACTGAAGTCGGCCGAGGAGCTACCGACCGAGTTGGGGCCGATGACGAGGACGGTCCCGCCGACCTCGGACTGCAATTGGGTGGCGATGTCGCGGTAGTAGGTGAAGTTCGGCTGTGGCTCGGTCAGGACGACCACGTTGAGGTCGTGCCCGTCGGACTGTGCGCGGGCCACCAGGGCGCGAAGCGCGGGTTCCTGATCGGCGGGTGCGGCAACGTGGTCGGCGAGCAGTTCCTGCCGCAGGCCTGTCATGTCGACGTTCGCAGGGATGATCGCGGGGTAGCCCTGTGGACCTGGACTCATCAGCTGTACCCAACTTTCTGCTCTGCAGTAGAACCCCATACCCGGAAGGCATGCGCGCTGCCACGCCAATCCTGCCCAATGGCCGATCGCGGTCGGGGACCCACCCCCGCGTGTCACCTAAGAAGGTTTCGCAGCCATTAAATGTCGCCGACGCGCACACGACCGCGTGACCCTCGCCTCGTGGCATGCGCCAGAATGGAGGATGCTGGAGGTAGGCGGTAAGCGGGCGTGTCGCGTGTTGTAAACAGTACAGCCGTACTGTTAAGATGACATGGTGACCACGGCGGCCCCGTGGCCGCCCCGCGAGGGCAGGGAGGCATCGGTACCACCCACCGGCGCCACCGACAGCACTCGAACACCCGGCGCAGCCCGTCGGGTCACGGTCGGAGTCGACGAGCGGCGTTCGTCGACGAGCCGGCCACGCAGTCCACGTGCGCACACGTGAGACGTCGAACGACGCCGACGCAGCCCGTCGGCACGAGGAGAGTGGATTAAGTCGTGAGTATCAATTCCTTTGGCGCCCAAGGCACCCTCGAGGTGGGCGACAAGTCGTATGAGATCTACCGGCTGAGCGCTGTTGAGGGAACCCAGAAGCTTCCCTACGCACTCAAGGTCCTCGCCGAGAACCTGCTTCGCACCGAGGACGGCGCGAACGTCACCAAGGACCACATCAACGCCATCGCCAACTGGGATCCGTCGGCCGAGCCGAGCATCGAGATCCAGTTCACGCCCGCACGCGTCATCATGCAGGACTTCACCGGCGTCCCGTGTGTGGTCGACCTGACCACCATGCGCGACGCGGTCAAGGAACTCGGCGGCGACCCCGACAAGGTCAATCCGCTCGCTCCCGCCGAGATGGTCATCGACCACTCCGTCATCATCGAGGCGTTCGGCAACGCACAGGCCTTCGAGCGCAACGTCGAGATCGAGTACCAGCGCAACGAGGAGCGCTACAAGTTCCTTCGCTGGGGCCAGGGCGCATTCGACGACTTCCGCGTCGTGCCACCGGGCACCGGAATCGTCCACCAGGTCAACATCGAGCACCTCGCACGCTCGGTCATGGTCCGCCCGAACGCCGAGGGCACCGACGTCGCCTACCCCGACACCTGCATCGGCACCGACTCGCACACCACTATGCAGAACGGTCTCGGCGTGCTCGGCTGGGGCGTCGGCGGTATCGAGGCCGAGGCGGCAATGCTCGGACAGCCCGTCTCGATGTTGATCCCGCGCGTCGTCGGCTTCAAGCTGACGGGTGCGACCAAGCCCGGCGTCACCGCGACCGACGTCGTGCTGACCATCACCGACATGCTGCGCAAGCACGGCGTCGTCGGCAAGTTCGTCGAGTTCTACGGCAACGGTGTCGCCGAGGTCCCGCTGGCCAACCGCGCCACCATCGGCAACATGAGCCCCGAGTTCGGCTCGACCTGTGCGATCTTCCCGATCGACAGCGAGACCATCAACTACCTGAAGCTCACCGGCCGCAGCGCGGAGACGCTGGCCCTCGTCGAGGCATACGCCAAGGAACAGGGCATGTGGCTGGAGAAGGACGCCACCGAGCCGCAGTACTCCGAGTACATGGAGCTCGATCTCTCGACGGTCGTCCCGTCGATCGCCGGCCCGAAGCGTCCGCAGGACCGCATCGAGCTCTGGGACGCCAAGAACGCGTTCCGCAAGGACATCCACAACTACGTCGAAGAGGGCAACACCCCCGCCTACAACGGCGTCGACGAGTCGATCGCCGAGAGCTTCCCGGCGTCGGATGCGCCCGCACTCGACCCGAACGGCGCGAAGCTGTCGTTCGCCGACGACGACTACGAGCCCGCCCACAACGCGAGCAAGGGCGCAGAGGGACGGCCGTCGAAGCCGGTCAAGATCTCCTCGCCCGAACGCGGTGACATGATTCTCGACCACGGCATCGTCACCATCGCGTCGATCACGAGTTGCACCAACACCTCGAACCCGTCGGTCATGCTCGGCGCGGGTCTGCTCGCGAAGAAGGCTGTCGAGAAGGGCCTCACGCAGAAGCCGTGGGTGAAGACCTCGATGGCCCCCGGGTCACAGGTTGTCACCGGCTACTACGAGAAGGCCGGTCTGTGGCCGTACCTCGAGAAGCTGGGCTTCTACCTGGTCGGTTACGGCTGCACCACCTGCATCGGCAACTCGGGACCGCTGCCCGAGGAGATCTCGAAGGCGATCAACGACAACGATCTGACCGCCACCGCGGTGCTCTCGGGTAACCGCAACTTCGAGGGTCGTATCAACCCCGACGTGAAGATGAACTACCTCGCGTCGCCGCCGCTGGTCATCGCCTACGCACTCGCGGGCACGATGGACTTCGACTTCGAGAACGACCCGCTCGGCCAGGACCAGGACGGCAACGACGTCTTCCTGAAGGACATCTGGCCGTCGAACGAGGAGATCGCGCAGACCATCGCCAGCTCGATCAGCCCCGAGCAGTACGCGGCGGACTACGCCGACGTGTTCAAGGGTGACGAGCGGTGGCGGAGCCTGCCCACCCCCGAGGGCAAGACCTTCGACTGGGACGACGAATCGACCTACGTGCGCAAGCCTCCGTACTTCGAGGGCATGAAGCTCGAGGCGGACCCGGTCTCCGACATCAAGGGTGCCCGTGTACTCGCGAAGCTCGGCGACTCGGTCACGACCGACCACATCTCCCCCGCGTCGACGATCAAGCCCGGCACCCCTGCCGCGCAGTACCTCGACGCACACGGTGTGGCCCGCAAGGACTACAACTCGCTGGGCGCCCGTCGCGGCAACCACGAGGTGATGATCCGGTCGACCTTCGGCAACATCCGTCTGGCCAACCAGCTCGTCGACGTCACCGGTGGCTACACCCGCGACTTCACACAGGAGGGTGCTCCGCAGTCGTTCATCTACGACGCCGCGCAGAACTACGCGAAGGAGGGCACCCCGCTGGTCGTGCTCGGCGGCAAGGAGTACGGCACCGGTAGCTCGCGTGACTGGGCCGCCAAGGGCACCAGCCTGCTGGGCGTCAAGGCCGTCATCACCGAGAGCTTCGAGCGCATCCACCGCTCGAACCTCATCGGCATGGGCGTCATCCCGCTGCAGTTCCCCGAGGGCGAGTCGCACAAGTCGCTGGGCCTCGACGGCACGGAGACCTTCGACATCACCGGCATCGAGGAGCTGAACAACGGCACCACGCCGAAGACGGTGCACGTCACCGCCACCAAGGAAGACGGCTCGAAGGTCGAGTTCGACGCCAAGGTGCGCATCGACACACCCGGTGAAGCCGACTACTACCGCAACGGCGGCATCCTGCAGTACGTGCTCCGCAACATGATCAAGAGCTGACAGGGCGATAGCAGTGCCCAAGGTCAGTGATGACCGCCTTGCCGCGCGTCGTCGGGAAATTCTCGACGGCGCGCGGCATTGCTTCGCCGAGTACGGCTACGACGGAGCAACGGTCAAACGCATCGAGGAGTCGACAGGACTCTCTCGCGGTGCGATCTTTCATCATTTCCGCGACAAGGAGGCGCTCTTCCTCGCCCTCGCGCGAGAAGACGCCGAGCGTATGGCCGACGTCGCGGCAGAGCAGGGTCTCGTTCAGGTCATGCGCGACATGCTCGCGCGCCCACAGGATTTCGATTGGTTGGGCACGCGGCTGGAAATCGCGCGGAAGCTCCGCACCGATCCGACGTTCCGGTCGGCCTGGCTGGAACGCTCGGCTGAGCTCGAGAAGGCCACTCTCGATCGACTCGAACGCGGCCGTGAGACCGGCCGACTGCGAGACGACGTCCCCACCGACGTTCTGCTCGACTACCTCGACCTCGTCCTCGACGGGCTGATCACGCGATTGGCATCGGGACGACCTACCGACGACCTGTCGGCCGTCCTCGACCTCGTGGAGGCGTCGGTGCGCTCGCGCGCCACGGCGGAGTCATGAGGTAGGCATCTGCCATTGTGGCAATCTCGGCCCACCGAACTATCGCTCGGTCTACGATCTCGCATGAGATGCCGATCACACTCGGCATCGTTCGCACCCCGCGTCATCGAGGAGATCGTCGTGTTCCCAGGAACCATCGCCGCAAGCACCCCTGACAAAGCCGCCGTCGTCGACGCCGCGACCGGAACCACCCTGACGTACCGCGAACTCGATGACAACTCCGCGCGGTTGGCGAACCATCTCGACGAACTCGGCCTACGCCCGGGCGACACCATCGCGATGGTGTCGCGCAACAACCTTCACATGTTCGAGGTGTATTGGGCAGCGCTGCGCAGTGGGCTCTACGTCACCGCGATCAATCACCACCTGACCGCTGACGAAACCAGCTACATCCTCACCGATAGCGCGGCGAAGGTACTGTTCGCCGATGCCGCTGTGGCAGAAGCGGTCTCGACGAGCGGCACCATCGAAGCACTTGCCGAGCCAGGTCATCGCATCGCCTGGGGTGGGGTTATCAACGGCTTCGATGACTACGACGACGTGCTTGCAGCAGCACCGGACACACCGCGCACCGACGAACCCCGAGGGACCGACATGCTCTATTCGTCGGGAACCACGGGACGCCCCAGGGGGATTCGCACACCACTACCGGACGGGTTGGTCGCGGAGATCCCCGATGCGTACACCGCAGTCTTCGGCCCGCTGTACGGATTCGACGCCGAGAGCGTCTACCTATCCCCTGCGCCGCTGTATCACGCTGCGCCACTGCGCTTTTGCGGCGTCACCAATTCTGTCGGGGGCACGGTGGTGTTCATGGACCACTCCGAGCCGGAGGAAGCGCTGAGACTCGTCGAGGAGTATCGCGCGACGCACAGCCAATGGGTGCCGACGATGTTCATCCGGATGCTCAAGCTGCCCACGGATATTCGCGACAAGTACGACGTGTCGAGCCTGAAGGTGGCGATCCACGCCGCAGCTCCGTGCCCCGCCGAGGTCAAGCGCGCAATGATCGAATGGTGGGGTCCGGTGATCCACGAATACTACGCATCGACCGAAGCCGCGGGCGCGACGTTCATCGGCCCCGAGGACGCGTTGACACATCCCGGTTCCGTCGGGCGAGCAGGTATGGGCGTGATCAGAATCTGCGACGACGCCGGCGACGAGGTGCCCGTCGGCGATGTCGGCCTCGTGTACTTCGAGCGCGAGACGCCTGCGTTCGAGTATCACAACGACCCGGGAAAGACAGCGTCGGCTTATCACCCACAGCACCCGACCTGGGCCACGACAGGCGACATGGGCTACGTCGACGACGAGGGATTTCTGTATCTCACCGACCGCAAGGCGTTCATGATCATCTCCGGTGGCGTCAACATCTATCCGCAAGAGGCGGAGAACGTTCTCATCAACCACCCGGCCGTCTACGACGTCGCAGTGATCGGTGTACCCGACGAGGATCTCGGCGAGGTCGCCAAGGCGCTCGTGCAACTCGATCCGGCCTACGAGGCCTCACAGGCGCTTGCCGACGACCTGCTCGACTTCGCGGGCGAATCGCTTGCACGGTACAAGGTTCCACGCTCGGTCGATTTCGTTGCAGATCTACCTCGCACACCCACGGGCAAGCTGGTGAAGGGTGAACTCACCAAGCGGTATGCGGCGTCGAGGTGAGCAGTGCTCACCGTCGAATACGTGAATGACACCGGGTAACGCGTCGATAACGGTTCTTCACGTGTGCTAACAATCCCCCTCCCGATTCGGACTCATCAGACATCGGGGGTCACACAGTGATCCGAACCGGGTCGGGGAGAACACGAGTCCGCTCATGCGTACCGTCACGTATTTCCGTTCATTCTCGAGTACGGTCGCCGTCGTCGCGGCGTGCCTGTCTCTCGGGGTGGGTGGTGCCCACGCCGACGTCGGCACGTCCGCGCCGTCGGTAACCACCCCATCCACCACAGCACCGACGACAACAACGCCGCCGACGACACCGCCAACAACAACACCGCCGACGACCACCCCACCTTCGTCCTCAACACCCCCGAGTACACCCGCGAGCACCGAAACCTCCGCGCCCACAAGCCCTGTCGCTTACGGGTCCGTGACGATCAACGCTGTGCTCGACGGCGCCCACGACGGGGTCAACGGTGTGTCGGTGCGTCTGGTCGCGGTCAATCCGTACGTCACGACCCTGCCCGCGACCGTGCAGTCCCCGACCGGGACGGTGAGTGTTCTTGTGCTGCAGGTGCCTGCGGGACTGACGCTCGTCGGGCCGTCGTCGTTCGATATCGCGCTCGAGCGCGGTCGGGACACGATCTACACGATTCACCTCACCGCAACGGGAACGTCGGGTCCGGGAACCGTGGCTCCCGGCCGTGATCCGGGCGCACGCACTCCGCTGAGCTCGATTCCCTCAGGGCCAGTCGACCGGCCCTGAGCCACACGTTCTCAGGCCGTACGACACATGAATGATTTCCGCCCTCCGCGGGCCCCTCGCGATAACGAATCGATTGGCCTACCCGACTTCACGGGTGTCGGGGCCGTCCACCCCACCGAAAGGCTCACTCCCATGTCGAATCGATCACCCAAGCACCACACCAGGTTCCGCACTCCGCGGACACGCACCGCAGCCCTCGCAACGGGGATGCTTCTCAGCCTTGCGATGGCTCCCGCGGTCGGCTGGGCGGATACCCCGTCAACGTCGTCGACCACCGTGGCACCCGCCACGACCGCTGACCAGCCGACGACGCAGGCGCCCCCAACCACGACACCCGCCACCACCGATCCGTCACTCCCGAGTTCGTCGGCACCGAGCACCTCCGCGCCCGGGCCGTCGACGACCGTCGAAGCGCCGACATCGACAACCCCGAGTTCTCCGACCACTCCTCCGGAGTCCGGGACCGCACATCTCTATGTCACATCGTTCATCCCATATCCCGGCGGGATCACGCCGGTGCAGGGCGCTCGGGTACGTCTCACCAACAACGAAACCGGCGCGGTGACGATGGTGACCGCCCCCGCCGATCTGACCCTGAACGTGGGAACCTACAGCTACGAGACGATCAGCTGGCCCGACGGGTTGAGGCTGATTTCGGGAAGCGGCACAGTCGAACTCGGACTGCTCGGCAACCACATCCAGATTTCCTTCGCACGCATCGACGACGGCGGAGATCGCACCGGAACCCTGCAGGTGGTCAAGGCCGACAGAGTCACCGGCGCCAAGCTGCCGGGGGCGAGCTTCATCGTGTCCACATGCTCCGGAGACGTGCTGGGGTGGGAAACCACCGGCGAAGGCGGCGTGGTCAACCGTGAGGTGGCACCGGGCTGCTACCGCGTCAAGGAGACGGCGGCACCGAAAGGCTATGTGCCCGAGGGTCGCTCGTACACCGTCGACGTGTCCACCGACAAGGTGTCGACGGTGACGGTCTACAACACCCCCGTCGACCACGTGACCGACCGCAATCCGTCGGGCAGGACATCGCTGTCGTCGATTCCGTCGGGACCGGTGGATCGACCATGAAGACCACGCCGATACGCACACTGTTCTGCCTGCTGGCTCTGAGTCTGACGCTTCTCGTCGGCTGCTCGACACGCACGAGCGAATCGTCCGTGGCAACACCGTCTGCGCAGACCCAGCTACCCGCACCCGTTGCCGCACGCACCGACGAGCCGGCCGCACCGAAAAGTATTGAGGTCGGCGGTGATTCCGCTGTCACCGATGCGGTTGCGACGGATACGACCGGTGCGCTCCTGCCGCCACAGGACGTCCATCGTCTCGGCTGGTGGGTCGATTCGGCGTTACCCGGATCGGGCAAGGGCACAATCGTCGTGACCGGGCACGTCGACGAGGCCTCGCAGGGGCGTGGCTTCGCCGCCCGGTTCAGTTCTCTCGCACCGGGAACCGATGTCGCGGTCACCACAGCGAAGGGTGAGACCGTCCACTACCGGGTGCGTAACGTCCAGAAGGCCGATAAGGAGAAGGGCTTTCCCGCAGAGGAACTCAACCGCCTCGACGGTCCGGAAACCCTCGCCCTCGTCACGTGTGGCGGGGCGTTCGTCGGTCCCCCGCTCGGTTACGCCGACAACATCATCGCGTGGGCGACGCGAGCATGAACGGCCGATTCGTCCGTGTGACAACGACTCTCACGGTTGTCGGCGCAATGGCGCTCGCCGGAATCGTCGGAGCGTCGGCGGCCGCCTCGGCCGCACCCGGTTCGGGAACGTTCACCGTGACGACGCGAGACCAGGAACCGAGTCGGTCCATCGGAACCGGGGTCGAACGCAACGGCGGATTCGACGACGGCTCAGGCCAACTGCGAATCGCTGTTCGCGACCGCATCGACGGCCACCCGCTGCCGGGCGCGCGATTCGCGATCACGACGTGTGCCGGGCACCCACGCGGGTCGGGAGCGACCGATGCACGGGGCCTGCTGATTCGTACCCTCCCGACAGGCTGCTACCGCGCCCGTGAGGTGGCGGCCCCGAGCGGATACGTTGAGAACGGAGCGGCGGGGACGATTCACGTCGAGTCCGACGCCACCGATCACCACGAGATCCTGGCCACTCCCGTCGGTCACGTCAGCACGCGGGACGTCGGCAAGCGCGTGCAGTTGTCGGGCATCGTGGCTGGACCGACGGAGCGGCCCTGATGCTGCCGAGGCCTCGCCTACTTGATCACCCACTGATCCGTCGGTGTGCCAGCGGGCAGCGTGTAGCGGCCCGCCCCGGCCAGGTAGTCGTCGAGGAACACCGATCGGCCACCCGCGGTTGGTGGCCACCTGTGGGCATCGATGGGCAGAGACAACGTTCCACCGGTCACCGTGACCGTCGCACTGCTGCCCGACGGCAGATAGAGCTCGGAGTTGGTGTTCACGATGCGGATGCCGAGTCGGTGCCCGGGCGCCAACACCCAGTCGTTGGGGAGCAACCGGAATGTCGTCGTCGCGGCGCCGCGTTCGAGAACCGATGCGGCACGGGTGATCCGAGTTGCCTGCCCGGATGGGGGGAGATCGTAGAGGTCGACAACCAGATGCGCGCCCGCCTGAGCAGTCGTTGTGCGCACCGACACCTGCGGCGCACCCGAGATGCGGACGGCCCTGCTGACCGGCGCGCTGACCCGCCACAGTCCCCGGTTGCGATCGAGTCCCGACGGCGCCGAGATCGCTGAAGCCTGGGTTCCGTATGAGCCGACTGCTGTGACGCCGTCACGATAGCTTCCGGTCGGAAGTGCGACCGTCTGCGTGGACGTCTGCATCGGCCACGACGGCTGCGCACGCCACGACCCGGTGTTGTCCTCCACGACGATGGACGGATCGCTTGCGACGTCAGTGCCCTTGAGATACCTGTCGTACCAGCGCATCACCTCGGCGAACCATCCGGGTCGCCCCATCGCCAGTCGCCCGTCGGCGGCGGTCTCGTTGCCGCGCACGTGGTCCCACATGCCCAGCCACGCCCTCGTCGGAGCCTTGCGCCCGGCGATCGTCTCGTACAACCCGTCGGGCCACGTGTTGTTCTCGATCAGGCCCTGGGTGAGAAACAGCGGCACCGGCGAGTCGTGGGCGGCCTCGGCGAAGCCCCGCTCCCGCCAGTACGACGAGTTGTGATCCGAATCGGCCATCTGCGCTGATGCGTTGCGCGACAAGCACTCCGGATGCTGGAGCTCATACAGCGAGGACTTCATGTAGCGCGCGTCGTCGCCGAACGGCACCCCCGACGCCGAGGCAATCTGGTCGTACCAGATCCCCATGTAGAGCGAGTTCAGGTAGCGCACACCGTTTTGATACAGGTAGCGATAGCCGTCGTACATCGGCTCTTGCGCGACCACCGCACGCAGCCCCTTCGGGGCCAGTGCCGTTCCCATAATCCCGGTGTTGCCATCGTAGGACTTGCCGTACATGCCCACAGCGCCGGTCGACCACGGCTGACTCGCTGCCCACTCCACCGCTGCGCGCACGTCGGCCTGCTCACCCGGCCCGTCATAATCCAGGCATCCCGTACTCCCTCCGAATCCTCGGAGGTCGACCATCACGTAGGTATACCCCTTGCGCATGAGGTCACCCTGGGTGACCAGATCGGAGAATCTGTCGTTCGGCTGTGCGGGCGGAAGGGGCTTATAGGTGAATCCGTCAAGCGCACCGGCGACGCCACCGGAGCCCGAATGATTGAAATACGGACTGACACTGAGGATTACGGGCGTCTTCGCGCTTGCGGACAGGTGCGCGGGCCGCAAGATGTCGGCGTGAAGGACGGTGCCGTCCTTCTCGGGGATGTAGGCCTGCGACCAATGCGCCCCCGGCGCCCAGGCGACATTCTCGGACTGCATTGGGGCCGCCTGGGCGGCTCCGGTCGGCACCACGAACCCTGCGGACACAGTCAGCGCGGCGATCGCCGCGACGAGCCACGAACGGCGACGATGCGCCGCCGTCACCGGACCTCCCCGAACCGTGCAGCGAGGAAAAGGATGAGCGATCGCAAAGGTTGCCGCACGGACGCAGTACTCCTAGGTGAGGTGGATGCCGGGCGCTCACATGAATGATTCGTGACGCTCAGACAAACCTCGCACGGCTAATGAAGATTGGCAGTGCGTCCACGCCGCTTGGGCAGCGATTCACCTCACAGCAGAGATGGGAGCGCAATCACGACGAGCAAGAGGAAGTGATCTGCGCGTCACGCGAGCTCGATGAGCTCCTGGTACTCGTCGCTCCAGTGGTCTTCGGTGCCGTCGGGCAGC
The DNA here is from genome assembly GCF_000248055.1 of Gordonia sputi NBRC 100414. Taxonomy (GTDB): domain Bacteria; phylum Actinomycetota; class Actinomycetes; order Mycobacteriales; family Mycobacteriaceae; genus Gordonia; species Gordonia sputi. The sequence goes on along the minus strand of NZ_BAFC01000022.1, from coordinate 115,152 downwards.
AGAATCACGCGTTGCGGATCGAGCGCCGCCGCGGCACCGGGGTCGTGAGTAACGAGGACCACGGCGCCGGTGTAGCTGCGCAGGGCGTCGAGCACCTGCTCGCGCGAGATCGGGTCGAGGTTGTTGGTCGGCTCGTCGAGCAGCAGCACGTTGGCCGCCGACGACACGAGTCCTGCCAGCGACAGTCGCGTCTTCTCGCCACCGGACAGCGTGCCTGCGGGTTGGTCGAGCTGAGGTCCGGTGAACATGAAGGCACCGAGCAGGCTACGAAGATCCTGTTCGCCTGCGTCGGGCGCGGCGTGCCGAATGTTCTCCCACACCGTCGCCATGTCGTCGAGGGTGTCGTGCTCCTGCGCGAAGTAGCCGATCTTGAGTCCGTAGCCGGGCTCCAGCGAACCCGTATCCGACGCCTCGACACCGGCGAGCACCTTGAGCAGGGTGGTCTTACCCGCACCGTTGAGTCCGAGCACGACCACACGACTGCCCTTGTCGATCGCGAGGTCGACGCCGGTGAAGATCTCGAGCGAGCCGTAGGACTTGCTCAGTCCCGACGCCATCAGCGGAGTCTTGCCACACGCCGCAGGCTCCGGGAAGCGAATCCGGGCGGTGCGGTCGGCCACCTGCTCCTCGTCGAGGGAATCGATCATCCGATCGGCACGCTTGAGCATCTGTTGTGCCGCAGTGGCTTTCGTGGCCTTGGCGCCGAGCTTTGCAGCCTGTGCGCGCAGCGCGGACGCCTTCTTCTCCGCATTGGCGCGCTCACGCTTACGACGCTGCTCGTCGGTTGCGCGTGCGTCGAGGTAGCGCTTCCAGCCCATGTTGTAGACGTCGGCCTCGCCGCGGACGGCGTCGAGGAACCACACCTTGTTGACCACGTCGGCCAGCAGGTCGACGTCGTGGCTGATCACCACGAGTCCACCCTCGTGGTTCTGCAGGAAGCTGCGCAGCCAGGTGATCGAGTCGGCGTCGAGGTGGTTGGTCGGCTCGTCGAGGAGCAGCGTCGTCGCAGATTTGCCCGAACCGTCGGAGGCTGCGAACAGGATGCGGGCGAGCTCGATGCGACGGCGCTGTCCGCCCGAGAGCGTGCGCAGCGGCTGGCCGAGTACGCGATCGGGCAATCCGAGGCTGTTACAGATGCGCGCGGCCTCGGACTCGGCGACGTAGCCGCCGAGGTCGGAGAAGCGCTCTTCCAGACGCCCGTAGCGTGCGACAGCCTTGTCGCGCACCTTGTCGTCGGCGGCCTCGGCCATCAACGCCTGCTGCTTCTCCATCTGATGCATGATGTCGTCGAGGCCACGCGCCGACAGCACTCGATCGCGGGCGACGACGTCGAGGTCGCCTTCTTTGGGGTCCTGCGGCAGATAGCCGAGATCGCCGGTCCTGGTCACCGTCCCGGCGTAGGGTTCGGTCTCGCCCGCGAGAATGCGCAGCGAGGTCGTCTTACCTGCACCATTGCGGCCGACGAGGCCGATCCGGTCGCCGGGTTGAATACGCAGAGCTGAGCCGGGCGCCGACAGCAGGGTCCGAGCGCCCGCTCGAACTTCCAGGTCGGTCGCGGTGATCACGACGGTCCAGTCTACTGTGCGCCGGCCCGTGGTTTTTCCTCCCCGGGCGGCCGCGACTTCCTCACGTCGCTCGATACGGTGGCAGGGTGACCGAACGCACAGCTGAACCCACCGGAATGTTGCCGACACCCGATCTCACCGGGCGATCCGCACTCGTCACCGGCGCGAGCCGCGGCATTGGATTGGCCATCGCCACCGAACTCGCCCGTCGAGGCGCCACGGTGGTCATCACCGGCCGTAAACCCGAACCGCTGCAGCAGGCAGCCGAGTCGATCCGGACTGCGGTTGACGGGGCGAAGGTCGACATCTGTCCCGGCAACACCGGCGACGCCGCTCATCGGGCCGACGCCGTTGCGACCGCGGTGCGGCTCGGGGGCGGAATCGACATACTGGTCAACAACACGGGAATCAACCCGACGTATGGGCCGCTCGTCGACGCCGATCTCGACGCGGTACGCAAGATCTTCGACACGAACGTGGTCGCCGCCCTCGGGTTCGTGCAGGAGGCCTATCGGGCGGGCATGGCCGAATCAGGAGGAGCTGTGCTCAACATCGCCTCGGTCGCCGGAATCCGCTCCACCGGGGTCATCGCCGCCTACGGCGCGTCGAAAGCCGCGTTGATCCGCCTGACCGCGGAGCTCGCGTGGGAACTCGGACCCAAGCAGATCCGCGTCAACGCGATCGCGCCTGCCATCGTCAAGACGAAGTTCGCCGACGCACTCATCGCGGGCGACAACGAAGAGCGCGCGATTGCCGGCTATCCGCTGCGGCGACTCGGTAACCCGGAAGACATCGCGCAGGCTGCCGCCTTCCTCGTCAGCGACAACGCGTCGTGGATCACCGGTCAGACCTTGCAGGTCGACGGCGGACTGTTGGCCACCGGATCGATGTGACCGTGTCCCGTTCGGCGGTGGTCGTGGGTGGCGGTCCGGCGGGCAGAGGCCTGGCCCATCGCCTGCGCCACCACGGGGTGGATACCACTCTCGTCGATCCCCACCCGGACAGGGCGTGGCACGCCACCTATGCGGCATGGACCGACGAACTGCCGAACTGGTTGAGCGACAACGCCATAGCAGCGCAGACCGACGCCGTGCAGGTGTCTGCGCGGACCCGTCACCACATCGCGCGCGGATACACAGTTCTCGACAATGTCGCTCTCGCAACCGAATTGGACCTCGGCGGGATATCTCTCGTGACATCGGCAGCGACGTCGGTGTCCGCTGATCGGGTGGTGTGCGCTGACGGCTCGGTCGTGCAGGCCGATCAGATCATCGACTGTCGCGGTGCGCTGCCGCATGACGCCCCGTACCAAACCGCGTTCGGAATCGTCGTCGACGCGAAGGACGCGGCGGCGGTACTCGACGGCGCCGACACGCTACTGATGGAGTGGGCGAGTCCCCGCCGACTCGGTGCCGCAGGCTCACCACTTCCGTCGTTTCTCTACGCCGTGCCGCTCGCTGATGGGACTGTGCTGCTCGAAGAGACCTGTCTCGCAGGGCATCCCGCGCTGTCGATCCCAGAGCTCGAACATCGTCTCCGGGTGCGGTTGGGCGACCATGAGCCGACCGCGCTCCGCACCGAGGTGGTGAACTTCCCGCTCGTCGGCGCGTCGACGACGCCGTGGAGAGACTCGGTTTTCCGGTTCGGCGCGGCGGGCGGGATGAAGAATCCGACGACGGGCTACAGCGTCGCCACCTCGCTGGCCTGTGCCGACGACGTCGCGACCGCGATTGCGGACGGCGCCGACCCCGCAGCGGCCCTGTGGCCGACGTCGGCACGTTCGGTGCACGAACTCCGAATCCGCGGTCTGTCGGCGCTGCTGGATCTCTCGGCCGAGCAGACCCTCGACTTCTTCGACGCCTTCTTCACCATGCCGATCGACGCCCAACGCAGTTACCTCAGCGAGCGTGACAACCTCCCGGGCACACTCGAGGCGATGGGCCGCGTGGTGAAGGGCGTCGGTATGCGAACCGGGATGGCCATCGCGCGCGGTGCGGCGACCGGCCACAGCTGGTCCGACGTCTGAGCTGTCAGTCGAGCGGTGCCGTCAGGTACTGCTGAATCGTCGCTCCGACGCTGTTCACCAGGACCTGCGCGGGAATGTCTGTGGTCAGTGGAAGCTCGAGAACCTTGCGGCTCAACGCCAAACCGAGGACCTGACCGGCAATCAAACCCGTGCGTGTCGGCGCCTCGTCCTCATCGGAAACCACGGCAGTAACCATGGGCAGCATATGCGCCTCGACGATCTCCACCACCCGATCCCGCGCCACCGGGTCCGTCATTGCACTGCGGAGCAACACGCTGAGCAGATCGCTCGAAGCACCGTCGTCCCAGATGCGCAGGAAGTGTTCGACAACTGCTCGACCGCGTTGCTCTTCGGGCAACACCGATAGGTCCGGGACCTCGACGTCGACGGTGGTCGCGGCGGTGAACAGGCCCCGCTTGTCGCCGAAATAACGAATCACCATGGACGGGTCTATGTCTGCATCCTGCGCGATGGCCCGCACGGTGGCACCGGCAAATCCGCTGCGCGCGAAGTGTTCTTGTGCCGAGGCGAGAATCGCGGCACGGGAGCGCTGCGCTCGCTCCTTCTTGGTCGGCCGCTCCCTGTTGGTCGCCGTCGGGGGTTGCATGATCCCCAGTCTAGCGAGTTATGATCAACACGTGTTGGCCAACAGGTGTTGACCAGCTCTCGCACAGATCCTCACACCATCAAGGAGAAGGTCATGTTGCCCGAGAACATCGACGTGCTGATCGTGGGCGGAGGCCCGACCGGACTTGTCGCCTCGACAGTCCTGACACGCGCGGGACGCGACGTACTCACCCTCGACGAACAACCCGAAGGGCACAACGCCTCCCGGGCCGCGGCCATTCAGGCACGGACAATGGAGATCCTGCAGGAGCTCGGCGTCGCCGACACTCTCGTGGACGAGGGCGTCGTGGTCCCCTACTTCACGTTCCGCAACCGCGAGAAGCTGCTCAACGGACTGCGATTCGCCGATCTCGACACGCGGTATCCGCACGTGACCACGATCCAGCAGTGGCGGACCGAAGAAGTACTCACCGAGAACCTGCACCGACTCGGTGGTCACATCACCCGCGGATACAGGGTCACCGGACTCGACGAGACAGCGTCCGGCATCGACGTCCATGTCGATGGACCTGACGGCCTCGAGACCGTACGAGCCCGGTTCGTCGTCGGAGCCGACGGCACGCATTCGGTGGTCCGCGAATCGGCTGGCATCGAGTTCGTCGGAGGCGACTATCCACAGTCTTTCGTACTCGCCGACGCCGAGTTCGACGAGTGGCCGCTGCGCTTCGACGAGGTGCAGAACTTCTTCTCCCCCAACGGAATCGTCGTGAGTGGTCCTTTGCCCGAGGGCCGCCGTAGGGTGCTGTTCACGTGGCCGGAGGAGGTCGACGACGTCGACGTTGCCCTCGTGCAGAACGTGCTCGACACTCGCGGTCCACGGGGAGCGAGAGTCTCGCGCATCGCTTGGGGATCCCAATTCCACGTTCATCACCGCATCGCCGAGCACTTCCGGAAGGGCCACATCTTCCTCGCGGGTGACGCCGCACATGTGCACAGCCCTGCCGGCGGACAGGGCATGAACCTCGGCATCCAGGATGCCTACGAACTCGGCCTGGTGCTCGCGGCAGCGCTCTCGCCCACTCCCACAGTGCATCTCGACACGTACGAACACCGGAGGCGTCCGATCGCTGCGTCGACCGTGCTGCTGACCAACCTGATGACGACCGCATCGGTTGCCGAGAATCCGGTGGCGATGAAGATCCGAGACCTCGCCATGAATGCGATCGGGCATCTGCCACCCGCCCGAAAGCAGATGGCGTTGCACATGGCAGAGCTCGTGGCGTGATCATGGCGACGACACTCACCGGACTGCACCACCTCAAGTTCCCGGTCACCAACCTCGAGCTGAGTATCGACTGGTACACAAGGGTTTTCGACGCCACCCACATCACGAGATTCGACCATTACGATAGGACCGGTCATCGCTACGCCGTCGTGATCTCGATTCCCGGTATCGCGGAACTAATCGAACTGCGACTTGATCCCGCTGCGGCGCAGGGAATCGCGGGCTTCGATCCGGTCACCTTCGGCGTGGTCGACAATGCCGCGCTGCAGCAATGGATCGAACACCTCGACCGACTCGGAGTGCCGCACAGCCCACCGATCACCGGCTACATCGGGCAGGTCGTTCGCCTCTCCACACCGGATGGCATGACGATTCAGATCTACACGGATCCGGCAGACGGATTCGAGTCGGCCATGTTCGACCGCTCCATCATCGTGCAGCCGGTCGCCGGGCACCGAATCACCGACTCCCCCGCCTGAGCGACCGCCACTGCTCGACGATCTCGTCAACGTCGACGACGTGGGCAGTGACGACCGACGGCAGCCCCGCCCGCGTGGTCAGATGTGCTTCGCGCACACGGCGATTGAAGTCGGCCAGGATCTCGCGCACTGCTGATTCGTCGGCGATGTCGGCCAGGGAATCGGGAAAGCCTTGCGCCTCCTTGCGGAGTTGCAGCGAAGCGGGCAGCAGGGCCGTCGAATCGAGTCCTTCGTCGCGGATCTTGCGCTTGACCCACCAGTCGGGGTCGTCGGTATCGGAGAGGTCGAGCGGCTTGCCCATGCCCGGCAGGTTGTCGAACTCGCCGCGCTCGGTGGCCTCGCGGATCATCTTCTCCACGCGCGTTTCGTACGTGGGCGGCTTCCAGCGGCGGACACGACGAAACCGTCCTTCGGGTTCGTCCATATGTCCAGTCACCGTGTCCCCGCGTCTCCGTGTCTCCGACGGCTCAGACAGTGAATCCCAACGCGCGCAGCTGCTCGCGGCCGTCGTCGGTGATCTTGTCGGGGCCCCACGGCGGCAGCCACACCCAGTTGATCTCCAACTCGGTGCACAAGCCGCTGCCGATGAGCGCTGCGCGTGACTGGTCCTCGATGACGTCGGTCAGCGGACACGCCGCCGACGTCAGTGTCATGTCGATCTTGGCGACGGCGTCGTCGGTGATCTCGATGCCGTAGACGAGTCCGAGATCGACGACGTTGATACCGAGCTCCGGGTCGACGACGTCGCGCATCGCCTCCTCGACGTCCTCGAGTTGGGGCAGCGAGGTGCTCGGTGCACTCACGGGTGACTGAGCTACGGGTGTCTGAGCTGCGGGGGTCTCGACCGGGGGCGTCTCGACTGCCGGAGTCTCTGCCAAAGGCTGTTCGGTCATGGGGCTTCCACCTGTTCTGATTCACGTTCTTCCACCGACTGCGCCAGGGCGTCCTTGAACGCCATCCAGCCCAGCAGTGCACATTTGACGCGTGCCGGATACTTGCTCACTCCGGCAAACGCGATGCCGTCGCCGATGACGTCTTCGTCGCCCTCGTCGGAGCCGCGGGAGGTCATCATCGCGTTGAACGATGCGACCGTCGCCAAGGCGTCGTCGACGCTGGCGCCCTCGAGCTGGTCGAACAGCACCGATGTCGACGCCTGCGAGATCGAGCAACCCTGCCCGTCGTAGGAGATGTCGGTGACGGTATTGCCGTCGTCGGAGAGCGCGACGCGCAGGGTCACCTCGTCACCACACGTCGGGTTGACGTGATGGACCTCGGCGCCGAACGGCTCGCGCAGCCCGCGCCCGTGCGGGTGCTTGTAGTGATCGAGGATCACGTCCTGATACATCTGCTCCATACGCATGTCAGGCGACTCCGAAGAACTTCTGCGCCTTGACGATTGCCGCGGCGAGAGCGTCGACCTCGTCATGCGTGTTGTAGACCGCGAACGACGCACGGGCCGTCGCCGCAACATCGAAACGTCGGTGCAGCGGCCATGCGCAATGATGTCCGACGCGGATCGCGACACCCTCGTCGTCGAGGATCTGCCCGAGGTCGTGTGCGTGAATGCCGTCGACGACGAACGAGACTGCACCACCGCGGTTTTCGGTCGTCGTGGGTCCGACGATGCGCAGTCCCTCGATCTCTCCGAGCGAATGCAGTGCGTGCTCGACGAGCGAATGCTCATGCGCGGCAACAGCATCCATCCCGATTGCCGACAGATAGTCGACGGCCGCACCCAATCCGACGACCTGCGAGGTCATCGGCACGCCTGCTTCGAACCGCTGAGGCGGATCGGCGTAGGTGGTTGCCTCCATCGTGACGGTCTCGATCATCGATCCGCCGGTGATGAACGGAGGCAGCGCAGCAAGAAGCTCTGCCTTGCCGTACAGCACACCGACACCCGACGGTCCGAGCATCTTGTGCCCGGAGAACGCCGCGAAATCGACGTCGAGCGCACGGAAATCGACTGGCATGTGCGGAACCGACTGGCAGGCGTCGAGCACGACGAGCGCACCGACAGCACGAGCTCGGCGAACCAACTCGTCGACGTCGGCCACGGCACCGGTCACGTTGGACTGGTGCGTGAACGCGACGACCTTCACGGTGTCGTCGAGCTCGAGTGAATCGAGGTCGATGCGGCCGTCGTCGGTCACGCCGTACCAGCGCAGGGTCGCGCCGGTACGTCGGCATAGCTCCTGCCACGGAACGAGATTCGCGTGATGCTCGAGTTCGGTGATGACGACTGTGTCGCCCTCGCCGAGTTGTCGACCACCGAACAGCGGTGCGCTGCGGTCGTCGCCGAGCGTGTAGGTGACCAGGTTCAGCGACTCGGTCGCGTTCTTGGTGAACACCGTCTCGGGTGCGGTGACACCCACGAAGGCGGCGATCTTCTCGCGGGCGCCCTCGTAGTCGTCGGTGGCCTCCTCTGCGAGCTGATGCGCGCCACGATGCACCGCGGCGTTGTGGGTCGTCAGGAACTCACGCTCGGCATCGAGCACCTGGACCGGACGCTGCGAGGTCGCACCGGAATCGAGGTAGACCAACGGCTTTCCGTCGCGCACCGTGCGGGACAGAATCGGGAAATCGGCACGGATGGCGTCGACGTCGAGCGTCGAAGCCTTGTCGGCCACGGTCTCCGTCGACATGGCTCAGCCCGCCGCAGCAGCCGTCGTGAAGCGGACGTAACCGTTCTCTTCGAGCTCGTCGGCCAGCTCGGGCCCACCGGATTCGACGACCCGACCGTTGACGAACACGTGCACGAAGTCCGGCTTGATGTAGCGCAGGATTCGCGTGTAGTGCGTGATCAGCAGGATGCCGCCGTTTTCCTCGGCCTTGTACGTGTTCACGCCCTCGCTGACGACGCGCAGAGCGTCGACGTCGAGGCCGGAGTCGGTCTCGTCGAGGATTGCGAACTTCGGCTTGAGCAGGTCTAGCTGCAGGATCTCGTGACGCTTCTTCTCGCCACCGGAGAAGCCCTCGTTGACCGAGCGCTCGGCGAACGACGGATCGATCTCGAGTGCGGTCATCGCCTCCTTGGTCTCCTTGACCCAGTGGCGCAGCTTGGGAGCCTCGCCACGGACGGCGGTCGCCGCGGTGCGCAGGAAGTTCGACATCGAGACGCCGGGAACCTCGACGGGGTACTGCATCGCGAGGAACAGACCTGCGCGGGCGCGCTCGTCGACGCTCATCTCCAGCACGTCCTCGCCGTCGAGGGTGATGGTGCCGCTGGTGACCTTGTACTTCGGGTGGCCTGCGATCGCGTAGGAGAGCGTCGACTTGCCGGAGCCGTTGGGGCCCATCAGTGCGTGGGTCTCCCCCGACTTCACCGTCAGGTCGACGCCTTTGAGGATGTGGATCGGCTCGGCGTCGGTGTCGGACTGCGCGACGTCGACGTGCAGGTCACGGATTTCGAGTGTGCTCATGTGGCTTTCTTTCTGGGGCTGGGTGATCTCGACAAGCTCGATCAGCGGGTTCGGGGCTCGATCGGCGGGTTCGGTGATCTCGACAAGCTCGATCAGCGGGTTCGGTCTCGATCAGCGGGTTCGGTCTCGATCAGCGGGTTCGGTCTCGATCGGCGGGTTCGGTCTCGATCAGCGGGTTGAAGCTCGATCAGCGGTCCACGCGCGATCAGGCGCCGGAGATCTCGAGTTCGTGTTCGATGGCGGCGGAGAGACGTTCGCGCAGTTCGGGCACCGTGATCTTGGCGATGACCTCGCCGAAGAATCCACGGATGACGAGGCGTCGGGCCTGGTCTTCCGGGATGCCGCGGGCCTGCAGGTAGAACAGCTGCTCGTCGTCGAATCGGCCGGTGGCGCTGGCGTGGCCTGCGCCGACGATCTCGCCGGTCTCGATCTCGAGGTTCGGCACCGAGTCGGCACGCGCGTTGTCGGTGAGCAGCAGGTTGCGGTTGAGCTCGAACGTGTCGGTGCCCTCGGCTTCCGGACGGATCAGCACGTCGCCGATCCAGACCGTGTGCGCCTCACGACTGCGGTCGCCGGACGGATCTCCTTGCAGCGCACCCTTGTACACCACGTTGGAGCGGCAGTTCGGCTGGTTGTGGTCGATGAGGAGTCGCTGTTCGAGATGCTGTCCGGCATCGGCGAAGTACAGACCCCAGAGTTCGACGTCGCCGCCCGGCGCCGCGTAGCGGACCAGCGGTGAGAGGCGGACGAGGTCGCCGCCGAGGCTGATCGCGAAGTGACGCAGCACGGCATCGCGACCCACCTTGATGTGGTGCGTTGCGACATGCACGGCGTCGTCGGCCCAGTCGTGGACGTTGACGACGGTCAACGCTGCCTGGTCGTCGACGATGAATTCGACGTTCTCCGCGTAGGTTCCGCTGCCCTTCTGGTCGAGGACGACGACCGCACGCGCGAAGGGCTCGAGGCGGATCTGCACGTGACCGAACGCCGTCTTGTCGACGCCGGGGCCCTCGAGTGTGATCACGATCGGCTCGCCGACCTCGACCTCGCGGGCGACGGTGATGACCGTAGCCTCGGTGAACGACGAATACGCCTGCGCCGCAATGCGATCGAACGGCACTCCACCCTGACCGAGTCGCTTGTCGTCGCGTCCGACGGTCTCGACGGTGACGCCGTCACCTGCGCCGGTGACCGAGACAGTTGCCTGTCCGTCGGCCGTCGCGCTGCCGTCGTGCAGACCGCGCAAGCGTCGGAACGGGGTGAATCGCCACGCCTCTTCACGTGAGCTGGGAACCTCGAACGCCTCGACGTCGAATGAGGTGAACAACTCACCCTTGTTGACGGGCGCGACTGTGCTGCCCGGAACCGAGACCGGGATTGTCGGATCAGCCATCAGCCGACGGCTCCTTCCATCTGGAGTTCGATGAGGCGGTTGAGTTCGAGCGCGTACTCCATCGGGAGTTCCTTCGCGATGGGCTCGACGAATCCGCGCACGACCATGGCCATCGCCTCGTCCTCGGTCAGTCCGCGACTCATCAGGTAGAAGAGCTGATCGTCGCTGACCTTGGAGACGGTGGCCTCGTGACCCATCGTGACGTCGTCCTCGCGGATGTCGACGTACGGGTAGGTGTCGCTACGACTGATGGTGTCGACGAGCAGTGCGTCGCACTTCACCGTCGAACGGCTGCCGTGCGCACCGTTGTTGACCTTGATCAGACCGCGGTACGACGCTCGTCCGCCGCCGCGTGCCACCGACTTGGAGACGATGTTGCTCGAGGTGTGCGGCGCGAGGTGGACCATCTTCGATCCGGTGTCCTGATGCTGACCCTCACCGGCGAATGCGACGGAGAGCACCTCGCCCTTGGCGTACTCGCCCGTCAGCCAGACTGCCGGGTACTTCATCGTGACCTTCGAGCCGATGTTGCCGTCGATCCACTCCATCGTGGCGCCCGCCTCGGCCTTGGCACGCTTGGTGACCAGGTTGTAGACGTTGTTCGACCAGTTCTGGATGGTGGTGTAGCGGCAGCGTCCACCCTTCTTCACGATGATCTCGACGACGGCGGAGTGCAGTGAGTCGGTCTTGTAGATCGGTGCGGTGCAGCCCTCGACGTAGTGCACGTAGGCACCCTCGTCGACGATGATCAGCGTGCGCTCGAACTGGCCCATGTTCTCGGTGTTGATCCGGAAGTAGGCCTGCAGCGGGATGTCGACGTGCACGCCCGGGGGCACGTAGATGAACGAACCGCCCGACCAGACCGCGGTGTTCAGCGCGGAGAACTTGTTGTCGCCCGCCGGGATGACCGATCCGAAGTACTCGCGGAAGAGCTCGGGATGCTCCTTGAGACCGGTGTCGGTGTCGAGGAAGATCACGCCCTGCTGCTCGAGGTCCTCACGGATCTGGTGATAGACCACCTCGGACTCGTACTGCGCCGCGACGCCTGCGACGAGACGCTGCTTCTCGGCTTCGGGGATGCCGAGCCTGTCGTAGGTGTTCTTGATGTCTTCGGGCAGGTCGTCCCAGGAAGCGGCCTGCTTCTCGGTCGAGCGCACGAAGTACTTGATGTTGTCGAAGTCGATGCCGTCGAGCTCGGCACCCCAGTGCGGCATGGGCTTGCGGTCGAAGATGCGCAGCGCCTTGAGGCGGTTCTCGAGCATCCAGTCCGGTTCGCTCTTTTTCGACGAGATGTCGGCGACCACGGCGTCTGAGAGTCCACGCTGCGCGCTCGCTCCTGCGACGTCGGAATCGGCCCACCCGTATCCGTACGTGCCGAGTGAGGCGATGGTCTCCTCTTGGGTCAATGGAGCCTGTCCATCTGTAACTGTCATCGCTGGGCCTTTCGACTCGTCTGCTTCGGGTCGGCGACGGCGTCATTGCCGGGCTGGTTGTCGCCGATCATCAGGGGGACATGCGTTGTACACGCGCAATCGCCGTTGGCGATCGTCGCGAGACGTTGTACGTGCGTACCGAGAAGCTCGGTGAACGCCGCGGTTTCTGCCTCACAGAGTTCGGGGAACTCAGCCGCGACATGTGCCACGGGGCAGTGATGTTGGCAAATCTGGACGCCGGAGCCGACCAATCTGGTGTTGGCGGCGTAACCGGCGCTGGTGAGAGCGTCGGCGATCTCTTCGACGGTGTCGGCGACCGAGCCGGACTCCGCTACGGGACGTACCCCGTCGACGATGCCCTCGATCCGGTCACGTGCGAACTCGCCGATCGCTTCCTCACCGGCGATCTCGCGGAGCTTGCGCATGGCTGCCCCGGCGAGGTCGTCGTATGCGTGTTGAAGCTTTCCGCGACCGGTCGCCGTCAATTGGAACCACTTCGCAGGCCTGCCCCGACCGCGCTCACCGCCCCGGCCGAAACCGGGCGAGGCGTGTTCGGCATCACCGGCATCGACGAGCGCGTCGAGATGACGACGCACGCCTGCTGGACTGATACCCAACCGCTCGGCGATCTCTCCCGCGGTCAGTGGCCCGTCTTCGACGAGCAGCGACACCACGGCAGCACGCGTCTGCCCGTCGGCGTGCATGGCTCCTGGATCGGCGACCACACCGGGACGGGCGCTGTCGGCAGACAGCACTGCATCACTCCGCATGGTTTTCACAACGCCAGTGTGACGTAATTACTTCCCCGCTTCCAGCAAGGGTGACCTAAGCGGTGACTCGGGTGCGGCGTCGGAAGGACACGACGAGGCAACCATTACAGTCGTCTCGTGTCAGAAACCAGTGTCCTGCGTCGTGCTGCGACGTACCTCGGGCTGAAGTCTGCGCGAGAAGCCGACACGGACTCGGACACGACGGGCGACTACGGCCGGTCGGTCGCGACACTGCACGAGACCGAACAGGAAGTCGGCCCACTCAACGCGGAGGAGAATCGGCGACTCTTCCGGATCAAGATCTTCGGAGCCACCGGATCGGTGCTGCTGCTGATCGGTTCGCTGGGTACCGGCCAGATCCCCGTGCTGCAGAATCCCGTCGCGGGAATGCGCCTCCTGTCGCTGCCGTCCCGGATGTGGAGCACGGCACTGACGATGTCGATCGGCGGAACGCTGATGCTCGTCGTCGCGTGGCTGATGATCGGACGCTTCGCGGTCGGCCGGTTCAGCGTCGAGGTGCTGGAGGGTCGAAGCCCGCAGCGGCGCATGACCCGACGCCAGGCCGACAGCACGCTGCTGCTCTGGATCGCCCCGATCCTCGTCGCTCCACCGCTGCTCAGCAAGGACATTTACTCCTATCTGGCACAGAGCGCCATCGCCGAACGCGGCATGGATCCCTACTCGGTGAGTCCTGTTCGCGGACTCGGCGTCGACGACGTCCTCACGCGATCCGTGCCCAATCTCTGGCGAGACACCCCCGCGCCGTATGGTCCGTTCTTCATCTGGATCGGTGAGGGCATCACCAAGATCACCGGGGACAACATCCCCGCGGCGATCTTCCTGCATCGACTCGTGGCACTGCTCGGGGTTGGCTTGATCGTCTGGGCGCTGCCCCGCCTCGCACGGCGCTGCGGGGTGTCGGGCGTTGCGGCTCTGTGGCTCGGCGCGATGAATCCGCTCGTGATCCTGCACCTCGTCGGAGGCATCCACAACGAGGCACTCATGCTCGGCCTGATGCTCGTCGGACTGGAGCTGTGTTTCGCGGGGATCTACAGCAGCGGGAGGCTGCGAGGCTCCGGATTCTGGCCAAGCCAGGCGGGTTGGTTGCTCATCGCGGGCACGGCGGTGATCGCTGCGTCGTCCATGGTGAAGGTCACATCGATGCTCGCCCTCGGATTCGTCGGCGTCGCCCTCGCAAGACGGTGGGGCGCCACGCTGCCCGCGCTTCGTCATGCTCCGGTGAGTACGTGGTGGTCGCGGTCGCGGGATTCGGTGCGTGCGCTCGCGGCGTCGGCAGGCTTCCTCTTCGTGATTCTCGCCATAGTCGTGGTGGGTATTTGTGCCGGGACAGGACTCGGTTTCGGGTGGACGACGACGCTGTCGACGGGCGAGATCGTGCGGTCCTGGATGTCGATGCCGACGTTGATGTCGGTGAGTACCGGCAGGGTCGGCGTGTGGCTCGGCCTCGGCGATCAGACGCAGGCCATCCTCGACGTCGCGCGCCCCATCGGGCAGCTCATCGCCGCGATTTTCGTCGTCCGCTGGATGCTGGCGACCCTCGCCGGACGACTCCACCCGCTCGGCGGGCTCGGGATCGCGATGGCCACCGTCGTCTTGTTCTTCCCGTTCGTGCAGGCCTGGTACCTGTTGTGGGCCGTCATCCCCCTCGCCGCGTGGGCGACCGGCCCGTGGTTCCGCGTGTTGAGCATCGCGGCGTCGGCGATCATTGCGATCGTTGTCATGCCGACGAGTTCCAACACGAGCGGCGTCGTGCTCGCGCAGGGCCTGCTCGCCGGTGTGATCATGGTCGCGATACTGACGGCGCTGTTCTTCGAGGATCTGCCGTTCACCCGGCATAGACGCAGCCGCTCGACGTCGAACCCCGACACGTGACGACGTCGGGCACAGGGGCGTCGGGAGCAGCACCGTTTTCTCTCCAGCACCCCTCACCGCATAGTCTTGGCGTGTGCGCAGCACGGCTTCACCTTCACCATCGCCGGCAGACGATCCGATGACCGATCGTCGCTCTCGCGGATCCGTCTCGACGGACTCGACGACAAAACCCGACGCCGCGGTGTGCGTACGCGGACTGGTGAAGCGCTACGACGACCGGGCCGCCGTCGATGGGCTCGACCTCGACCTGGAGTCCGGAACCGTCCTCGCGCTCCTCGGCCCCAATGGCGCGGGCAAGACCACGACGGTGGAGATCTGTGAGGGGTTCCTGCACGCCGATGAGGGCAGCGTGTCAGTGCTCGGCCTCGACCCCTGGCGCGACAACGACAGACTCCGCACCCGGATCGGCGTCATGCTGCAGGGTGGCGGCGCATATCCCGGTGCTCGCGCCGAGGAAATGCTGCGGCTGTGCGCCGCGTACTCGGCCGACCCCATCGATCCCGATTGGCTGCTCGACGCTCTCGGTCTCGAATCGGCCGCGCGTACCCCGTTCCGACGCCTCTCCGGTGGTCAGCAGCAGCGGCTCTCGCTCGCGTGCGCCATCGTCGGCCGACCCGAACTGGTCTTCCTCGACGAACCCACCGCCGGACTCGACGCCCAGGCACGCCTGGTGGTCTGGGAGATCATCGACCGTCTGCGCGGCGACGGCGTCTCGGTGTTGCTCACCACCCACCTCATGGACGAAGCAGAAGAACTCGCCGACCAGGTCGTGATCATCGACCACGGCAAGGTCGTGGCGAACGGCACCCCGGCGGAGCTGACGAGTCGCGGGGCCGAGAACGAACTGCGGTTCACCGCACCGCGCGGGCTCGACCTGACGATGCTCGAGCTCGCGCTGCCCGAGGACTATCGCTGTACCGAACCGCTGCCGGGCAATTACCTGGTCAGCGGCGACGTGACACCACAGGTGTTGGCGACGGTGACCGCGTGGTGCGCCAAGATCAACGTTCTCGCCACCGATCTGCGCGTCGAGACCCGCAGCCTCGAGGACGTCTTCCTCGACCTCACCGGACGGGAGTTGCGTCGATGACCGCCGCACGCACTCGGTCGACGTCGCAGTTCCCGCCGGGAACCTTCGCCCCGCACCCGCAACCCGCGTCGCTTCCCGCGATGCTCGCCGCGCAGACGCGGCTCGAGTTGACCCTGCTGCTCCGCAATGGCGAGCAGTTGCTGCTGACGATGTTCATCCCGATCACCCTGCTGATCGGATTGTGTCTGCTACCCCTCGACACCGACCTCGGCACGACCAACGCCGAACGCGCGGCGACCTTCGTGCCCGCCATCCTGACCGTCGCGGTCATGTCGACCGCATTCACCGGACAGGCCATCGCCGTCGGGTTCGACCGACGATACGGCGCACTGAAAAGGCTTGGGGCGACGCCGATTCCGCGGTGGGGCATCATCGCGGGCAAAGCGATGGCGGTCGTCATCGTCGTCATCGCACAGGCGATCCTGCTCGGAGCTATCGGCGTCGCATTCGGATGGCGTCCCGAACCCGTCGGTCTGCTGATCGGCGCGCTGATCATCGCGCTGGGCACGGCTGCGTTCTCCGCTCTCGGTTTACTGCTCGGCGGAACACTCAAGGCAGAGATCGTCCTGGCGCTGGCCAATCTCCTGTGGTTCGCGATGCTGGGCATCGGCAGTCTCGTCGTGATGTCGTCGCGTGTACCCGACTCGGTCTGGTGGGTGGCTCGCGTGGTGCCGTCTGGTGCGTTGACCGAAGCGCTGCAACAAGCTGCCGATGGGCGTGTCGACGTCTTCGGCGTAGTGGTTTTGCTGGCCTGGGCCGCGATAGGCTCTGCGCTGGCGGTGAGGTGGTTTCGATTCCAATGACGACGTCAGATACGCGTACCGAGCGCTCCCCCGAATCCCCCGATGCCGCATCGCGCGACACCACGACCCGACGTCGTGGCCTGTTCGGCCGCGTCCCTGGATTCGCAGACCCGACGGCGCGTTTCGTATATGGCTGGGCCATCTCACAGTTGGTCGTCAATGTCGGCATCGTCGTCACCGGCGGCGCAGTGCGCCTCACCGGTTCGGGTCTCGGCTGCCCGACATGGCCTCAGTGCACCGACGGTTCCTTCGTTCCGCATCAGGCGCTGGGGATGCACGGAGCCATCGAGTTCGGCAACCGGATGCTCACCTGGGTCCTCGTCGTTGTGGCCATCGGGACGTGGCTCGCGGTGTTCCGTCGACGCGGCTCGACGCGCGGCGACCGCTGGTTGGCAACACTCATCGCGCTCGGCATCCCGTTCCAGGCAATCATCGGCGGCATCTCGGTGCTCACCGATCTGAATCCGTGGGTCGTCTCGCTGCACTTTGTGTTGTCGATGGCGTTGGTGTCGTTGGCAACCGTTCTGGTGTTCCGGACCTCGCCGCGCGAGCGTGACAAGACGACGAACATCGTGGCGGCCCGCCTCGGCAGCGCCCTGTCGTGGCTGATTTATCTCCTCACCTGGGCGACCATCTACGTCGGGACCGTCGTCACGGGATCGGGGCCTCACGCGGGTGACGCAGACGCGCCACGCAACGGACTCGACCCGGGCGCGATGACACAGCTGCACGCCGACTTCGTGTTCGTGCTGGTGGGTCTGGCACTGGCGGTGGCCGTCACAGCACGGGTTCTCCACATGCCGCAGACCCGAGCCGCGCTCATCTACGTGGGGCTGCTTGCACTGCAGGGCGTGATCGGCGGCATCCAGTACGCCACCAACCTTCCGATGGCGTTGGTCATCGCGCACATGCTCGGTAGCGCGCTGCTGATGATCGGCGCCACCTGGCTGGTGCTGTGGTTCGGCAGTGATCAGCGGTCGGGCAGTGATCAATCCTCGGGCAGGGAGCACACTGACGAGGTCGGCCAGCGCGAACGCGGCGACGCACCCGTCAACTGACCGGGCGCCCACCTAACCGTCAGATGATCGCGCTGTTGCGCGCCTTGGGGAAATGCTCGGAATGGGCAACCCAGCCGGCCATCTTGCGATAGTGCTCGGGCGACACGGTCGCCTTCGACGTCAGTTCCCGATCCCACTCCCCGATTTCGAGGCCGGGCACGGCGTCGACGACGGCATGCGCGGTCGCGACGTCGTCGACGACCCGGTCGCCGAGGTATCCGTTGGACTCCCCGACGAGCGTGATGCGCACCCCGGCGGTGCCGATGGGCTGCAGGACGGCTTTCGCGGCCCCACCTTCGGTGGCGACGAACTTCTTGATCGACGCGACGACCGCGGCAGGCGCCTTAACCGGCGCTGCCGAGCTCTCGACGCTGTCACTCTCGGCGGTTTCGGTGTTCTGCTCGTCGCTCATGGTCTGTAGAGCATACCGACCGGCGGCCGGTGGCCCATCCGAGGTGTGCGGCAGCCGCAGACTTGGCAGAGTTGTCATCTATGAACTCGCCCGCGCAGGAGCGCGAAATCCTCACCTGGGAACTCAACGGCGTCGCCTGCCGCGAGCTTGCTCAGATGGTCGCCGACGACGGCTACGTCCCCGACATCATCATCGGGATAGCCCGCGGCGGTCTCATCCCCGCCGGAGCAATGGCATATGCCCTCGACTGCAAGCTGATGCTCTCGCTCAACGTCGAGTTCTACACCGGCATCGGTGAGACGCTGTCCGAGCCCGTGATGCTCCCCTCGCTGCTCGAGAGCAGCGGCCTGCACGATCAGCGGGTGCTGGTCGTCGACGACGTCGCAGACACCGGAAAGACGCTCAAACTTGTCGACGACTTCTGCGAGCAGCAGGGTCGCGTCGCCGAGGTCCGCAATGCGGTGATCTACCAGAAGCCGCACACCATCACGACTCCCGACTATTGCTGGCGCACCACGGACAAGTGGATCAACTTCCCGTGGTCGGTCGACCCGCCGGTCGTCGGCACGCGGAACTCCAGCAGCGAATCAAACCCCTAGCGCGGCGTTCGGTACCGGCGACGGCCAGAATTCGGCGCCGTGTAGAAACGACTCATGCGCGCAATTCAGGTGACACATCATGGCGGTCCCGAGGTGCTCAACTACGGGACGGTCGACGACCCCATCCCCGCTCCCGACGAGGTGATCGCGCGGACCAGCGCGATCGGGGTCAACTTCATCGATACCTATCTACGACGCGGCATGTACCCGTCGACCCCGCCCTACGTCCCGGGCACCGAGGGTGCGGGAGAGATTATCGCGGTCGGCAGCGAGGTCACCGACCTCGAGCCGGGCCAACGAATCGCGTGGGTCGACGCGCCCGGTTCGTACGCCGAACTCGTCGCGGTGCGCGCCGCCCGCGCGATCCCGGTCCCCGACGGCGTTCCCGACGTCGTTGCAGGCTCGACGATGCTGCGCGGCCTCACCGCCCACTATCTGCTCGACGGCAGCGCACACCCGGTTTCCGGTGACACGATCCTGCTCCACGCGGGCGCCGGCGGCGTCGGCCTGATCCTGACGCAGCTCGCCAAGCGTCGCGGCATCACGGTGATCACCACGGTGTCGACAGACGAGAAGGCAGCGTTGTCGACGCAGGCAGGCGCCGACCACGTCCTGCGATACGGTGACGACCTCGTCGGACAGGTCCGTGAACTCACCGACGGCAAGGGCGTGCCGGTGGTGTACGACGGCGTCGGAGCCGACACCTTCGAACAGTCACTGGCCTCGACCGCGGTGCGCGGGATCGTCGTCGTGTTCGGGGCGGCGAGCGGACCTGTCCCGCCGTTCGATATCCAGCGGCTCAACCCGGCGGGCTCACTGTCGGTGACGCGCCCGACGCTCGGCCATTTCATCGCGAACACGGACGAATTGCGGTGGCGTTCGGGTGAATATTTCGACGCCGTTCTCGACGGCCTCGATGCCCGAGTCGGCCAGGAATATCGCCTTGCCGACGCCGCGCAGGCCCAAACCGACCTGGAGAACCGGATCACCACGGGAGCAACCGCACTCATTCCGTGAGGCGGTCACGAAACCTGCGGCCACTCGTCAGAAGTAGCTGGCGATGGTCGGCAGGTTGACGACGGCGTCGATGGCGAGTCCGCAGAACAGCGCCGCGAGGTATTCGTTCGACTGCAGGAACACCTTCAACGGTGCCACCTCGACGCCGCGTCGAGTGTCGCGGTAGAGCTTGTGCACACGGTTGAGGAACCACACGCCTGCCAACACCGCGACGCCGGCGTAGATCCAGCTCGCAGCTCCGATGAGCAGGAACGAGCAGATCACGGTGAGCCACGTGTAGATGAAGATCTGGCGGGTGACGTGCTCCTCGGTGGCGATCACCGGCAGCATCGGCACGCCTGCGGCCTTGTAATCCTCGCGGTAGCGCATCGCCAGTGCCCAGGTATGCGGCGGCGTCCAGAAGAAGATCACACCGAACAGCACGATCGGCTGCCAACTGAGCGAACCCGTGACCGCCGCCCAGCCGACCAGCGTCGGCATGCATCCGGCTGCACCGCCCCACACCACGTTCTGCCAGGTGCGGCGCTTGAGGATCAGGGTGTAGACCCCGACGTAGAAGATGATCGTGGCGGATACGAGAAGCGCACTCAGAAGGTTCGCCGACCACCACAGGACAGCGAACGACGCCACCCAGAGCAGCAATCCGAAGATCAACGCATTGGTTCTCGTCACCGCGTGACGGGCGAGCGGACGCTTGGCGGTGCGTCGCATCTTCTTGTCGATGTCGGCGTCGACGACCATGTTGAGCGTATTGGCGCTCGCCGCACCCAACCAACCACCGAGCAGCGTGAACGCGATGATTCTGAGGTCGACGTGTCCACGATCTGCCTGCAGCATGACCGGGATGGTCGCCACCAGCAGCAATTCGATGACACGAGGCTTGGTGAGCGCGATGTACGCCATCACCGTGCCGCGTACGCGAGCAACGAAACTCGTGTCGGCGGTCGTGTTCGATTCGCTGACGGGGCGGTCAGAATCCACCTCGGACGTGCCGCGAGAAGTGGCGGAACCATCTCCGCTCACACGCTCACCGATCCTCACGTCAACTCCCCTGCCCCGCCGACGATTCGGCTCGCGGGCATTTCCGACTACTACTCAGCATGGTAGACGCTGGGGTGTTCGATCAAAGAATTGAGGCTCCGCGCCGTAGCCGACCTGCGAAGACCGGCTGACATGACGATCGTTACCGGCCACCCCCCACACCGACGGCACCGGCCGATTACTCTGGTCATCGTGGGTCGAAAGGCCCTGCATCAGCACTCGGACGTAACGCCCGCGAGTTGGCGTTCGCCCGACGCACCAGCACCACACGCATCACGCAGGCACCCCAACACGTACAGGAGACGGCACACGTGGCTGATACCGACGAGATCCGCGAACGCACCGAGGCGGCCTACCCCGAGGACTGGTCCGACGTGGACACGCGCGCGGTCAACACGGCTCGCATTCTTGCTGCCGACGCCGTCCAGAAGGTCGGCAACGGACACCCCGGCACCGCGATGAGTCTCGCTCCACTGGCTTACACGCTCTACCAGCGCGTCATGCGTCACGACCCGGTCGACACCACCTGGGTCGGTCGTGACCGCTTCGTCCTGTCGTGTGGACACTCGAGCCTCACGCAGTACATCCAGCTCTACCTCGGCGGATTCGGACTCGAACTCGGCGACCTCGAAGCGCTCCGCACCTGGGATTCGCTGACGCCGGGACACCCCGAGTTCCGTCACACCAAGGGCATCGAGATCACGACGGGTCCGCTGGGTCAGGGACTCGCGTCAGCCGTGGGCATGAGCATGGCGTCGCGCTACGAGCGTGGCCTCTTCGACCCCGACGCCGCGCCAGGAGCCAGCCCCTTCGATCACTTCATCTACGTCATCGCCTCCGACGGCGACATCGAAGAGGGCGTGACGTCCGAGGCGTCGTCGCTCGCGGGCACCCAGGAGCTGGGCAACCTGATCGTGTTCTACGACCAGAACCAGATCTCGATCGAGGACGACACCACCATCGCGCTCGGCGAGAACACCGCGCTGCGCTACGAGGCATACGGCTGGCACGTGCAGACGGTCGAGAGCGGCGAGGACGTCGTCGCGATCGAGGCGGCAATCGAGGCGGCCAAGAAGGTCACCGACAAGCCGTCGCTGATCTGCGTGCGCACCATCATCGGCTACCCCGCTCCCGACAAGATGAACACGGGCGCCGTCCACGGCTCGGCTCTCGGCGCCGACGAGGTCGCCAAGACCAAGGAAGCTCTCGGATTCGATCCGGACAAGAACTTCGACGTCTCCGAAGAGGTCATCAGCCACACCCGCAAACTCGTCGAGCGCGGGATCGAGGCCAAGGAATCGTGGACCAAGGCGTTCGACGCCTGGGCAGGCGCCAACCCCGAGAACAAGAAGCTGTTCGACCGCCTGTATGCACATGAGCTGCCCGAGGGCTGGCGCGATGTGATCCCGACGTGGGCTCCCGGCGACAAAGACCTCGCGACCCGCGCGGCGTCGGGCAAGGTGCTCTCAGCACTCGGCGGCATCCTGCCCGAGCTGTGGGGCGGTTCGGCCGACCTCGCAGGCTCGAACAACACCACCATGGACGGGGCGGCGTCGTTCGGCCCGACCGCGATCTCCACGAAGAAATGGTCGGCCAATCCGTACGGCCGCACACTGCACTTCGGCATTCGCGAGCATGCGATGGGCGCCGTGCTCTCCGGGATCGTGCTCCACGGACCGACACGGGCATACGGCGGTACGTTCCTCCAGTTCGCCGACTACATGCGTCCGTCGGTCCGGCTGGCGTCACTCATGGAGATCGATCCGATTTACGTGTGGACGCACGATTCGATCGGACTCGGCGAAGACGGCCCGACCCATCAGCCCGTCGAACATCTCGCCGCGCTGCGTGCCATCCCCCACCTCGACGTCGTACGTCCCGCTGATGCCAACGAGACCGCAGCGGCATGGGCGCATCTCCTGACGCGTCGAAACCATCCCGTCGGCCTGGTGCTCACCCGACAGAACGTCCCGGTCCTCGAGGGAACGTCGGTCGAGGGAGTCGCCGCGGGCGCCTACGTGCTCAGCGACTCCGACGACGACCCGCAGGTCGTCATCATCGGCACCGGCTCCGAGGTGCAGTTGGCACTCGAGGCACAGAAGACTTTGGCCGAGAAGGGAATCGCGGCCCGCGTGGTGTCCATGCCGAGCATGGAGTGGTTCGACGAACAGCCACAGGGTTACCGCGACTCGGTGCTGCCTCCCGCAGTGCCACGGGTATCGGTCGAGGCTGGTATCGCGATGCCGTGGTACCGCTGGGTGGGCAACGGCGATCAGATCGTGTCGCTCGAGCACTACGGCGCATCGGCCGACTACAAGGTCCTCTACGAGAAGTTCGGCATCACCGCCGAAGCCGTCGTCGCGGCGTCGCTACGCGCAGTGGCGGGCTGATCACCGGACGAGATCCACAACTGAACATCGAAATCCCAACCGAGGCACACCCACTAGAGGCGCTCCCACAAGGAACGCACTGCCGGAGGAGAGAACCGTGACACAGAACGAGAAGCTCGCAGAATTGTCCGCAGCCGGGGTTTCGGTGTGGCTGGACGACCTGTCCCGAGATCTGATCAGCTCGGGACAGCTCCAGGAACTGATCGACACCAAGTCGGTGGTCGGTGTGACGACCAACCCGTCGATCTTCCAGGCCGCATTGTCGAAGGGCACCGCGTACGACGACCAGATCAACGAACTGGCCGCGCGCGACACCGACGTCGACAGTGCGGTCCGGACGCTGACCACCGACGACGTCCGTAACGCCTGCGACGTCCTCAAGCCCGTCTTCGACAGCACGAACGGACTCGACGGTCGGGTGTCGATCGAGGTCGATCCGCGTCTTGCACACGACACCGACAACACCGCCGCGCAGGCCGTGGAGTTGTGGAAGATCGTCGACCGTCCCAACGCGCTGATCAAGATCCCGGCGACCAAGGAGGGCCTGCCCGCGATCTCCCGCACCCTCGCGGAGGGCATCAGCGTGAACGTCACCCTGATCTTCTCGGTCGAGCGCTACCAGGAGGTCATCGACGCTTACCTGAACGGACTCGACGCCGCACTCGCTGCGGGACACGACATCTCGAAGATCCACTCGGTTGCGTCGTTCTTCGTCTCCCGCGTCGACACCGAGGTCGACAAGCGCCTCGACGCGATCGGCACGCCACAGGCCGTGCAGCTCAAGGGCTCTGCCGCACTCGCGAACGCTCGCCTGGCCTACCACGCCTACCAGCAGGCGTTCGAGATCGACTCCCGCTTCCCCGCTCTGCGAGAGCAGGGCGCGTTGCCGCAACGCGCACTCTGGGCATCGACCGGTACCAAGAACCCCGACTACGCCGACACGCTCTATGTCAGCGAACTCGTCGCTCCCAACACGGTCAACACCATGCCGAGAAAGACGATGGACGCGTTTGCCGACCACGGCTGGGTCGACACCAAGTCGATCGTGGGTCGCGCCAAGGAGTCGCGTGAGGTCTTCGACGCCATTTCGGCTGTCGGCGTCGACTTCTCGGACGTGTTCAAGGTGCTCGAGGACGAGGGCGTGACCAAGTTCGTCGACGCGTGGACCGACCTCCTCGGCGCAACCGAGGAGCAGCTCTCCGCTGCGAAGAAGAGCTGACGTAGGTGGCAGACACCGCGGGATGGAAGAACCCGCTGCGCGACCCACGTGACAAACGTCTCCCTCGTATCGCAGGCCCGTGCAGCCTCGTCATCTTCGGCGTCACCGGAGATCTCGCACGCAAGAAGTTGATGCCGGCGGTGTACGACCTCGCCAATCGGGGGTTGTTGCCGCCGTGGTTCGCGCTCGTCGGTTTCGCCCGACGGGATTGGGACGACGAGGATTTCGCGAAAGTCGTCCACGACGCCGTTCGCGAGCACGCAAGGACAGGCTTCCGCGAGGAGGTCTGGGAACGTTTGTCGGAGGGATTTCGGTTCGTCCAGGGTTCCTTCGACGACGATGCAGCATTCGACCGCCTGCACGAGACGCTCCTGCGGCTCGACAAGGAGCGCGGCACGGACGGTAATCACGCCTTCTATCTCTCGATTCCGCCCAACGCGTTCCCCACGGTCTGCGAGCAACTCGAACGCAGTGGGCTGGCCGCCGAGGAAGGCGACAACTGGCGTCGCGTGGTGATCGAGAAACCCTTCGGGCACGATCTGCAGTCGGCCAAGGAACTCAATGCCATCGTCAATGCCGTGTTCCCGGAGTCGTCGGTGTTCCGCATCGACCACTACCTCGGCAAGGAGACGGTGCAGAACATTCTCGCGCTGCGCTTCGCGAACCAACTGTTCGATCCGCTGTGGAGTTCGCACTACGTCGACCACGTCCAGATCACCATGGCCGAGGACATCGGCCTCGGCGGACGTGCCGGCTATTACGACGGCATCGGTGCCGCGCGCGATGTGATCCAGAACCATTTGCTCCAACTCATGGCACTGGTCGCGATGGAGGAGCCGATCTCGTTCGAGCCCAAGCAATTACAGGCCGAGAAGATCAAGGTGCTCTCGGCGACGAGCAACATCCTGCCTCTCGACGAGAACACTGCGCGCGGCCAGTACGGGCCGGGCTGGCAGGGCAGCCAGAAGGTCCCGGGACTCCTGGAGGAGGAAGGGTTCAGCGCCGACTCCATCACCGAGACCTACGCGGCGATCGCGCTCGAGGTGGATTCACGACGCTGGGCGGGCGTGCCCTTCTACCTGCGCACGGGAAAACGCTTGGGCCGCAGGGTGACCGAGATTGCACTGGTCTTCAAGCGTGCACCGCACCTTCCGTTCGACAAGACGATGACCGAGGAGCTGTCGCAGAACGCACTCGTGATCAGAGTGCAGCCGGACGAGGGCATCAGACTGCGGTTCGGGTCGAAGGTGCCCGCGTCGAGCATGGAGGTCCGCGACGTCAACATGGACTTCAGTTACCGCACGGCGTTCACCGAAGCATCTCCCGAGGCCTACGAGCGGCTGATCCTCGACGTGCTGCTCGGTGAGCCGTCGCTGTTCCCGGTCAACGACGAGGTCGAATTGTCGTGGAAGATCCTCGATCCCGTCCTCGACCACTGGGCGCAGTCCGGGCGTCCCGACACCTACGAGTCGGGCACCTGGGGACCCGACTCCGCCGACGAAATGATGGCCCGCACCGGACGAACGTGGCGTCGACCCTGACCCGGCCGAGCCCGATCGTCCGGTTTTTGCCGCATCCCCCGCCCGCGCCGAGGAGGCACTGATGATCGTCACCCTGCCCGACACGACGACCAACGAGGTCGCCAAGAAGATCGTCATGGTCCGCGAGTCCGGAGGCGCCATCAGCCTCGGACGCGTGCTGACCCTGGTGGTCGTCGCCGAACACGGCGAACCGACCGAGGCGGCCATTGAAGCGGCCATCGGTGCCAGTAGCGAACACCCGAGCCGGGTGATCGTGATCTCGTGCGATCCGCGCGGCGAACAGTCACGACTCGACGCGGAGATCCGTGTCGGTGGTGATGCGGGTGCGTCGGAGGTCGTGCTCCTGACGCTTCACGGTGAGCTGGCGAATCATCCACGCAGCGTCGTGACGCCGTTCCTGCTGCCCGATACCCCCATCGTGACGTGGTGGCCCGGTGCCGCGCCCGAGGATCCCGCCAAGGACACGATGGGCAAGATCGGGCGTCGGCGGATTCTCGACGCGACGAAGTCGGCGAACCCGGAGACGGTCCTCGAACGCAGGTTGGCCACGTACGCTCCCGGCGACACCGACCTCGCGTGGACGCAGATCACCGGGTGGCGAGCCCTGCTCGCGTCGGCTGTCGAGCGGCCTCCGCACACCCCCATCACTGCTGCGGAGGTGACCGGACCCGCGACCTCCCCGAGCGTCGATCTGCTTGCGGGATGGCTTCTTTCGACGCTCGGCGTTCCGACACGGCGGTACATCGGCAGCTTCGAGGTACGTCTTCACCGTGACGAGGGCACCACGGTCATGTCGATCGACCAGAACGGCAACGCCGTACTGAGTGCCCCGGGCAAACCCGACGGCCGTGTGGCGATGATGCACCGCGACCTGCCGATCTGCCTGGCAGAGGAATTACGCCGACTCGACACCGATGACATGTACGAACTCGCCCTGCGCGGCGCGGTGGAGCTACAGGCACAGGGAGCGCCGGTATGACGACGGAAACCCTCGTGTTCGACGACCGCGACATGCTGACCACCACGGCGGCAGCACGATTCGTCGACATAGTGTCACGTGCGCAGAAGGAGCGTGGCGTCGCGTCGGTGGTGCTGACCGGAGGAAGCAACGGGATCGGCATTCTGCGCGCTCTGGCACCGGGAGGCGAGGTCGACACGAGCCCGCTGGACTGGTCGCGGATCGACTTCTACTGGGGTGACGAACGTTTCGTTCCGAACGACGACCCCGAACGCAACGTCGGACAGGCCACCGAGGCCCTTCTCGCGCATGTGCCGGTCGACCCGGCCCGAGTGCATCCGGTGGCGGCGTCGGACGGACCGTTCGGCGACGACATCGAGGCTGCCGCACAGGATTACGCGGCCGTCCTCGCGGCCAACGCGGATAACGGCATCTCCCCAGCGTTCGATCTGCACCTACTCGGGATGGGCGGCGAAGGTCACATCAACTCGCTCTTCCCCCACACCGACGCGACCGCAGAGAACGTGCGGACAGTTGTTCCGGTCGAGAACTCGCCGAAGCCACCGCCGCGTCGGATCACGTTGACCTTCCCCGCGCTGAATCGGTCGTCGGCGGTGTGGTTCCTGGTGTCCGGCGCCGACAAGGCCGACGCTGTGGCCGCCGCACATTCGGGGGCGTCGCGCGACGACTGGCCGTGTGCGGGTGCGCACGGAACGTCGGAGACCGTGTGGTTCCTCGACGACGCCGCCGCCGGAAAACTCTCGGTATAGTTCCCCGGTCGGCGGCGGCTGCCGTCGGCCGCGCTAGCCGCTGTTACGCAGCGCCGTCGCCAGACCGTTCATCGTGAGCTGGATGCCACGTCGGACCCGCGGGCTGTCGTCGCCTGCACGGAACCGCCGCAGCAGTTCCACCTGCAGCAGATTCAACGGCTCGAGATACGGGAATCGGTTGTACACCGAACGCTTCAGTGCGGCGTTGTCGGCGAGAAGATCATCGGTGCCGGTGATCTTCGCGTACATCGCGAGGGTGCGCTCGTGCTCGTCGACGATCATCCCGAATACCTTGTCGCGCAACGCTTCATCCGGAACGAGCTGGGCGTACCGGTGCGCGAGACCCATGTCCGACTTGGCGAGCACCTGCGCCATGTTCGACATCACCGTGCGGAAGAACGGCCACTTCTCGTAGTACCGATGGAGGGTCTCGAGTCGCTGCGGGTCGTCGCCGACCCACTGCTCGAAGGCCGTGCCGGTGCCGTACCACCCCGGCAGCATCACACGGGACTGCGTCCACGACAGCACCCACGGAATGGCGCGCAGGTCCGAGATCTTCTCGGTCTGCTTGCGCGACGCGGGCCTGCTGCCGATGTTGAGTGCGCCGATTTCCGACAGCGGTGTCGACGTGGTGAAGTACTCGACGAACCCGGACGTCTCGTGCACGAGCTTCGAGTACGCGGCACGGGCAAGGGCCGCTACCTCGTCCATATTCTGGTACGCCTGTTCCGATTCATCACCGAGACCCTCGACGTCGAGCAACGACGACTCGATGGTTGCCGCGAGTAGCGTTTCCAGATTGCGTTCGGCGACAACGGGTTCCGCGTACTTGGCCGCGATGATCTCGCCCTGCTCGGTGATACGCAGCGAACCCTGCACCGCCCCCGGCGGTTGGGCCAGGATCGCGTCGTAGCTCGGGCCGCCACCGCGACCGACCGTGCCACCGCGACCGTGGAACAGACGCAGGCGGATACCCGCCTTCTTGGCCGCCTCGACGAGGTCGAGCTCACCGCGATAGAGCGCCCAGTTGGCGGCCATGTACCCGCCGTCCTTGTTCGAATCCGAGTATCCGAGCATGACCTCCTGCATCCCGGCCTGCGAATCGACGAGATCGCGGTAGAACGGCAAATCGAGCGCAGCGAGCAGCGTTTCGGCGCCCTGCTGGAGATCTTCGATCGTCTCGAACAGCGGGACGATCCGCACCGTCGAGACCAGCTTGCCGTCGTCGTCGATGTCGATGAGGCCTGCTTCTTTGAGGAGGATCATCGGCTCCAACATGTCGCTGACCGACGTACACATGGAGATGACGTAGTTCGGTACGGACTGCGGGCCGAATGCCGCGACGGCGGCGGCAGCAGCGCGAACGATGTCGAGTTCCTTGCGTGCGAGCTCCGAGAGGTCCGAATCGGGCCTGGTGAGCGGACGGCGGGCCTGCAGCTCCGCCGACAGCACCGCAACGCGATCCTCCTCGGACAACGACAAGTAGTCGGGTGTGGCGCCCGCCCACGCCAGCAGCTCGGCGATGACCTCTTCGTGCATGTCGGAGTTCTGCCGCATGTCCAGACCCGACAGATTGAATCCGAACGTCCGGACGCCCTCACGCAGGCGCAGCAGCCGATCGTCGGCGATGGCCTCATCACGATTCTCGCGGAGCGCTTCGTCGACGACGTCGAGATCGGCGAGGAGTTCGGCCGAATCGGCATACGGCGGCTTGCCGTCGATGAGGTCGAGATCCTCCTTCTGCAGCACGTCCGGGCCGAACAACGCTTCAGCCGTCGCGACGAGTCGCGCACGAATGTGCTTGAGTGCCAACCGGAATGGCTCGTCGGTCGCCGGGTCGTCTGCGTCGACACCCGCGAGTTGGACGAGCCGCCCGCTGGTTTCGATCAACCGCGCCGACATGCTCAGCTCCTGACGGAGCAGCCGAAGTTCGGACAGGTGGTGTCCGATCGCGGTGCGCGCCGCGAGGGACGTCGCCAACGCGACCACATCGCCGGTCACATACGGGTTGCCGTCACGGTCGCCGCCGATCCACGAACCCATCCGCAGGATCGGCTCGTCGGACAGGCCGGCGTCGGGGTACGCCGCCTGCAGTGTCGACCGCACCGACGTGTTGATCTTCGGTACGACGTCGAAGAACGAGGCGTCGTAGTAGCGGAGGCCGGACCGGATCTCGTCCTGGATGGTGAGACGTTCGAGACGGATGAGTGCCGTCTGCCACAGTGTCAGGATCTGGCGCTCGATCGCCTCGATGACCTCGGCGTCCTCGTCGGAGGTGAGGTTGGTGCGTCCGCGAAAGCGCATGAGCTCGGTGATGCGGTTCTGCGCGTCGAAGACCGTGCGGCGTCGGGTCTCGGTCGGATGGGCGGTGATCACCGGGACGACCGTCGCGTCGGCGAGCGCCGCTCCCACCTGGGCGTCGGACAGGTCGGCGGCCGCGAGCTTCGCGTAGGTGGCGGCGAGGCTGCTGTCCTGCGGAGGATCGCCCGCGCGCACGTGAATGGCACGACGACGCTCGCGGTGGATGTCCTCGGCGAGATTCGCCAACAGCGCGAAGTTGCCGAATGCACGGATGACCGGCATCGCGGTGTCGATGTCGAGATCGGTGAACATGTCGGCGAGCTCGTCGCGGTCGATCTCCGCACGTCGGATTCGGAAAGCAGCGACGCGCGCAGCTTCGACCAGATCGAAGACCTCGTCACCCGCGTGCTCTCTGATCGCATCGCCGAGTAGGCCGCCGAGCAACCGGATGTCCTCACGCAACGGTTCGGTGAGGGCTCGCCCCTCGTCGTCAACGGAGATCAGATCATCGATGGACGTCGATGGACGCCAGGCCGGGGCACCGTGGGACGGATCGGTTGAGGTCATGTCCTCAAGTATTCAGGTATTCAGCGAACGGGGCATCTCGACGCGAACCGAACACGACAGACCAGACACAGCACAAGAAGGGGCCGACAGCACAACTTGGGCAGACACAGCACGGGGGCCGCGCACTGTGCGCGGCCCCCGTGCTGAAAGTGTCAGAAGTACGTGATCTTGGTCAGGAGTACTTGATGTCGAGTTCGACGCCGATGATGAGGATGAACCACACCAGGCCGACGAAGACCGTCAACCGGTCGAGATTGCGCTCGACAACGCTCGAACCCGACAGACTCGACTGCACGCCGCCGCCGAACAGCGAGGACAGGCCACCGCCCTTGCCGCGATGCAGCAGCACGAGGACGACCAGCAGAACACTGGTCACGATCAGACCGATTTCGAGCGCGAGCTTCATCCGGTGAGCATTCCTGTTTCGTCGTGTACGGCAGAGGGCAGGTTGGCCTCGTTGCACACATGAGCGCGCATGACGAAACCAACCTGCCACAGTCTACGCGTCGGGAGCTATGACCCCGCGAGCGACCCACGGCGTGTGGGCACCACCCCTCAGGGCAGTGGACCACCTGCCGCGATGGCCGAGAGCGTTGCGAAATCGTCGGCCTTCAGCGATGCACCGCCGACAAGTGCGCCGTCGACGTCGGGCTGTGCCCCGAGGTCGCCGACATTCTTGGCGTTGACGGAGCCGCCGTAGAGCACACGGACCGTCGCCGCGGTGGCCTCGTCGGCCAGTTCCGCAAGCGCACCGCGAACCGCGCCACACACCTCTTGGGCGTCCTGCGCACTGGCAACACGGCCGGTGCCGATCGCCCAGACCGGTTCGTAGGCGACGACGACCTTGCCGATCTCCTCGGCCGAGAGACCTGCCAACGACGCCTTGAGCTGTTCGACGTTGTGCGAGACCTGGTTTCCGGCCTCACGGACGTCGAGGTGCTCGCCGATGCACACGATGGGGGTCAGCCCGTGACGCAGCGCCGCCTTGGTCTTGGCCAACACCACCTCGTCGGTCTCACCGTGCAGGGTCCGACGCTCGGAGTGCCCGACGATGACGAAGGTGCAGCCGAGCTTCGCGAGGAACGCTCCGCTGATCTCGCCGGTGTAGGCACCCGAATCGTGCTCAGACAGATCCTGCGCACCGTAGGTGAGCAGCAACTTGTCGCCGTCGACGACGGTCTGCACGCTGCGGATGTCGGTGAACGGTGGGATCACCGTCACGTCGACCTTCTCGAAGTACTTCGCCGGCAGCGCGAACGCGATCTTCTGCACCAGGGCGATCGCCTCGAGATGGTTGAGATTCATCTTCCAGTTGCCCGCGATGAGCGGTTTACGAGCAGCCATCAGTCCTCCAGCACCTTCAGACCCGGAAGCTCCTTGCCTTCGAGGAACTCCAACGACGCGCCGCCACCCGTCGAGATGTGCGAGAAGCCCTCTTCCGGCAGCCCGAGCGTGCGCACGGCAGCAGCCGAGTCGCCACCGCCGACGACGCTGAACGCGCCGTTGTTGGTCGCGGTGATGATCGCCTCGGCCACACCCTTGGTGCCCGCGGCGAACTTCGGGAACTCGAACACGCCCATCGGGCCGTTCCAGAAGATGGTCTTGGCCCCGGTCAGCACCGCGGCGAAGCGGTTGACCGACTCAGGCCCGATGTCGAGGCCCATCCACTCGTCGGGGATGTCCTCGACCGAGACGGTGTCGGACTCGGCATCGGCGGCGAACTTGTCGCCGACGACGACGTCGACCGGAAGGTGGATGACGTCGGCGAACCGGTCGAGCAGGTCTTTGCAGACGTCGATCTGATCTTCCTGCAGCAGCGACTTACCGACCGAATGTCCTTGCGCGGCAAGGAAAGTGAACGCCATACCGCCGCCGATGACCAGGGTGTCGACCTTGGGGGCCAGCGATTCGATCACGCCGAGCTTGTCCGACACCTTCGAGCCACCGAGCACGACGGCATAGGGCCGCGCCGGATCGGTCGTCAGCGTCGTCAACACGTCGACCTCACGCTCGACGAGCTGACCCGCGTAGTGCGGCAGCAGCTTGGCGACGTCGTACACCGACGCCTGCTTGCGGTGGACCACACCGAAACCATCGGAGACGAACGCGCCGTCGTCGCCCACGAGCTCGGCGAGCTGGGCGGCCATCGACTCGCGCTCGGCATTGACCTTCGACGTCTCGCGGGCATCGAATCGAACATTCTCGAGCAGCAGCACGTCGCCGTCGGTCAATCCCTCGGCGCGCGCGAGCGCATCGGGTCCGACGACGTCGGCGGCGAGCTGGACGTTGCGTCCGAGTTCTTCACCGAGGCGCTCTGCGACCGGCGCCAACGAGTACTTCGGGTCCGGTTCGCCCTTGGGACGACCGAGGTGGGCGGCGATGACAACCTTGGCGCCCGCGTCGATCAGTGCGTTGAGCGTCGGCAGCGACGCGATGATGCGGCCCGGATCGGTGATCTTCGTTCCGTCGAGCGGAACGTTGAAATCCGACCGGACCAGCACCGCGCGCCCTGAAACGCCTTCGGCCAGAAGGTCTTTCAGAGTCTTCACACTCATTACAGCGACTTACCCACCAGATCGGAGAGGTCGACGAGGCGGTTGGAGTAGCCCCACTCGTTGTCGTACCAGGAGCTGACCTTGGCGAGGTTGCCCTCGATGACCTTGGTCAGGCCCGCGTCGAAGATCGACGAGTGCGGGTCGCCCACGATGTCCGAGGAGACGATCGGTGCGTCGTAGTAACGCAGGATGCCCTTGAGCGGTCCGTCGGCGGCAGCCTTCATCGCGGCGTTGATCTCGTCGACCGACACGCCCTTCTCGAGTTCGACGGTGAGGTCGGTGATCGAGCCGGTCGGGATCGGCACACGCAGCGCGAAGCCGTCGAGCTTGCCCTTCAACTCGGGGAGCACGAGTCCGATGGCCTTGGCGGCACCGGTCGAGGTCGGCACGATGTTGATCGCCGCCGCGCGTGCGCGACGCAGGTCCTTGTGCGGACCGTCCTGCAGGTTCTGGTCTGCGGTGTAGGCGTGGACCGTGGTCATCAGGCCCTTGATGATGCCGAACTCGTCGTTGATCACCTTCGCGAACGGGCCGAGGCAGTTGGTGGTGCACGACGCGTTGGAGATGATGTTCTGGCTGCCGTCGTACTTGTCGTCGTTGACGCCCATGACGATGGTGATGTCCTCACCGGTCGCGGGTGCCGAGATGACGACCTTCTTCGCGCCGGCTTCGAGGTGTCCCTTCGCCTTCTCCGCGTTGGTGAAGATGCCCGTCGATTCGACGACGACGTCGACGCCGAGATCGCCCCACGGAAGCGCTGCCGGACCCTCGCGGACCTCGAGCGCCTTGATCTTCTGGTTGCCGACGACGATGGTGTCCTCACCCTCGAGCGACACGTCCTCGTCGAGGATGCCGCCGACGGAGTCGAACTTCAGCAGGTGTGCGAGGGACTTGTTGTCGGCCAGGTCGTTGACCGCGACGATCTCGATGTCGGTCTGGCCCAGCTTCTTTTGTGCCTCAACGGCACGGAAGAAATTGCGGCCGATTCGGCCGAATCCGTTGACGCCTACCCGAACAGTCACTGTGTGCTCCTTAAGCGGTTTCATCGGTCTCGGGCCTCACGGCCCGGGTCATGGGGCGGAGCCAAAGCGCCTCCGCGAACCCAGTCACCGTCCAGCCTAGTGGTCTCGAACACCTCCGGCACCCATTAGGGTCGCTAGCGTCAGGCGTCGTCGAGAAGATCCGACGTGACCGCCGACTCGGTATCGGGAATCCCCTCGGTGCGAGCCTTCTTGTCGGCCATCGACAACAGGCGTCGGATCCGTCCCGCAACGGCGTCCTTGGTCATCGGCGGATCGGCGAGTTGACCGAGCTCCTCCAGCGACGCCTGCCTGTGCGTGACACGCAGTTGCCCTGCCGCGATGAGGTGATCGGGGACTTCGTCGCCGAGGATCTCCAATGCCCGTTCGACACGAGCGGCCGCGGCGACGGCGGCACGCGCGGACCGTCGCAGGTTGGCGTCGTCGAAGTTCGCGAGGCGGTTCGCGGTCGCGCGCACCTCGCGTCGCATCCGTCGTTCCTCCCACACCAATCGCGTGTCATGTGCGCCCATGCGGGTGAGCAGCGCACCGATGGCCTCGCCGTCGCGGATCACCACGCGGTCGGCACCGCGCACCTCGCGAGCCTTGGCCGACACACCGAGCCGACGCGCGGCGCCGACGAGCGCGAGGGCCGCTTCCGGCCCGGGACAACTGACCTCGAGGGCCGACGAACGACCGGGTTCGGTGAGTGATCCGTGCGCGAGAAATGCTCCGCGCCAAGCGGCTTCGGCGTCGGCGACGCTGCCACCGACCACCTGCGCGGGCAGTCCGCGGACCGGGCGGCCACGCAGGTCGAGAAGGCCGGTCTGACGCGCGAGTCCCTCGCCGTCCTTGGTGACCCGCACGATGTAGCGAGCGCTCTTGCGGATGCCCCCGCTACGGAGCACGTGGACTTCTGAGGCATAGCCGTAGAGGTCGTGGATGTCGCGCCTAAGGCGGCGCGCAACATTGCCCATGTCGACTTCGGCCTCGACCACCACGCGACCCGCGACGATGTGCAGGCCCCCTGCGAACCTCAACAGCGCAGACACCTCGGCCTTGCGGCAACTCACCTGTGTCACCGTGAGCCGGCTCAACTCGTCCTTCACGGCCGCGGTCATTGCCACCGGTCCCTTGCCTCCTGTCACCTGGTTCCCACACCCCTCGCTCGGGCGATACTTCAGACACCCGAGTCTCGCAACGTCCGCGCCTCAGACAATGGACCCAGCCTAGTCGGTGCCTTCACCTTCGCACAGTTGCTTCACCAGCGACGCAACCTTGACGGGGTCGTGCACATGCTGACCGGGGACGGCCAGATCCCCGACGCGCAGTTGTGCGCCGAAATTCTTCGCCGCCCGCACCAGGTGATCACGCTCGGCACCCGACGGTACAGATGCCGAGTCGACGACGACGTCGTCGATCGACAACGTGTCGTCGTGCGCGTGCAGGACATGGAGGTGACGCTCGACCGAGAAGCCCGGCGTCTCCCCTGGTTCGGGCGCCAGATTGACGAACAGCATCTTGCGGGCTGCGCTCTGCCGCAACGCCTTTCGCTGCGCGGGCACGAGCACGTGTGGGATGACGCTCGAGAACCACGAGCCGGGTCCCAGTACGACGAGGTCGGCAGCGGCGATGGCGTCGAGAGCATCGTCACAGGCAGGCGGGTCGGGCGGCAGCAGACGCACGCGACGCACCTTGCCCGGCGTCGTCGCGACCGCGACCTGTCCCCGGATGACCCGACTGATCCGTGGATCGGATTCGAGACCGGACACATCCGCTTCGATCTCCAACGGCCCGGTCGACATCGGAAGCACCCGGCCGTCGACGTCGAAAAGTCTGCCCAATTCATCAAGGGCCGCGACCGGGTCGCCGAGAACTTCGGACAGGCCCGCGAGGAGCAGGTTGCCGATGGGATGCCCTGCGAGTGCGCCGTATCCACCGAAACGATGCTGCAGCGTGCGTGCCCACAGCTCGTGACGCGAGCGTTCCATCGCGCCCGGTTCGGGGTTGTCGCCTCGATCGTCGAGCGCGGCGGGTGCGCTCATCAGCGCGACCATCGCCATCCGTAGATCGCCGGGAGGGATGATGTCGAGTTCGCTTCGGAGCCTGCCGGACGAACCGCCGTCGTCGGCAACCGTCACCACCGCCGTGACGTTCGGGCTGAGGTACCTCATCGCCGTCAACGTCGCGTACAGGCCGTGGCCTCCGCCGAGCGCGACGATGCGGTCCGGGCTGCTCATTCGCGCCCCAGATCGCGGTGCATCACACGCACGTCGTATCGCGTCGAACCGGCGTCGTCTCCCGCAGCTTTCAACCGCGACGCGAGTTCTTCGGCGATCGCGACACTGCGATGCTTGCCGCCGGTGCAGCCGACGCTGATCGTCATGTACCGCTTGCCCTCGCGCAGGTAGCCCTTTCCGACGACCCCAACGAGATCGGTGTAGAGGCCGAGGAAGTGCCCCGCTTCGTCGTGCCCGAGTACGTAGTCGCGAACCGGTGCGTCGCGTCCGTTCTTCTCGCGCAGTTCCGACACCCAGTAGGGGTTGGGCAGGAATCGAACGTCGGCCACCATGTCGGAGTCGATGGGCAACCCGTACTTGAACCCGAACGACTGCACCGCGACGGACAGTCGTGGCTCGCCGTCGTGCGGATAAACCTCCTCGACGAGCTCACGCAGCTTCGACACCGTCAACGACGACGTCTCGACGACGAGGTCGGCGGAGTTCTTGATCGGGGCGAGGATGACACGTTCGCGAGCGATACCTTCAACGAGAGTCTCTTTGCCCTGCAACGGATGTCGACGACGAACCTGCTCGAATCTGCGAACCAGGACAGGATCGGTCGCATCGAGGAACAACACCTTGGTGGCGATCCCCGCGAGTTCGAGTTCGGTGCGCAGGGACTCCAACTGCGCACCGATCGACGGATCGGAAGCCCGCAGCACCACCGCCAGCCGGGTGACCGGCGGGTCGGACTCGCGCACGGTCTCGACCAGCGTCGAGAGCAACGGGGCGGGAACGTTGTCGGCGACGTACCAACCGTCATCCTCCAGGATGTTGGCGACGGTCGATCGGCCCGCACCCGACATGCCTGCCACGAACAGCACGACGAGTTGATCGTCGTCGGCGATCTCAGCCACTCTCTGCTCCCGTCTGGGTTGGAACACTTGGGACACCGTTCTGCTCTGACACACCGTTCTGATCTGACACACCGTTCTGGGCCGGAGCACCCGCGTTGACCGGTTCCAGCGCCTCGTGAACGGCGCGCGCCGTCGCCTCACCGATGCCGGGGACCTGTGCGATCTCGTCGATCGACGCCTCGCGCAGTCGGGCAACCGAACCGAAATGGGTGACCAGAGCGGTGCGGCGTGCGCGCCCGAGACCGGCGACACCGTCGAGCACCGATTCGGTCATCCGCTTGCTGCGCTTGCTGCGGTGGAAGGTGATCGCGAACCGGTGGGCTTCGTCGCGTACGCGTTGCAGCAGGAACAGCGCCTCGCTGTTGCGCGGCAGGATGACCGGGTCGTCGTCGCCGGGCACCCACACCTCTTCGAGGCGTTTGGCGAGGCCGATGACGGAGACGTCGTTGACGCCGAGCTCGTCGAGAACGGCTGCCGCCGCATGGACCTGAGGAGCGCCGCCGTCGACGACGTAGAGGTTGGGCGGATACGCGAACTTCTTCGGCGGCGGTGGCGCGGAATCGACCGCACGCGCGGAGATCTCGCCGGACGTCACGTGCACCGTGGTCGCCGCGGCAGCGTCCTGGTCGGCGCGGTGCCGCAGAAACCGCCTGCGGGTCACCTCCGCGATGGATGCCACGTCGTCGGAGTGTCCGTCGCCCGCCGCCTGCCGAATCGAATAGTGCCGGTAGTCGGACTTGCGGGGCAGTCCGTCCTCGAAGACGACGAGCGATGCGACGACGTCGGTTCCCTGGACGTGCGAGATGTCGACGCATTCGATGCGCAGGGGGGCCTGGTCGAGTCCGAGCGCCTCCTGCAATTCTGTCAGTGCGGCCGACCTGGTGGTGAGATCGCCTGCGCGCCTGAGCTTGTGCTGGGCGAGCGCCTCGCCCGCATTACGCTCGACGGTCTCGAAGAGTGCGCGCTTGTCGCCACGCTGCGGCACGCGCAGACTGACCTTCGACCCGCGCAACCCCGACAGCCACGCGGTGAGTTGCTCCTCGTCTGGCGGCAGCTCAGGGACCAGTACTTCTCGCGGGATCGCCTCGCTGCCGTCGAGATCGTCCTGCCGACCGTAGAACTGTGTGAGGAACTGCGCGACCTGCTCGGCGGGTGACTCGTCGTCGGGTTTCTCGACGACCCACCCTCGCTGCCCGCGCACACGACCGTCGCGGACGTGAAAGATCTGCACGGAGACCTCGAGGTCGTCGCCGACCATCGCGACGACGTCGGCGTCGGTGCCGTCACCGAGCACAACGGCTTGTTTCTCCATCGCGCGTCGCATCGCACCGACGTCGTCGCGCAGCCGTGCCGCACGTTCGAAGTCGAGTTGCTCTGCCGCCGTGTTCATCTCGCGTTCGAGGCGTCGAATCATCTGGTCGGTACGTCCGGCGAGGAAGTCGCAGAAGTCGTTGACGATTGCACGGTGCTCGTCGGCACTCACACGACCGATGCACGGTGCAGCGCACTTGTCGATGTAGCCGAGCAGACACGGACGATCGATCTGGCGGTGGCGTTTGAACACGCCTGCCGAGCAGGTTCTGGCCGGGAAGACGCGGGTGAGGAGGTCGACGGTCTCGCGGATCGCCCAGGCGTGGGAGTAGGGACCGAAGTACCGGACGCCCTTCTTACGTGGACCCCGGTAGACGAACAGCCGCGGATACTCCTCGTTCATGGTGACCGCGAGCATCGGGTAGGTCTTGTCGTCGCGATAGCGGACATTGAACCGAGGATCGAATTCCTTGATCCAGTTGTACTCGAGCTGAAGCGCCTCGACCTCGGTGCCGACGACCGTCCATTCGACCGACGCCGCGGTGGTGACCATCCGGCGCGTACGTGGATGCAGCGACGCGACGTCGACGAAGTACGACGTCAGACGCGAGCGGAGGTTCTTGGCCTTGCCGACGTAGATGACGCGGCCATGTGCATCGCGGAAACGGTAGACCCCGGGGTCGGTCGGAATCGTCCCCGGTGCGGGACGGTAGGTAGTCGGGTCTGCCACGGATTCCAGGCTAGTACGCGGCACCGACCAGAGCGGTGCACCCGCCGGTCAGGTCGGTGTCGAACCGCTCTGGTACCGCGCCGCGAGTTCGCGATAGCGATCCATCGCCTCGACGGCTCTGTCCCCGTCGCCCGCCTGGACCGCGAGCACAGGGATGTGCTCGTCCGCAGGCAGGAGCAACTGCGCACCGAACCCGCGGTCGGGGTAGGTCAAACCGCGCACTCGATCCCACTCGAACAGTCTGTCTCCCCACAGGTTGCGCACCGATACGCCCTGCTTTCCGACGCGTAGCCGCGGTCGGGTGAACAGCAGAATGGCGGCCGCGATGATCAGTCCGATGATGATGATCGCCGCCTGGTCCGACGCCCCGATGTTCTCCGGGCCGGTGTCGGAGATCGTCAGCAGCACACCGAAGACGATGTGGATGGCCAGCACGACGACGGCGACGACGACGGCGATCCGCGCGAGTCGGCGTGGTCGGTAGACCATGTCCCACTCGGCATCGCCGCGCTCGGACGTGTCGGTCGACGCCATGTGCTGACGGCTCTCGGTCACGTGGGCGATCCGGCGGTGCTCAACGCACGCAGCGTGAGCGCCGACGCCAACGCCGCGGCCGTTGCCTGTGCACCCTTGTCCTCTTTGGAGTCGGGCAGACCGGCACGGTCGAGTGCCTGTTGCTCGTTGAGCGTGGTCAGGACGCCGTTGCCGACCGGCGTCGACTCGTCGAGCGAGACACGGGTCAGTCCCGCGGTCACGGCGTCGCAGACGTATTCGAAATGTGGCGTCTCGCCTTTGATCACGACCCCGAGCGCCACCACGGCGTCGTGGGTCCGGGCCAGCGCCTGCACGATGACCGGCAGCTCGATGGCCCCGGCGACCTGGACGATGGTCGGGTCATCGACGCCGCGCTTGGCTGCCTCCCGCACGGCACCGTCGAGGAGCGCGGTACAGATCGTTGCGTGCCACTGCGACGACACGATGGCGAGCGAGATATCGCCTGCATCGCCGAGGTCGAGTTCGGGTTCGCCCGGGCCGCTCATGCCTGTCCTGCCTCACCTGCGACCGCTGCGCCGTCGGCTAGCGGTTCGTCGAGTCCGATGATGTCGTGGCCCATGCGGTCGCGCTTGGTGCGCAGATACCGCAGGTTCTCCTTGTTCGCGCGCACCGGCATCGGCACGCGTTCGACGATCTGCAGACCGTATCCGTCGAGACCGACCCGCTTCGCGGGGTTGTTGGTGAGCAACCGCATCGAGGTGACGCCGAGGTCGGCGAGGATCTGTGCGCCGAGTCCGTAGTCGCGCGAGTCGGCGGGCAGCCCGAGCTGAAGGTTGGCATCGACGGTGTCAGAACCCGCGTCCTGCAGCTGATAGGCCTGCAGCTTGTGCATCAGCCCGATGCCGCGGCCCTCGTGGCCACGCATGTAGAGCACCACACCGCGGCCCTCCGCGGCGACCATCTCCATCGCGGCGTCGAGTTGCGGACCGCAGTCACAGCGAAGTGATCCGAACACGTCACCGGTCAGACATTCGGAGTGCACGCGGACCAGCACGTCGCTGCCGGTTCCGTCGTCTCCCGCGATGTCGCCCATCACCAACGCGACGTGCTCGACGTCGTCGTGGATGCTCGTGTAGCCGACCGCGCGGAACTCTCCGTGCCGGGTCGGGATGCGTGCGTCGGCGACGCGCACGACGTGCTTCTCGTGCCGACGACGCCACGCGATGAGGTCGGCGATCGAGATGAGTGCGAGGTCGTGTTCGTCGGCGAAGACCCGCAGTTCGGGAGTCTGCGCCATCGAACCCTCGTCCTTCTGCGAGACGATCTCGCAGATCACGCCCGCCGGGGTGAAGCCTGCGAGGCGCGCGAGGTCGACAGCGGCTTCGGTGTGTCCGGGGCGTCGAAGGACTCCCCCGTCCTTGGCGCGAAGCGGCACGACGTGGCCCGGTCGGGTGAAGTCGTTGGCCGTGCTGGCCGGGTCGGAGAGCTTGCGCATAGTCGTCGCGCGGTCGGACGCGCTGATGCCTGTGCCGATGCCCTCACGCGCGTCGACCGTCACGGTGTAGGCGGTGCCGTGCTTGTCCTGGTTGACCGAGTACATCGGGGGTAGGCCGAGTCGGTCGCAGGTGTCGCCGTCGAGCGGCACACACAGGTAGCCCGACGTGTAGCGCACCATGAAGGCAACGAGCTCCGGAGTTGCCTTCTCGGCGGCGAAGATCAGGTCGCCCTCGTTCTCGCGGTCCTCGTCGTCGACCACAACGACTGCCTTGCCGGCAGCGATGTCGGCGATGGCGCGCTCGACGGTGTCGAAGTCGACCGTCGTGTGCGTGGCCGTGCTGTCGGTGACGGTGTGGTCGGCGACGGTGTGGTCGGCAACGGTGTTTTCGGTACTCATCTGTGTCACTTCACTCCTGCTGCGTCCGCGGGTGTTGCGGTGGTGTTTGCCGACGCAAGACGTTCGACGTACTTGGCGATGACGTCGACTTCGAGGTTGACCACGGCACCCACCTGCGCCGTACCCAAGTTCGTCTCGTTCAACGTGGTGGGGATCAGGGAAATTTCGAACCAGCTCTGCCCCTGCCCAGCGGGGTCGCCACCGATGGCGGACACGGTGAGGGACACACCGTCGACGGTGATCGATCCCTTCTCGACGAGGTAGCGCGACAGTGTGTCGGGAACGGCGATCCGCACGACGGTCCAGTGCTCGGAGGGCGTCACCGCGGTCACCGTGCCGGTTCCGTCGACGTGACCCTGGACGATGTGCCCACCGAAGCGGCCGTCTGCGGCCATGGCGCGTTCGAGGTTGACGCGGCTGCCGGTCGCGAGGACGTCGAGCGAGCTGCGATTGAGGGATTCGGCCATCACATCGACCGTGAACGCGCCGTCGGACGACAACTCCACTACGGTCAGGCACACACCGTTGACCGCGATCGAGTCTCCGTGTGAGGCGTCAGAGGTGACCAGCGGTCCGGAAATGGTGAATCGGGCCGAATCCGAAAGGTCGTCGCGCGCGACGATCGTGCCGAGTTCTTCGACGATGCCGGTGAACAATATGCGCTCCTGTCCTGCCCTCGTTGCGGGCGACCCACTGCGTTCCGGATAACCCGCCGTGTTCTGCGCGAACACAATGGGCAACCCGCGTGGGGCGGACAGGGCGGCACACCTGTGCCGTCTTGTTCTCTCGCATCCGGACTATGACCGTCGGCTCCGGAATCACACCGGATCTGCTGACCCCGACCTGGCGGCCGGGCGCTCGCGGGCTTGTCGACGCGACCTGATCGCGACCACTCACCGCCGGTGGGGACTTTCACCCCGCCCCGAGAACGTCTGCATTCGACGCTAGCACGCAGGTGAAGCGGTGCGACACTCACCCGAAACCCGCAATCCGCCACCGGTGCCCCTCACCGGGTGATAATTCCGATCAGCGGGCGTTCATCGCCCACCGCAGAGTCAGTACAACCGCAAAGTTCAGTACAGCCGCTTTGGTTCAAACTCATGGGAAGGCGGTGTCGCAATGACCGCGAACACCGAGGGCAGTTCAACAGGGCAGACGACGTCGTCGAAGTTGCTCGGACTCGCCGCACGCAACTGGATTCCACTCGTGCTCATCGTTGTGGGCGTCATCTTCATCGCGCAGAACACGCAGCACGTGCGCATCAATTTCTTGTTCATCCACGTCGGAGCGTCGTTGTGGCTCGTCCTCACGATCATCGCGCTCGCGGGCGTGATCGCGGGATGGTTCATCGGCCGGAACCGCTTGAAGCGAAAGTAGGGTTCAGTCGCGCGCCATGCGGATGAGGACGTCGTCACCGAGTCGCTCGACGTCGGTGGTGACAAATCGCTGCGCTTGCGCGAGGGTCGTGAGCGCTGGCCGATCGACCGAAGCAGCACCTGCGCCGAGCACCGTCGGCGCGACGTAGGCCTCGATCTCGTCGACGAGACCCGCGTCGATGAAGGCGCCGATGATCGCCGGTCCGCCCTCGACGAGCACCCAGGTGGCCTCGGGTAGCGCGGCGAGGACATCTGCCGGATCGTGGCTGCGCACCTGCAGAAACGGCGCGGCGTCGTCGCGGATGCGGGCCGAGGTCTCGACGTCGCGCAACCCCATCGCCACCCGG
Organism: Gordonia sputi NBRC 100414; assembly: GCF_000248055.1. GTDB lineage: Bacteria > Actinomycetota > Actinomycetes > Mycobacteriales > Mycobacteriaceae > Gordonia > Gordonia sputi. The sequence continues at coordinate 71,687 of NZ_BAFC01000022.1, read as the reverse complement.
ACCGGTTGGTGTGGCGCGAGAGTGTCGTCGGGCAGGCGTGCGGTGAGCGAGGGATCGTCGGCGAGCACGGTTCCGGTGCCGACGACGATGGCGTCGATCTGTCCGCGCTGGCGGTGTGCGCGCGCCCGTGACTGTGGGCCGGTGATCCAACGACTCGTGCCGTCGGGTGCGGCCACCCGACCGTCGACGGTCGACGCGATCTTCGCGGTGACGAACGGCCTGCCGTGCTCCTGCGTGAACAGCCAGTGGCGCAGTGGGCCGGTGCGCGCCTCAACGTCGAGGCGACCGGATTCGACGTCGACGCCCGCGTCGCGCAGCCGCCCTGCTCCCCCGCTGGCGGTGGGGTTGGGGTCGGCAACCGCGAACACCACGCGCGCGATCCCCGCGTCGATCAGGGCTTGCGAACACGGGCCGGTGCGGCCGGTGTGATTGCACGGTTCGAGTGTCACCACCGCGGTTGCGCCGCGCGCGGCGTCTCCCGCAGCACGCAGCGCCATGATCTCGGCATGCGGCCCGCCAGGCGGCTGCGTGTGGCCCCGCGCGATGATCTCGCCATCGGGCGACACGATCACCGCCCCGACGGGCGGGTTGGGAGAGCTGAGCCCCAGTGCGCCGACCGATTCCTCGATGGCTGACCGCATCGAGGAATCGAGGGGTTTGTCAGTCGACACAAGCCCTGGCCGTGGCGGCCTGCTCGCGCAACGCTGCGACAGCCTTACCGGGATCGTCGGCACCGTAGACAGCCGAACCCGCGACGAAGCAGTCGACGCCCGCTTCGGCGGCCTGCTCGATGGTGTCGGCGTTGATTCCGCCGTCGATCTCGACGAGCAGTCGCAGATCCGACGAGTCGACGATTGTGCGCACGATCTTGACCTTCTCCAGCACCTCTGCGATGAACTTCTGTCCGCCGAAGCCCGGCTCGACACTCATCACGAGCAGCGTGTCGATGTCGCGCAGGATCTCCAGATACGGCTCGAGCGGCGTGTTCGGCTTGATCGCGAGGCCGGCCTTTGCCCCTGCCGCGCGGATGTCGCGCGCAACGTCGACGGGATCCGAGGTCGCCTCCGCGTGGAAGGTGACGTTGTAGGCCCCGGCCTCGGCGTACGGCGGCGCCCAGCGCTTGGGGTCGTCGATCATCAGGTGGCAGTCGAGGGGGATGTCGGTTGCCTTGAGCAGGCTCTCGACGACCGGGAGCCCGAGCGTGAGGTTGGGGACGAAATGTGCGTCCATCACGTCGACGTGCAGCCAGTCGGCGCGAGTGCTGCCCGGATGCGCGACCGCAGCAGATTCGGCTGCGAGATTGGCGAAATCGGCGGAGAGAATCGACGGCGCGATCATCGGCGTGTTGGCGTCAGTCATGGCAGTCAATCTAACTGTCCACCGGGCCCGACGATGTGGCAGGTTCCGCGGAGGCAGCCGGCGGCACCTGCTCTTCACGCGCGGCGATCGGTGTCCGCACCGCGCGGAACGTCCACAGCTTGTTGACGGCGAAGTTGATGGGCATCGTGATCACGATCGTGATGATCTGGGCCCAGTACTCGCGCGAATGCAGGCCTGCACCCTCGTGGAAGAACGACGACGAGAGGTAGATCGGCGACGTCGGATTGGTGAAGCCGACCTTCAGGAACATGCCGACGATCGCAGCGACGCTGCCGACGGCGAGAAATGGCCAAAACTCCGACCACCAGCTCGCATGCTTGGCACTTTTGAACGTCCACGTGCGGTTCAGCTGGAAATTCACGCAATTCGCCACGAGAAATCCGACGATCCAGACGATAACCGTAAAGCGAAGGTTGAAGTCGGTGCCGCTGACGTGCCACACCACGTCGTTCGCCTTCGTGGTACCACCGTGGGCCTTGTTCAGCAGGATCGCGACGACCATATTGACGACGACTCCGCACGCCCCGACAATGCCGAAACGGACAAACTGGCCCATGCTACGTATGTGTTCGGCGTACCGGGCTGCGCGAAGATCGTTCACGTATGGGCAATATACGTGGTCAACGCTCAAACTCCCGCACCGAGAATCAGCGCGCCGTCGGAAATGACGATAATTGTGTGCTCTGAATGCGGTGAATTTCGCCCATCTGCCATAGGTGATGTGCGCTCGTCGTCGTCGACGACGAGGTCGGCGGAACCCCTCGTCATCGTCGGCTACGCAACCGACGTCACGCTGCGTTGATCAGCGCCGCCAGTTCGGTCTCGAGCGCGCTCTCCCCCGCCGGCCGGAAGCCGACAGCGGGCGGCGACGTGCTTCGGTGCTCGCGCCCCGAGGGTGTGATGACGTCGATCACGGTGATGTCGCCGAACTCGGTGCGCCGACGGTACTTCCAACCGGGCAGTTCCTTGACCAGATTGTGAAGACGGCACAGCCCCTCCCCGTTCTCGGCTGTCGTTGCTCCACCGCTGCGGTGGGCGAGGATGTGGTCGATGTGTTCGACGTGGCCGTTGCAGTAGGCAACCCTGCATCGTCTGTCGCGCCGGGCGACGAAGAGCGCCAGCGCCGCGGGAAAGCACCGCGACTTGGCATCCATCGAGACCAAGGTGCCGTCGGACGGCCTTGCGTAGAGGCGTCTCAGGGTCGAGGTGGTCTCACTGTCGGGATCGAAGCCCTCGGAGACGAGCCTGCGCGCAACAGACGCCGGAATCGGCCCGTATCCCGGAACCTCCGCCGCCTTCTCACCCCCGAGCATCGTGTCGGCCGACATGACGAGGTTGACCGCGACGGGCACGGCGCCGGCTGATGCCTGTCCCGTGACCCGCTCGACGAGCGTGTCGGCCATGATCTGCGCGTGGCTGCGGTCGTCTGCACCGACGACCGAGTCGGCGTACCGCTTGAGTGCCGCGTAGACCGAGATTCCCTGCTTCATCGGCAGCAGCGCGGACAACTGAGTCATCAGATCGGGCGCCGGACGTACCGATACTCGACGATCCTTCTCGGCCTTCGCTTTTCGATCCACCACGGCCCGGGGTTCCAACTCGTACGCGTGCTGCTTCGCGAGTGCCTCCAGTTGACAGTCGCCGACGCCGTCGAGCGTCGTCGGATCCGCGCAGACCCGTCGGTCGATCTCCTCGCGCGTTTCGCGGGTGAGGTAGGCAGTCTAGCGAACCAGGATTGTGGCACGCCATTCCGTCAGCCGACCCGACGCCAGCGCGTCGCGTGTGTGGGGCATCTCGTGCTCGATCGCCCGCGCGAACCCGAGATACTGAGACCCCTTCTGCGGAGAGGCTTTTCGCGCAATTCCGATCTCAGCCGACAGTCCCCGGCCTTGCCTGGTTTTCGGTACTCCACGCTGCTGTTCATCGGCGCGACGGAGTTCATCCAACCGCGCCGCCTCACGCGCTTGTGCTGCGGCACAGGCGGATTTGATCTCTTCCAGAACGGTGAGCCGAGCGGCGGCATCGGCTTCGGACTCGGCGGCAGGCATCTCACCGAGCGCAGAAACCAGCGATTCCAGATCGCTGGTTTCTGCGAACACGAGACCCCCGGACGCCGTCGAATGTTTGTTCTAGACTACCTCGAATCAGGCGGCGTCGCAGGCATTTTCGATCGGGAAGGCGACGGTGCGAGCACGTCGAGGAGCAGTGATCACTCCTTCGTCAGCGCGGCCAGGAACATCGCGTCGGTGCCCTGCCGATGGGGCCAGAGTTGTACGTGTGGGCCGTCGCCGATCTCCTCGGTGCCGACGAGTGGTCGGGCGTCGAGTTGGCGAGCCTCCGGGACGTCGTCGAGAACAGAGGCGACGAGCTCGGTCGTCTCCGCGGGGTGCGGCGAGCACGTCGAATAGACGACGACGCCGCCGGGGCGGACCATTCGCAAAGCCTCCGTGAGCAATTCACGCTGCAGACCCACGAGTTCGGTGACGTCGTCGGGAGTTCGCCGCCAGCGGGCCTCCGGTCGACGACGAAGCGAGCCGAGTCCCGAGCACGGGGCGTCGAGCAGAATTCTGTCGTAGCCGGGGGCCAAGCCAGTCTCGGGCGTCAGATTGCGCGCGTCGCCGACGTGGACGTCGACAGGCATGTCGCGGGTGACACCCCGGATCAGGTCGGCGCGGTGTTCGCTCACCTCGACGGCGTCGAGATGCGCACCGTCGATGTCGGCGATCGCGCCGATCAACGCAGCCTTACCGCCGGGGCCTGCGCACATGTCCAGCCATCGACCGCCGTCCTCACCGATGTCGGCGGCGGTGACGGCTCGCGCAACGAGCTGACTCCCCTCGTCCTGAACTCCCGCATAGCCCCGTCGCACGGCCTCTATGTCGCCCGGGTCGCCACCCGGCAGGTACACGGCGTACGGCGAGTAACGACCGACCTCGCCACCGCTCGTCAGCGCCAATTCCTCTGCGGTGATGAGTCCCGGGCGGGCGACGAGATGTACGGGTGGCCGGTCGTCGTCGGCGGCGAGCGCGGCCTGCAGTTCGCCCGCGGAGCCACCGAGAGCGTCGGAGAACACCTCCGCGATCCAGCGCGGGTGCGCGTATCGGAACGCCAGGTTCCCGACGAGGTCGTCCCAGATCGGCGGTGCCAACTCGTCGACCCACAGGTCCTCATCGCGCTGAGAGATCTTGCGCAGCACGGCGTTCACGAAACCCGAAGGGCCCATGCCCTTTTCGCTACGAACAAGATCGACGGACGTCGAGACCGCCGCGTGTGCGCCGATGCGGGTACGCAGCAACTGGTAGGCACCGAGACGTAGTACGTCGAGAACGTCGCCGTCGATCTCGGACACCGGACGATTCGCGGCCGCGGCGATGATCGCGTCGAGAGTGCCGAGTGCACGCGCGGTGCCGTAAGTCAGTTCCGTGGCCAGCGCGGCGTCGCGTCCGGTGATCTTGCGCTCTCGCAACAGCTTCGGGAGTACGAGGTTGGCGTAGGCGTCGCGCTCACGGACCGCGCGCAGGACGTCGCGTGCGACCTCGCGTACCGGATCGGCGGCCTTCTTCCGCAGTTTCGGATCACTCATGACAGCACCGTCTCGTCGTCGAGTCGCGCACCACGCGCCCAATCCGTGGCGGGCATCTGCTTCTTGCCCGGCGGCTGCACCCACCCGAGCCGCACGGGATCTGTGGCCGTACCGACGAACACCACCTTCTTGGTGACGACGACGCGCCCGGGAGCCAGATCCTTCGGCGCGGACGGGTCGTCGGAGCCGACGAGGCCGACCGGGCCGAGCTTCACGCGCGCGTCGCCGAGTGTCGTCCACGCGCCAGGTGCGGGAGTGTGGGCACGGATACGTCGATCGAGCAGGTGCGCGGGCAGATCCCACCGGACCCGCGCGTCGTCGACCTCGACCTTGGGTGCGTGGCTGACTCCCTCTGCAGGCTGCGGCACCGGCGACAACGCACCCGCGGCGATCCCGTCGAGAGTGGACTGAAGGAGCGTCGACCCTGCGTCGGACAGCCTTTCCAGCAGCTCTCCGCTGGTGTCGGTCGGCCGGATCGTCTCGGTCAGCACGCCGTAGACGGGGCCGGTGTCGAGGCCCTTCTCCAACAGGAAGGTGCTGGCGCCCGTGGTCTCGTCACCGGCGGCGATCGCGGCCTGTACCGGTGCGGCCCCGCGCCATGCGGGCAACACCGAGAAGTGCAGATTGATCCACCCGTGCGGTGGGATCTCGAGAACGTCGGGCGGAATCAGCCCGCCATAGGCGACCACGGCTCCGACGTCGGGTTGCCACCGCGCGAGTGCGTCGGCGACCTCCGCGTCGGACATCCGACGCGGAGTGATGACCTCGATGCCGTTCACATCGGCGAGTTCGGCGATCGGTGACCGCGACACCTTACGACCACGCCCCGCGACCGCATCGGGTCGCGAGATCACACCGACGACCTCATGGTCGGCCGACTCGAGCAGTCGCTGCAATGAGGGCACCGCGACCTCGGGTGTTCCGGCGAACACGATCCGCACGTCAGACTCCTTCGGCGTCGTTGGGCGCAGACATTGCGCTCATCCGATGGTAGGTGGATCGACCTGCACACGGATCGGCCCGGTCTCGTGATGTGTGTTGCGGCGCACCTGCGCCTCGGTCAGCGCCGCCGTCAGTTCTCGCCCGTGTCGGCGATCGGTCCGCACCAGAATGCGTTCGATCTCGGCGCCGTCGGGAACACCAGCGGGGGGCCGGACGCCCGGTGGCAGTGGCACAGGACCGAGAACGTCTGCGCCGGCGGGCAATTCGATCAGATCGGTGAACGCGTTGATCGACGCGGTGTCGCCGTCGATCGAGGCCATCGTCACCGCGGGCGGAAAACCCAACTCGACCCGATTGCCGAGTTCGTGCGCGGCGAAACCCACCGGATCCCACCGGATGACCGCTTGCACCGGGCTCAGCGACGCGTCGGCAACGATCACCATCGCACCGCCCTCGTGGCGCGCACGGATCAGCGCACCGATCGCCATCCAGCGGCGGACCGCGTTCTCGTCGACACGCAGGTCGAATCGGTCGAGCTGCGCCCACGTGTCGAGGACGATCGCCGCTCCGTAACCGCCGTCGGCAACCGGCTCTGCACCCGGCGTCGACACGACGACGCGCGCCCCACCGTCGACTCGGTCGTGGATCGACGAGCCGCCGCTGGTGAGCACCGGGACACCCGCAAACGCGCGTCCCAACTCCTCGGCAGTACGGCGTGCGCCCGTCGTGAGCGCCCTGACCTGGGTACCGCCACATTCGACGCAGCGGAAACGCAGCTCGATCCGGCCACACCATCGGCAGGTGAGCTGCTGGTCGGCGCCCATCTGCACCGGCCCATGACACGACCTGCAGCGCACGTGGGTACGACACCGGGCGCACGCGAGCGACGGGATGTATCCGCGCCGAGGCACGCTGAACAGGACCGGGGTGTCGGCGGCGATGGCTTTTCGCGCGGCGTCGAACGCCACCTCGGGTATGCGTGCGCTGTGCGCCAACGGATCACGTGCCACGCGCGCATCCTCGTCGCTGATCGCGTCGATCCTGGGGCTGCGGTCGCGGACCGTCGTTCGCGCGGCAACGAGGTCGTGGGCCCAGCCGGCCTCGGCGAGCACCTGCGCCTCGGCGGTTCGTGCGAAACCACCGATCACGAGTCCGGCGCGCTCGATGTGCGCCCGCAACACCGCGACCTCGCGTGGATGCGGATACGGCGCTCGCGGCTCATCGAGGCTGTCGTCGCCGTCGTCCCAGATGACCATCAGCCCCAGATCGTGCACGGGGGCGAACACCGCACTGCGGGTTCCGAGTACGACGTCGACCGCGCCTCGACGCACAGACAACCATCGCCGATACCTGGCGGTCGGGCCGAGTCCTGCGGCGAGGGTCACGCACCGGTCGCCGAGCAGCGGCTCGCACGCCGCCGACAATCGGTCGAGGTCACGTTGATCGGGTACCACGACGACCACACCGCGCCCCGCCGCGGCGACCTGCGCCGCGAGCTCGGCGAGTCGTGCCGGCCAGTCCTCCCCCGGCGTCGCCTGCCACAACGCCCGCGGAGCACCCTCGGCGAGCGAGTCGAGGAACGAGTCGGCGTTGAGATACGCACGCCACCCGTCAGGTTCGGGAACGACGACGTCCGACGTCGGTGCAGGCGTCTCCTCCTTTTCGGTGCGCGCGTGTCGAGGCGGCACCGCAAGTCGGATCACGTCGGACATCGTGCCCGCGTAGCGCTCGGCCACCGCACGACAGACGAGCATCATCTCGGGTGAGAGCACCGGCTCGGGCGAGACGATCCGTTCGAGCCACCCCAGCTTGCCGGGATGCTCGGATTCTTCGACGCGGTCGAGAAGAAATCCGTCGACGAGTCGGCCGGAGAACCGAACCCGCACCCGGACCCCCGGGGCGGCATCGGCATCTTGCTCGGCGTCGATCAGATAGTCGAAAGGCCGGTCGAGATGGGCCAGCCCGAGCATGGGCAGGACCTTCGCGACCGGCTTCGACGCTGCACGTTCTTTCTGCAGAACTTCGGCTTATGTCTTAGAGACCCGCTGCCGAGCGCAGCTTGTCGGCCCGGTCGGTGTTCTCCCAGGGCAGGTCCAGATCGGTGCGTCCGAAGTGGCCGTAGGCCGCGGTCGGGCCGTAGATGGGGCGCAACAGGTCGAGGTCGCGGATGATCGCGAGCGGACGCAGATCGAACGTCTCGGAGATCGCCTTGCGGATTACCTCGGGATCGGTTTTCTCGGTGCCGAAGGTCTCGACGAAGAGTCCGACGGGAGCTGCCTTGCCGATGGCGTAGGCGACCTGCACCTCGATGCGGCTGGCAAGACCGGCAGCGACAGCGTTCTTGGCGACCCACCGCATCGCGTACGCCGCGCTGCGGTCGACCTTCGACGGATCCTTACCCGAGAACGCACCGCCGCCGTGGCGAGCCATGCCGCCGTAGGTGTCGACGATGATCTTGCGTCCGGTCAGGCCTGCGTCGCCCATCGGACCGCCGAGCACGAACTTGCCCGTGGGGTTGACCAGCAGTCGGTAGCCCTCGGTGGTGAAGCCGGGCAGATCCAGCTCGGCGAGGACCGGATCGATCACCTGCGACTTGATGTCAGGGGTGAGCATCTTCTCGAGGTCGATGTCGGCTGCGTGCTGGGTCGAGACGACGACCGTGTCGAGTCGGACCGGCTTGTCGCCGTCGTATTCGATGGTGACCTGGGTCTTGCCGTCGGGTCGCAGGTACGGCAGCGTGCCGTTCTTACGAACCTCGGTCAGCCGACGTGACAACCGATGAGCGAGCGCGATCGGAACCGGCATCAGCTCGGGGGTCTCGTCGGTGGCGTACCCGAACATGAGTCCCTGGTCGCCCGCGCCCTGCGCGTCGATCTCGTCCTCGGAAATGCCGCTGCGGCTCTCGTGCGAATTGAAGACACCACCCGCGATATCGGGCGACTGCGCACCGATCGCTACGTTCACACCGCATGACGCGCCGTCGAAGCCCTTGGTCGACGAGTCGTAGCCGATCTCGAGAATCTTGCTGCGGACGATGCCGGGGATGTCGACGTAGGCGGTGGTCGTGACTTCTCCCGCCACATGAACCTGCCCTGTGGTGACGAGGGTCTCCACGGCAACGCGGGCCTTCGGGTCGTCGGTGAGGATGGCGTCGAGCACCGAATCGCTGATCGCGTCGCAGATCTTGTCCGGATGGCCCTCCGTGACCGACTCACTGGTGAACAGGCGTGACGCAGAGCTGGTCATCTGATCCTCTCAAACTCGTGTCCCCCAGTGGGAGCACACGGCAAACTCGAATGGTCGCCGTTGGTGGTCTCGTGGATTACAAACCTACACACTCGCCCCGACATTCGATTGACGAGGTGGAGGGCGAACCTAATCAGGCAGCAAAGCGCGAACTTCGTCTAGTATTCGGCTCGCCATGAGTGTTTTCGAACCGTAGGGAAGCGACGTCTCGTTGCCGTTCGCCGCGAGCAACCAGCCCGTATTGTCCTCGGTGCCGAACGCCTTGCCGTCGCCGACCGCGTTCACGACGAGCAGGTCGCAGCCCTTCCGACGCAGCTTCGCGCGGCCGTGGTCGAGCACACCACCCTGGTCGTCGCCCGTCTCCGCGGCGAAGCCGACGATCACGACCTCGGACGGGATGGCACCGGACTCCCTGGACTGCACGAGTCCCCGCAGGATGTCGGGATTGGTCGTCAGCTCGATGGGTGCGGGGCCATCGTCGTTCTTCTTGATCTTGGTGTCGTTGACGGTGACCGGACGGAAGTCGGCGACAGCAGCGGCCATGATCACCGCGTCGGCGTCTGCGGCACGCTTGGTCATCTCGTCGGCGAGTTGGCGCGCGTCCTCGATATGGACCACCTCGACGCCTGCCGGCTCGCCTGCCTCATTGGTCGAACCCGCGACGACGGTGACATGAGCGCCACGCTGTGCCGCTGCGCGTGCGAGTGCGAAGCCCTGTTTACCGGAACTGCGGTTGCCGAGGTAGCGCACGGGGTCGAGCGGCTCACGGGTACCTCCCGCGCTGATCACGATGCGCGCACCCGCGAGGTCGTAGGGCAGCGCGCCGGAGCGGTCGAGCAGCAACTCGCCGAGCAGTGCGATCTCCTGCGGCTCGGGGAGGCGCCCAGCGCCGGTATCGCGACCGGTCAGCCGACCGGACGCCGGCGTCACGACAGTGGCGCCGCGCTCACGCAACGTGGCGACGTTGGCCTGCGTTGCGGGGTGCTCCCACATCTCCGTGTGCATGGCGGGGACGAACATCACCGGACAGATGACCGTCAGTAGCGACGCGGTGAGGAGGTCGTCGGCCCGTCCCATCGCGGCACGGGCCATCAGGTCTGCTGTGGCCGGTGCGACGATCACCAGGTCGGCAGCCTGACCCAATCGCACGTGCGGCACTTCGTCGACGTGGTCGAAGACCTCGGTCGAGACGGGATGACCCGACAGCGCTTCCAGGGTTGCCTTGCCGACGAACTCGAGTGCTGCACGGGTCGGGATGACCCGCACCTCGTGTCCGGCCTCGGTGAAGTGTCGGATGACCGAGCACACCTTGTATGCGGCGATCCCGCCGCCGACACCGACCAGAATGCGCCGCTTGGCGTCCGGAGTGGACATCTCCTGTGAGTGCTACTCGCCCTCGGTGTGCTGCAGCAGATCCGAGTGGATCTCGCGCATGGCGATCGACAGTGGCTTCTCCTGCATACCCGGCTCGACCAGCGGACCGACGTACTCGAGGATGCCGTCGCCGAGCTGGTTGTAGTAATCGTTGATCTGACGTGCGCGCTTGGCTGCGTAGATCACCAGGGCGTACTTCGACGACGCGCGCTCGAGCAGATCGTCGATCGGAGGGTTGGTGATACCGAGTGGGGTGTCGTACGACGGTGCGTCGACGATCTCGGGGGTGTCGAAATTGGTCTGCGTGCTCACGCGAACTCCTGCTTTGTATTGTCGGATCCAACCAGCAAGGATACCAACTGGCGGGCGGCTGAGTCGACTTCGTTGTTTACCACCACGTGGTCGAACTCGCCCTGCGCGTCCATTTCGGTTCTGGCGGTTTCGAGACGACGCTGCGCCGCCTCGGGTGTTTCGGTGCCGCGACCTGCGAGTCGTTCGACGAGATCGTCCCAACTCGGCGGCGCGAGGAAGACGGTGATGGCCTCGGAAAGTCGGCGTACCGCGTTGCGTGCGCCAGCCAGGTCGACCTCCAACAGTACCGGCTGACCGGTCGCGAGGGCGTTTTCGACAGGCTTCGCCGGCGTGCCCGATCGCTGGAGTCCGCCGTGGATCTCTGCCCACTCGAGGAATTCGTCTTCGGCGATCATGCGATCGAACTCGGCGTCGGACACGAAGAAGTAGTCACGCCCGTCGACCTCGCCGGGGCGCGGGGCGCGGGTCGTGGCGGAGACACTGAAGAACAGAGTGGGCACGAGCTCGCGGACTCGCCTCACGACGGTCGACTTACCCACGGCCGAGGGGCCGACCAGAATAACCAGTCGGCCCCTCGTGTGTGTGTTCTGCCCGCTCAGGACGGGAACTTCTCGAGCAGCGCCTTGCGCTGACGATCGCCGAGGCCGCGCAGGCGGCGCGTCGGGGCGATCTCGAGTTCGGTCATGATTTCCTGCGCCTTGACCTTGCCAACCTTCGGCAACGCCTCGAGCAGAGCCGAGACCTTCATCTTGCCGAGGATCTCATCGGTCTCGGCATCCTTGAGCACCTGCGTGAGATCGGTGCCGCCGCGCTTGAGACGCTCCTTGAGCTCGGCGCGTACTCGGCGAGCGGCAGCTGCCTTCTCCAACGCAGCGGCGCGCTGCTCGTCTGTCAACTGGGGAAGCGCCACGGGTTCCTCCGTCTTTCGTTCTAGAACTGACTACACCGGCGCCCGGGGCAGGCTCCGGTGGCGTGTGGCCGCGTGTCTCGACGTGTACTCGCCCGATCAGGGGCGCCATCACGTCGAATGACTGCAGCGAAAGCGACCGTACCCATCTGAACAGGCATTTGCGAGAGGCACCCCCGCGTTTTCGGTCGGCCTCGGTGATGTAGAGGGTTGGGAAACTCCCTGCTCACCGACGACTCGGCAGAGCCTACGCGTTCGCTGTGACAGACCACGAATCCACACAAAACCGCAGGTCACAGAGTCGACTCCGCGACACGTGTGTCTCGGACGCCTCGACGTCGTCGATGCTCATCGAATCTCGCCTGGTACTGCTGTGACAGCAGTTGCGACCGACAAACTCCGCGAATTGATGCACAGCTTGAGCGTGTCGCGCGGCCGCGTCCTCGACGCTCCCCTGTGCTGACGCCCACATCCACCGATCGGGGGATGCGCTGATCATCCTGCTGATCAGCCCGTCGGCGGAGGTTGCGAAGGGCTTCTGAGCGGCAAAGTCATTGGTGTCAGAAACAGCGACCACGCCCCCCAAGGACGCGGCCCCGTCGCAAGGAGAAACACCATGAACGCCAACACCACCACCCCCGAGACCAACACCGCCGCCGCAAGCACCGAGACCGCCAACACCGCAAGCACCGAGCAGACCAAGCCGCGTCACCGGAAGACCTTCGCGATCCGCACCGCGGCGGTTGTCGCAGGACTCGGCATCGCCGGCACGCTGGCTGCCGCCGGAGTCGGCGCTGCACACGCGGGCACCTTGCCGGTGAACCACCCGGGAGAGCCGACCGTCGCCATGACCATCACCAACCACACCAATCACACCGAGTTCTACGCGGGCGGTACGCCTGGCTCCGGTCAGTGGATCAACGCACCTCAGTTCGCCCTGGCCCCGGGGGCCAGCGAGGTCGTCACCGCGAGCGCACCGAACGCACCGTCGGAGACGGTGTTCGTCAACTACCAGGTCGGTGCCTTCGGCCCGCGTGCGATCTACGAGCTGGAGAACGTCCGCGGCGCTGTGAACACCAACATGACCGGCACCACCGGTGGTCACTACTTCGTCAATGCCTCGGTCGCGAGCGGATTCCCCAACGCGAACGCCGTCTACGACCTGTGGTGATAGGAACAAGCAGGCGCCCGTCCGGCACAGACAGTGTCGGGCGGGCGTTTCGTCGTCGGAGTCCTCGGAACGTCCGACGATCAGCGCAGAGCGGCCTCTACCTCGTCGCGAGCAAGCGCGAACGCCGTCCGCAGCGCAGCGACATCGGGACCGACGCGCAGCACTCCGCGGGAACTCGCGGGCAGCACCCAGGCCGGGTCGGCGCCGGAGAAGACCTCGGGGAGGTCGGCGGCCGTCGCACCCTGCGCCCCGAGACCGGGAGCCAGGATGGGGCCGTTCAGTGCGCTCAGATCGAGCCCGTGCGCACGGGTCGCTCCGACGACAAGCCCGACCGTCGCCGATCCGTCAGCGTTCTGTTCAGCGGCGTCGTCGACGATCGTCTGTCCGACTGCCCGGTCGCCCGTCGTGGCGAGTTGCACTCCTGCCCCCTCGGGGTTGGATGTGCGTGCGAGCACGAAGACTCCGCGCCCCCCGTGCCGCGCGGCGTCGATCGCAGGCGACAGTGAGCCGAATCCCAGATACGGCGAGACGGTGACGGCGTCGGCGCACAGTGGTGACCGTTCGTCGAGCCACGCGTGGGCGTACGCCTGCATCGTCGAGCCGATGTCGCCGCGTTTGGCATCGGCGAGTACGACGGCACCCGCCGCGCGGCACCCCGCGATGACAGACTCCAACACCGCGAATCCCGCTGCGCCGAACGCCTCGAAGAACGCCACCTGCGGTTTGATCACGGCTGCGACCGGGCCGAGCGCGTCGACGCAGACGTCGGCGAACTGCCGCAGCCCAGTGGTGTCGACGGGCAACCCCCACTGCTCGAGTAACTCGACGTGGGGATCGATCCCGGCGCACAGCCTGCCACGTTCGGCAACAGCAGATCGGTAGTGAACCGCGAAACCTGTTGTGTCCGAACGTGTCACACTCATCACCCCTCGTTGACCAGCGTCGCGTGCCGACGCTGCAGCGATTCGACGCCTATCTCTTTTCGCATCGCGGCCTCGATGCCCTGCACCGCGGCGCTGGCTCCCTGCACGGTGGTGATGCACGGGATTCCGGCGGTGACGGCGGCACTGCGGATCTCGTAGCCGTCGACGCGCGGCCCCGACTGGCCGTAGGGCGTGTTGATCACCATCGCGACCTCACCGGCGAGAATCGCGTCGACGATCGTGCGCTCCCCCGGCTTGGCCTCGAAGTGCTTGGGCACCGTCGTCGCGACGATTCCGTTGCGTCGCAAAACCTCTGCGGTGCCCTCGGTGGCCAGGATGGTGAACCCGAGGTCGGCGAGGTGTTTGACCGGGAACAGCAGCGCGCGCTTGTCCTTGTTGGCCACCGACACGAAGACGGCGCCCTGCGTGGGCAGTGAGCCGTATGCCGCGGTCTGCGACTTGGCAAAGGCCCGCCCGAAATCGGCGTCGATTCCCATGACCTCGCCCGTCGACTTCATCTCCGGGCTCAGCAGCGCGTCGACTCCCGTGCCGTCGAAGCGGCGGAAGCGGTTGAACGGCAACACTGCTTCCTTGACCGCGATGGGAGCGTCGATCGGCGCGGTGCCGCCGTCTCCCGTGGCGGGCAGCAGTTCCTGCTCACGCAGTTCGGCGATGGTTTCGCCGAGCATGACGCGCGCGCACGCCTTTGCGAGCGGGACGGACGTCGCCTTCGACACGAACGGCACGGTGCGGCTTGCACGCGGATTCGCTTCCAGGACATACAGGATGTCGTCCTTGAGCGCGTACTGCACGTTCATGAGTCCACGCACGCCGATGCCCTTGGCCAATGCCTCGGTGGAGCGTCGGACCATCTCGAGATCCGATCGGCCGAGCGTGATCGGCGGCAGTGCGCACGCCGAATCGCCGGAGTGGATGCCGGCCTCTTCGATGTGCTCCATGACGCCACCGATGTACACCTCGGTGCCGTCGCACAGGGCGTCGACGTCGATCTCGACCGCGTCTTCGAGGAAGCGGTCGACGAGCACCGGATGGTCGGGCGTCAATTCTGTTGCGCGCGAGATGTAGTCGGCGAGCGATGCCTCGTCGTACACGATCTCCATGCCGCGACCGCCGAGCACGTAGGACGGGCGCACCAGCACCGGATAGCCGATCCGGGCGGCGGTATCGCGTGCCTCCTCGAACGAGGTGGCCGTGCCGAACGCTGGCGCGGGCAGTCCGGCTGCGGTGAGCACCTTGCCGAACTCACCGCGATCCTCCGCGAGATCGATTGCCGCAGGGCTGGTTCCGACGATCGGTACCCCGGCCGCCTCGAGACGGTCGGCGAGTCCGAGCGGTGTCTGCCCACCGAGCTGGACGATCACTCCCGCGACGGTGCCCGACTGCGACTCCGCGTGGTACACCTCGAGCACATCCTCGAAGGTCAGCGGCTCGAAGTAGAGGCGGTCGGCGGTGTCGTAGTCGGTCGAGACCGTCTCCGGATTGCAGTTGACCATGACCGTCTCGTAGCCGGCCTCCGACAGGGTCAGCGCCGCGTGCACACACGAGTAGTCGAACTCGATGCCCTGGCCGATGCGGTTGGGGCCCGAACCGAGGATCAGCACCTTGGGCCGCTCGGTCTGCGGAGCGATCTCGCTGGTCGCCGCGGGATCGAGCTCGTAGGTCGAGTAGTGGTAGGGCGTCTTCGCCTCGAACTCGGCGGCACAGGTGTCGACGGTCTTGTAGACGGGCCGGACGCCGAGCTCGTGGCGACGGGCGCGAACGGCATTCTCGTCGGCGACATCGTCACGCAGAGCGGCGATCTGACGATCGGAGAAGCCATTCGACTTCGCATCGCGGAGCAGATCCTCGGTGAGCTCGTCGGCGTCGCGGATCTGCGCGCCGAGCGCTCCGATCCCCGCGATCTCGGCGAGGAACCACGGGTCGATGGCAGTGGCGTCGTAGACCTGCTCGATCGTGGCTCCGGCGTCGAACGCGAGCATCACCTTGTAGATGCGACCGTCCTTGGGGGTCGCGATCTCCTCCAGCAGGGCGTCGAGGTCGACGGTCGCCGGATCGGGCCGGTTCGGCTCGGTCCAGAATCCGGCCGCCTTGGTCTCGAGCGAACGCATCACCTTGCCGAATGCCTCGGCGAAGCTGCGGCCGAGGCTCATCGCCTCGCCCACCGACTTCATCGTGGTGGTCAGCGTGTCGTCGGCGCCGGGGAACTTCTCGAACGCGAAGCGCGGCGCCTTGACCACGACGTAGTCGAGCGTCGGCTCGAAGCAGGCCGGGGTCTCTTTCGTGATGTCGTTGGTGATCTCGTCGAGGCTGTAGCCGATGGCGAGCTTCGCGGCGATCTTCGCGATCGGGAAACCCGTTGCCTTGGAAGCCAATGCCGACGAGCGGGACACCCGAGGATTCATCTCGATGACGATGAGCCGTCCGTCGCGCGGGTCCTGCGCGAACTGGATGTTGCAGCCGCCGGTGTCGACGCCGACCTCACGCAGAATGTCGATCGAGAGATCGCGCATCTTCTGGTATTCACGGTCGGTCAGGGTCATCGCCGGTGCGACGGTGATCGAATCGCCGGTGTGCACTCCGACCGGGTCGACGTTCTCGATCGAACACACGACGACCACGTTGTCGCGGTTGTCGCGCATCAGCTCGAGCTCGTATTCCTTCCACCCGAGGATCGACTCCTCGATGAGCACGTTGGCGGTCGGCGACGCCGCGAGGCCTCCACCTGCGATGCGGTCGAGGTCGTCTTCGTTGTAGGCCATACCCGAACCGAGGCCACCCATCGTGAACGACGGGCGCACGACCACGGGATACCCGAGGTCGGCGACGGTCTCGCGCACTTCTTCCATGGTGTGGCAGACGCGCGACCGCGCGCTCTCGCCCCCGACCTTGGCGACGATGTCCTTGAACATCTGCCTGTCCTCGCCACGCTGGATGGCGTCGAAGTCGGCACCGATGAGTTCGATGTCGTATTTCTCGAGAGACCCCCGATCATGCAGGGCCACAGCGGTGTTCAGCGCGGTCTGCCCGCCGAGGGTGGCGAGCACCGCGTCAATCGGATGACCGGAGTCACGCTCGGCCTCGATGACCTTCTCGACATACTCGGCCGTGATCGGCTCGATGTAGGTGGCGTCGGCGAACTCCGGATCGGTCATGATCGTCGCCGGGTTCGAGTTGACCAGGCTCACGCGCAGACCCTCGGCCTTGAGCACGCGGCATGCCTGGGTGCCCGAGTAGTCGAACTCGCAGGCCTGTCCGATGACGATCGGGCCGGAGCCGATCACCAGGACGTGATTGATGTCGTCGCGGCGCGGCATTAGGACCTCGTTCCGTGTGCGCGATCTGCCTCCAGCAGGGAGACGAATCTGTCGAACAGATAGGCGGCGTCGTGTGGGCCGGCCGCCGCTTCTGGGTGGTATTGGACCGAAAACGCTCGGCCGGAGAGCAATTCGACGCCCTCGACGGTTCCGTCATTGGCGCACACGTGGCTGACGCGGGCACGGCCGAAGTCGGTGTCGAATTCTTCGCCCGCTTCGCCCTCGAGCGCGAAGCCGTGATTCTGTGCGGTGATCGACACCTTGCCGGTCGCCGCGTCGATCACCGGGATGTTGATGCCGCGGTGACCGAACTTCATCTTGTAGGTGTTCCGGCCAAACGCGCGGCCGAGGATCTGGTTACCGAAGCAGATGCCGAACAGCGGCAGATCGGCGCCGAGGACCCGCCGGGTCAACTCGACGGCATCGTCGGCGGTCGCCGGGTCGCCCGGACCGTTCGACAGGAACACGCCGTCGGGCTTCAACTCGGCGATCGCGTCGAAGCCGGCGTCCGCGGGCAGCACGTGCACGGCGACGCCGCGCTCGGCGAACATGCGCGGGGTGTTGGTCTTGATGCCGAGATCGATTGCGGCGACGGTGAATCGTGGGTCGGAAGCCGGTTCGACGAGGTAACCGGTGTCGGTGCTGACCTCACCCGCGAGGTTCGCGCCCTTCATCGACGGCTGGCTGCGCACCCGGGCGATGAGTTCGTCGTCGTCGGCGAGCGCACCACCGGAGAAGACCCCGGCTCGCATCGATCCGTGGTCGCGCAGCACGCGCACGACGGTCCGCGTGTCGATACCCGAGATGCCGACGATGCCCTGGCGCTCGAGTTCGTCCTCCAGGGACGTTGTCGCGCGCCAATTCGACACGCGCCGTGTGGGATTGCGCACCGCGTACCCGGCGACCCAGATCTTGCCCGAGTCGCCGACCTCGCCCTCGCTGCCCGCACTGCCGGTCGATTCGCCGTCCTCGTTGTTCCAACCGGTGTTACCGATCTGCGGAGCGGTGGCGACGACGATCTGTCGGTGGTAGCTGGGGTCGGTCAGTGTCTCCTGGTAGCCGGTCATCGCGGTGCAGAACACCGCTTCGCCGAGCGTCTCGCCGACGGCGCCGTATTCCCGGCCGCGGAACACCTGGCCGTTTTCGAGCACCAGAACCGCTGCGGTCATTGGTCTTTCCTCTGTTCTGTATCGGGCTGTGTGTCGAATGCGGCCACCCATCCCGGGTAGACGGTCTTGTCGTCCGCGCGCATTCCTGAATCGATCTCGGTTCCGGTGGGCAGCACCCAGCGGATCACCAGCAGTCCGTCGGCCGTCATGACCTTGCCCGCGAGCCCTCGCTCGGTACGGACGGCGGTGATCGACGAGCGCGGAATCCAGATGTCGCTGGCCCCACGCCGTTCGAGCAGCACACCGTCGGGGTAGGCCGAGATGGTCGCGGTGGCGCGATCGCCGACGTCGCCGACTGCCACTCGGTTCTGCCAACTCGGCGCGAGCGTCGAGCCGACGTACACACCGGAGTCGGGGCCGAGCTGCGGCTCGCCGAGTTCGGTTGGGGCAACGGGCATCTCGCCGATCAACTCCGCCTGGCGACGACCCCGGTTACGCCATCCGCGCAGGACCAGCGAGATGAGTCCGAGCCACACCAGCACGACGACGATCACGATGATGATCTCCGACGCACTCACCGTGTCACCTCGCCGTCGCGTGCCGTGACCACGCCGCGCAGCAGCGTCGCCACCACGGTCGCGGGCATCGACATCGACTCGTAGGGGGTGTTGTCGGAAAGGCTCGCGAGCTCGCGCCCGTGCACCACCCACGACGTCTCCGGATCGACCAGCGTCAGATTCGCGGGTTCTCCGACGGCGATCGGGCGGCCCTGATCGGTGAGCCCGACGATCTGCGCGGGGCGTTCGCTCATGACGCGGGCGACGCCACGCCAGTCGAGCAGACCCGGAGCGACCATGGTCTCGACGATGATCGGGAGCGCGGTCTGTAAGCCGAGCATTCCGGGCTTGGCCTGCGCGAACTCGCAGCACTTCTCCTGCGCGGCGTGCGGCGCGTGATCGGTCGCCACGCAGTCGACGATCCCGTCGGCCAGCGCCTGACGCAGCGCCACCTTGTCGCGCTCCTCACGCAGCGGCGGATTCACCTTGTTGATGGCGTCGTAGGCTCCCAAACCTGGCCCGCTCGCTTCGCTCCCGGAGCCCAGCAGCCGCGAGTCGTCGAGCAGCAGGTGATGCGGGGTGACCTCTGCGGTCACGGCGATTCCCTGCTCCTTTGCCCAGCGCAGCAGTGCGACGGTGCCCTCGGTCGACGCGTGGCAGATATGCACCCGCGCCCCGGCGTCGCGAGCCAGCAGTGCGTCGCGGACGACGATCGACTCCTCGGCCGCGCGGGGCCAGCCCGCGAGTCCGAGCCGTGCCGCTGTAGGACCCTCATGCGCGACGGCCCCGACCGTCAGACGCGGCTCTTCTGCGTGCTGCGCGATGAGCACGCCGAGCCCCTTGGCGTATTCGAGTGCCCTACGCATGAGCAGCGGGTCGGAGACGCATTTTCCGTCGTCACTGAACATCCGGACGCCCGCGGCCCCCGACGCCATCATGCCCATCTCGGCGAGTTGCTTGCCCTCGAGTCCGACGGTGACAGCCCCGACCGGGTAGACGTCGACGAGTCCGACTTCGCGTCCGGAACGCCAGACGTTGTCGGTCACCGTCGAGTTATCGGCGACGGGTGCGGTGTTGGCCATCGCGAACACGGCCGTGTATCCGCCGAGAGCCGCTGCGGCAGAACCACTTCGGATCGTCTCGGTGTCTTCGCGGCCGGGTTCGCGCAGATGCGTGTGCATGTCGACGAAGCCGGGAAGCACGATCGCGCCGGCACCGTCGACGACCTCGATGTCGTCCGGGGCGTCGATCGACGTTCCGATCTCCGCGATCTCGCCGTCGGTGACCAGTACGTCGACCGGGTCGCCCTCGCCGTACGGGCGGACCGAGCGGATCAGCACCGATCCCGTGGCAACCGATCCTGCTGCCGAGCTGGGGCCGGTCACAGCGCACCTCCTGATTCTGTGCCCGCGAGCAGCCGGAAGAGCACCGCCATGCGGACATGCACGCCGTTGCGCACCTGTTCGAGAATGGTCGCGCGCGGCGAGTCGGCCACCGAGTAGCCGATCTCCATGCCGCGCAGCATCGGACCCGGATGCAGCACGACGGCGTCGTCGGACAGCAACCCCATCCGACGCTCGTTGAGCCCGTAGCGCACCGAGTATTCGCGTGCGGACGGGAAGAAGCCACCGTTCATGCGCTCCGCCTGCACCCGCAGCATCATCACGGCGTCGGCGCCCGGTAGTTCGGCGTCGAGGTTGCCCGACGTCTCGACCGGCCACTCGTCGACGCCCACCGGAAGCAGCGTCGGCGGCGCGACCAACACGACGTCGGCGCCGAGGGTGGAAAGTAGATGCGCATTCGACCGCGCGACGCGCGAGTGCAGCACATCGCCGACGATCGCAATCCGACGTCCCTCGATACTGCCGAGTCGCTGACGAAGCGTGAGGGCGTCGAGCAGCGCCTGCGTCGGATGCTCATGGGTGCCGTCACCCGCGTTGATCACCGCGGGTCCGGTGCCCTCCGCATCCGGGCCGTCCGGGCCGAATCCGCCGGAGGTCCAGGCGGCGATCTGATGTGCCGCGCCCGACGCGGGATGCCGCACGATGAGCGCATCGGCTCCCGCAGCCCGCAGCGTCTTCGCGGTGTCGCGCAGCGATTCGCCCTTGTTGACCGACGAGCTCGACGCGCTCACGTTGATGACGTCGGCGCTCATCCACTTGCCCGCGACCTCGAAAGAAACCCTTGTGCGGGTGGAGTTCTCGTAGAACACGGTCATGACGGTGCGTCCGCGCAGCGTCGGGAGTTTGCGGATCTCGCGGCCGGTCAGCGCCTGTTCAAAGCGCTCGGCCTCGTCGAGAAGATCGGTGGCGTCGTCGCGGGTCAGGTCGGCAGTCGAGAGTAGGTGGCGCATCACTGATCCGCCTGCTCGTCGCTCGACCCCTTCGAGCCGAGCACGACCTCGTCGACGCCGTCGTGCTCGGTCAGGTGTACCGACACGGTCTCGTCGCGCGAGGTGGGGATGTTCTTTCCGACGTAGTCGGCGCGTAGCGGTAGTTCGCGGTGCCCACGGTCGACGAGGACAGCGAGCTGGACTGCCGCCGGACGGCCGAGGTCGCGGAGCGCGTCGAGTGCCGCGCGGACGGTTCGGCCCGAGTAGAGCACGTCGTCGACGAGGACGACGACGGCGTTGTCGACGCCACCGGCGGGCACCATCGTGCGTTCGAGGGGGCGGTGCGGCTTGGCACGGAGATCATCACGATAGAGCGTGATGTCGAGGTATCCGACGGGAACGTCGACGCCGGAGAACTCTTTGATCCTCGCGGCCAGCCGATCGGCGAGAGTTGTTCCACGCGTCGGGATTCCGATGATTACCACGCGGGGTGCATCGGGTGAGCCCAGAGCCGTCTTCTCGATGACCTGGTGCGCGACGCGCGCGATGGTGCGGGACACATCCGCGGCGTCGAGCAGAACACGTTCGCCCATGTATGGACCTCCTTCTCCGCCTCACGGGACGGATCGTTAAAGGATGTCTGTCGCCGAATACTTTACACGCCGGTAGGCATAGGGCTGTTCTAGCCCTGCCCGTCGGACCCGGCCGCCTGCGCCGCCCGTACCTGCGGGGCGAGCTCGGCGATCTTTGCCAACACACCGTTGACGAACGCGGGTGAGTCGTCGGTGGACAGTTCCTTGGCCAATTCGACGGCCTCGTCGACGATCACGATCGGATCGACGTCGGTCGAGTTGAACAGCTCCCACGTCGCGAGACGGAGAATCGCACGGTCGACGGCGGGAAGCCGCTCGAGCGTCCAGCCCTTCAGATGCGACGCCACGACGGAATCGATCTGTGCCTGGTCGTCGGCGAGCCCCTCGATGACCGTCGCGGTGTAGTCGTGGATCTCGCCGACGCTCTCGTCGTCGCGCACGAATTCGCGCCGTTCCGCGACGAGCTGCGCGGGGCTGACCTGCTTGGCTTCAGCCTCGAACAACAGGTCCACCGCGCGGCGGCGGGCCTTGTGCCGGGTTCCGGGTTGCTTCACTGATCTACCTTCGCTGACGGAGCCGGGCGGTCAGCTGTTGACGCGGCCGAGGTAGCTGCCGTCGCGCGAGTCGACCTTCAGCTTGTCGCCGGTGTTGATGAACAGCGGCACCTGGATCTCGGTGCCGGTCTCGACCGTTGCGGGCTTGGTGCCGCCGGTCGACCGATCACCCTGCAGACCCGGGTCGGTGTGCGTGACGACGAGCTCGACCGTGACCGGGAGCTCGACGAACAGCGGCTGACCCTCGTTGAGGGAGACCTGGACGGTCATGTTCTCGAGCAGGAAGCGTGCGCCGTCGCCGACGGTCTCCGGCGCGATCGGGTACTGCTCGTAGTCCTGTGCGTCCATGAAGACGTAGTCGGTGCCGTCGTTGTACAGGAACTGCATGTCGCGACGATCGACGGTCGCGGTCTCGACCTTCACGCCTGCGTTGAAGGTCTTGTCGACCGTCTTACCGCTGAGCACGTTCTTGATCTTGGTACGCACGAACGCGGGTCCCTTGCCGGGCTTGACGTGCTGGAACTCCAGGATCTGCCAAAGCTGATCGTCCATGCGGAGTACGAGACCATTCTTGAAATCGGCGGTGGTCGCCATGAATCAGTTCCTCAATCTTCTACGTCGGTATGTGTGCATCTCCTGCGCATCGGCGTGCGCGGGCCGTCAGATGACGGTGAAGGTCTTGTCGGTGGTGGTCAGCAGGTCGGGCTCGCCATCTGTCACGATGAGCGTGTCCTCGATCCGGACGCCACCTCTTCCGGGGAGGTAGACACCGGGCTCCACAGTCACCGCTGCGCCGGAAGGTAGTGTACCCGTCGCCAGTTTTCCGATGCCCGGCGCTTCGTGGATCTCGAGTCCGACGCCGTGGCCGAGGCCGTGCACGTACTGGTCCCCGTAGCCGGCGTCGGCGATGATCGACCGCGCCGCGGCGTCGATCGACCTGAGGTCGGCGCCCGCTTTCAGCGCCTCACGGCCCGCAGTCTGTGCCGTCAACACCAGGTCGTAGATCTCGCGCTGCCAGTCCGCTGCGCGCGCGAGCACATAGGTGCGGGTCATGTCCGAGTGATAGCCGCCCGCGACGGCCCCGAAGTCGATCTTCACGAAGTCACCGTCTGCGAGGACCGTCGACGTCGGGCGGTGGTGCGGGATCGCCGAGTTGGCACCCGCCGCGACGATGGTCTCGAAGGAGATCTCGTCGGCACCGTGGCGGAACATCGCGTTCTCGAGCGCACGTGCCACCTCGCGTTCGGTGGCCCCGGCACGGATCACACCGTCGGAGATGATCTCGGCGAGTGCGACGTCGCCGATGGCACACGCACGCCGCAGCAGTTCGACCTCTGCGTCGTCTTTGACCTCACGCAACTCGGCAACGAGTCCGGTCCGTCCGACGAGTTCACTCCCCTGCCCGAGACCGCCCGTCAGATTGGCATGTGCGGCAACCGTGAGTACATCCGACTCGAAGCCGACCCGCGAGGCACCCGCGGCGATCGCGGCGCCGATGAGCTCATCGGTGCAATTGCGCGCGATGATAGCGACGAGGTCGCCCGACTGTTCGGCGACCTGCGTCAGGTAGCGCCCGTCCGTGCAGATCCGGTCGCCGTCGCTTCCCGCGGCGGAGATCGACAGCGCGGCGTTCGAGCCCGTGAACCCGCTCAGGTAACGAATGTTGGTGAGGTCGGAGACCACGAAGGCGTCGACGGGCGCCGGGCCGGTCGAGATCAGTGCACGAAACCGCTCGCGACGACGCGCGAATTCATCGGGAAACGGAGCTGTGAGCATGCCACTCACGCTACTCGGAGGGCTGCTGAGCTACTGCTGCGCGGCGAGTCGCACGGGTGCGTTGTCGATGGCGTACCCGTCGTAGCCGTCGAACCGCTGGACGAACTCGAAGAAGACCCGGCCGACCGTGCGGGTGTAGAAGTGCAGCAGGTACCCGCCCGCCGGATCGGAGCTGCGGTCGTAGAGCACGCCCAGCTCACGCAGCTGCGCGAGCAGTTCCTCGTCGATGCCGAAGCGTCCACGAACGTAGTCGTAGTAGTTGTCCGGGACGCGCAGGAACTGCGGGCCTGCCTCGTGCGCGCGACGCGCGAGTCCGAGCACGTCGTCGCACGCGAATGCGACGTGCTGCGCGATGGCCTCGGAGTCGAGGACGTGCGGGGCGACGTTGAGTGGAATCCGCACGCCACCGTCGACAGAACGCAGCACCTCGCTGCGGATCAGCCCGCGTGGCCCCGGCACTTCGACCGGGTCGTCGGCGTCGAGACCGAACACGCTCATCAGGAATAGCCGTGCGTCGTCGGCGGTCTCCCACTGCTGGGTGAGATTGACGTGGTCGATCGCGCGAATCGCCGTGGGCGTCGTCGGCAGCCCGTCGTCGAACTCGTCGACCCAAGCGGGTTGGTCGGGCGTGGCTCCCGTCCAGAAGACCTCGGTGCCGCCGGGCACGATTGTCGTGCCGAACGCGTGCTCCGACGCGTGTGTGCGGCGGTTGACGGCGGGTGCACCGAGGATCGCGGAGCGCCTGCTCACCGCGTCCGGGTCGGATACCTGGAGTCCGATGGCCGCGATGTGCGGCGACTCGTCACGCGCCTGTTGCTCGTTGAGAACCACTCGCGGCTGACCTGCTGTCCACAACGTGACCGGTTTGCTCCGATGTCGGCCGCGCCCGACGAAGCCCAACTGGTGCAGCATGGCCTCGACCTCACGGGTGTCCTCGGCCTTGATCTCGACAAAGTCGAATCCTGTCGGGGACTTGGGGTCGGGGATGTCGATCAGGTCGAGCCGGTCCTGCAACCACAGCAGTGACCGATGCGCGTGTACCGCCGTCGGCACCGGGTCGGTCTGCCGGAATGTGTCGTTGAACACCTCCAACGACAACGGGCCGGTGTAGCCGGCAGCCAGAACATGACCGACGAAGCCCTCCAGATCGAATGCGCCCTCGCCAGGGAACAAGCGATGGTGCCTGCTCCACGACAAGACGTCCATGGAGAGCGCCGGGGCGTCGGCGAGCTGGAGAAAGAAGATCTTCTCCCCCGGGATCGCTCGGATCTCCGACGGGTCGTGCCCACGGGAAAGCACGTGAAAACTGTCGAGGCACAGACCCACTGCCGGATGGTCGGCGAGTTCGACGATCCGCCACGAACGTCGGTAGTCGTCGACGAACCGTCCCCAGGCGAGGGCCTCGAAGGCGATGCGCAGGCCGTGTGCGGCGGCGAGGTCACCGACGCGTCGGAGCTGATCGGCGGACACCGCGTCGTCGTCGATGGTCGCGGTGGCGACATTGCTGCAGACGAGGACCGTGTCGATACCCAGTCGCGCAGCGGTGGCGAATGTCGCGTCCGCGCGTCGCAGGTTGTCGGCGAATCTCGCCTCGCTGACACCTTCGATGTCGCGCAGCGGCTGATACAGGTACAGCGCCAGACCAAGCCTTTGTGCGAGGGCTCGAATCTCCTCAGGGGACTGATCGGCGGCGATGAGATCGGGCTCGAAGATCTCCACACCGGCGAAGCCCGCTGCGGCGCACGCGTGCAGTTTCTCGACGAGTGAGCCAGACACCGAGACGGTAGCGATCGAGGTCTTCATCACATCAATGTACCAATTAGTACATAGTGGTGGCAATGGTTCGCCGTGGCCAGATGCCTCGCAAGTAAGCTCCCATCGTGGCCGCCAAGCCGAAATCCGAACTCCAGCGCGATCCCGAGCGCACGCGTGCAGAACTGCTCGACGTTGCCACCGAGGTCTTCGCCGAATCGGGATATTCGGGCGCCAGAGTCGACGAGATCGCCGAACGCACGCGCACCACCAAGCGCATGATCTACTACTACTTCGGCGGTAAAGAGGGCCTCTACCTGGCAGTTCTGGACCGGGCGTACCGCGGAATCCGTCAGGCGGAACAGAAGCTGCGCGTCGACCACGCCGATCCGATCGAGGCGATCCGACGACTCGCCGAGGTCACCTTCGACCACCACATCGACAACGACGACTTCATCCGTCTGGTCTCGATCGAGAACATCCATCGCGGTGACTTCATCCGACGACTCACCGACCTCCCCCAGTTGAGCGCCCCCGCGACGTCGCTCCTCGACGACATCCTCGCCGACGGTCGGACGGCCGGCTTGTTCCGAACCGACGTCAGCGCGCTCGACGTCCACCTGGTGATCAGCTCGTACTGCGTGTTCCAGGTGGCCAATCGCTACACCTTCGGCTACCTCTTCGACCTCGATCTGACCGAGACGTCGAACCGCGCTCACCTGCGCAGAATGATCGGCGACGTCGTCGTCGGGTGGCTCACCACCACCGCCTGAACACACCCCGCGACTGAGGCCCCAACGGGAGTCTCTGCGTCTTCTTGTGCGATTCCAATCACACGAAACTGTTGACGAGACGCGGAGCACAGTGCTCTACTCGATTGCGAACGTACTAGTTCGTACATTACGGAGACAGCTCATGAACACTTCCGAGACCAGCTATCTGGTCGGACTCATCGGCACCGGCGTCGGGCCGTCGTTGACCCCGGCGATGCACATGGCCGAGGGCCGCGCGTTCGGCCTCGACTACAGCTACCGCCCGATCGACCTCACCGCGGCGGGCATCTCCCCCGACCGCATCGGCGAGGTGCTGTCCTGGGCGCGCGCGCTCGGATTCGACGCCGTCAACGCCACCCACCCGTGCAAGCAGTTGGTCATGGCGCACCTCGACCATGTCGATCCCGTCGCGGCCACGCTCGGCGCGGTGAACACGGTTCTGTTCACCGACGACGGCGACGTCGGATACAACACCGACACAACGGGATTCGCACACGGCTTCACCGAGGGGCTGCCCGACGCCGACCTCGCCGACGTCGTGCTGGTCGGCGCGGGCGGCGCGGGAACGGCGGTCGCGGACGCGCTGTTGCGACTCGGTGCCGCCCATCTCACCGTCGTCGACCTCGACGTCGACCGTGCCGGCGCCCTCGCGCACGACCTGGCCACCCGCCACCCACTGCAGCGTGTCGACGCCGCGGCGTTCGACAAACTCCCCGCACTGCTTCCGGAGAGTTCCGGCGTCGTCCACGCGACACCAACCGGCATGGCCGAACATCCCGGCATCGCGTTCGACGCCTCACTGCTACGGCCCGACCTCTGGGTGGCCGACATCGTCTATCGCCCCCTCGACACCGCGCTGCTGCAGGCCGCGCGCGCAGCGGGCGCCCCGACCCTCGACGGAGGCCACATGGCCGTCTACCAGGCCGTCGACGCATTCGCGCTGATCACCGGGCTGCACCCGGATGCCGATCGAATGACCCGTCACTTCCGACAACTCGTCGCAAACGAGTCCTGAACCGCCCTGCCACCAGGCACAATCGCACCAGAGGAGTACCCCCAATGACCACAACCGAATCCGACGGCACCGGAGCCGTCGGGAAACGCACACCACGACACGCCGCACTCGCGGGATTCATGGGCAGTGCCGTCGAGTACTACGACTTCTTCCTGTTCGGCTCCGCGGCAGCACTGATCTTCCCGCACGTCTTCTTCCCGTCCGACGACAACGCGGCACTGGTGATGTCGTTCGCGACGTTCGGTGTCGCCTACATCGCGCGCCCGATCGGAGCGTTGATCCTCGGCCACTTCGGTGATCGCATCGGTCGCCAGCGGGTACTGATGTTCACGCTCGTGCTGATGGGTCTGTCGACGTTCGTCATCGGTTGCCTGCCGACCTTCGATCAGATCGGCTGGCTGGCTCCCGTACTGCTCGTGATCTGCCGTCTGCTCCAGGGTTTCTCAGCCGCCGGTGAACAGGCAGGCGCCAGTTCGCTGGCACTCGAGCACGCGCCCGACCATCGTCGTGCGTTCTTCACCTCGTGGACGCTGACCGGAACCCAGGGCGGACTCATCCTGGCCTCGCTCGTGCTGATCCCCTTCATGGCACTTCCCGACGACGCGAAGTATTCATGGGGCTGGCGCGTGCCGTTCTGGCTGTCGGCCGTCGTCGTTCTCGTCGCCTTCTTCATCCGACGTCGACTGCACGAGACCCCGCAATTCACCGAGGCTCGCGAATCCGGCGAGATCGCACGCCTGCCGCTGGTGCCCCTGATGCGCGACCATTGGCGCGATGTCACACGGGTTGTGTTGTGCGCCTTCATCGCCGCGGTCTCGACGGTCTTCGCCAATCTCGCTCTCGCCTACGGCAAGCACGTCGGGCTCGACGCCGGCCTCACCCTCTGGCTCGTGGTCGTCGCCAATATCGGCGCGCTGATCACCCAGCCGCTTTTCGGTGCCCTTGCCGACCGCATCGGACGCAAGCCCGTCTTCATCTATGGCGCACTCGCATCGGCCGTCCTGATGCCCTTCTACATGCTCTCGATGAGCCAGAGCAATCACCTGCTGACCTTCGTGCTCGCCGTGCTCACCTTCTCGTTCGGCTATGCAGCGGCCAACGCCGTGTGGCCCGCCTTCTACGGCGAGATGTTCTCCACCCGGGTCCGTTTCTCCGGCCTCGCGATCGGTACCCAGCTCGGATTCCTGATGGCGGGCTTCGCGCCGTCGATCGTGACCGCGCTGGGAGGCGTCGGAGATGGCGGCTGGGTGGTGATCAGCATCTTCACCGCGACGATCTGCCTGATCGCGGCCGCGGCGGCCCTCACCGCCCGGGAGACCAAGGATGTCGCGACCGAGGACCTCGGAATCGAACCGGTGACGGTGACGACCCGCAGCGCCACAGCGCTCGCGGCCTGACATCGCATCGAACTCCGACGCGGGAGTGGGGTGGCGAATGACGCCACCCCACTCCCGCGTGTTCGAGATCACGTCACCCATGAGTATGCTGTCGGCCATGGTGTCCTGGTTGCTGCGCGGTGTCGTCATGACCGCGGTCCACGTCGTCGCTCGTGTCTTGCTCGGCATCGCCGTGGTGCAGTCGCCACTGCACTCGACGGCATGGAAGACCATCGCGGTCGCAGCCGTTGTCTTCATCGCGCTGGTCTGGGGCGGGTTCGACGGTATCCGCGACGCCCGGGCACATCCGGACCCCGACGACTACGACGACCTCACGATCCGTTGGCTCAAGGCAGGCGTCTTCGCCGGCCTCGTGTCGTGCCTGATCTGCTGGATCCTCGGCACCATCGGTGTTCAGGGCATCAGCGAATCGAGCTTCTTCATCGAGATCATCGCGGGTGGCTCGTTCATCGCGCTTCTCATCTTCTTCCCGGCGTTCATCGGGGCGTCCCTCGGCCGCTGGCTCACCCGCCGCGACCAGCGCAAAGAACAGCGACGTCTCGACGAATCCAACCGCGACGACGACACCGCCGTCATCGAGCGCACCGACGACCGCACGGTCGCGAAGTCGGGCGCCGACCCCGCCTGATCAGAGCGTGATCAGAGCAGCGTGGTGCCTGCGGTCGGACGCTCGGAGGCGATAGCCGAATAGGCCGCGACAAGCAGGCCGGGATCGGGGCCCTCGAGCCTGCCCGGCTTGGCCAGTCCGTCGAGTACGACGAACCGCAGAAC
The DNA here is from genome assembly GCF_000248055.1 of Gordonia sputi NBRC 100414. Lineage (GTDB taxonomy): Bacteria > Actinomycetota > Actinomycetes > Mycobacteriales > Mycobacteriaceae > Gordonia > Gordonia sputi. The sequence continues at coordinate 41,885 of NZ_BAFC01000022.1, read as the reverse complement.
GCCCGAACGGTTCTTCTTGTCGCCCGACATCCCCTCCAACAGATCGGGGAACGCGTCGGCGTCGTATGTGGTCGGCAAGCCGACCAGTTCGAGGATGCTCCGATGCCGGTCCGCCGTCTCGTCGTCGAGTCGTCCTGCGAGCCGCGCCAATTCGGCCGCATAGACCAATCCGACGGCCACGGCGGCACCGTGGCGCCACCGGTAGCGTTCACGACGCTCAATCGCATGCCCCATCGTGTGTCCGTAGTTCAAGATCTCGCGCAGTGACGATTCCTTGAGGTCGGCGGAGACGACGTCGGCCTTGACCTGGACCGAACGTCGGATCAGCTCCGGCAGCACCGGACCGGTCGGGTCGGTGGCGGCGGCGGGATCGGCTTCGATGATGTCGAGGATGGTGGGATCGGCGATGAATCCGGTCTTGATGACCTCGGCCAGACCCGCGATGATCTCGTTGCGCGGCACCGTCTCCAACGTGGCGATGTCGATGAGCACGGCGTCGGGTTCGTGGAACGAGCCGACGAGATTCTTGCCGGCGTCGGTGTTGATGCCGGTCTTGCCGCCGACAGCGGCGTCGACCATGGCGAGCAGCGTCGTCGGTATGTGGATGACACCGATCCCGCGCATCCAGGTGGCCGCGACGAAGCCGGCGAGGTCGGTTGCAGCTCCCCCGCCGAGCGCGATGACCTTGTCGTTGCGCTTGAGACCGATACGCCCGAAGACATCCCAGCAGAACGCGGCAACCGACAGGTCCTTACCGGCCTCCGCATCGGGAATCTCCACGCGATGCGCATCGAATCCCTTGTCCGCCAAGAACTCTCGCACCTGCTCTGCCGTCTGCGCGAGAGTCGGCTGGTACAGCACGGCGATCCTGTCGGCGCCGACCGCTGCCTGCGCCACCTCGTCGAGCAGCCCGCGCCCGATGACGACGTCGTAGGGCGACGCCCCGTCGACCCGGATGGAGATCGGCTCGGTCATGAGGTTCTCCCTGCTGTGAGTTCGTCGGCCAACGCCAGAATGATCAGATCGGCGACGGCGTCGGGATCGCCATGCGCGTCGACTTCGACGCGCGCGACCGCCGAATAGGTTTCTTCGCGTTCGGCGAGCAACGAGCGGTAGCGCTCTGCCGGATCGTCGGAGGCCAGTAGCGGGCGATCGGACTCGCGCACCCGGGCGAATCCCGACTCCGCACTGACGCGCAGGTAGAAGACACGATGCGCATCGAGAGCCATACGCACGTCCGCCGTGGTGACAGCGCCACCGCCGAGCGCGACGATCCCGCTGTGCGTTGCGAGCACGTCGGCGACGACCTCCGCTTCGAGTTCCCTGAACTTCTCGGGACCATCGGCGACGAAGATGTCGGGGATGGACCGTCCGGTTCGTCGCACGATCTCGTGATCGGTATCGATGAAGTCGACGCCGAGCCTGTCGGCGAGCAACCTACCGACGGTCGACTTGCCCGCACCCATGAACCCGACGAGCACAGCGGCGGGTCTACTCGTCGATGTCACGCCCGCTGCCGCAGGTGTGTTCACGATCGCGCTCCGCGCTGCGCGACACGCTTGAGGTATCCGGCCAGATTGTCGGAGGTCTCGGTCGCCGAATCGCCACCGAACTTCTCCAGGGCAGCCTGTGCGACGACGAGCGCCACCATCGACTCGGCGACGACGCCCGCAGCGGGCACGGCAACGACGTCGGAACGCTGATGGATGGCCTGCGCCTGCTCACCGGTCGCCATGTCGATCGTCGAGAGTGCGCGCGGCACCGTCGAGATCGGCTTCATGGCGACACGGACACGGATGTCCTCACCGTTCGTCATGCCGCCCTCGAGGCCGCCCGCGCGGTTGGTCGACCGCAGTACGCCGTCGGATCCGGGAACCATCTCGTCGTGCGCGGCGCTGCCACGACGACGTGCGGTCTCGAAGCCGTCGCCGACCTCGACACCCTTGATCGCCTGGATACCCATGAGCGCGCCCGCCAGGCGCGAATCGAGGCGGGTCTCTCCGCTGACATGCGAACCGAGCCCGACCGGGACGCCGGTCGCGACGATCTCGACGACGCCGCCGAGCGTGTCGCCTTCCTTCTTCGCGGTCTCGATCTCGGCGATCATCGATTCCTCGGCAGCCTTGTCGAACGCACGCACCGGGCTCTCGTCGATCGCGGCGAGGTCGGAGATCGTCGGCGGCGGACCGACATACGGAGTGCTGCCACCGATCGAGATCACGTGCGAGATCACCTCGATCCCGAACACCTGACGCAGGAAGTTGCGCGCGACGGTACCTGCCGCGACGCGCGCGGCAGTCTCGCGGGCGCTCGCGCGTTCGAGCACCGGCCGAGCGTCGTCGAATCCGTACTTGAGCATGCCGGAGTAGTCGGCATGCCCCGGCCGGGGTCGGGTCAGTGCGGCGTTACGCGCGCTGCCCTCGAGCTCAGCGGGGTCGACGGGATCGGCCGCCATCACGGTCTCCCACTTGGGCCACTCGCTGTTGGCGATCTCGATCGCGACGGGCCCACCGAGGGTCAGCCCGTGCCGCACGCCCCCGAGCACGCTCACCTTGTCGGCCTCGAACTTCATGCGCGCACCACGCCCGTAGCCGAGCCTGCGGCGTGCGAGTTGTTCGGCGATGTCGGTCGAGGTGATCTCCACCCCGGCGACCATGCCTTCGACAATGGCAACAAGGGCCGGGCCATGAGACTCTCCGGCAGTTATCCAGCGCAACACAAGGATCAATTGTTCCATGTGACGGCGGCGACACCCCAACCACGTCGTGCCACCCCGCGTCTTCTCCTCACGAGCCGGCCACGAGCAGCGCCACACCCGAGGCGATCATCGGCGGCCCATGTGGCCAGCGCTGCCGCCCTCGTCGCATCAGCAACCCGATCACCTGAGCGACGAGCACCATCAGCAACGCCGACGCCGGGTCGGCGAGCATGCCTCCGAGCGCGAACGCCAACTTCACGTCGCCACCACCGCAGAGACCGGTGAGCCACCCCACGAGGTACGGGCCCGCGGCAGCGACAGCGGCAAGCGCGATGCACGGTCGCACACACGACGAGACCCCGACTGCGACGCAACCGGGCCACAGCAGAACGGTCGGCAACCGCGAGGTGCGACGGTCGATGTCGGCGAGCGCGGCCAGCCACAGCGCGACCAGGCAGCCAACGGGTTCCATGCACGACAGTCTCGACGACGCGGCGCGATCCGACTCCCCGCCGCCGACATGCGCGGCGCACCTGTGGATCGGGCCGTGTCTGGGGATGGAACAGGGTGTGTGGAGGGATCAGTCGAGCGCGGCGGCCATCGCCTCACGCGGTGCGACACGTCCCGTGAACTGCTCCACCTGGCTGTACGCCTGGTTCAGCAACATCACCAAACCCCCGACAACGCGCCCTCCGCCGGCCGACACGGCGTCGGCAAGCGGCGTCGGCCACGGGTTGTAGATCACGTCGACGAGCGCGCGCGTCTGCGTGAGCGAGTCGATGATCGGCTCGACCGCCGCCGCGGGGACCGTCGATACGACGACGCCTGCGTCGGCGCTCGCCTCGAGGAGTTCTCGCGACGGACGGAACGGAAGGAAGCGCACGTCGAGATCGAGTCGCCGCGCGAGCTCGACCACGTCGGACGCGCGTCCCTCGTCGCGCGCGACCACCGTCAGTTCAGCGAATCCGGCTTCCGCGATCGCGGCCACGCTCGGCAGCGCGGTTCCACCCGCCCCCACGAGGACGGCGTGCGGACGCTCGGCCACCGCAACGTCGACCTCCCGCAGGGCACCGATCATGCCGTCGATGTCGGTACAGTCGGCGCGCCAGCCGTTCTCGGTGCGCACCAGGGTGTTTGCCGAACCCACGAGGACTGCCCGCTCGGTGCGTTCGTCTGCGACCTCGAGTGCGACACGCTTGCCGGGCATGGTGACCGACAGGCCCACCCATTCGGGCGAGAGCGCGCCCACCAGTTCGGGAAGCCGACGCTCGTCGCACTCGATCCGCTCGTAGGTCCAGTCATCCAATCCCAGGGCACGGTAGGCCGCGAGATGCAGGTCGGGTGAGCGCGAATGCGAGACCGGCGAGCCGAGGACCGCGGCACGGCGGCCCACCGTGCCACCGACGGGAGCGTGCCGTGGCGGAGGTGTCAGATCCATCGACTCAACTACACCCCGTGGTCAGGAGCTTGTTGTCGCACGCCTTCTCGCGGTTGCGTTTGTGTTCGTCGAAGGTGTCGGCGAACAGCGTCGTACCCTCGCGGTCGACGGTGACGAAGTACAGCCAGTTGCCGCTCTCCGGATGTTCGGTCGCCTCCAGCGCACGCTCGCCGACCGCGCCGATCGGCGTAGCCGGGAGCCCCTTCATCTGATAGGTGTTCCACGCGTTGTCGGACTTGTACGCCTCACCGTCGAGGTCGATGTTGGTCACCGTCGCGGTGTAGTTGGCGGTCGAGTCCATCTCGAGGCGCTGGTCCTTGTCGAGACGGTTGAGGATCACCCGCGCGACCTTGGCGTAGTCGTCCGGCTTGGTGACCTCGCGTTCGACTACAGAGGCCGACACCAAGGTCTGATACGGCGTCAGACCCGAGTCGTTGGAACCCTCTGAACTCAAACCCCACTGCGCGAAACGCTGCCCGCTCTGCGAGATCAACTGCTGCAGGATCTGCGTCGCCGACATATGCGGGTCGATCGTCTCCCAGGTACCCGGAGCTATCAGTCCCTCGATCCGCCGGTGATCACCATTGAGCTTCTCGACGTCGGCGACCGCCCAATCGGGCACTCCGAGTTGCTGCGCGGGGGTGCCTGCCGCCGCCTTCTGCAGGTCGTCGACCGACACCCCGATCTTCTGTCCGTTGACGGTGACGGATGTGGCATCGGAGATCTTCTGGAAGATTCCCGGCGTCGTCTTGCCGTCGACACCCTTCTTCGTGTCGAGCTGCAGGCCCTCCGGAACCACGACCCGACCGACCCGGTGCGTCGTCCCGTCGGTGAGCATCTGCACGGCTGTCGATGCGGGAATCTCGGTGCGCAACTTGTAGTAACCGCCCGAAATGGCTTGTCCGTCAGCGGCATTGATGAATGCGCGCTGACTGCCGACGACGTTGTCGTCTGTGAGGATGCGTCCGAAATCCTTCAACGTGGAGTTCTGCGGAATGTCGACGATCACGTCGCCGGTACCCGCGGCGTTGGTGTAGTCCTTGCGCGAGTCCAGCATGCCCGCCGCACGCAACCCGTAGTAGCCGACACCGACAACCGCGATCAGCATGATCGCGATGACGGCCGCGAGCACAGTTCGTCGCTTGCGTCGTCTGCGTCGCGATTCGGGTGTATGAGTGCGAACTCTCCCCCTGCGCGTCGGCGAGATCGGTTGGTCGTGGTCGATGGAGTCGTACGACTCGTCGGGCTCGATCGACTCGAGTGCGACAGGGGCTTCCTGGTAGTCGTGGGCTTCCTGGTAGTCGTGGGCCCCCTGGTAGTCGTGGGCTTCGTAGGCCTCCGGTGCGACTGTCGCGCGCGACGTCACCGGGGCGTCGGCCTGTGCCGTCTCAACCGGCGCCGGATCGACCGGGGTTGTATCGAGTTGATGGTCGACGGGCGGCGTCGGCGAGATGCGTTGCGGGCGGGCACGACGCGGTGTGGCCATGTGGAAGGTATCCACCGACTCGCCGTCTGCGGACGGTTCCGGTCGGCGAACGGGCCGATCGGTCGGCTGGGGCCGGGTAGCGCGAGCCTCTGGCCCACTCTGGGCCGGGCGCGCGACACGACCCTGCGGAACGTCTCGCGCCGGCTGGGGCGACTGCGCGCCGTCGGTGCGCGGGCGTTGGGGCCTGGGAGTGTCGGTGCGGACTACCGGTATCTGCCCCGTAGTCCCGGTGCGTCGACGCCGATGCCGGTTGTGCGGCTTGCCGTCGGCCGGTTGTGTGAAGTACCGGAGTCGCTCGAGATCGAGTCCTTCGGTAGGATGATCAGAGAGTTCACGATGACGATTCCGATGCCGTTCGTCGGTCACCGAACGTCCCCTCCCTCATATCTGACGACTCGCATGGCGAGATGGTCCGTGGACAGCGTTGAACCACTCATCGTCGCGAATCCAGCCACCCCTGAAGAATAGCGACCGCAGCCGCCTGATCAATCACCCCGCGCGACGCCTTCACGCTGCGTCCACTGGCGTGCAGCGCCTGCTGCGCAGCTACGGTGGTGAGTCGCTCGTCAGAAAACACTACTGAAATCCCCTCAAGTCCTTCGGCGAGTCGGGCCCCGAAGGCGCGTGCCTTCTCGGCTGCCGGACCGTCCGTGTTGCGCAGCGTCTTGGGCAACCCGACGATCACCTCGACGGCGTCGTACTCCTCGACCAGTGCACGTAGTCGCGCCACCGCGGCGTCGACGTCGGCTCCCGCGACCGTCTCGACGGGAGTCGCGAGGATGCCGTCGGGATCGCTCACGGCCACCCCGATCCGCACGCTCCCCACGTCGACGCCGAGACGACGCCCCCGAGTCAGACTCATCGGCCGACGATCTCCCGAATGCGGGTTCGCGCGGCGTCGATCCCCGCGGCGTCGGTGCCCGATCCCTGCGCGAGGTCGGGTTTGCCACCGCCGCGTCCACCCACGAGTGGCGCGATCTCCTTGACCAGGTCGCCCGCTTTGATGCCCGCCCCCCGCGCGGCGTCCGTGGTGGCGATGACGAACGGCACCTTGGTGTCGTCGCCCTCACCGGTCGTCGAGAACAACGCGATCACGGCCTGCCGGTCACCGACGCGGCCGCGCAGATCGGTCGCGATACCGCGAAGGTCGTTCGCCCCGACTCCCGGGACAACCCCGCCGACCACGAACGTCGAACCGACGGTGTCGGCGGAATCGAGCAGGTCGCCTGCCGCCGAGCGAGCAGCGTCGGCACGCACCTTCTCGAGCTGCTTCTCCGCATCACGCAGGCGTGTGACGAGCTGCTCGACGCGGCCGGGAACCTCGGCGGAGGGCACCTTGAGTGACGACGCCAGTCCCGCGAGCAACGCACGCTCCTTGGACAGGTAGCGGAACGAGTCCATTCCGACGTACGCCTCGACGCGACGCACGCCTGATCCGACGGAGGATTCGCCGATCAACGTGACCGGTCCGATCTGCGCCGACGACGCCACATGCGTTCCGCCGCAGAGCTCCATCGAGAAGGGTCCGCCGATCTCGACGACGCGTACGACGTCGCCGTAGTTCTCGCCGAAGAGCGCCATCGCGCCCATCGCCTTCGCCTCGCTCAGACCGGTCTCGAACGTGTGCACCGGGTAGTTGGACTCGACGGCGGCGTTCGAGATCTCCTCGATCTGCTGCCGCTGATCCTCACTCAGCGCCGAGCCGGAGTGGAAGTCGAATCGCAGATAGCCGGGCCGGTTGAGCGATCCGGCCTGAGTCGCGCTGGGGCCGAGCACCTCGCGCAGCGCGGCATGGACCATGTGCGTACCCGAATGTCCTTGTGTCGCACCGTGTCTCCACGACTGATCTACTGAAGCGATGACCTCGTCGCCGTCGTGGATCTCGCCTGCGTCGACGGTGGCCTTGTGCAGCCACACCGATTTGCCGACCTTCTGCACGTCGCTGACGGTGAGTCGGGTGCCATCGCTGGTGGTGATCGTGCCGACGTCGGCCATCTGACCGCCCGACTCCGCGTAGAGCGGCGTGCGGTCGAGGATCACCGTGGTCTGCTCGCCGGGGCCTGCCGACCGCACGCGCGTGCCGTCGGTGATGAGACCGAGCACTCGTGCCTCGGACACCAACTCGTCGAAGCCGGTGAACTCGGTGGGGCCACGGTCGAGGAACTCGCGGTACACCGCGGCGTCGGTGTGTCCGGTCTTGCGGGCCACCGCGTCGTCCTTGGCGCGCTGCTTCTGCTCCGCCATCAGTTCGGTGAATCCCTGCTGATCGACGTCGAGGCCTGCCTCCGCGGCCATCTCGAGCGTGAGATCGATCGGGAAACCGTACGTGTCGTGCAGGGTGAACGCGTCGTTGCCGCTGATCGTCTTCTTGTGCGCCGCCTTGGTGGCCTGCGCGGCGTCGGCGAACAGCTTGGACCCGGCCTCGAGCGTCTTGGCGAACGACGTCTCCTCGCCGACCGCGACGGTGACGATGTGGGCGCGCTGCTCGGCGAGTTCGGGGTACGACGGCGACATGACGTCGATCACCGTGTTCACGATGATCTCCATGGTCGGCTTGGCATCGCCGAGCAACCGCATGGAGCGGACCACGCGGCGCAGGAGTCGCCGCAGCACGTAGCCGCGTCCGTCGTTACCTGGGAGCACGCCGTCGCCGATGAGCATCACCGCGGTGCGGGCGTGGTCGGCGATGACGCGGAATCTCACGTCGTCGTCGTGATTGCCCGCGCCGTAGCCCCGACCGGTCAACTCCGACGCCAGGTCGATGAGCGGCTTGAGCAAGTCGGTCTCGTAGACGTTGTCGACATTCTGCAGCAGGCAGGCCACGCGCTCGACGCCCATACCGGTGTCGATGTTCTTCTTCGGCAGCGGGCCGAGGATCTCGTAACCTTCCTTGGCTCCACCGGGGCCTCGCTCGTTCTGCATGAACACGAGATTCCAGATCTCGATGTAGCGATCCTCGTCGGCTTCGGGTCCGCCTTCGACGCCGTAGGCGGGGCCACGGTCGTAGAAGATCTCCGAACACGGACCGCACGGGCCGGGCACGCCCATCGACCAGTAGTTGTCCTTCATCCCGCGCCGCTGGATGCGCTCTGCGGGAACACCGATCTCGTCGCGCCAGATCGCGAACGCCTCGTCGTCGTCGAGGTAGACCGTCGGCCACAGCTTCTGCGGGTCGATGCCGTATCCGCCGTCGTCCACCGACGAGGTGAGCAGATCCCACGCGAAGCGGATGGCCTCACGCTTGAAGTAGTCGCCGAACGAGAAGTTGCCCGCCATCTGGAAGAAGGTGTTGTGGCGGGTGGTGATGCCGACCTCTTCGATGTCGAGTGTGCGGACACACTTCTGCACGCTGGTGGCACGGTCGAACGGCGGGGTCTGTTCACCGAGGAAGTAGGGCTTGAACGGCACCATGCCGGCGTTGACGAACAGCAGGTTGGGGTCGTCGAGGATCAGCGAGGCGCTGGGCACCTCGGTGTGTCCGGCCTTGATGAAGTGATCCAGGAATCGCTGCCGGATCTCATGCGTCTGCACTGGGTTCTCGTCCTCGGTCGTCGTGGTGCGTCTGGAAGGTCTGCGTCGGACTGACTCGGGGCGTGCGCGAATCCGACGATCTGCGACATACCAGCCTACCGCCGCGCCAGCGCGACTCCTTACTGGCGTCGTCACCAGCACGAGAAGGCCGTGCGTGGCGGCGTCGCGTGACCGCGTTGGTGGCTGTCACCGACAGGGACAGGCACGCGACGGCCGATCGCGCGACCATGGACCGGTGACCAACGGATACACGGCCGCCGAGCAACTCGCCGACTTTCTGCGCAGCCGCCGAGCAGCACTGGTACCCGCCGACCTCGGCGTCGTCACCACGGGGCTTCGTCGGGTGCCCGGGCTGCGTCGAGAAGAACTCGCAGAACTCGCAGGCGTCGCTGACCTACTACACCCGTCTGGAACAGGGCGCGGCGTCGAATCCGTCGACACAGGTCATCGACGCGTTGGCACGCGCGTTGCGGCTCGACGAGGTCGAACGTGCACATCTTTATCACCTTGCGGGCTCGGCGACTCCCCCGCCGGTCCGAGCGCGGCTGCGTCCCGGTCTCGCGACGCTGCTCGACGCGATGCCCGACGTCGACGCGATCGCACTGTCGCCCGTCCAGGACATCGTCGGGTGGAATCGCCTGGGACACGCGGTGCTGGCGAGCCACCTCGACCCTGCCGCCCCGACGTCGGAGACACCACCGAACAAGGTGTCGATGTTGTTCACCGACCCGGCCACGCGTGCGCTGCACCGTGACTGGGAGTTCGAGGCAAGGCTGGCAGTCGCCTCGTTGCGATACGTCACGGCACCCCTGGTCACGACGACCTCGCGCACCCACGACATCGACCTTCTCGTCGCAGACCTCGCTTCCCGCAGCGCCGACTTCGCCCGGATCTGGGCGCAGCACCCCGTCGAATCCTGTTCGAGCGGCACCAAGCGCTTCCGGCATCGGATCGTCGGCGATCTCGACCTCACCTACGAAATGCTCCATCTCCCCGAAGAGGACGGGCATCGGTTGATGCTCATGCACGCCACACCCGGTTCGTCACACGACGACGCGCTCCGTCTGCTCGCGAGCACGACTCTTTCCGGCTGAACCCCCGCCACCTGTTCACCCTTTCCACGCCGGTCACCGACCGCTGCGTCATCTCGTCGTGAAGGACACACCATGAATGAGACGACAACTCCCGCAACAGATTCCACGATGAACCAGGCGACTGCCCGGACGCACGCCCGAGCGGGTCTGACCGCGCTGGCCGTCGGCGGATTCGGGATCGGCCTGACCGAGTTCATCATCTCCGGACTGCTTTCCGACGTCGCGGAGTCGCTGCGCGTATCGGTACCCACCGCGGGTGCGCTGATCTGGGGATATGCGCTCGCCGTCGCTGTCGGAGCTTTCACCGTCACCGCACTCCTCAGCAGGCGACCACCCAGGCGCGCGCTGGTGGTGCTGCTGTGCCTGTTCATCGTCGGCAACGTGCTCACTGCCCTCGCACCCACATTCGACGTGGCGCTGCTGGGCCGCGTGATCACCGCGATGTGCCACGGCGGCTACTTCGGCATCGGCGCCGTGCTGGCTGCCGACCTCGTGGCGCCGCACCGCAGGGCCGGCGCGATCGCGGTGATGTTCACCGGCCTGACTGCGGCGAACGTGATCGGAGTTCCCTTCGGAACCGTTGTGGGCCAACACTTCGGCTGGCGGGCGGCGTTCTGGATGGTCAGCGTCGTCGGCGTTGTCGCGCTGGTCGGGATCGTTGCACTGGTCCCGTCACGACCCGCGCCGACGTCGAGCGGCGGATCGGCCTACCGTGTCCTGCTCCGACCGCAGGTGCTGATCTCGATCGTCCTGACAATGGTGCTCTTCGGCGGAGTGTTCGGCGCGTTCATCTACGTCGAGCCCCTCGTCACGCACGTCACGGGCTACCCCGAGTCCGCGGTGGCCTGGCTGCTGATCATCTTCGGGCTCGGATTGTGCGTCGGCTACGTCGCGGGCGGCTGGGCAGCCGACCGCAACCTCACACTCACACTGCGCACTCTGCCCGTGCTGCTGACCCTCACCCTCGTCGCCTACGCACTGCTCGCACACGTGCCGGTCGCCGTCGCGATCCTGCTTTTCGTCATGGGCCTCGTCGGGTTCGCGACCAGCCCGCCGCTGCAACTGCGGGTGATGCACTTCGCGGGCGACACCCCGACCATGGCGTCGGCAGCCAACATCGCCGCGTTCAACGTGGGCAACGCGATCGGCACGTTTCTCGGCGGACTGACGATCGGCGCAGGGCTCGGTTGGGTGTCGCCGGTGTGGGTGGGTGTCGGAATGGCCGCGGCAGCAACGGCTCTGGCGTTCTCGACACGCCACCGCTGAGCGGCGTCACGACTTCTTCGGCCGGCGCGTCGCCCGGCGCACGATCGATCGCAGTTTGGCCACCCGCGGCCCGATCTCGCGCTCGAAACCGTGATCGGTGGGCACGTAGTAGTCGACGCCGACGAGCTCGTCGGGTGGATACTGTTGCGGCACAACACCGTCGGGATCGTCGTGGGGGTACTGATATCCGACGCCGCTGCCCAACTTCTTGGCGCCGCTGTAGTGCGCATCGCGCAGTCCGGGCGGCACAGCGCCGGCCTTGCCTGCTTCGACGTCGGCGAGCGCAGCGCCGATAGCGCTGACGACACCTGCGGATTTCGGGGCGGTCGCGAGGTGGATTGTCGCCTGCGTGAGCGCCAGCTTGGCCTCCGGCATCCCCACGAGAGCCACCACCTGCGCCGCGGCGACGGCGGTCTGCAACGCCATCGGATCGGCCATCCCGATGTCTTCGCTCGCGTGGATCATCAGTCGCCGGGCGATGAAGCGGGGATCCTCGCCCGCGGCGATCATCCGGGCGAGGTAGTGCACCGCGGCGTCGACGTCGGAGCCGCGGATCGACTTGATGAACGCGCTGGTCACGTCGTAGTGCTGATCGCCGTCGCGGTCGTATCGGACGGCCGCGCGGTCGATGGCCGCCTCGACGTCGGCCACGCCGATCTCGGGGATCTCGCGGCGCTCGCCGGCCCCCTCACCACTGCCGTCGTTGTCGGTTGTCGGCTCGCGCAGTGCGGCGTCGGCGCTGGCCTCGAGTGCGGTCAGTGCTCGGCGCGCGTCGCCGCCCGCGACCGCCACGAGGTGGTCGTACGCGTCGTCGGTGACGGTGACGGCACCGCCGAGTCCTCGTTCGTCGGCGACGGCGCGGCGCAGCACCGTGCGAATGTCGTCGTCGGTGAGCGAACGCAACTGCAGCACAAGCGATCTCGACAACAGTGGGGACACGACGGAGAACGACGGATTCTCGGTGGTCGCGGCGACGAGGAGGACGATCCGGTTCTCGACGGCGTCGAGCAACGCATCCTGCTGGGTCTTGGAGAACCTGTGGACCTCATCGATGAACAAGACGGTCTGCTCACCGGCCGCCAGTCGACGCCGCGCGACCTCGATGACCGCGCGCACCTCCTTCACGCCCGCGGACAGCGCCGAGAGCGCTTCGAATCGTCCGCCTGCCGCGCTCGAGATGAGCGAGGCCATCGTCGTTTTCCCGGTACCCGGTGGCCCGTAGAGCATTACCGACGCCGCGCCCGATCCGCTGATCAGACGACGCAGTGGTGACCCCTCGCCGAGGAGGTGTTGCTGGCCGACGATGTCGTCGAGAGTCTGCGGACGCATCCGCACCGCCAGCGGTGCGCTCGGTGACGGCGGCGATGTCAGCGATGTGGCGCCGCTCGTCGAACTCTGAGGCGGCGGGTCGAACAATCCCCCCACCGCGGTCAGTCCAGCCACGCACGCTGCAGCGCGAGGCCCACTTCGGTTGCGAACTCAGAGATCTCGGCGTTGCTCGTCGCCGCGGCGGCGAGATCGGACCAGCGCGCCACGAGGACACGGGGATCGTTGGTGTGCAGCGCCCAGTCGTGGGCGTAGTGCGTCATCGGAACGGTGTCGGTCGACGAATCGGGCAGCATCCACACCGTCGACAACCACACCCACAGCAGCCGCGCCGTGAGCAACTGCCGTGCCATGTAGCGATCGCGCTCGAGTGCGGGCCAGATCGGCACCACTTCCGAGCGCCAGGCGTCGACCATCGACACCTCGAGGTCGAGGCGGTGAGCGACGCCTGCCGGCCCGAGTTGCGGGGCAAAGGTGACCAATCCGTAGGCGATGTCGAGTGTGGCGTCGCGGAATCCGCCCCACTCGTAATCCATGAACTGCACGCCGTCGTCGTTGAGAAGGATGTTCTCGGGGCCGACGTCGGAGGGGCTGAATGCGCGGTGGTCGCCCTCGTCGAAGAGCGCGCACGCCGACGTCAGTGCCTCGGCGACTGCGTCTGGAAGCGTCAGCCCGAGGTCGGCGACGCGTGCCGATGCAGCGGACACGGCACGGATGGCTTCGTCGCGGAGGATGTCCCTGCCCGCGGTGCCTGCAGCACCGTGGCGTACGAGGGCGTCGAAGTCGCCTTCTCCGCCGACCGTTGCCGCATGCATCCGACCGAGCGCCTGGCCCCACGCGCTCACCGCACGGCTCATCTCGACCACGTCGGCGTCGGCGAGCAGCACTGTCAACGGATGCCCGCGGCCGAGGTCGGAGAGCACCATCAACCGGTTGTCGGGATCGGAGGCAATCAGTTGCGGACCGGGCCGCGACTCCGTCGGCAGCGCCGTCGCGTATTTGTACGACGCGATCTCGCGGTGAAAGGCCTGCGGGTCCTCGTGGCTCGGGAGCGCCTTGATGACCAGGGTGCGGTCCATCGACAGAGGGTTCTGCGCCACGCGTACCCTTACGACCGTGGTTCGGCCGCTTCCTCCGAGATCCTCGGGATCGGCGAGAACCACCGGCGACCCCGCTCGGCGGGACAACATTGTTTCTGCGGCACGCACCACGCTGGTGACGCGGCTTTCTGTGATGACCGTCATGGCACCAACCAACCTACTCGTCGGCGCCGACACGCGTCACCGGATTATGCGACTGAACACGGGAGCACCCTGCACGGCACGGCCTCGACCTGCAGTTTTCGTTCACCTGATCCTTTTGTGTCGCAAAAGACAACAATTCGGTTCGCCGACGGCTTTTCGACCGACACTGTCCCGAATCAGGTCGGGTTCGAATGCGGCCCGCAGCGCTCACGTCCTCGCCTCCGACTTGTCTGACAAGGGACTGACGTCGACGGAGACCTCGATCTCGCTCTTGGACGCATCGGTGTAGATCACGCCACGCAGCGGCGGGACGTCGTCGTAATCACGACCCCACGCCACGGTGACGTGACGTTCGTCGACGAGCTTGTTGTTCGTCGGATCGAAGGCCAGCCACCGATCACCGGGCAGCCAAACCGCGGCCCACGCATGGCTGGCATCGGCGCCGAAGATGCGCTCGGTGCCCGGCGGCGGGTCGGTCGCGAGGTAGCCGGACTCGTAGCGCGCCGCGAGTCCCACCGACCGCAGACAGGCGATGGCCACCCGGGCGAAGTCCTGACACACGCCCATCCGACGTTCGAGCACCGTGTCGACGCGCGTGCTGATCGCCGTCGATCCGGAACGGTAGGTGAAGTCGGAGAAGATGCGCGCCGTCAGGTCGATGATCGCGTCGACGAGCGGACGGCCGGGGGTGAACACCGCCGCGGCGTAGTCGCGCACGGCAGGCGTGATCTCCGGTGGGTCGAGGTCGAGTACGAACTCGTCGACCAGAACCGCCCCGGTGGCAGCTGGGCGGGCGTCCTCCCAGGGTGCGCGAGCGGCGACGCTGTGTACGAGTCCCTGGTCGATGGGGTCAACCTCGACGATCGACGTCGTGGTCACCTCCAGTACGCGGTGAGCGGTACGGACGTGGAAGTAGGCGTCGATGTTGCCGTAGACGTCGACGCCGACGGACCGGTCAGCGGGCTCGGGCGAGATCACCGTCTCGGTGTCGTGGACACGCTGGTACGGCAGGTCGCGCGGCGTCAGATAGCACCTGCCATACGACGACGACACCTCGTCGTCGTAGGTGTAGCAGGTGCGGTGGAAGACTCGGTACTTGCGCGTTGCCGGCGCATCGGCGGGTGTCGTCACAGCTGACCTCCCCAGATCGGTTGCGCGGTGCGCGGCGGAGCGAATCGCGTCCGGTTCAGCAGGTCGGACAGCGCGCGTGCACGGTCGCGCAGTGTGCTCGTCAATTCGACGAGCTCAGCGCGCTGACCGTTTCCGTCGACGCTGCTGAGATCGGCCGGGCCGCAGCGACGCAGTTCGGCCGTCATCTCCTCGACCGCTCGCTCGGCGGCGGCAGAGCGCAGCGCCTCGGGCAGCGATGCCAGGTCGTCGTGCATCTTGGTGAGTTGGTAGATCATCGCGCGCGGGTTGGTCTCGTCGAACATCAACAGCTCGGCGACGGCCTCTGCACGGTAGAGACCGCGGTTGCGTCTGCGGTAGATGACCGACGACTCGGTGGCGCTGAGGTACGACTCCAGGAGTGCCTGTTCCATGTCGAGCGGATGCTCGTACTCGAACAGCTTCCGGGTGAGGTCGGCGAGCGTGATCACCCGCTCGATACGCCTGCCGAGATCCATGAGCAGCCAGGCGGCGTCGTGGACCATCGATTCGGCTTGCAGACCGGACAGTGCGAGAGCGCCGTGCAGGATGTGCTCGTGCGTGCGGGCGAGATCGGGTCCGAGGTCGAGTGCTGCGTCGCCGAACACCCCGGTGCCCGCACCGACGTCATCGCGGGCGCGTTCGATCTGGCGCGTCATCGACTCGAGCGCGCGCTCCATCGGGGTCAACACCATCCACGTACTCGTCGACATCTGGTCGCGGACGGCCCTGGCTGTGGCGACGAGGCGTTCGGTCGAGTGTGCGATGGTGCCCTGGGTGTGGCGATTGACGGTCAGTTCGGCGATCTTCACGATCGCGGTATTGACCTGCTCTATCGACGAGAGTGATGAATCGTCGTCGAGCAACGTCTCCCCCGTGCCGAGCAGGCCGGTGGTCCCGGTCACCTCGGCGACCGCATGCAAGAACAGCGGCACCGCAGCGGTTCCCGACATCCACGGCCGGTACTGGAAGTCCTGGTAGCGCTCGCGGGCGACCTTCGCCAGCCGTGTGACCGACTCGGTGCGCTCGCCGTACCGGCCGAACCAGAACATGTCGGCGAGTACGCGCGGACTCGCGGCGGCTGCGATGTCGGAATAGCCGGTCGACGCCGGGCGCGTGATGATGGCGACCTCGTCGTCGGGTTCGCCTCGCAACTCCGTACGCCGCGAAACATGTCCTCCCACATCGGGATTGGTCACCCAGATGTCCTTGGCGGCAACAGATGCCAGTGACGCGCCGACGACGCCGTCGGCGAGGACCGACCCGAGACCGCCCGGCATCACCGCGTAGGTGGGTCCCTGCGCGACCGAGAACGCGCGCACGGAGACGGGTGCGGCACGCAGCGTGCCGCGTCCCTGCGCGGGCAACGCCGCGTCGGTCAGGCTCGGCGCCACCGAGTATGCCTCGACCTCGCGGCCCACCCACTGCCAGGCGTCGAAGTCGATCCGCGAACGCAATACTTCCCTGGTCGCGGAATTCGTTGCGGGACCGACGAATTCCTCGCCGGTACGGAAGTTCGTGAGGACGAGTGAGTCGAGCGACGACAGGATCTTCGATTTCGCCGACTCCTCGCCTGCCCAATATGTCGGCACCGATTCGAGAGCGAGTTCCTCGTCGATGAGCATCGGCGCGACCTTGGCCAGGACGGTGTTCAACGCCGGATTCTCCAGCACGCCACTGCCGAGCGTGTTGACGACGGTGATGTTTCCACGGGAGATGGCCTCGACGAGTCCCGCGACGCCCAGACGGGAGTGGGTGCGCAGGTCGAGCGGGTCGCAGTAGGAGGCGTCGACGCGGCGCAGCAGCACATCGACACGTTTGTACTTGCCGAGCGACCGCATGTAGACCGCGCCGTCACGCACCGTCAGATCGGCGCCCTCGACCAGCGGGAAACCCAGCACGGACGCCAGATACGCCTGGTCGAAGAAGGTCTCTGACATGCTGCCGGGGCTGAACACCGCAACGGTCGGGTCGTCGACCCCCGGCGGGGCGTAGTCGGTCAGCGCCAGTCGCAGCGTGCCGGCGAACGTCGCCATCGGGCGTGGTGCACAGCGCTGGAACAGTTGCGGGAACGTACGGGAGATCAGTCGGCGGTCGGCGATGGCGAACCCGACGCCCGACGGCGCCTGCGTCCGATCGGCGTAGACGGCGAAGGTGCCGTCGGACAGGCGTCCGAGGTCGAGTGCGTGCAGGAACAGCGCGTGCGGCCCCGCAACCTCGAGCCGGGCGGCTTTGCGCACGTAGCCGGGATGCCCGAAGACCATCTCCGGAGGTATCAGCCCTGCGTTGATGGTCTTCTGGTCGCGGTAGATGTCGCGCAGGATGAGATCGAGCAGCATCGACCGCTGGGTGATCGCCTTCTCCAGCTCGGCCCACTCGACACCGTCGAGGATCAGCGGGACAGCGTCGAGCAGCCAGGGTCGCGGAATGGTCGAGGTGCCGTCGACCTGGTTGTAGACGACGCCCTCATCTGATACCGCCGAGGCAAGCCGCGCCGCCGACGCCCGCAGTCGGTCGTCGCCACGCAGCGCGTAGCCCGCGACGAGTTCGTCCCATGCGGGACGGATCGCGCCCGCGGAATCGAGCACTTCGTCGTAATGGTTGCGTGCGGCAGCCGGTGCGGAACCGCCCGAATTGAGCTGTCCGAGATCGAACAGCGTGTAACCGTCGGATCGGTACCTGTCGAACACCGCGGGGACACCGCCGCCCGCTGAAACAGTCACCGAAGAACTGTACGTGCCCGACGCAGATCGAGGATCGCCGGGACCCCACTGTCGGTGGCCATGCGGGCGACCCGCTCCCGGAGCAGTCCGACGTCGACGGAGCCGCTGGTGTGCCCGGCCGCCTCGAACCGACCGTTCCTGCGCGACTCCGCCTCGACGGCATTGACCGGTGGGCGGTCGTAGGCCCGTCCGCCCGGATGCACGATGTGGTAGGTCGCGCCGCCGACGGATCGGCCCGCGAGGGTGTCGACGAGGTCGAAGGTCAACGGGGTGTCGATGCTGATGGTCGGGTGCAGCGCGCTAGGCGGCTGCCATGCCCGGAACCGGATGCCTGCCACGCGCTCACCCGGCCTGCCGGTGCCCGTCAGCGGGATCGGATATCCGTTGCAGGTCAACACGAACCGGTCGTCTTCGGCACCCTGCACACGCACCTGCACCCGCTCGATCGACGAGTCGACGTAGCGCGCGGTTCCGGTACCCGTCGACTCCTCGCCGAGCGTGTTCCACGGTTCGATTGCCCCGCGCAGTTCGACCTCGTACTCGCGGATCGCGACGGTCCCCAGGCGCGGGAACCGGAACTCCGTGAACGGGTCGAGCCAGGCGGTGTCGAACGGATAACCCGCCTCGCGCAGTTCCTCGGCGACCTGCGCGATGTCGGCGATGACGTACTGCGGCAGCAGGTACTTGCCGTGCAGGTCGGCGCCGTGGTGGATGAGCCTGCTGCGGTAGGGTTTCTCCCAGAACCACGAGACCAGGGAGCGGACGAGGAGCGACTGCACCATCGCCATCCGCTGATGCGGCGGCATCTCGAAACCGCGGAGTTCGAGCAGCCCGAGCCTGCCGCGCGCGGAATCGGGGCTGTAGAGCTTGTCGATGCAGAACTCGGCCCGGTGGGTATTGCCGGTGATGTCGGTGAGCAGGTGCCGCAGCGCCCGGTCGGTGACCCACGGATTCGGTGGTGCCCCGTCGCCGTTCTCGCCGGCACCGCGCGCCGGTTCGCCCTTCACCGCGAGCCTGTCGATCTCGGCGAACGCGATCTCCATCTCGTAGAGCGCGGAATCGCGGCCCTCGTCGGCGCGGGGCGCCTGCGACGTCGTTCCGATGAACTTGCCGCTGAACAGGTACGACAGCGACGGATGGCGCTGCCAGTAGGTCAACATCGACACCAGCAGATCCGGTCGACGCAACAGTGGTGAATCCGCGGGCGTCGATCCGCCGAGGGTGATGTGGTTGCCGCCGCCGGTTCCTCCGTGGCTGCCGTCGAGATCGAACGTCTCCGTACCCAGCCTGGCGCGGCGTGCGTGCTCGTAGAGCGAGTCGAGCAACTCTGTCTGCTCGGCGAAACTGCTCGTCGGCTGAACGTTGACCTCGATGACGCCGGGGTCCGGTGTGACGGTCAACGTGGTGAGGCGGGCGTCCGCGGGTGGGCCGTAGCCCTCGATGACCACCGGGGTGTCGATTTCCGCGGCCGCGTTCTCGATCATCTCGACGATCGCGAGATACTCCTCGAGCTCTGCGGTCGGCGGTAGGAACACGTACAGGGTGTCGCCACGCTTCTCCGCGACCAGTGCGGTGCGCGGCACGAAGGCGGTTGGGTCGACGTCGGTAACGGTGCGGCCCAACGAATCTGCGACGTCGTCGGGCAACGGATCGGCGCGGACCGACGGGTCGGCTTCGTACAGGACCGGTGCGGGGCCCCACGACAATGAGTTCAGCGGAAGACGCAGGCCCGCGGGAGAGGTGCCCGGCGTCAGCACCAGACGCCCACGTCGCGTCGTCCACCGCGCGCTCTGCCACGCCGTCTCGTCCTCGGAACGGCTCAGCGGCAGGACGAACGCCGTCGGATCGGTGATCGATGCGTCGAGCGACGCGAGCAGTTCACGCCGCGCCTTCGTCGAATCGTCGGCGGGCTCGATGTCGGCGTCGGCGTCGGCGACCTCGGCGGCGGCAGCTGCCCATGCCGCGGCGCGCGCGGCGGGCAGCGTCGGGTCGGCCCCGGGATCGCCGGGCGGGAGTGCCGACAACTCGCGCATCCGCACCAGCGGGTCCTCGAACGCGGGCATCACCTGCGTGGCGGGCAGGCCCAACGCGGATGCGAACGCCGACAACAACTTTTCGGCGGCGGGATCGCCTCCAGAGCCCGGTTTCGGTCCCGACGCCTCGAGCGCCATCGCCCCGGCGGCCTGCGCGCGCGTCTGCCACGGGTCGGCCAGGAGGTCGCGTCGACGCCAGATCGGCTGGCCGTCGGCTCGCCACATGATGGCGATCTGCCAGCGTGGCAGCGGCTCTCCCGGGTACCACTTGCCCTGACTGCGCTGCACGAGGCCGGTCGGTGCGTAGTCGTCGGCGAGGCGCGCGGCGAGCTTCGACGCCAACTCACGCTTGTGCGGGCCGTCGGCGTCGGTCGTCCATTCCGGATCACTCTGGTTGTCCAGCGAGACGAACGTCGGCTCACCACCCATCGTGAGTCGGACGTCGTTGTCTGCCATCTTCTTGTCGACCGCGGCACCGAGTTCGACGACCCGCTCCCACTGCGACTCCGTATAGGGCAGGGTGACCCGCGGATCCTCGTGGAAGCGGGTGACCGTGTTGGAGAAGTCGAGGGTCGCGTGGCACGGACCGGTTGCGCCGCTGATCGGCGCAGCACCGCCGGGGGTCGGCGTCGCGGCGAGCGGGATGTGGCCCTCCCCCGCGAACAGACCCGACGTCGGGTCCATGCCCACCCAACCAGCGCCCGGCAGATAGACCTCTGTCCATGCGTGTAGATCGGTGAAATCGGCGCTTGGTCCCGACGGACCGTCGAGCGACTTGATGTCGGACGTGAGCTGCACCAGGTAGCCGGAGACAAAGCGCGCCGCCAATCCCAGCTCGCGCAGGAGCGCCACCAGGAGCCACGCGGAGTCGCGGCACGAGCCGATGGCGCTGGCGAGTGTGTACTCCGGCGTCTGCACGCCTTGCTCGAGTCGGACGGTGTACCCGACGGCGTCGCGGACGGCCTGATTGAGCGCGACGAGGAAGTCGATGATGCGTGTCGGCGATGTCGGCTTGTGCTCGGCCGCGAACTCCGCGATGGCGGGATGCACCGGCGCCCCGGCGAACTCCCCCTCGGTGACCCCAACCGGTCGGAGATATATCTCGAGGTCTTCGCGCAGTTCGTCGGGGTAGTCGAAGCCGTAGTCCTCGGCCCAGTCCTCGATGAAGAAATCGAAGGGATTGATCGCCGTGAGGTCGGCGACAAGACTCACCGTGATCGACAGAGTCGTCGAGGGTTCCGGAAACACAAGGCGCGCTTGGTAATTGCTGAACGCGTCCTGCTGCCAGTTCAAGAAGTGTCCCGCGGGTTCCACCGCAAGCGAATACGCCTCGATCGGAGTACGCGAGTGCGGCGCAGGACGCAGCCGCACCACGTGCGGGTAGATCTTGACAGGCCGATCGAACGCGTACGCAGTGCGGTGTTCGAGCGCCACCTTGATTGTCACCGGTCATCCTCCCGGAGGTCGTCGAGCAGATACGTCCCCATGGGTAGAAATCTCAGCACAGATAGCGCCCGTGCGCCCGACGTGCGGTCCCCCTCGCACCCGTGTGCGACATGTGTCACGCGGGACCGTCGCCAACCGTTCAGCTCGCCGGTTTCGCTGCACCCTGGTCGGACTCGCCGCCCTTGGGCTTCGGCTTGGCGTCGATGCCCGACTCCTTGCGCTGCGCGGCGGTGATCGGTGCGGGCGCGTCGGTGAGCGGATCGACGCCACCGCCCGACTTCGGGAAGGCGATGACCTCACGGATCGAACTCTCACCCGCGAGCAGTGCCGTGATGCGATCCCATCCGAATGCGATCCCGCCGTGCGGCGGCGCACCGTAGGCGAAGGCGTCGAGCAGGAAGCCGAACTTCTCCTGCGCCTCGTCGTGGTCGATACCCATGATCGCGAACACGCGTTCCTGGATGTCGCGACGATGGATACGGATCGACCCGCCGCCGATCTCGTTGCCGTTGCAGACGATGTCGTAGGCATAGGCCAGCGCGTTGCCCGGATCGGATTCGAGGCCGTCGAGCGACTCCGGCTTGGGCGAGGTGAACGCATGGTGCACCGCGGTCCACGCGCCCGAGCCAACGGCGACATCGCCCGACGCCGTCGCGTCGTCTGCCGGCTCGAACAGCGGAGCGTCGACGATCCAGGTGAACGCCCAGGCGGCGGTCGACGGGTCGACGGGCTCGCCCGGTGCCGGGATCAGTCCGAGGCGGACGGCGATCTCGCTGCGTGCGGCACCGAGCAGTGCGCGCTGCGCCTTGGCCGGGCCCGCCGCGAAGAAGACGCAGTCGCCGGGCTTGGCGCCGACATGTGCGGCAAGACCGTCCCGCTCGGCGTCGGAGAGGTTCTTGGCGACCGGACCACCGAGGGTCCCGTCCTCGCCGACGAGCACGTATGCCAGGCCCTTGGCGCCGCGCTGCTTGGCCCACTCCTGCCAGGCGTCGAGGGTACGACGCGGCTGCGACGCCCCGCCCTCCATGACCACCGCGCCGACGTAGGGCGCCTGGAACACGCGGAACGGCGTGTTGGCGAAGTACTCCGTGCACTCGACGAGCTCGATCCCGAAACGCAGATCCGGCTTGTCCGAACCGAACCGACGCATCGCGTCGGCGTAGGTCATCCGCGGGATCGGTGTGGAGACCTCGACGCCGATGAGCCGCCACAGCGCCACGAGGATCTCTTCGGCGAGCGCGATGACGTCGTCCTCGTCGACGAAGCTCATCTCGATGTCGAGCTGAGTGAACTCCGGCTGGCGGTCGGCGCGGAAATCTTCGTCCCGGTAGGCGCGAGCGATCTGGTAGTAGCGCTCCATACCGGCCACCATGAGGAGCTGTTTGAACAGCTGCGGACTCTGCGGCAGGGCGTAGAACGTTCCCGGCTGCAGCCGCGCGGGCACGAGGAAGTCGCGTGCACCCTCCGGCGTCGAGCGGGTCAGCGTCGGCGTCTCGATCTCAACGAAGTCGTGAGCGGCGAGCACACCGCGAGCGGCAGCATTCGCCTTCGAGCGCAGGCGGATTGCCGCAGCGGGCCCTTCGCGACGAAGATCGATGTAGCGGTAGCGCAGCCGCGCTTCCTCGCCGGGGCTCTCGTCGAGCTGGAACGGCAGCGGCGCCGACTCGTTGAGCACCTCGAGGTCGGTGGCGTTGATCTCGATCTCACCCGACGGCAGGTTCGGGTTCTCGCTGCCGGCGGGTCGTTCCTCGACGACGCCGGTGACCTTCACGACGTACTCCGCGCGCAGCCGGTGTGCCTTCTCGGCCACCGCCTCCTCGCGGAAGACGACCTGCACCAGCCCGGAGCTGTCACGCAGATCGATGAACACGACGCCGCCGTGGTCGCGTCGACGCGCAACCCACCCGGCGACTGTGACGGTCTGCGACGCGTCGGCGCGGCGCAGCGAACCGGCGAAATGCGTGCGGAGCACTGGAGTCCTTCCTGGTGGACGTATGAGCGAGGAAATCTCGCGCTCAATCCTACGGAGGGCGCGCCCGACGTCGCCGAGTGGTATCCCGCCCGCGTCGAACCCGCCGATCTGACACCACCCCGAGACGTGACCGTTGGGCGTGGTTCACCCGTATCCGGACGTCCTCGCCGGTAGCCTGACCTGCATGACGTTCCAAGGCAGCGGGGGGCTGGACAACAGCAACGTGTCCGGCGGCGGGGGTGGCGGCGGTTTCGGCGGTGGCGGAGGCGGCCGTATCGCGCTCGGCGGCGGTGCCGGACTGATCGTCACGCTGGTCGCACTGTTCCTCGGCATCAATCCCGGCCAGATCCTCGGATCGTCGTCGACGACCGGGGGTTCGACGAGCAACTCGGCGAGCCAGATCGACGAGCACCTCGCCCAGTGCACCATCGAGAAGGCCAATACCGACGACATCTGCCGCATCAAGGCCACCACCATCAGCATCAACCGGGTGTGGTCGGACCTGATGAAGGGCTACACGCCGCCGAAAACCGTCATCTTCAGCAACTCGGTCGACACCGGCTGCGGCACCGCCACCTCGGCGACCGGCCCGTTCTACTGCCCCGTCGACAAGACCGCCTACTTCGACCCGTCGTTCTTCGCAGAGCTCAAGCAGATGGGTGGCAGCGACGGTCCGCTGGCGCAGGAGTACGTCGTCGCCCACGAGTACGGCCACCACGTGCAGAACCTGACGGGCGCGCTGCAGAAGGGCCAGCAGCTCGGCTCCAAGGGACCCAAGTCGGGTTCGGTCCGCGCCGAATTGCAGGCGGACTGCTACGCGGGCGTGTGGGCGTATCACGCCGACAAGGGCACCGACGCGATGCTCGAACCGCTCACCACCGATCAGATCAACTCGGTCATCCAGACCGCCAAGGCGATCGGCGACGACACGATCCAGGGTGCAAACTCCAATCCCGAGGGCTGGACGCACGGCTCGGCCGATCAGCGAGTCCGCTGGTTCTCGACCGGATACAAGAACGGCGACCCACGCCAGTGCGACACGTTCTCCACCAATGATCTCTGAGAACACCGCGCGCATACCGACCCCCGTCGACGCGATCGCCGACGACCATCTGGCTCGTAGCGCCGCCCTCGACCCGATCCTCGCCACCGAGTACGGCCTCGCCGGCCACGACCGTCTGCTGACGGACTTCTCCCCCGACGCCGTCGACGAACGGGCAGCCCTGGTGCGCTCGACGCTGGCACGACTCGACGCCGCGTCACCCGCCGACCACGTCGACAGGGTCACCGTCGCCACGATGCGAGCCGGGCTGAATCGTGAACTCGCGCTCACCGACGCCGGTGAACTGACCGGTGAGTGCAACGTGATCGCCTCACCGCTGCAGGCGATTCGCGACATCTTCTACCTCATGCCCACCGACACCGCCGAACAGCGCGCCGACATGGTGGCGCGGATCAACGCGATCCCTGCGGCGATAGACAGCGTCATCGTCGGACTCGAGCACCGGCGCGACGTCGGACCCGCGCTCGCACGACGACAGGTCGAACTGGTTGCGGCACAAGCCGATGGGGCGCGCACGGCCATCGCGCAGAACACCACGCCGATCGCCTCCGACGACGCACTCTCCGTCGACCTGGCCTCCGCCCTCGACAGCGCCGGTGCCGCATTCGACGCTCTGGCCGCACTGTTGCGGTCGACGGTCCTCGACTCCGCCGACCCCGACGACGCCATCGGACGCGACCGGTACCTCCTCCGGCTGCCGTACTACCTCGGCACCGATGTCGATCCCGACGAGGCCTACGACTGGGCGCTTGATCGCCTCGACGCCATCACCGCCGAACAGCAGGCGATCGCCTCGGACCTGGTGCCCGGCGCGAGCGTCGCCGAGGCACTCGAATTCCTCGACGCCGCGCCGCAGTACCAGATCTTCGATCGCGCGTCGTTCCTCGCGTGGATGCAGCAGACCTCCGACGCGGCGGTCGACGGCCTCGCCGGCACACACTTCGACATTCCCGACCGACTCACCCGACTCGAATGTCGGCTGGCGCCGTCGTCGACCGGCATCATCTACTACACGCAGCCGAGCGCCGACCTCTCCCGCCCCGGGCGGATGTGGTGGGCGGTACCGCCGGAACAGACCGTCTTCCACACCTGGCAGGAGAAGACGACCGTCTACCACGAGGGCGTGCCGGGCCATCACCTGCAGCTCGGGGCCGCGATCGTCGATCCCGACCTCAACACCTGGCGCAAACTCGCGTCCTTCACCTCGGGACACGGTGAGGGCTGGGCGCTCTATGCCGAACGGTTGATGAGCGAGCTCGGTTGGCTCGACGACCCCGGCGACAGGATGGGCATGCTCGACTCGCAGCGCCTACGCGCGGCGCGGGTCGTCGTCGACATCGGTGTCCACTGCCGCAAGGCGGCACCCGCATCCGTCGGTGGTGGCACGTGGGATGCCGAGAAGGCGTGGCGGTTTCTCACCGCGTCGGTCGCGATGGATCGGGCGGTGCTGCGCTTCGAGCTCGACCGTTACCTCGGGTGGGCCGGACAGGCGCCGAGTTATGCGCTGGGACAACGTGTCTGGGAGCAGTGCCGGACGCAGGCGCTGACCCGACATCCCGGGTGGACGCTCAAGGACTTCCACACCAACGCCCTCGCGCTCGGCGGGGTGAGCCTCGACGTCCTGCGCGAGGAGATGACGCGCTAGCGCGCTCAGTCCGAGGTCGGTCCGTCGACAACCGGCCGCGCCAGCGCGGTACCCCACCGTTCCTCGATCCGTCCGAAGCGCCACACCACCAGCGACACGATCCAGGTGGCGACGAACAATCCGACGATCACGAAACCGAGCACGTTGAGGTCGATGCCGGAGACGTCGTCCCAGAATCTGCCCGTCCATCCGAACTCGTCGGCGAGCAGCCCGAGCACCTCGATGGTGCCGATCACGAGCGCGACCGCGATGGACAATCCCGTGATGATGAGGTTGTAGTACACCTTCCTCACCGGATTGGCGAGTGCCCACCCGTAGGCGAAGTTCATGAACGACCCGTCGATGCTGTCGAACAGACTCATACCGGCGGCGAAGATGACCGGCAGACACAGGATCGCGTACCAGGGCAGACCCGCCGCAGCACTCGATCCGGCCAGGATCAGTAGTGCCACCTCGGTCGCGGTGTCGAATCCGAGTCCGAAGAGCACGCCGATCGGATACATCTGCCACGGCTTGCTGACGACCTTCATCACGCGACCGAGAATGCGATTCATGAAGCCCCTGTTGTTGAGGTGCTCCTCGAGTTGCGCCTCGTCGTACACGCCTCGCCGCATGTCCCGGAAGACACGAAGGATCCCGAGCAGGACGACGATGTTGATCGCGGCGATCAGGTAGAGGAATCCGCCCGACACGCTCGTTCCGATCAGCCCCGTCACCTGATGCAACGTCGACGAGTCGTCCTCGACCGAGCCCGCGAGAGCCTTGATCCCGAACGCCAGCAGCACGGAGAGGCCGAAGACGACGCTCGAATGTCCGAGCGAGAACCAGAAGCCGACTGTCAGCGGCCGCTGACCCTCACCCATCAACTTGCGGGTCGTGTTGTCGATCGCCGAGATGTGGTCGGCGTCGAACGCGTGTCGCATCCCCAGCGTGTACGCCGTGAGTCCGATGCCGATCCCGAGCGTCTTCTGACCGACGGTGAAATGCTCCGGCGCCACCAGGAACACCAACGTCCCCCACCCGATCACGTGCAGCGCGGCGACGGCCGCGACCATTCCGCCGATGCTCGCCCACTCCCCACGTGAGAGGCGGGACGACAGCGATGACAGACGTCGCGAGGACCTGGCGGCGACGGTGACTGACGAACTCATGACACGACGATAGGACGATCACCGCTCATCTGAACATCTGCTCAGATCGAAACCCGTCGATCGGACCCACACACCTATCCGATCGGATAGTGCAGTGCCGCAACGGATTTCATGCCCGATACAGGGGCATTGCCGGATTGATGCGGTTCGCGCGGATCCCGGGATCGCACTCAGGCCAGCAGGCCGCGCACCTCGTCGACGACGCCTTCCAGCGACGTCTTGTGCTGCTCCCCGTTGGTCAGGTTCTTGACCTCGATGGTCCCCTCGGCGAGTTCACGGTCGCCGAGTACCAGCGCCAGCTTCGCGCCGGACCGATCCGCGGCCTTCATCGCGCCTTTGAGTCCGCGGTCGCCGTAGGCGAGGTCGACGCTGACGCCCGCAGCACGCAACTGCCCTGCGACACTGACCAATTCGGCTTTGGCGTCGGTGCCCAGTGGCACCCCGAACACCTGACACCGCGCGGCGTCGACGTGCGCGATGCCCTCGGCCTCGAGGGCCAGCATCGTACGGTCGACGCCGAGCCCGTAGCCGATACCCGAAAGGTCCTGCTTGCTGCCGAGCTGACGCATCAGGCCGTCGTAGCGACCGCCGCCACCGATACCCGACTGCGCGCCGAGTCCGTCGTGGACGAATTCGAACGTCGTCTTGGTGTAGTAGTCCAGGCCGCGGACCAGGCGGGGATTGATCACATACGGCACGCCGAGCTGGCGCAGATGCGACAGCACACTCTCGAAGTGGCCGCGCGCGTCGTCGGACAGATAGTCGAGCATGAGCGGTGCGTCGGCGGTGGCCTCGCGGATATCGGGCCGCTTGTCGTCGAGCACGCGCAGCGGATTGATCTGTGCGCGTTGACGTGTCGCCTCGTCGAGGTCGAGTCCGCTCAGGAACTCCTGCAGCGCGTCGCGGTATGCCGGGCGGCAGGAGTCGTCGCCGAGGGAGGTGATCTCCAGGCGGAATCCCGACAATCCGAGCCGTCGGTACCCCTCGTCGGCGATCGCGATGACCTCGGCGTCGAGCGCGGGGTCGTCGACGCCGATCGCCTCCACCCCGACCTGCTGCAATTGGCGGTAGCGGCCGGCCTGTGGGCGTTCGTAGCGGAAGAACGGACCCGCGTAGCAGAGCTTGACGGGGAGCTGTCCACGGTCGAGGCCGTGCTCGATGACCGCGCGGACAACTCCGGCGGTGCCTTCGGGACGAAGCGTGACCGACCGGCCGCCGCGGTCTTCGAAGGTGTACATCTCCTTGCTGACCACGTCGGTCGACTCGCCGACGCCCCTGGCGAAGAGGCCGGTGTCCTCGAAGATCGGCAGTTCGATGTGTCCGTAGCCGGCGCGCCGAGCGGCGTCGGTGAACGTGTCACGGACGCGGCGGAAATCAGCCGACGCGGGCGGGTAGTAGTCGGGGATGCCCTTCGGTGCGACGAAGTCGGCGCTCACAGTCTCCTGCTTCCCTTCTGTCGGCTCGACTCCCCCAATTCAGTGAGGAACGGGTTCGTCGCGCGTTCCTGCCCGATCGAGGTCTGCGGCCCGTGGCCGGGCAACACCTGGGTCTGGTCGGGCAACCCGAGGAGCTTCGACTCGATCGATTCGAGCAGTTGCCGGTGGTTGCCGCCGGGCAGATCGGTGCGTCCGATGGACCCCGCAAAGAGTACGTCACCGGAGAAGCAGACTCCGACACTGGTCTCCTGACCTGCATCGTCGAGGACCGGAACGTCGGTGCGCAACAGTACGGACCCCTGGGTGTGGCCGGGCGCGAGATCGACGTCGAACCGGATGCCCGCCACCTCGATCGGCTCACCGTCGACGAACTCGATGACCTTCTCCGGCTCGCGGAACGTCAACGGCCCGATCATCGCGCCGAGTGCGCTGCCGAGGCCGACCGCCGGGTCGGCGAGCATCGGGCGATCAGCCGGGTGGATATAGGCGGGAATCCCGTATGCGTCGCAGACATCAGCGGCGTTCCAGGTGTGATCGAGGTGGCCGTGGGTGAGCAGCACCGCAACCGGGGTCAGGTCGTGCTCGGCGAGAATCTCGGCGACCTTGCCCGCCGCTTCCTGCCCCGGGTCGACGACGACCGCCTCACCGCCCGGCTCGGGCGCCACGATGTAGCAGTTGGTCTGGAACATCCCGGCGGGGAATCCGGTGATCAGCATGTGCTCTCCTCGGCTTCGACATGACGCGGGCGCCGATGACGCGTCGCTCCTGACCCTCCATTCTGGCGCATGTCCGAACACCACTCGACGACACTCCGGCACACCTGCCTGGAGAACTCTCAGGGTGTCCTGGCACACTTGCGTGTCGATACAGCCGTGATTCATACGCGCCGTGTTTGATACGCACCGACAGACGTCTCAGGAGGGTTCACCAGCGTGACCACCAACGAGGAACGCCGCGAAGCCGCCAAGCGGAAGCTTGAGGACAGACTCGAACGCGAGCGCCAGGATCGCAAGCGTCGGCGGATCCTCATCGCGTCGATCTCGACAGTGGTGGTGGTAGCAGTCGTCGCCACCGCGACCACGCTCATCGTGAAGAAGGTCCTCGACGACCGCGAAGCCGCTCGATGGACGTCGTGTCAGTATCAGGATCAGCCCGACCGCCTCAAGCCGATCCCCACCGATCCGCCGCAGGGTGTGCCCGCTGAGCAGCACGACGAGTACCGCAAGTACGCGGCCGAGATGAACAAGATGATCAACGAGGGCATCCCGAAGAAGCGGACAGCCCCCAAGCCCGGTGACCGGCAACTGAAGTCCGGCGACGTCTCGGCGGTGTTCGACACGTCCCAGGGCGCGATTCCGATCACGCTGACCCGGGCGTCGGCACCGTGCAACACGGGCGCGATCATCTCGCTCATCAGCGACAAGTACTACAACGACACCCCGTGCCACCGCATGACCACGAGCGAGGCACTCAAGGTGCTGCAGTGTGGCGATCCCACCGGAACCGGTGCAGGCGGCCCGGGCTGGAGCAGCCCCGACGAGCCGCCGACCGATCTCAAGCCCGCAGGACAGGCGAACCAGATGACCGGACAGCAGTCGGTGATCTACCCCCGCGGCACCATCGCGATCGCCAACAGCAACCAGGGCGGCCAGAGCAGCAACACCGGCTCGAGCCAGTTCTTCCTCGTGATCTCCGACAGTCAGCTCCCGGCCGACTACTCGGTAGTCGGCAAGGTCGACCCCGAGGGCCTGAAGGTGCTCGACAAGGTCGCCGCAGGCGGCGTGACCGCCGGACCGTCGGGCGAGGCCAACGACGGCAAGCCCAAGCTTCCAGTGCAGATCACCACGGCCAAGATCACCGGCGGAGACCTGGACTAAACGCACACTGGGCGCCCGAGACCGTTGAGCGGGCGCGCAGCTACGCCGCGGAGGTCACGCGGTAGACGTCGTAGACGCCCTCGACGTTGCGCACGACGTTCAGAACGTGGCCGAGGTGTTTGGGGTCGCCCATCTCGAAGGTGAACTTGCTGACCGCGACGCGGTCGCGGCTCGTGGTCACCGACGCCGAGAGGATGTTCACCTTTTCGTCGGCGAGTACCTTGGTCACGTCCGACAGCAGCCGGTGACGGTCGAGGGCCTCCACCTGGATGGCGACCAGGAACACCGACTCGGCCGACGGCGCCCAGGTCACAGGGATGATTCGTTCGTCCTGGCGGCGCAGTTCACCCGCGTTGGTGCAGTCGGTGCGGTGGACGCTGACACCCCCGCCGCGCGTGATGAAGCCGAGGATGTCGTCGCCGGGAACCGGCGTACAACACTTCGCGAGCTTGATGAGGACGTTGTCGACACCCTCGATGACGACCCCGGCATCGCCGCCTGCCCTGGTCCGCGACGGCATCGTCGACAGTGTCGATCGCTCGGCGATCTCCTCTGCGGCGTCGTCGATGCCACCGAGGGACGAGACGAGCCGATTCACGACGTGCCGTGCGGACACATGGTTCTCGCCGACAGCCGTGTACAGCGCGCTGACGTCGGCGTAGCGCAGTTCCTTGGCGATCGCGGCCATCGACTCGGCGCTCATCAGACGCTGCAGTGGCAATCCGCCTCGTCGAACCTCTTTGGCGATCGCGTCCTTGCCGGTCTCCAGAGCCTCTTCACGACGCTCCTTGGCGAACCACTGGCGGATCTTGGCCTTCGCTCGGGGCGAGACGACGAAGTTCTGCCAGTCCTTGCTCGGCCCGGCGTTGGGAGCCTTCGACGTGAACACCTCGACGACTTCGCCGTTCTCGAGTTCGCGTTCGAGCGCGACGAGTCGGCCGTTGACGCGGGCACCGATACATCGGTGCCCCACCTCGGTGTGCACCGCGTAGGCGAAGTCGACGGGCGTCGAGCCCGCGGGCAGCGTGATCACGTCGCCCTTCGGCGTGAAGACGAAGATCTCCTTGACGGCGAGGTCGTAGCGCAGCGACTCGAGAAACTCGCCGGGGTCGGCGGCTTCTCGTTGCCAATCGAGGAGTTGACGCATCCACGCCATGTCGTCGATCTCGGCCGTATCGGTCTTGCGTCCCTTGCGATCCCGGTAGCCACCCTCCTTGTATCGCCAATGCGCGGCGATACCGAATTCGGCGGTGCGGTGCATGTCGTTGGTGCGGATCTGAATCTCGAGGGGCTTGCCCTCCGGCCCGATGACCGTGGTGTGCAACGACTGGTACACGCCGAACCTCGGCTGAGCGATGTAGTCCTTGAAACGTCCGGCCATCGGCTGCCACAGCGAATGCACGACGCCGACCGCCGCGTAGCAGTCACGCACGTCGTCGCACAGGATGCGCATGCCGACGAGATCGTGGATGTCGTCGAAGTCGCGACCCTTGACGATCATCTTCTGATAGATCGACCAGTAGTGCTTGGGCCTACCCTCGACCGTCGCGGTGATCTTGGCCGACGACAGCGCGTTGTTGATGTCGGCGCGCACACGGGCGAGATAGGTGTCGCGCGAGGGCGCGCGGTCGGCAACGAGCCGCACGATCTCCTCGTAGCGCTTGGGGTGCAGAATCGCGAAAGAGAGGTCTTCGAGTTCCCACTTGACCGTTGCCATGCCGAGCCGATGGGCAAGTGGCGCAATCACTTCCAGCGTTTCACGAGCCTTGCGCGCCTGCTTCTCCGGCGGGAGGAAGCGCATCGTGCGCATGTTGTGGAGGCGGTCGGCGACCTTGATGACGAGAACCCGCGGATCGCGTGCCATCGCGATGATCATCTTGCGGATCGTCTCGGCTTCGGCGGCGCTGCCGAGGGCCACCTTGTCGAGCTTGGTCACGCCGTCGACGAGATGGGCGACCTCGGCACCGAATTCACTCTCGAGCGCCTCGAGGGTGTAGCCGGTGTCCTCGACGGTGTCGTGCAACAGCGCGGCGACGAGCGTGGTGGTGTCCATCCCGAGATCGGCGAGAATCGTCGCGACCGCGAGCGGATGGGTGATGTACGGATCGCCCGACTTCCGGTTCTGACCACGATGGCGTTCGTCGGCGACGTCGTAGGCGTGCTGCAGAAGCGCGATGTCGGCCTTGGGATAGATCTCCCGATGCAGGGTGACCAGGGGTTCGAGCACCGGGCGCACCGAGCTGCGGGTCGCGGTCATCCGACGTGCGAGTCGAGCGCGAACGCGCCGCGACGCCGAGGCATGCGTGGTGTCGGCGGGAGCAGCGGGCTCGGTGGCCCCAGTGCCATCGGGCGCACTCACCGGGGCGGGAGCAGCGGGACGGGCCTGCTCTGCGGGGGCGGTCGGCGTGACCCGCTCACGAGCGACGGCCGCCTCGGTCTCGTTCGCCATGCTGCCTCCTTCTCGTGGTGCGTCTTCTCAGGACGTCAGGCCGCCGTACCGACACGCGGACGTCGACCGATGAGAACTGATCCCGGAAGATTTCAACACCGTATGTGACGAGTCTAATCCGGCGCCGACGCCGGGCGCGGCGTGCGCTGCGGACCGACCGGGCTCAGCGGTCGTCGGTGATCGCGTGCAGGCCCACTTCCGGCCCGAGTTCGGCAGCGATCTTCGCGCGCCCGCCGAGATCGGCGAGCTCCATGATCACCGCGACCCCGACAACCGAGGCACCCGCCAGACCCATGAGTTTCGACGCCGCGACAGCGGTTCCACCCGTTGCGAGGACGTCGTCGACGATCAGCACGCGCCGACCGGTGATGTCGATGCCGCTCGCCGGGATCTCCAGCCGAGCTGTGCCGTACTCGAGGTCGTAGTCGACGCCGTAGACCGGCGGGGGCAGTTTTCCGCCCTTACGGACCGCCAGGATGCCGACCTCCAGCTCTTGTGCGACGGCACCGCCGACCAAGAAGCCGCGCGCGTCGATTCCCGCCACGAGGTCGACGCCCGAACACCCGTGTGTCAGCGCCGTCACGATCGACGAGAATCCCTCCGTGTCGGCGAGGACCGGGGTCAGATCACGAAAGAGGATGCCCGGCTTCGGAAAGTCGGGAACCGTGCGTTGATGCTCGGCGATCGCCGCCCGGGCCCGGGGGACCGCCTCGCGCGTGACCTCGTCGGAACCGCCGGTCGCGCGCCCGCTGCTCACGCGCTCACTCACCGCTCACCCACCGATCCATGTTCCATCCCGTTCCATTGCGGCCGAGTCCGGCAACCACGTTGTCGACTCGATCATTCCATCGTCGAACCCGCGGAGCAGCGAACAACGGAATCGACGGGACATCCGACCACGCCGCGCCCTCGATCGTCCGGACAAGACTCAAGTGTTCGCTTCCGAGCGCGCCGACGCTGCGGGCGGCGATAGCGTCGGAGACTGCTTGATCGTCAAAGTCGTTGATGTCCAACGGATCTCCGTCGAACAGCTGATACGCGTCTCGGCTCGGATCGGCTGCGCCCGCCGCGGCGAACGACGTTCCGTTGACCACCAACACCGCGTCGGCGGTCTTTCCGAGGTCGCTGATACCGAACTGAGGCGACGACACGTCAGTGACCGAGATGCCGGCCGCGCGACAGGAGTCGGCGATCGCTGCGACCATCTGCCGTTGTCGGTCACCTGGCGCGAGGTAGCCGATGCGGACCCGGATGCCCGACTCCTCACCCGCTCCAGCAAGGAGTTCTCGCGACTTGGCGATGTTCGCACGCAGGTATCCCTGACCGAACTCGCCGTTGATCGCTGCCGCGAGGCGGTCCGCGGGCGCAAGCGTCCGGAGATTCCACAACTGCGCACCCTGGCCGAACGTGCGCGTCAGCGCATCCCGGGGTACACAACTGGCGAACGCCCGTCGAACGGCGACGTCGGCGAAGACCCCACGACGCGAGAGCACCACTTCTTCGACGCCCAGCGCCCGGCCGGGCGCGTCGGGGGCTTGCACCTGCCCCGCGGAGTTCTGGTCGCTGCGTTTGGCATCGCCGTCTGTCAGTCCTGCAGTCACGTCGGCGACGCTGTACGAGTTGCCAGTGATGAGGCGTGCCGCGTCGGACCTGCCATGCACGAGGATCCTCGACACCTTCGGTGCGTCTCCCCACCACTTCGGGTTGGGGACGAGCAGCACGCCTGCGTCGGTCACCTCGGAGATCTCGTAGGGACCCGACGACGGTACGTTGTCGGCATCGCCGCCCGCTCGCAGCTCGAACGCCGATGTCCAGGCCTTCGCGATCTTGCGGATCGCGGCCCGGTCGGACGACCTGATCGACGTCAGTACGTCGGCGACGCCCGCGACACGGCCGACCACCTGCGCGGGCATGAGGGTGCCCGCGCCGAACAGCGAAAGCCAGTCACGGTAGTCGCGACCGCGCTTGAAGGTCACTGTCGCCGACTTGGAGCCCGCATTGCAGTCGACGGCGTCGATGTCGCGGTACCCGGCGGTGGTCGCGGCCCCGAACTCCGGAAACCGTCCGCTCATCGCCGTCCACGCGAGGACCAGATCGTCGCAGTCGAGCGGCGTGCCGTCGGAGAACGCGGCGTCGGGCGTGAACTGGTAGGTCAGCGTCTGTACCGGACCCGCCTGCACGCTCACGGTGCCGATGTCACGGTCGGGCGTCACCTGACCCGACGCCCCGAGATAACTGAACCCGGGGAACACTCGGCCGGTCAGCATCAACGCGCCGTCGGCGTTGCCGGCGGCGGTGTTCGCGTTGGCCGTGCTCAGGCGCGCGTCGGTGAGGTAGTCGAGCGTCGGCGGTGGGTCGTCGCCGCACGCGGCGACCACCCCGACCATGACGAGGCCCGCCAACACCATCGCGAGCACTTTCGTGCTGCGCACTGAGGTCACGGCGCGCCTATCGGGAACGCCGACGCTTGCCGGTGGGAGCCTGCGGCTCCTCCCCCGCATCCTTTGCAGCGCGAGCACTCCGTGTGCTCGACGCCGCGCGACCACGAACCGGCCGGTCTGCCGCGCTGACGTCTTCACCGGCCTCGATCGCGTCGCGACGCGCCAGCACACGCGCGGTGTGCTTTTTGATGTCGGAACGACGTTCCTTGAGCGTGACGAGTAGCGGGGCCGCGAGGAAGATCGACGAGTAGGTACCGACGACGACGCCGACCAACTGGATCAGTGCGAGGTCCTTGAGCGTGCCGACACCGAGCAACCACACGGCGATCACCATCAGCGCGATGATCGGAAGCACGGAGATGACCGTCGTGTTGATCGACCGCATCAGGGTCTGGTTGATCGCGAGGTTGGCCTGCTCGGCGTACGTCCGACGCGTCGTCTGCAAGACCGACCGGGTGTTCTCACCGACCTTGTCGAACACGACGACGGTGTCGTAGATCGAGAAGCCCAGGATGGTGAGCAGACCGATCACCGTTGCCGGAGTGACCTCGAAACCGACGAGCGAATAGATGCCCGCCGTCACGACGATGTCGAACAACAGCGAGGCGAGTGCCGCAACCGACATCTCCCTGTCGAAGCGGATGGCGATGTAGACGAAGACGATCACGAGGAACACCGCAAGGGCGATGAGCATCTTCTCGGTGATCTCTTTGCCCCAGGTCGAACTCACCTCGGAGATGCTCACGTCGCGGTTGGTGAGTTCTGGCCCGAAGCGGTCGGTCAACGCCTGGGTGAGTGTCGACGCCTGCTGCACCGTCAGCGTCTCGGTACGCACCTGCACGGTCTGCGCAGCACCGGAACCCGCGGTCTGGACCGCTTCCGGCGCGCTGCCCAGCGCCTTGGTCGTGACGTCTTCGACGGATTGGCTCGTCACACCCTGTGTGACGGGGATGGAGACCTGTGTTCCGCCTTCGAACTCGATACCGAAGGAGAACCCTCGGATTGCGATGGAAGCGATGCAGATGACGACGATCGCCAAGCTCACCAGGTACCACATGCGCCTGCGTCCGACGATCTCGAATGCACCGGTGCCGGTATAGAGCCGCGACAGGAACGACCTGTTGGTGTCGGCGACGAAGTCGGCGTCGCTTCCGGCAGACGGAGTCGGCGCCGAGCCGTCGCGTGTGTCGTTGGTGGTTGTCATTTCGACGTTCCTTCTGCGACGGTCTGCTCGTTGTCGGTGCGTTCTGCGGCCGCCCGGTCTGTCCTGCTGGTGCGCTGGCGACGCTGTCGCGCCACCTCACTCACCGCGCCGAGGCCGTTGATCTTCGGCCGCGAGAGGAAGTCGCTCCTACTGGCCAGCACAACAAGCGGATGGGTGACGAGGAAGACCACGACGACGTCGATGATGGTTGTGAGACCCAACGTGAACGCGAACCCACGGACCTCTCCGATCGCGAGGATGTAGATCACGGCTGCGGCGATGAAGCTGACAGCATTGCCCGACCAGATGGTCCGGCGGGCGCTGGCCCAGCCACGCGGCACCGCCGACCGGAAACTTCGTCCCTCGCGCATCTCGTCCTTGATGCGTTCGAAGTAGACGACGAACGAGTCGGCCGTCATACCGATACCGATGATCAGACCCGCGATACCCGCGAGGTCGAGCGTGAATCCGATCCATCGGCCGAGCAACACGATGATGCCGTAGACCGCGGCGCCGGCGAGGATCAGCGAGAGGATCGTGAGGAAGCCGAGCGCACGGTAGTAGGCGAGGGCGTAGATGAAGACCGCGATCAGACCGATCAGGCCTGCGATCAGACCCGCACGCAACGATTGCAGACCCAGCGTTGCCGAGACCGTCTCAGCGTCGGACGTCTTGAACGAAAGCGGCAGCGAGCCGTACTTCAGCACATTGGCGAGGTCGCTGGCCTCTGTCTCGTTGAACGATCCGGTGATCTGTGTCTTGCCGCCGGAGATCTGCGAATTGATCGTCGCGGCCGACACGACACGGCTGTCGAGGACGAACGCGGTGGTGTTGCCGATGTTCTTGGCGGTGAACTCGCTCCAGGTCTGCGCCGCGTTCGGCTTGAAGTCGAGGTAGACCGTCCACGCACCCGTCTGCTGATCGGATCCCGAACTCGCAGAGCTGATATCGCGACCGTCGATGATCTGAGGCGCGAGCAGGTAGACCTGCTTGCCGTCCTCCGAACACGCCACGAGGTACTGATCGGAGATGTCGTTACCGAGAAGTGGATCGTTCGCGCCGGTCGAGCAGTCCATCTTGGACATGTAGGCCTTGAGCCCGTCGGTGTTGGCGCCCGCGGGAACCTGTCGCAGCTTGCGCTGCTCCTCGATTGCCTTGGCCGCCTGGTCGGCGGGCTGCTCGTCGGTCGGTTTCGCCGCGTCGTCCTTCTTCGGCTGCGGCGTGGCGGCCTGCACCTCGACGACGGGACGTACGAACAGGCGAGCGGTCTGGCCGAGCGTTTTGGCCTGGGCGCCATCTTGACCGGGAACCGTGATGATCAGATTGCTGCCGTTGACGACGACCTCTGACCCGGAGACGCCGAGGCCATTGACGCGCTGCTCGATGATCTGCTTGGCCTGATCGAGTTGTTCACGCGTTGGCGGATTGCCCGACTCCGTACGCGCAGTCAACGTAACTCGGGTGCCACCCTGCAGGTCGATGCCGAGCTTCGGCTCCGGTGATCCGCCACCGGTGAAGAAGATGAGCGCGTAGATCGCCGCAAGCAGCACGAAGAACAGGGTCAGCGGGCGCCAGGGCGGGATCTCACGCGCTGGCGACCGCCGCTTCTTCGCTGGCTTTGTGGTCGACGACCCTCGTGTCTTGGTCGACGATCCTCGTGTGTTGGTCGACGCCCGTTTGTTGGTCGACGTCTCTGTCGCCCGGCGAGGGGTGGTCACGTTGTACTCGATCTCCTTCAGCGCGCGTCAGATGGCCGCAGGCCACTGTACTGATAGGCCACACGGCCGCACGCCACTCTACTGATCAGCGCTGACGCGTTCACACACCCCCACCTGGCAGTGTGACGCGCCAGCAGTGCTGCACAGACCAGACGCGTTACTTGTCCGAATCGGAGCTGTTTCCGCCCTGATCCTTACGCAGGTTGATCTCTGTGTCGTCGGCGTCGCGGTCGTCGTCGCCACCCGAGAGGGAGTCGTAGCTCACGGTGCCGTCGATGGTCGAGAACTCGTCACCGTCTGCGGTGAGGGGTGCGCTCGGCGGGACGTAACCGGCGTAGGTCGCCGCGGCATCCTCGGTGGGTACGACCTTCATAATTGCCAGGCGATTCCAGCGCGTGACCACTCCGGTCGCGATCTCGACGTCGATGTAGTCCGCCGACGAGGCGTCGATGATGGTGCCGAACAGGCCCGAGGTGAGCTGGATGCGCGTGCCGGTCTGAATCGAATTCTGCATGTCCTGCTGCTCGGCAGCGCGCTTCTTCTGCTTGCGCATGGAGAAGAACATGAAGCCGGCGAGGAGCACGAGCAGAAGCGGAAAGAGCAGAGATTCCATGAGAGAGCGATCAGTCCTTCGTTGAATGTTGAGGTTGCACGCCGTAGCAGTGCACTCCCTCTAGTGTGCCATGCCGCGAATTCGGACATTTGGCTCACTACCTGGGTGCTCAGAGGTCGTCGAACAGCGATTCACCGTCGACGTCGCGCGGACGAACACCGAATGTCGCGTTCAGCGCACCCGCAGGCGGTGTCAATCCGAGGTGGTGCCACGCCGCGGCCGTCGCCACTCGACCGCGTGGAGTCCGCGCGATCATCCCCGCACGCACGAGAAAGGGTTCGCAGACCTCTTCGACGGTTGCGGGCTCTTCGCCGACGGCAACGGCCAGAGTCGACACACCCACCGGTCCACCGCCGAAAGCCCTGATCAGCGCATTGAGCACGGCGCGGTCGAGCCGGTCGAAGCCGAGTTCGTCGACGTCGTAGACGGCCAGCGCAGCCCGTGCGGTGTCGACAGTGACGGTTCCGTCACCGCGCACCTCCGCATAGTCGCGTACACGCCGCAGCAGCCGATTCGCGATACGCGGTGTCCCGCGTGACCGACTCGCGATCTCCGACGCCGCGTCGCCGCCGAGATCGATGCCGAGAATGCCCGCAGAACGGCGGAGGACTCGCACCAACTCGTCGGTCTCGTAGAACTCCATGTGGGCGGTGAACCCGAATCTGTCGCGCAGCGGGCCGGTCAGCGACCCCGACCGCGTGGTCGCTCCGACGAGCGTGAACGGTGCGACGTCGAGTGGAATCGACGTCGCGCCCGGCCCCTTGCCCACCACGACGTCGACTCGGAAGTCCTCCATGGCGAGATACAGCATCTCCTCTGCGGGGCGGGCGATTCGGTGAATCTCGTCTATGAAGAGCACGTCTCCCTCGACCAGATTCGACAGCATCGCCGCGAGATCGCCTGCCCTCTCGAGCGCCGGACCAGACGTGACCCTGATCGCGGCCCCCATCTCGGCGGCGATGATCATCGCCAACGACGTCTTGCCCAGCCCAGGAGGTCCGGACAACAGGATGTGGTCGGGTGTTCCTCCCCGACCACGCGCTCCGTGCAGAACGAGTTCGAGCTGTTCACACACCCGCGGTTGCCCGATGAAGTCGGCCAGTGAACGCGGACGCAGGCCCGCGTCGAGGTCGCCATCGGACCGCACGGGCGTCGCGTTGACCTCGCGCTCGATCGGCTCGTCGGAACTCATCACGACTTACCCAGCACCGCAAGGGATTTCCGCAAGGCGGCGGACGCGTCGGCATCAGGTGTCTCCGCGAGAATCGCGACGACGGCCTTCTCCGCGGGCGCCGCGGTGAAGCCGAGCCCGATGAGCGCCTCGATAACCTGAGCCCGCACTCCACCGCCGGTGACGCTTACGCCTACCGATCCGTCTACCGCCGGGCGGTCGACCTTGTCACGAAGCTCGACGACGAGCCGCTCGGCGACCCGCTTGCCGATCCCGGGGACGGAGGTGAGCGCTGTGACGTCGGAGTCGGCCAGAGCCCTGCGCAGCGCCTCGGGTTCGAGGACGGCCAGCGTGGCCATCGCGAGCCGCGGCCCGACACCGGTCACGGTCTGCAACAGCGCGAACAACGCTCTGGCGTCGGGCTCGGTGAACCCGTACAGGGTCATCGAGTCCTCGCGCACGATCATCGAGGTGAGCAGCGTCGACTCCTCACCCCGATGCATCCGCGACAACGTCGACGGCGTGGCGAGAACGCGGTATCCGACACCGGCGCAATCGATCACCACATGGTCGAGCGCGACGTCGACAACCGGCCCACGAACAGATGCGATCATGATCCGCTCCTCCCCTGTGCTGCGCTGGCGGCGCGCTCGCGCGCGGTATCGGCGGCGCGCTCGCGCGCGGTATCGGCGGCGCGCTCGCGCGCGGCGGCGATCTTCTCACGATGTCGGACGGCCGCGGCCTCGGCCTGCCGCTGCGCAGCCAGCATCCGCTCGGCCATCGGGCCTCGCCAACAGTGGCAGATCGCGAGAGCCAACGCGTCGGCGGCGTCGGCGGGGCGCGGCTTGGTCTGCATGCCGAGAATGCGGGTGACCATTGCGGTGACCTGCGCTTTGTCGGCACGTCCGCTGCCGGTCACCGCGGCTTTGACCTCAGATGGGGTGTGGAAGCGTACGGGTATCTCGCGCTGACCTGCGGCGAGCGCGATGACGCCACCTGCCTGCGCGGTGCCCATCGCCGTGGAGACCTGGTTCTGGGCGAACACCCGCTCGATCGCGACGACGTCGGGGTGGTGCGTGTCGAGCCAATGAGAGGCCGCGGTGTACACCGCGAGCAGTCGTCGTTCGAGGTCCATGTCGGTCGGTGTGCGGACAACGTCGACGTCGAGCGCAGTC
Organism: Gordonia sputi NBRC 100414; assembly: GCF_000248055.1. GTDB lineage: Bacteria > Actinomycetota > Actinomycetes > Mycobacteriales > Mycobacteriaceae > Gordonia > Gordonia sputi. The sequence continues at coordinate 539 of NZ_BAFC01000022.1, read as the reverse complement.
ACCTGGCGACCAGCACCCGACTCGACGAGGGCGATACCGCATCGCGTCAGCCCCGGGTCGACGCCCATCACTCGCACACGTACTCCTCGGATTGCAGCGAACAGTTGTTCGAGATATTACCGAGGGGGCCCGACAATGCGGGTGATCGACACGGCGTAAGAGTGGACTCGATGACGCGATTCGAACCGTTTACTCCGCAGGGCCTGGCGCAGCTGTGCATCGACCGCTGCGCCGACCTTCCCGGCATCGCCGTCGTCGGAGTCGACGGCGCGCCCGCCGCCACGCCAGAGATACTCGCCTCCGAGATCGTCGACGGTCTGCGAGCGCGCGGCCGAGCGGCGGCCGTTGTCCACACGTCGGACTATCTGCGCCCGGCATCGCTGCGGCTGGAGTACGGCAGATCCGATCCCGAGTCATACCGGGAGAACTGGTTCGACTTCGCCGCGATCGGCCGGGAGGTGATCGACGCCGTCCAGACGCATCGACGATGGCTGCCACGGTTATGGGACCCGGTGCGCGACAGATCATTTCGCGACGAA
>NZ_BAFC01000023.1 GCF_000248055.1 Gordonia sputi NBRC 100414 | reverse complement strand
CAGCGCCTGCGTGGCCAATCGGGACTTCATCCGGGAGTCGATCGAGTAACCCACGATCCGGTTGGAGAACAGGTCTTTGATTGCGCACAGGTAGAGTTTGCCCTCGCTGGTGCGGTGCTCGGTAATATCGCTGAGCCACACTTGGTTTGGCTTCTCGGCGGTAAAGTCGCGGTCGACGAGATCGTCGTGAACCGGCGGCCCCACTTTGCCGTTCTTGCCGCGCTTCTTACCGAACACGCTCCACAATCGATTCTGCGAGCAGATCCGCCAGGCAGTCCGCTCGGCCATCGGTTCGCCGGCGTCGCGGGCCTCCTCGACCAGGTAGCGGTACCCGAATTCCGGGTCATCTTTGTGGGCGTTGAACAGGGCGTTAACGCGGTAGGCCTCGACGAGGTCGGCGTCGGTCACAGGGGTGGCCAGCCAGCGGTAATACGGCTGGCGGGCGAGCTTGAGTACCCGGCACGTCACCGCGACGGGGATTCCGTCAGCGGCGAGCTCATTCACGAGCGGGTAGAGCCTTTTCCCGGCAGATTGGCCTGCGACAGATACGCCGCGGCACGACGCAAGACTTCGTTCTCCTGCTCGAGTAACCGGATCCTCTAGCTACGCCGCCGCGGGCGCCTCCCGGAGGATTTAAGTTCCTCGACAGTCTGCGTACACGTCCGCTACCGGAAACCGCTTCCCTACATCCAGGTCATAATGTTCCCAACTCTGGTCTGGGCCTTCAGCGGTACTCCTTTAGCCGTTCTCACCGGGCAGCTTGTATGCGAGCCCGTCGATGTTCTGGATGCTCGGGTCTGCGCTGAACAACTCTCCACCCTGCGCGGCGAGTGCCTGTCCGACATCCCCGACAGGGCGGGGTCTCGCCCTTGATCCGGGAGGTCGCGTTGACCGGTCCGGAGGCCCCGGAGTGGCGCAGCCGGGCGGCCAGCTCCGTGCCCTTGCCTCCGGGCGCGGGCACGGAGCTCGACCTCGACTGTGTCGCTCAGCTGCGCGACCGGTTCGGGCCACCGGCGCCGCGGCGCGACCTCATCCTGTCGACGGTTGATCGTGACCGCGAGCTACCGTCCCAGCGACCGCCCGCCAGAGGTTCCCCGACGACCGGAGAATGCGGCGGACGAGGACGACCCTGCAAACGCCCAAGCCAGCCAGGACCACTGTGTTCACAACTCATGGCAGGTGCTACCTGCATTTAGACGGGTGACGACCCGGGGCAAGAGTCACCGAAGCCGCAGCCCCGAAGACGAATACGGGAACTCAGGGTCATGGTGCTGCTACAGCGAGGCGGTAGGATTCTAGCCTGGCGTCTGCGCACGCATGGCGAGCGCCAAGTCCTGTGGCCGCCGCGGGCGGCCGCTTGCTCTATGCGGGCTGCTTCTCCCCGACGACATCGAGCTGCTCGATCACGGGCTCCTCGAAGAGCTCACCCGTTTTCTCACCGAGCGCTTTCGCGACCTCACCCGACAGGTGCGCCTGGCGCCCGTCGTCGTCGGGAAATGCGTCAAAGATCCCGAACGACGAGGGTCCGAATTGTATCGCGAACCACCGGACGGTCTTGGGCTCACCCTCTACGATTGACAGCCCCTGGTTCAAGAAGTCGCGGACTTCGTCCTCCCTGCCGGGCAGTGCTTCGAGGCGCACCAGAAGCGCTTTGCTGACCTTTGTTGTTGCCATCTTGGATCTATCCTTTGCTCGGTTTTGCGTTCTCTGGGATGGATTAGAACGCGGCTACAGCTGCCTCGGCGACCGTCTGATCCTGCTCGCCGCTACCCCCGCTCACTCCTACCGCGCCGACGACCAGGCCGTCGCGGCGCAGCGGGATGCCGCCAGCGAAGACCATGACCCTGCCATGGTTCGAGCCCTGGATGCCGTAAAACTGCTCGCCGGGCTGAGCATTTTCGGCCAGGTCCTTGGTGGCGATGTCGAAGGCGCGCGCCGTAAAGGCCTTGTTGATCGAGATGTCGACGCTGCCCACCCACGCGTTGTCCATGCGAATGTGGGAAACTAAGTTAGCACCCGCGTCGACCACCGCAATGTTGCTCGGCGACCCGATCTCTTCCGCCTTAGCCTGAGCGGCGGCGATCACGCGCTGAGCGTCCTCGAGCGATACGGATTCGAGCCTGATGGTCATGAGTACCTCCTGGTTGTGCGCGAAATGCCAATCGCGTCGACCGATGGGCTAGGGCTGTCTCGCTTAAGTTCGACGTCATGCCGGTGTTTTCGCCGAGCGCTTCCGCCACGGTTCCGGACAGGTGGGCATCACGTCCGGCGTCGTCCGGAAAGACGTCGAAGATACCGAACGAGGTCGGCCCGAGGCGGATCGCGAACCACGCGGTGGTGGCCTGCTATCCCTCGACAAGCCCACGGCCGCTGTCGAGGAAGTCTCTCACCTCGTCCTCCTTCCCGGGCAACGCGTCGAACCTGACCAGCAGTCCCTTTGTCACACTCATGACGACACCTCTTCCTGTACCGAAGTGCCCTCGATTTGGGACACGAGCGCGTCGCAGAACGCCGACAGATCGTCGGGCGAGCGGCTGGTGATGAGATTCTTGTCGACCACCACGTCCTGGTCGACGACGTCGGCGCCGGCGTTGCGCAGGTCCGTGCGGATGCTCGGGAAGGACGTCAGGGTGCGACCAGTGACCACACCGGCCTCGATCAACGTCCAAGGCCCGTGACAGATCGCCGCCACTGGCTTACCGCTCTCGACGAAGTCGCGGACGAAGGCGACCGCGTCTTGTTCGACCCGGAGCTTGTCGGGGTTCACCGTCCCGCCCGGAAGCACCAAGGCGTCGTAATCGGCCACCGAGGCCTCGGCCACCAGCCCGTCGACGCTGAACGTCCCCGCCGGATCCAGATCGTTATCGCGGGCCTGGATCTCGCCCTCGCCGACCGAGAGGACCTCTGTCCGGGCGCCGGCCCGGTCCAGTGCCTCGCGGGGTTGCTCGAGCTCGACGCGTTCGACCCCGTCCGCGGCGAGGATCGCGACTCTCCTGCCCTGCAGATCTGCTGCCATGTCAGTTCGCCTACTTTCCGCTGGACATACCTGGCTTGATGACGACCTTGGTCCAGCCCTCGGACCTGGCGTCGAAGTTCCTGTAGGCGTCGGCGGCCTCTTCCAGCGAGATCTCGTGGGAGACGATCCAGGACGGCTTCGCCTTGTCGGCCGCGATCAGGTCCCGGAGACGGCGGTTGTACTTCTTGACCGGGGCTTGACCGTTGCCCATGGTCTGCCCCTTGAACCAGTGGGTGCCGAAGTCGATGGCCGCCTTGCCCTGCTTGGCCAAGTCGTCCTCGGCACCTGGATCCTGGGGGACGAACACGCCGACGGTGCCGATCCCGCCGGTGAAGCGCACCGCGTTGATGAGCATGTTCAAGGTGGCCGCCGTGTCTTCGTTGCCCTGAGGATCATGGGCCTGATAGCCCACGCACTCGCAGCCACGGTCGGCTCCGAGCCCCATCGTCTCGTCCAGCACAGCCTGCACCGGGTCGGTCTTGGAGTCGTCGATGGCGATTGCTCCGATCTGCTCGGCCAGCGCGAGCCGGTCGGGGTGGCGATCGACCACCATGACCTTCGCGGCCCCCTTGATCGTCGCGGACAGGGCAGCCATCAGCCCCACCGGTCCGGCCCCGGCGATCACGACGCTGTCGCCCGGGATCACGCCAGCCATCTCGGTGGCGTGGTAACCGGTGGGGAAGATGTCGGAGAGCATGACGTAGTCGTTCTCCTTCTCCTGCGCATCCTCACCCAGGCGCAGCGCGTTGTGGTCGCCGAAGGGGACCCGGAGCAGCTCCGCTTGGCCTCCGCCGTACGGGCCCATGTCCGCAAATCCGTATGCCGCACCGGCGGCAGACGGGTCAGGCTGCGTGGTCAGGCAGTAATTCGTGAGACCGCGCTCGCAGTTCTTGCAGAACCCGCACGAGATGTTGAAGGGCAGCACGACCCGGTCGCCCACCTTGACCTTCTCCACGCCCTGACCGACCTCCACCACCTCCCCCATGTTCTCGTGGCCGAACGTGCGGCCCTGCTCGAAGGAGGTCCGGCCCTCATACATGTGCAGGTCCGAGCCGCAGATATTGGTCGTTGTCACCTTGACCAGCACATCGGTGGGACGTTCGATCTTCGCGTCCGGAACATCCGTGACCGCGACATCTCTGGGCCCCTGATAGACGACAGCCTTCATGGCGAGTCTCCAATGGTTGTGCTTGGCAAACCTCTGACTTCCCCACACTCACACTGGAACGATGCCGCGTCAAGTGAAGAATCGCTATCTACGGGCCGCAGCGTTCTCCGCATTCGCTGTTGCCATGACCGTCGGCACCGTGATCGCTACCGCTAGGCGCCGGGCGCCACCGAGTAGCCCTGTGGGCCGGACACCCATCGTGTTCGGCCCACAGGCCTCTCGGGGCCGTATCGGGGAACTATTAAGTGGGTGGTGTGAGTCACCAGTGCCGGGCGGGGTGAGTCGCGCGGTGCACAGGTGACCGAGGCGGCTGCGGGTCAGTTCGTCGATATCGCCTGCGTGCGGTGTGGTCAAGAGGTGAGCCAGTCGGAGAAAGAACACGCGTTCGGAGACGCCGAAGCAGCCAGATCTCGGCGGCGGCGCCACCGCCGTAGGGCGCCCACTGGTGGGCGAAAGTCAGCATCGCTTCCCAGCTGTCGCGGCGCCAGTCGAACGCGTTCATGGTCGTCAGTATCACCCGAGAACGGCACGGACGTAACCGTTGGTTCGGAGAACACGGCTCAATTTTCGCTGCAGGGGATTCCTGCCGCGGCGTTCCCATTCTGGGCAGGACTCAACCCCGAAGGAATATGCTGCCTCCACAAAGAATTTTACAGGAGGTCTGAGAATGGCATGGACGGATGGTTCGGAGTCGACTGGCGTGGAATCGGCGCCCGCTCCTGCAAACACGGAACTGGCGGTCTCAGGGCGGGTGGCTGTTCGGTTGGAATCCGGTGCAACAGTGAGGGGCACAATCTTTGACGACTTCGCCGATCTCCTACCCGGTGCTGGCGAAGTCAACGTCCGTGCCGATGAACAACGCATTGTCACTGCCCGGCGATGGGGTATCGCCGTGGACGACGGGACGTTGGTGTTCGTCGACGACGCCGCAGTGGAGGCGCTACCGACAGATCATCAAGACCCCGCCACCAAGTGAACATAGACCCGGCTGCACAAAACCTGAGAGGGGGGTGGCCTGCGGCTGGGCGAGTTCGACGGCCAGTTACATCTCGTTGACCAAACCTGCGAAGTACACGACCGGCTGTACTGGCTGCTTCCGCCATTGCCGGGACTCTCGCCGCGGCTGCGGGGACAAGGCCGAACGATCAATGGATCTGTAATGACGAAGCTGGGCGGTACGTGACCAGCATGACCGTCGCGTTGCTCGCTCCCGGTAAGAATCTCTCGCGAGAGTACCGGCACGACCAGCGCAGGAAGAACGGCGCTGCCCGGAGCGCGCCCACTGCGTAAACAGGTCAAATCCTAGCGGTTCAGGCAATCTCATCTCGGACTGGCACAGTCGCGGATAGCCACCGTCTCAGGTACGGCTGTGCGTCGAGTAGCTGTGGACGGCGATGGAGGTAGTCGACGAACCAGGCTGTAAGACCGTCCCAGGTGGCGATGTCGCCAGGCTCTGGACGAGGTCGAGGAACGTGGGCAGTTCCATCTTCGGCATCGTCACCAGCGTTCCGCGGCGATACAGGGTCAGGTTCATGATGGTGTTCATCCCGTAGATGTGGAAGAACGGGAGTACTGCCATGACCCGGTCATCGCGGTTGACGTCGATGGGGATGCTGCTTTGGGCGATGTTGGCGACGAGATTGCGGTGGGTGAGCATGACGCTCTTCGCCAGGCCGGTCGTACCCGATGAATAGGGCAGAGCCGCTAGTGCCGTGGAGGGGTCGACGGTGACCTCGGGTGCCGGAAGGTGGTGTTCGATCAGGTCGGCCAGCGATGCCCGGTGATCCGATCGATCGACGACGATGATCGCTTCGGCGGGGATTCCGGCCTGTCGGGCGGCGTCGTCGGCTGTCGTCAGCAGCGACGACATCGTGATGTACGCCTTCGCTTTCGAGTCCTTGAGCTGCCTGGCGACCTCGGTGGCCGAGTAGAGGGTGTTGAGCGTGGTGACGGTTGCGCCAGCGCGGAGGACTCCGTAGTAGGCGACGGCGAATTCCGGCGAGTTGGGCATTTGCACAGCGATGACGTCGCCGGGCGCGATGCCGCGTGCTGCCAGTGCTCCTGCGAGGGCGTCCGCGCGTCGTCGGAGTTCGCGGTACGTGAGGTCTGTGTCGCCGTCGGTGATGGCTATGCGGTCCAGGTCTTCGGAAGTGAGGGATTGCGACGGCCTCGGACCTGGCCACGATCAAGGTCGTCCGCGAAGCTGGCCGGCCGCGACGCAGCGAGTTTGACAGCGTCGGCGACCGGGTAAGGTATTCAGCACGAATAACCCCTCGACCTGAGGAGCGGCCCGTGGTTGAACAATCCCCCGACGAGCTGTCGACCGTGCAACTCGTCGAACGCCTGCAACAACAGACCACCACCCTGGTCACCACCGAGATCCGTAACGCCCTGGATGAAATAAAGACCAAGGGGACCCGACTGGGAATCGGAGTCGGCATCTCCGGTGCCGGCACCCTGCTGGTGCTGTACGGGCTCGCCACTCTGGTAGCGGCCGCCGTCATCGGCCTGGCCATCGCCGTCCCGGCGTGGCTGTCGGCACTCATCGTCGGTGCCGCACTCGTCGCCATTGGTGGCGTCGCTACCGCCATCGGGGCGCTACGGGCCAAGGCAGCGGTGCCACCCGCCCCCGAACGCACCGCGGCAAGCGTGCAACGCGACGTCGAGACCATCAAGGAGCATCTGTGACCACGACACCCGAGGAGCCCCGCGACGCGGACTCGACAGCTACCCCACCACCCGTTGTTCCGGACGAGTCGCCACCGGTCGAAGAGCAACGGGCAGAGCTGGCCCGCACAGTGGATGCGCTGACCGACAAGCTCGACGTCCCGACCCGCCTCACTGCCGCAGCGAGCCAGAAAGCGCATGACGCCGCAACCACAGCCAAGGACAACAAGCAGACACTGATCGGCGGCGCCGTCGTCGCAGCCATGGCCATCGGAGTGATCCTGGCGATTCGTCGCCGACGTCGATAGGAGTTTCCCATGAGTACGGTGTCCAAAGCCTTCTACAAACCGCTGTCGCTGGCGACCAGCGTCTTGGGCGGTATCGCCGCCGGGGCAGTGTTCAACCAGATCTGGAAACGCGTCTCCGACAAGCCCGATGCCCCCTCGCCCACCGATCTACAGCGCACCAACTCCGAAGTGCTGACCGCGGCCGCGTTGCAAGGGCTAATCTTCGGACTCGTGCGTGCGGCGGTCGATCGCGCCGGAGCGCGCGGCTACAAAGCCGTCACACACGAAGATCCGGCATGATCCCGATGACGCCCTGACACCCAGCGCCTGCCCGGGGGCATCGGCTACGGCGACGGGGCGCAGTTGCGTGACAACCGGTGTCAGTTCTGCTCGTACAAAGCAGCGCTCTGCGACGCCTGGACCCACACGGGAGATCAGTCGAACCAACGACAGACGCAACCAAAGCTCGTCGAGAGCGTTTCGTTTCGATGTCTTGCAGGGGGCTCTGTTCCGACCACCGATTCGAGTCCGGCGGCCGATTCGAGTCCGGCGGCGAGGTTCTGGAGAGTGGTGAACGCAGCCACCGTTGACGAAGCCATGCGCACGATGGCATCCATGGGACTCTCCCGCCACGCCCAGTTGTCGCCGCACCTCCTGCGTAAACGGCCTGTGCGCGACAACGAGAAGGGGGCGCCTGGGCGGCCGGGGGCGGCGCGATCGGAGTTCTTCGGGAGCTTCGACACGGTCAACCGTCTTCTTTCTGCCATGGCTGGTCGAGGTACCCGGCATCACGTAAGGCTGCTTCTAAGACCCTCTGATACGAGCGACCGGTCACTGTGGCGATGCCTTCCAACGTTGCGCGAGCTGGCATCCCGCGCACGCCGTGCGTGCGCCACAGGTTCAGGTTCTGCCGCGAAACCCCGATGCGCCGGGCCAGCTCGGCATCGCTGACGCCGTACGCATGCTTGTGTGCATCGACGAGCTCGACGAGATGAGCGGTTGCCACGCTGCAAGCGTGGGGCAGTACGACCCCGAAGTCAAGAGCAGCACGACGCTTCCGTCAAGTGCTACTTGACATAAGGTAGATTATCGGCACGGAAAGAAGACGAGTTCAAATAGATGCGACAACTCGTCCTTGTCCGATCCAGAAAAAGGTGAGAGTAATCCAGGAAAACATGAGAGTTGACCGACATTCGGCCTGAATCCATGAAGACCTGAGAGTGCACGCGCACCGCGCCGGCGACCGAGCTGATGAGCCCTCATTGCCCTTGCCTGAGCCCGGATCTGTATACGCGCGTTTCGTCACCGTGACGCATTGGTGAGACGTATTGCCCTGTAGGACAACGGTTTACGTACAAATATGTGGATAATCGTGATTATCCACATATTGTGCTGCCCGCCTCCGGGTGGTGGTCAGCCGGCGTCTTTCGGGCGGTCGACGAGTCCAAGGCGTAGGTGTTCCGAGTGGTAGACGGCCTCGTCGAGCAGCTGCGCGACATGAGTGTCGTACAGGCTGTAGGTGATCGAGCGGCCGGCGCGTGCACCGACGACAAGACCAAGGTTGCGTAGCAGCCGCAGTTGGTGAGAGACCGCGGACTGCTCCATGCCGATCGAGTCGGCGAGATCGGTGACGGCGCGCGGACCGTGGCGCAGTTCGGTCAGGATCAGCAGCCGGCTCGGCGTGGCCAGGGCCTGCAGCGTGGTCGCGACGCGCTCGGCCGACTCCGGATCCAGCCGTGCGGCGGGACGGTCGCGGCCCTCGATTCCATGTCCCATGACCGAGAAGGTTACCTCCCTCACATCACATGAAGACGTCTTCATGTGTTCTGTTATCATTGTCGCCGTTCTAGTTCTCGATCGTGGAGATGAGCGATGTCCGTACCGGCCCTGGCGATGCACGCCGCCGCCACCGCGCCCGGGGTTGCGGCGATGCGCCGGACCCGGATCTGGGCGCTTCCTGAGATCCGTTGGGCAGCTGTCGCTTTGGTCTTGTTCCTGGGAGGATTGGCGGCCCAGCTGGCGGGTGGACCGACGGGACTGTGGTGGGCGCTGTATCTGGCCTGTTACGTCTGCGGCGGATGGGAACCCGGACTGGCGGGGCTGCAAGCGCTGCGTGAGAAGTCTCTTGATGTCGACTTGCTGATGGTGGTCGCGGCGATCGGGGCGGCGGCGATCGGGCAGGTCACTGACGGCGCGCTGCTGATCGTCATCTTCGCGACGTCGGGAGCGCTGGAGGCGTTCGCGACGGCCCGCACCGAGGACTCGGTGCGCGGGCTGCTTGATCTCGCACCGGAGACGGCCACCCGACTGGACGCCGATGGTCACGAGGACCAGGTGCAGGCGGTCGACCTCGTGGTCGGCGACCTGCTGGTGGTTCGGCCCGGCGAACGGATCGGATGTGGGTGAAGCAGGCTGACATCGACGGCGGTGTCACTACCGGCGTGAGCAGCGCCGAGGCGCAGCGGGTGAAAGAGCTCGAGCAAGAGAATCGGGAGTTGCGTCGGGCTAACGAGGTGCTGAAGCGGGCGGCGTCTTTCTTCGGGGCGGAGCTCGACCGCCACTACCGGAAGTAGTCGCGTTCGTCGACGCGAACAAAGACGACCTGGTCGACGGTCGCCGGCTCGGAGTCGAGCTCATCTGCAGACTGTTGCAGGTGGCACCGAGCAGCTACTACGCCGCCAAGAACCGCACCCCGTCGGCACGCATGCTGCGGGACGAGGAAATGATCCCGCAGCTGGTCGAGCTCTGGGAGGCCAACTATCGTGTCTACGGGGTCCGCAAGCTCTGGAAGGCCGCCCGTCGTACGGGCATCATGATCGGCCGGGACCAGACCGCCAGGTTGATGCGTGCCGCGGGAATCGAGGGCGCCCGGAGGTCGAAACGGGTCAAGACCACACGACCGGAGATCCTTCGTCGGCGCGGCACCCGGACCTGGTGAAACGGGAGTTCCCCGCGACGGCGCCGAACCGGCTCTGGGTCACCGATCTGACGTTCGTGCCGACGTGGGCCGGTGTCGCCTACGTGTGCTTCATCGTCGACGTGTTCTCCCGGATGATCGTGGGGTGGCGGGTCGCGTCGCACATGCGCACCGAGATGGTCCTCGACGCGATCGAGATGGCCCGCTGGTCCCGAGGCGCTCGCCACGAGGATCTGCGCTGTCACAACGCAGGGTCTCAATTCACGTCGATTCGCTACAGCGAGCGATTGGCCGAGATCGGCGCCACGCCGTCGATCGGAACCGTCGGCGATAGCTATGACAATGCCCTGGCCGAGACGGTGAACGGCTACTACAAAACCGAACTTGTCCGCGGACCCGCGAGGTCCGGGCCATGGAAGACCGTTGAGGACCTCGAGCTCGCGACCCTCGGCTGGGTGCACTGGCACAACACCCAGCGCCTCCACGGCTACCTCGGCGACGCACCGCCCGTCGAGTTCGAGAACGCGTTCTATGCTGTCCAAGGCGACCGCAGCCTGGCGGTCGGAACCAAATAGCGCGAGTCTCCATCAAACCCAGAGCGCTTCAGGAGACCAGGCTTGTTCTACGAAACCTCCGTAGGTGGTGCTGATGCATAAGCCGCCCACTCTCGGGCAGTGATGCCGTAGGCGTCTTTGAACGCGCGTGAGAACGTTGAGGGATCGAGGAACCCCCATTTTCTCGCCAACGCGCTGATCGTATATCGCCGGCTCGTTGGGTCTGCCAGCTCAGTCTTGATGCGCTCGAGTCGGAGGTTACGGATGTGTTCGGCCACGCCCTGTCCCGTGGCCGAGAACAGTCGGTGGAGGGTCCGCACAGAGACGTTGTGTTCCGCCGCGATCTGTGAGGCACACAGGTTCGGGTCGGCCAGGTTCTGTCGGATATACGCGAGCACACACTCGAGTAGGCCGTCGGAGGCGGCGGCTTGATCGGCAAGCTCGGTCCGTATCGCCGCTGACAGAAGATCGACAGCACTGTTGTGGAGTGGAGCTACCTCCGCCAAGTCTCCTGCGTCGGTCGCATCGTTGATGCTTGTCATGAAGGATGAAACCACTCGGCCGATACCGCGATCGCCCCCGACGTTCACCGCGGTCATCCTGCCGATGAAGTCTTCGGTGAAGCCGAAAGAGTATCGCGGGAACTGGAATACGCTCATCCTCCAGTCTGTCGGGAAGAGGATGTCGTAGGGATGGCGGGTGTCCCAGAAGACCAGTCCACCGCGACCGACTCGTGCAGTTCTGTCGTGCTGTTGCACGAGTGCATGGCCGGCGGATTGCACCCCAACCATGAGGTACTCACGCTCATCCTGCCTGATCAAGCGGCGAGTGCGGGTGATCTGTTGGGGCAGTGACGAGGACGTCGCGATACGTACCGTGCCCAAGTTGCCCGTCGAGACCGTACCGATGAAGGGTTGCTCGCTCGTGAGGGTGATGTTGAGCGGGACATAGCTACGGCAGATGACATCGTGCCAGAGCGCGACGCGATCGGACGCCGAGACCTGGTCTGAGGAGAAGAAAGTGTTCATCGACCTACCTGGTGCCCGCCCCGTTCATTGCTCTTTTCAGAGTAGCCGTTATCGCGATGCCGGGCTTGG
>NZ_BAFC01000024.1 GCF_000248055.1 Gordonia sputi NBRC 100414 | reverse complement strand
CAGGAACGTTCGGATCGTGTATCGCGTTGTCGGACCTGTTGCGATCCACTGGTCGACGTCGTGTTGCGTGCAGGTCTCGATCGTGCGTCCGTAGGTGGACCTCAGCCAGCTCAGGAACTTGACGGTCTCGGTGATCTCTTGTTTGGCCGATCGCACCGATGGCTGGGTATCGCCGCCGGCATCGGCGATTGCGCGAATCCGCCGCAGATGGTGCCACGTCGCGAAGTGGCGAGCGGGCCGGGCAACCTCGGTCGGCAGGTCGATCAGCTTGTCATCGATCCATTGTTCGAAGCGTGGCAGCCACCGGTCTCGGGGAGGCAGTAGGCCGTGGTATTCCATCAATGTCCGCAGATGTTCTGCTGCCCGACTGGGTAGGGCGTCTAGGCCTTCGTGCGTGGCGGCGATGGCGCCGGTTCCTAGCCCCTTGAGCAGTTCCTGGACTTTCGGTGACCGCTTCCAGATCATCGTCGACTCGGGTCGCTTAGCGGCGCATAGCGCGTCGACGAGGCCGCTGAGGATTGGGTCGGACGGCGGCCCGCCCATGATCTCGTGTAGGTCGTCCCGGACGGCGCAGCGAGCGCATATCGTCCCGCGGTGGTGACCGGACTCCTCGCCGCAGCGGCTGCATCGAAAGTCGTCGACGATACCTGCGCACGGCCCGCACACCGGGGTGCCGTCGGGCAGGGGTGGTCCAGGTAGAAGTCGTTCGACGCCGCATACCGGGCATGTTCCGTGAGTGTGGATCGCGGTGAACCAGCAGGTGAAGCAGATTCGGCCTTCGGGCCAGTGTGCCTGCGTCCGGGTGGTCGATCTGCCGCACCGGTCGCAGACCCACGCTCCACTCGCCTGTCGCGGTCGGCCGCGTACTGGCCGATAGGGGACTAGGCCGTCAGGTTCCATCCTGTCTTCACCTCATTGCGTGGTGCTACTCGTCGAGGATGTTCGCGCGCCGCGGACGCACAGCGCGGTCCAGCCGCATGACGTTCGGGCCGGCATTGGCCGCTCGGTGGTGCTCGCGAGCATTGACGGCGGTGACTGTGAGAAGCGCGTCGGGGCCGCACCCGAAGATGTCGCACAACGCCGACATCAACTGCAGCGACACCCGCTCAGGTCGCTGGTTGACCAGCCGATACACCTGGGGACGGGACAACGAGATGTCCCGTTCTGCGAGCAAGGGGATCAAGTCCGTGGTCGTGTTCATTCCGCGCGCAGCCATCAACTCCGCCAGCCGCCACGTGTAATCGACCTTGCGTTTCATTCGGCAGTTCCCTTCGTCGTGCTGTCCAACGCTTCTTTCACGGTCCGGTCCAACACCGATCTCAATGTCGACCGACGAAATTCGTCAGATGTGAACTGATAGATTCCCGTCGTCGAGGCGTGTTCGTGCCCCATCTGGTCCTGCACGAACCTGGGATCCCAGCCATCCTCGAGTAAATGCGTGGCGTACGACCGCCGAAACGAATGCAGATCGACGCCGTCGGGGATACCCAGATCAACACAGTAGCGGCGTACACGACGAAGAAGAGTCGACCCCACCACCAGCCCGCCTCGTTCGCTGGAGAACAGATCAAGACTGTCGGGATCACCTCGGCCGTTGGCGATCCAGTCCTCGATGATCGGAGGCGTCCACCGCCACACCGTCAACACCGAACGGGGTTTCGGAGGTGACCCGCGGAACGCCTTCCCGTACCGGACCTTGCACACGCCGAACTTCCCGAACTCGCGAGCGTGGGGATTGCGGGCGAAGTCCACCAATTGCAGGTGCGTGAGCTCGTTAAACCGCAAGCCGTAGGCGTAGGCGACCTTCATCATCGCGGCGTCCCGGTAGGCCGCCTGCCAGCCCTTCCTGCTGGTCGCACCGATCCGAGCTACCTCATCGTCGGCGTACTCGAACAAGGCTTGAAGCTCGTCCTTGGTGTAAGGGCGCTTGCTCGCCCGCCCGTCGTACTCCTGGACGTGGCTCGCGGTGTTCCAGGCGGAAAAAACCTGGGCCGGGTACGCGTCGAACAGCTGCTCACAGACGCGGTCCCACCCGTAGTCAGGGTTGCTGATGTAGGAACAGAATGCCCGCAGTGTGCCGTGGTAGCCGCGCAACGTCGAGTGCATCACATGACGAACCGACCGAAGATCGGCGGAAAACTCCTCAACCATCGCCGGTGTCCAGTTCCACGGCTCCTCGTTCGAATGCTCGATGAACCTCTGCACGCAGCGCACTCGCCGATCGATTGTCGAGAACTGCAAGTTCCTGGACAGCTGCTGGTTCCGCCACCCGTCGAGCATCAGCTCGACGACACGCTCCTCCGGCCGCAGAAGCGGCACAGATTCAACCAGATGTACTCGGCCAACCTCATCGATTCGCATCGGAACCTCCACCAGAAACGGTTTCATCTGATGATTCAATGATGCATCCAATGAGACGGCAGGTCAATACCCGCAGGTCAAAATGACAACGAAATCGATCAAGACCGGGCAACTGCCCACGCGACTCATGGGGTCTCGCCGGAAGGCGGCTGGCCTAACCGGTACGTATCCGCTGGTCCCGACGCCATAGAATGAACGAAGCGCCCGGGCATGGGGGAGCCGCAGTGATTCATCTGTTGCAATACGCAGGGTTCTACATTACATAATGTTTCTTATCGGCATACAAACGACAAGCGCCGATCGCCGAGGTTGGCGACGACTGTGAACGGTCACCGAGATTGGCGAGTTTTCACCAATTTGGCGAGTCAGGGCTCGATTCTGGCGAGGTTTGACAACACTTCGGCTCTGAGCCGCCGCAGGGCGCCGCGACGCTATCGCTCTCCGCCTGTGGACAGTTTTGAGAATTGTTGGGCGCGTACACTATTGAGACGCGACATGCCTCTCATTTCGACCTGGTGCGAGCCTCCCCGGCCTATCCGGGACCGAGCGATACGTCACAGTGACGATTCGTCCATCGCCAGAGCCCCCAGTCGAGTCGCAGCTTCCCGTCGCCCCCGTCTGGTTCAACCCGGTCTCAGCGCAGAACATCCGACATCCGACGCAACCTCCACAATATGAATGCACCGCAACGGGCACGCCGCGCCAAGACGGTGTCGACTCCGGCTGGCCGGTGACGTGTCGGTGAGTCCCTACATGGAATCGAGACGACGGCAGGAGCTGGCGCGAGATGCGAGGTCCCGTATCTGAAGGTCGGTAATTTCCATCGTTCAGATGACATCAGCGGCGCAACAGGTGTCGGACATCCTCCGGATAATCACCACTGTGGAATCCACTCAAGAAGCTGGCGCACCGGCAACGACCGCATCTGTCCTGGGTAGCGAAATCTTCGCGCTCGAACCAACCGCGGCCAAGACCACTGCTGAAGTGACCCGCGAGGGCGATGACGTGGTCCTGAGTCGGTGGCGACTCGGGGACTCGTCTCGGCAAGTCGAAAGAAGGTCGTATCGGGAATGGGCCCCAATGTTCCGCAGCCGCAAAGACGCCGACATCACACTCGGCATCTACTCCCGACACCCAGTCCTTATCCGAGATGACGCCCCGGACGGCAACCCCTGGGGACTGTCCTTCGCGCGACTCTTCGACATGGCCAACGACTCCGGGCTGTTCCACACCCCCGACGACCTCGCCGACGCCGACTTCAACGGCTGGTCGTACGAACGCGGCGGCAAAGAATACGTGCCCCTCTACGAAGCAAAGATGCTCGGCCACTTCGACCACCGATACGCAACCTACAAGAACGCGACGCAGGCGCAACTCAACAAGGGAACGCTCCCACGCCTGACTAACGAGCAGCACAACGATCCAGAGCTTGAGCCGCTTTCGCGGTACTGGGTTTCTCGGAATGACGTCGAAGCAAGGCTTGAAGACCGCTGGGACCGTCGATGGCTTCTGGGGTGGCGGGATATCACCAACGCTTCAAATGAGAGGACGTTCGTTCCTTCGGTGTTTCCGGCATCAGCGGTCGGTCACAAGTTCCCGCTGACCATTCTCGAGGACCCTTCGATTGCATTGGTGCTTCACGGTCTGAGTGCAAGTCTCGCTTTCGACTACGTCGCGCGCCAAAAGCTTAGCGGCACTGGGATGACCTACTTCATCGTGAAGCAACTTGCCTGTCCAGCACCCGATCGTTTCGTTGAACCTGCTCCGTGGAGGACTGGCGAGCGCCTCGAAACGTGGCTGAGACCATACGTCCTGGAGCTCGCATTCACTTCGACGCGTTTGAGTCCCTACGCCAAGGACCTCGGCGACGATGGTCCACCATTTCGATGGAACTCCGACCGCCGAGCGCTCCTTCGCGCTGATCTCGACGCCGGCTTCCTTCACGTATACGGCCTGAACCGTGTTGAAGCCGAGCACGTCTTGGATTCGTTCCCAGTGGTCCGCAAGTACGAAGAGCGCGACTTCGGTGAGTACCGAACCAAACGTCTTGTTCTTGAGGCGTACGACCGCATGGCCGAAGCCATCGCCAACGGTGGCAAGGGATGGAAACCTCTCGCCCACCCCCCTGCTGGCCACGGTCCGCGCCACCCCGAATAGTCGAGCGGAGAAGTTCTATGCCCACACTTGCTATCGACAAGGGATTTATCACCGACCTCGCCAAAATGGAGAAGGCCGTCGCAAAACGAGTCGCCGAGGTCTTCGACGAGTTCGATACCGCGACCCACACTGGCCTGCACCTGGAAAAGATTGCGAACGCCCGCAATCCGCGATTCCGGTCAATCCGCATCGACCAGGCCTGGCGCGGCATCATCCTTGCTCCGATCACAGGCGATGTTTACACCCTGCTCAAAGTGCTGCACCATGACGACGCGTACCAGTGGGCCCAGCGCAGCAACATCTCGGTTAATTCCGCGACCGGCGGCATCGAGATCCGTGACGAAGCCGAACTCGATCGCCAGATGGGTGAAAGCGAGCCACACATCGTCGAGCAGCGCCTGCGCCGTCTCCGGACGCCAACGATAGGGGCGCTGGTACGGCGGTATCCGAAGATTGCGAGCGAGTAGTTCGCCAACCGAAAGGGGTCGCAGGTCGTCACGGACGATCGTCATCGCCAGCCAGTTCCGCAGTCGACCACAACGTATTCTCCGGCGACTGGCGCTCCTGCAAACTCCACCGCTACAACGTATACGAGGCCAGCCTGATCGGTTCCCATTCAATCCCAATGGCATGACTACTGCAGGGCTGTTAGGGACGACGATTGCCGTGTTCATGTTGGTCAAGGTGGCCAGCCTGGTCATGTGGTGGCATGTGCAAGCTCGCCGCAGGTGGCACGACGAGGTGGCCGCGCAGTGGGACCAGGTCACCGACACCTTCTCCGGGTCGTTTCCGAAGGTCGCGGCGTTGATGGAAGCCGCCAAGCACGACGTGCTCGCGTTCACCGCGTTCCCGAAAGCACACTGGCAGAAGATCTGGTCCAACAACCCGATCGAGCGGCTCAACAAGGAAATCAAGCGTCGAGCCGATGTCGTGGAGATCTTCCCCAACCCGGCGGCCTTCCTGCGGTTGGCGACCGCGGCGGTCATCGAGCAACACGACGAGTGGCAGGTCACCCGCCGCTATGTCTCGGATGTGAGCATGGACGAGCTCCGTGCGGTGATCGCCGCCAAAGAGCACGCTACCGAACCGGCGTTGTCGTTGACCGGATCGAACGAAACAGCATAGTATTCAGCATGACTCGTTGATCGCTAGGTGTGCTGCAGAGCCGATCCGAAGTCCACCACTCCACGGGGCACTATCGCCTGCCTCTGAAGGGCTGGCAGATCTCCCCTTTGACAAACCATCAGCACGCAGGGAGGGAGACGACGATGCCGACAGGGCCTAGTCACTATGTACTACGGAAGGAAAACGGTCCAGGGTCACGGTGGGACGAACCCTGTCGCTGCATGATCGGCCGCGATCATGATCCCGACGGATACAACGTTTGGGATAGCGACCTAGAGCGGTGGGACCGGGAGGAAGGCCGCTCGAGCGCCGATCCGAACTGTCCTGCATGCGGTGGTACTGGGGCGTGCGCTCTTTGCGGTCCTGACTAGTCGCACGAGACAGTCGTTGAACGTATCTGTCGACCAATTCTGATCTGGCGGGGTGGAGGTGAAAATCGCGTAGCGAATGCGCTCCGGGCGGGGCACGCCGAGCCCTGCGTCAGCGGCGAGGCCGTCGGACTCGGCGACCGCGTCCCGGGCTGTCTGCTCAACTTCACGCTCGGTGTGTACGTCACTGTCGGAGATCCTTGTCCTGACTTTTGTCTCGCGAGCGTGCGTTCTGCGCCCGTTCAGCATGGTTGGCGAGATCCTGTCGGGACTTGCGTCCGGTCCGGCGCGCCTGGCCTACCGTGACATCATCACCGCGACCGCGACCGTGCGTCACATCGGTTTTCATCTGGTCCCACGCGTTGGTGATCGCGGGCTTGCCGTCGGCGCCGGTCACTCGATGCGGTGTGCCGGCCGTGTCGTAGGCGACCTGAGGGACTCGATACCGCTTCAGCGCGACCTGGGCTTTCACGGTGTAGTTGTCGAGCACGCGCTCGGCGGCCTCTGCGGGAGCCAGGCCGGACACCTCGCGCAGCTGCTCGGCGGCCGCTCGCCTGTCCTCGCGAGCAGCCGCCAACTCGTCGGAGACCTCGTGGCGCGCCTCGGCGCGGCCCTGCTGGTGGCCCTCGGCACGAGCCGCACTGACCAGTGCGGGCTTGTCGTCGCGCTCCCAAATTTCCTGGCCGTGCTGCCGACCGGCGGCCTCGGCTCTGGCGATCACCTGCGGTCGCATCGCATCCCACTCGGTACGGACCCGGGTGGTCTCGTCTGTGCGGGCCTGACGACGGATCGTCGTCGCGTCGTCGTGCGCCGACTGCAGTATCTCGGCGGCCCGGGCCTCGGACTGAGCGATAGCGGCCTCGCGGGACTCCACCTTGCCCACGCGAGCTATCAGGGCCGGGTCGACGTCGACGACCAGTGGTCCGACTCCTGCTTCGACCGCGGCGCTGACCCGCCCATCGGTATCGCGGGCCAGCGTCACACCCTCGACTGAAGCGCCGGTGACTAGGGCGTGCGCGGCCCTGCCCTCGTAGGTGCCGCCGGCCTGGCGTACGTACGCGGCGTGGACGCCGTCGTCCTGCTCCCACGGCGCGCGACCGTCGGCAGTGAGGGGGGTCCCGGTAGTAATGGCGCAAAAAACAACGAAGTTCGCGTAGTGCCTGGTCAGCGGCGATTTCTCGGTTCGGGCTGCGGGCCGGGGTGGTTGGTGCTTGGCTTGTCTGCCGATGAGGTTGGTCGGCGTGTTGGAGGCTGGGGTTCGTGGCGACGCGGGTATTCGCGGACGAGGAGTTGCAGCGCCTGCGGGAGTTCCCGGAGATCAGTCGTGAGGAGTTGTTCCGGTACTTCACGCTGACCCCGGCGGATCTGGCGTTTGTTGCTCCGCAGGGCAGGGGCCCTGCGGTCCGTCTGGGCCTGGCGGTGGCGTTGTGCACCTTGCCGTGGCTGGGGTTCGTGCCGGACAAGGTGCCGTCGGCGCCGCCGGTGGCGGTGGCCCGGCTGGCGGATCAGCTGAATATCGATGCAGCGCAGCTTCGTTCGTATGGCAAGCGGGCGCAGACGCGGACCGAGCATGTGCGGCTGGTGGCCCAGTATCTGGGGTGGCGGCCTGCCGGGGCGATGGAGTTGAAGGAGCTGGATGAGTTTCTGCTGGCGCGGGCGATGGAGCACGATTCGCCGACGCTGTTGTTCCGGCTGGCGTGTGAGTACCTGATCTCGGCGCGGGTGATCCGGCCGGGCCCGGAAACGGTGGTCCGCCGGGTCGCGCACGCTCGCACGCGGGCGCAGCGGGAGACCTACGACCGGTTGGCGCGCGAGTTCACGCCGCAGCGGTGTAAGGAACTGGATGCGTTGCTGGTCGTCGACCCGTCGATCGAGATGTCGCGGTTGCGGTGGTTGTCGACCGGCCCGGTGGAGGCGTCGGCGACCGCGGTGAAGGCCGAGGTCGAGAAGCTGGTGTTCCTGCGCAACCTGGGCGCGGATGAGCTGGACATGTCGGTGCTGCCGGCGGAGCGGCGGCGGTTCCTGGCGACGGTGGGCCGCCGCTTGACGGGCCAAGCCCTCGAACGCCGGGATCCGCAACGCCGCTACCCGATTCTGCTCACCGTGTTGGCGCAGTCGGCCACCGATGTGCTCGACGAGGTGGTGCAGCTGTTCGATCAGGCGATCTCGGCCAGGTTGAGCAAGGCCGAACGCCGGATGCGCGACGAGCTGGCCGAGCGCGGTAAGGCCGGAGAGGATCGGCAGGGGTTGCTCGACGACCTGCTGGCGATCGTCTGTGACCTGCAGATCCCCGACGAGGAGATCGGCGGCCTGATCCGGGGCGATCGGATCGGATGGGAGCGGTTGCGGGCCGCGGTCGCGCAGGCCAAGCCTCGGCTGCCGCGCGATCACGGGCACCTGGCCGCTCTGGACAGCTCGTACTCCTACCTGCGGCAGTTCACCCCGCAGGTGCTGTCGACAGTCCGGTTCGCCGGCGGCACCGCCGCGACCGAGCTGCTGATCGGGGTGCACATGCTGCGGGAGCTGAACGCGACCGGTACCCGCAAGGTGCCCGACGACGCGCCGACCGGGTTCGTGCCGACGAAGTGGCGCGGCTACCTCGACGAGGCCCGCAAAGCCGGTAACACCACCGCCTATCGGCACTACTGGGAGCTGTGCGTGCTGCTGGGGCTGCGTGACGGGTTGCGCAGCGGGGATGTGTTCGTGCCGGGGTCGCGCCGCTACGCCGACCCGGCCGCGTACCTGCTGACCCCGCAGGCGTGGGAGCCGCAGCGTGACGAGTTCTGCCGCCTGGTCGGCAAGTCCGCTGATCCCGCTCGCGCGCTGGCGACCGCCACCGACGAGCTCGACGCCGCTATGGGCGAGTTGGAGAAGGTGCTCGCCGGCGGCGACGGGCCGGTCCGTCTCGATGAGGCCGGTGACCTGGTGATCTCACCGCTGTCGGCGGAGGATGTGCCCGCGGAGGCGACGGCGCTCAAGGCCGAGCTGACGGAGATGCTGCCGTTCGCGCCGATCGTGTCGCTGCTGATCGAGCTGGACAAACGCACCGGCTACCTGGACTGCTTCACCCACGCCGGCGGCAAACAGGCCCGCAGCCCGGAGCTGAAACGCAACCTCATCGCCGTCCTGCTGGCCTACTCCACCAACCTCGGGCTGACCCGAATGGCCGAGGCGTCGGGCCTCTCCTACGACATCCTGGCCTGGACCAGCGAATGGTATGTGCGGGAGGAGACGCTGCGGGCGGCGAACCTGACGATCATCGACTACCACCAAAGGCTGCCGCTGACCCCGGTCTTCGGCGCCGGCACCCTGTCGTCGAGTGATGGGCAACGGTTCCCGACCCGCGGCAAATCGGTCACCGCCAGAGCGTTGAGCCGCTATTTCGCGAACGAAGGACTGAGCACGTATACCCATGTCACCGATCAGCACGCCACCTACGGCACCAAGGTCATCGTCGCGACGAGACGCGAAGCTCACTACGTGCTGGACGAAATCCTCGGCAATGCAACGGATCTGCCGATCACCGAGCATGCGACCGACACGCACGGCGTCACCCTCGTGAACTTCGGGCTGTTCGACCTGCTCGGATTGCAGCTCTCGCCCCGCATCCGGGACCTGGGCCGGATCACCCTGTATCGGGCGGCGCCTCGGGCCCAGGTGGAGTCCGCGTTCCCGCACGCCGGGCCGCTGCTGACCCGCAAGCTGAATCTGGATCTCATCGCCGAGCACTACGACGACCTGCTCCGGCTGAGCGGGTCGCTGAAGTTCGGGCACGCCACCGCGTCGCTGCTGGTCGGCAAGCTCTCCGCGTCGGGCCGGCAGAACGCCCTCGCGGCGGCGCTCAAGGAATACGGGGCGCTGCGGCGCACGATCTACGCCGCCCGGTACCTGTCCGACCCGGGCTATCGGCGCAAGATCTCCCGACAGCTCAACAAGGGCGAATCCCTGCACGCGCTCCGCCGCGACCTGCTCTACGCGCACGAAGGCGCCGTGCGCGCGAGGCACCTGGAGGGACAGACCGAACAGGCATGGTGCCTCACGTTGGCGACCAACGCCGTCATCGCCTGGACCACAGAGTATTACGGGCTGGCGACCGAACAGATGCGGCGGGCCGGGCGGCGCATCGACGACGAGGTGCTGACGCACATCTCCCCGGCCCACAGCGAGAACATCAACTTCTTCGGCGCCATCGAGGTCGACATCGACGCCGAACTCGCCCAGCTCGGCCCCACCGGGTACCGGCCGCTGCGCGTGCGGGACACCCTGTTCTGACCCGCAGCGCCGGCCCGGATCGGCGGCGGCGCGATCTAGCAGCAGGCGCTGGTTCCGGTGGTCGTGGTCGGGTCGGTGATCGCGTCGGCGAGGGGGCGGGCGAGCTGGTGGTAGGCGTCGGTGACCGGCAGCACCGTCATGCCTGGGAATTTCGCCTGCCAGTGGTGGGCGGCGTCGGAGGTGGCGAGGAACATCTGCGGGTTGCAGCAGGTGGCGCGGAGGTGACCGGGCTGGATCCGGTCGGGGTCGACGAAGGCCACCATCGCGGTGGCCGGTTCCAGGTCGCTGACCCCGGTGACGGGGTCGATGGTCAGGCGCACGGTGGTGCCCGTGATCGGGCAGTCGGATTCGATGCAGGCGGGTGCGCCGATGACGGCGGGGAAGATGAGGGTGTCGGGGGCACACCAGGTGTAGAGCTGGTGGCCACCGACGCTGAACCGGTGCGGGGTCGGGTTGAGGGTCAGGCCCCAGCCGACGATCCGGCCGGCCTCGTCGTATTCGACGTCGGCGCCGATCGGCGTCTGCGCGGGGTCGAGGTCGGGCACTCCCGCGGCGGCGGCGAGTTCGGTGACGGTGACCGGGGTGCCGTGGGCGAGCAGCCGCAGCGCGGCGCGCATCAGCGCCCGGTCCCGGCCGGCGGGCAGGATCTTGGCGAAAACGTCGGCAGTGAGGTTGTCGGTACTCATGGGATCGGACTCCTCGAGGGCGATCGGACAGTGACGGTGCCGACGGTAGGGTCTGTCCCCGGGGTGAGGGTCAAGCCCGTAGCTCGCATCCGCACGGGTCACCGGCCCAGCACAGGTCGTCGGTGGCCAGATGCGCACGGTGTGCGGTTTCGAAGGCGTCGATGCGGTCGAGGATCTGCTCGGCATCGGCGATGCGCTGGCGCAGCCGCTGCCGCGACCGCTGCAGCAGCTCGGCGAGATGGGCGCCGACCGAACGGCCGTGGTCGTCACGGTCGGTGGAGGTGAGCTGGCAGATCTCGGCGATGGTGAGCCCGAGGCCGCGCAGCTCGCCGATGAACCGCACGCACCACTCCGCGTCGTCGGTGTAGAGGCGGTAGCCGGCCGGGCTGCGGCCCAGGGTGTAGATCAGGCCGAGGTCGGTGTACTCGCGCAGCGCCTTCACCGGCACCCCGGTGCGGGCCGAGAGGTCCCCGATCGTCATGTGTCCGTTCATCACTGCCTCCCGTCCGACGGCGTCAGCCTGCGCAGCAGGACAGTTTGGTGACGTCGGTGGTGAAAGTCTGCGCGGTCAGTTTCAGCGCTTCGGCCATGGTCAGGTACGGCGCCCAGGTGTGGGCGAGCCGGTCGACGGTCAGACCCGCGGTCATCGCATAGGTGGCGGCGGTGATCAGGTCCCCGGCGCCGTCGCTGAGGGCGTGCACGCCCATGATCCGGCCGGTGCCGGCTTCGGCGACGATCTTGACCAGGCCGCGGGTGTCCCGGTTGACCAGCGCCCGCGGCACGCTCGACAACCCCAGCACCCGGCACTGGCAGGCCAGCCCGGCCGCGGCGGCTTGCGCGTCGGTCAGTCCGACCGAGGCGATCGCGGGGCTGGTGAACGTCACGCGCGGCACCGTGGTGTAGTCCAGGACGCGATCGGCACCGGCCAGGGCGTTGTCGGCGACCAGGGTGCCCTGCGCGGCGGCCACGTACACGAACTGCGGATCCCCGGCCACGTCCCCGGCCGCCCAGATGCGCGGATTGCTGCTGCGCTGGCGGTCGTCGACCACGACCGCGCCCCGCTCGTCGACGGCGACGCCGACCGCATCCAGGCCCAGCCCGGCGGTGTTGGGGCGGCGGCCGGTGGCCATCAGCACCTGCTCGGCCCGCAGCTCGGTGCTGGCGCCGCCGCCGGTGCGCACGGTCACCACCTTGTGCCCGTCGTCGGCGAGGACCTTCTCGACGGTGGCGGTGGTGAGCACGTCGATGCGCTCGTGGGCGAAGACGGCCTCGAGCGCGGCCGAGATTTCCGGTTCCTCACCCGAGGTCAGCCGGCTACGCGCGATCACCGTGACCTTGCTGCCCAGGCGGGCGAACAGCTGGGCCTGCTCGAGCCCCACATAGCCCGCACCCACCACGATCAGCGACTCCGGCAGCTGCTGGAGGTCCATGGCGGTGGTCGAGGTCAGATACCCGGCCTCAACGAGGCCGTCGATCGGCGGAGCCCAGGGCGCGGCACCGGTGGCGATCAGATACTGGTCGGCCTCGATCACCCGTACACCGCCCTCGGCGCGCGCGACCCGCAGCACGGGTGCCTCGGCGCTGCCGTCGAACACCGCGGTGCCGGAGACGATCTCCCACCCGTAGTCGGCGGCCAGGTCGACATACTTCTCCGCCTGCAGCTGCCCGACCAGCGCGTCCTTGCCCGCGATCAGGGCGGGGAAATCCAGCGGCACCTCGGCGGGGGTGAGCCCGGGGAACCGGCCCGCCGCCTCGGCGGCGTGGCGGGCCTCGGCGGCGGCCAGCAGCGCCTTCGAGGGCACACACCCGACGTTCACGCACGTGCCCCCGACCGTCCCGCGCTCCACCATCACCACCCGTTTGCCGAGGTTGACCGCGGCGATGGCGGCGGCGAACGCCGCCGAGCCGGAACCGATGATCGCCAGATCGGCGCGGGAATCTGTCAAGGTCACGAGGGTGCCTCCTGGTCGGGCAACCGCTGAACCGACAACGGCTGCTATTCGTGTTGACGAATATCTACCGGAACCATATTATGCGCTTATCCGAATAGTTCAAGTCTCGTGGAGGCGATCCCATGGCCCGGTCCACCACCGCCACTGTCACCGTGCCCGGTGCCGAGTCGGCGTGTACGCATCTGGATACGACGGCGAAGTTTTTTCGCGCCCTGTCGGATCCGACCCGGCTCAAGCTCCTCGAATTCATCCTCGCCGGGGAGCGCACCTCCGCCGACTGCGTCGAACACGCCGGCATCTCGCAGCCCCGGGTGTCGGTACACCTGTCCTGCCTGGCCGACTGCGGGTATGTCCTCGCGCGCCGCGACGGGAAGAAACTGCGGTACTCCGTGGGTGATCCGCGGGTAGCTGACCTGGTGATGCTGGCGCGGTCGCTGGCGGCCGACAACTCCGCCGCGCTGGGCTGCTGCCCGCGCATCCCCGCCGCGGACGGTAGTGGGCGGCGATGAACACACCCGACAACAAGGCGATGAACACACCCGACAACGACTCGGGCGGGTTCGGTGGTCTGCTCGCAGTGGCCGGTGGCGTGCTGGTGATGGTCGCCTGCTGCGCCGGTCCCGCCCTGATCGCCGGCGGCGTGCTCGCCGGTCTCGGCGGTGTCTTGACCAGCCCGTGGCTGCTTGCCGCAGGCGTGCTGGTCGTGGCCGCCGCCGTCGGCTACACCCTGCGGCGCCGCGCCCGTAAGGCCACGGGGTGTTGTCCGCCCCGACCCGGATCCCCTCGGTCGGCTCCGGCCGACCGCGACCGGACGGAAACCCCGGCATGACCGTCTCGAACTCTGACACCCCGATGAGCGGTCGCGAGACCGCGCTGACACTCCCTCGCCCCCGCACGAAAGGCCACTGTCCTCGAATGGCCACTCTGCCACGCTTTCGCCGCCCCGCCCTCGCCGCCGCCGCGCTGGCGCTGTCCGCAGCCCTGGCCCTCACCGGGTGCACCTCGACCGACACGACGGCGCAGGATCCGGTGGCGCCGGTGCAGGTCGACACCGTCACCGGCACCTCCATCAGCGTGCCCGGTGACAAGCCGACCGCGTTGTTCTTCTTCTCCGTCGGCTGCGGCGAATGCGTGGGCGGCGCGAAATCGGTGGCGCAGGCGGCCGGACAACTCGGCGACAAGGCGTCGTTCGTGCTGGTCGACATGGATCCGGGTGAATCCGCGCAGACGGTGGCCGGGTTCCAGGACTTCACCGGCACCCAGGCGCTGCCCGCCGTGATCGACACCGGCGCCACCCTCACCACACGACTCTCGGTGGCGTCGCTCTCGACGCTGGTCGTGGTCGATCCGGCGGGCAAGGTCACCTACCGCGCCACCGACCCGTCCGCCGACCAGATCACCACCGCACTGCGCGACGCGGGAGCGGCGTGATGGGCGGACTGCTGGCGCTGGCGTTCACCGCCGGGATGCTCGCCCCGGTCAACCCGTGCGGATTCGCGCTGCTGCCCGCCTGGATCACCCACACCCTCGGCGACACCACCACCGACGCGTTCCCGGTCCGCATGGCGCGCGCCCTGCGCGCCGGGACCGCGCTCACCCTCGGATTCGCGGGCACCCTCGCC
>NZ_BAFC01000025.1 GCF_000248055.1 Gordonia sputi NBRC 100414 | reverse complement strand
AGAGGAATCTATCGACGTGCACTTTGCAGCACGTGCGAAAACGAAAGAATGATGTGAGCTTGTACGGAGCTTGACTGTGATCCGGATGGAGACGAGCTGGAACCTAAGTCGATTCGATCGAATTGAACACTGGGTCACATCGCAGTCCGGTCTGGCTGGAAGTGTTCCTGTTTACATGAGCGACGATTTGCGTGATTCCGGAGCGATGGTTGTCGATGAGCAGGTCGAACTTCGCCGACTTAGCGACGCGTTCTCTGCCGACCAGGTTGCGGCCGCCCGCAGGGTCACGGCCTCCACGATTGACTAACGCACTGGCGCTCGATCCCGTGCCGAAACGTTATGCTTTACCCGTAGCGGACGCGCGATCCGTATCATTAACCGGACAGGCTAACCACGAATGAACGCAGCGAGGCCCCCGTCGGCTGCGCAAGCCTCTTCTCGCCGCGCCGACGCCGAGCGCAACCGCGACAAGATCCTCGCCGCTGCCCGCTCGGCGTTCGAGGAATCCGGCAGCGACGTGTCCATGGCTGAAATCTCCCGCCGTGCCGGCGTGGGTATGGCGACCGTCTACCGCAACTTCGCCGACCGCCGCGCCCTGCTCGAAGCGCTCTACCAGGGCGAGGTCCAGGTCATCTGCGACGCAGGCGAGGACGCGGAGGGCGATACGCCTGCCGAAAGGCTCGAGTACTGGCTGCGGAGTTTCATGACGTTCGCGCTGAATAAGCGCCCATTCGCTGCGGACCTGCTGGCCCATGTCGACGGCGACGAGACAATGTTCGACACCAGTCGAGCGCGAGTAGTCGCTTCCGGCCGACCACTGCTCATCGCTGCGCAGCACGCGCAGGAAGTCCGCGGCGACCTGTCACTGGAACAGATTCTCGATTCCGTTGTCGCGATCGCGGCCATCCCCGGAGACGCGCGCTACCGTCGGCCGATTCTCGCGACCTTCCTGGACGGCCTTCGTATCCCGACGTAGCTCCTGCGGGTCACCGCCTCTTGCTAACCGGATAGGTTATCCGCTACCTTAAGTGGAGTACCGCTCCGGTTAGCAAGTGTCTGGAAGCGGCGCCGTGAACGTAGAACTCAGGGAGAGCCGATGAGTGACAAGCAGATCGCAGTGGTAATCGGCGCAAACAAGGGGATCGGCCGCGAGATCGCCAAGCGGCTCGCCGACCTGGGCAACGCGGTGGTGGTCGGGGCGCGCAACCAAGAAGCCGGGGAACAGGTCGTCGCGGAGATCCGCGCTAGTGGCGGCGAGGCGGTCGCCGTCGCTCTCGACGTCACCGATTCCGCGTCGGCCGCGGCTGCTGCGAAAACGGTCGAGAGCCTGTTCGGGCGGGTCGACGCACTGGTCAACAATGCCGGTATCAGCCACCGGCCGGGTTCGGACTTCTCCGGTCAGCTACCTCGCTCGGCCAACGTCGACGACATCCGATTCGTGTTCGAGACCAACGTATTCGGCGTCATCAATGTGACGAGTGCCTTCCTGCCGCTGCTGCGGAAGTCGAAGGCCGCGCGCATCGTCAATGTGTCCAGCAGTGCAGGGTCGTTCACGATGATGACGGATCCGCAGACCTTCGAGTTGGCCCCGGTCGCGCTGGGTTACGTCCCGTCCAAGACGGCGCTGACCGCGATCACCCTGCAGTACGCCAGGGATCTCGCCGCCGACAACATCCTCGTCAACGCGGTGTGCCCCGGCTTCGTCGCCACCGACCTCAACGGACACAGGGGAGTCCTGACTCCCGCTGAAGGCGCCGTCTCCGCCGTGCGTATGGCGTCGATAACGGCGGACGGACCCACCGGTACGTTCACCGACGTCAACGGTCCGGTGGCATGGTAGGCGCCCGCACCGAGGGAGAAGCGTGATGCCGTCATTCGGGATTTTGACTGGGCCGCAACAGGTTAACTACTCCGACCTACTCCAGGTGTGGCAAGACGCCGACGGCATACCGGCGATCGAACACATGTGGTTGTTCGACCACCTCCTGCCGATCGGGGGACCGCTGGAGGGACCCATCTTCGAAGGGTGGACGCTGCTCTCGGCGCTGGCCGCGATCACCGAGAGGGTACGGGTCGGAATGCTGGTGACGAGCAACCGCTTCCGTCCGCCTGCGATGCTGGCGAAGATCGCAGCCACCGTCGACGTCGTGTCCGACGGTCGGCTGGACTTCGGCATCGGCGCGGGTTCCAATCTTCGGATTCCGATAGCTCGCCGTGAGTACGAGGCAAATGGGTTGCCGTACAACAGTTTCGGGCAGTCAGTGGATGCGCTCGCTGAGGCGTGTGAAGTGATCAAACGGCTCTGGACGGAGCACGATCCGTTCGACTTCACCGGCGAGCACGTCGTGTTGACCGGGGCGGTGGGTAATCCCAAGCCACTGCAGCGTCCGCACCCACCCCTGCTGATCGGTGGGCGATCGCGGGCAACACTGCGGGTGGTCGCTCAGCACGCGGACATCTGGAACATGCCGGGCGGCGACATCGCAGAGATGGTCGAGCGCAATGCGCTGCTCAATCGACTGTGCGACGAGGTCGGTCGCGACCCGGCGTCGATCGTGCGATCGGTTGCGTTGCCGACGTCCTACGAGCATCCCGCTCAGACGCGGGCCGCTATCGCTGAAGTCGTCGACGCGGGCTTCACGCACATTGTTCTCATCCTGCCCGCGCTCTTTCCGGCGCACGCAGCACTCTGGGTGGCGGACAACATCATCGGCTGAACGCAGTCTGCCGAATGCACTGCTAAGCATCCGGCGTGTCGAGAACTGGCCCGCTACCGCGGGAATAGTTCAGCGATCGATCGGTTTTACCTGACATGTCAGCTAATAACCTATCGGCTCGCCAACTCGACGTCTGGCAGCGCTTACAGACCGTGACCGAGACCCTGCGACGCGAGGTTGGTCGGGGACTCAAGGACGCGGGCCTCTCCGAGCAGGAATTCACCGTGTTGGCTCATCTCGTCGAGGCCGGCGGATCTGCGCGGCCGTCGGATTGCGCACGGGAGATGGGCTGGGACTCCAGCCGCCTTGCACACCAACTCGGTCGGATGGAGAAACGGGGCCTGCTCGAGCGCGGACCGGAGATCGATGGTGATGGTCGCGCGTCAACGATCTCGCTGACCGATGACGGTCGCCGCGCACATCGCAGGGCCGTCGGACCACACCTGCGGGCGGCGAAACAGTGGTTCGGTGATGCACTCACCGACGCGCAGCTGGCCGCACTCGGAGACGTCCTGACCGCACTGGAAACCAACGCGGCGCGAGTCGCCGCCAACACGCAAGGAGCACAAGCATGACCACTGCACTACACCCGGCCTGGGAACTAACGACACCGGACCTCCAGGGAAAGACAGTCGTTGTCATCGGCGGCTCCGGCGGCGTCGGGGAAGGTGTCGTTCGCACATTGCTCGACGATGGCGCGACGGT
Organism: Gordonia sputi NBRC 100414; assembly: GCF_000248055.1. Taxonomy (GTDB): domain Bacteria; phylum Actinomycetota; class Actinomycetes; order Mycobacteriales; family Mycobacteriaceae; genus Gordonia; species Gordonia sputi. The sequence goes on along the minus strand of NZ_BAFC01000025.1, from coordinate 130,422 downwards.
CATCGCAACCGGGCGTGATCGTGGACGACTCGACGACCTGCGCCGGAACGTCGTAGACGCGGAGACCGATCAGCGGCTGCACACCGAGTTCCTGGACGCATCAGCGCCCGATCTCGACGCGCAGATCGAAGCGCTCGCCACGACCTACGGAACATTCGACGGAGTCGTCGTCGCGGTCGCGTCCTGGGGGAATCAGGGACGCAGGCCCGCGCTGTCACTCAACGACGACGAGTGGCAACACCTGCTCGATGCCAATCTGACGACGGTCTTTCGGCTCTTCCGCGGCTTTCTGCCGCACACAGCACACACCGGAATGATCTTGCAACTCAATGGAATGAGTGCCGATATCCCCTTCCCCGGAGCAGCTGGTGTCGCATTGAGTGCGGCGGCGTCGAAGTCGCTGACGAGGACGATCGCCGCCGAACTGGACGGCCGTGGCCCGAGGTTCTATCAGGTGATCTTGGGCGTCGTACGGACGCGTGCGCGGCAGCGCGCCGGCGTCGACGATCCGACATGGCTCGACGGCGAGGAGGTCGGCGCGCATGTCGCGGCGTTGGTCGTCGGGACCAGCCCTCTCACCGACACCACGGTGCACTACCTCACGGACAAGCGTGTCGGACCGGAGACGCACTGATGGGCACGACGGATGCGCTTCACATCGTTACTCGCGGCGACCCCGGTTACGAAGATGTTCGGCACGTCTACTCGGCCACGGGTAGTCCAGCCCGTGTGCTTCTGCCGGTTGATGCAGAACAAACGGCTCGCGCATTGGAAATTGCTGTGGGGCAGAGAGATCCGTTCGCGATCCGCAGCGGCGGGCACGGGATCAGCAGCATCGCCACCAATGACGGAGGGACCGTCATCGATCTGCGGCACCTCAATCATGTGGAGCATGTGGGGGACGCGAGGGTGGCCGTCGGTGCCGGTGCGCGGTGGGGCGCGGTCGCTCGTAGTCTCTACGGCTGGGGGCTGGCCCTGACTTCCGGAGACTCAGGCGACGTCGGCGTTGGTGGATTGGCGACCACCGGCGGAATCGGACTGCTCGGACGAGCGCAGGGGCTGACCATCGACCGCATACGAGCGGCCGAGATGGTCACCGCCGACGGACGCATCATGCGGGTGTCGCACGACGAGCACCCCGACCTGTTCTGGGCGATCCGCGGCGCGGGTGCCAACGTCGGGATCGTCACCCGATTCGAGTTCGAGGCAGGCACCACGCCCACGGTGGCGCGGGCGGCGCTGGCATACGACATCTCCGACGCGGCAACGTTTCTCGCCGATTGGGGACGTGAGGTCGAGACCGCTCCTCGCGAAATCTCGGCGTTCCTGTACATCGGTGCCGGTGCGCGACCATTCGCGCAAGCGACGGTCGTCTACGCCGGCGACGACGCGGCGGCGGCGACCCGCGCACTCACACCGTTTACGGAGCTGCCCGACATCGTCGGCGCACGAGCCGAATTGGTTCCCTACCCGGCCGTCCTGCTCACCTCCGGCGCGCCGCATGTCGGCCAGCAACCCGCTGTCATGCACACGGCACTCGTCGAACATCTCGACGATGATCTCGCCGCCGACATCGGCGAGCTCCTCGCATCCAACGGTGCGCAGATGATCCAGATCCGTTCTGCAGGAGGGGCGATCAACGACGTGCCGGCAGATGCCACCGCGTACGCTCACCGCGCCCAGAACTTCTCGGTCACCGCTGTCGCCGACCACGCCTCCCAGGCGTTCGACGACGCGTGGGAACCAATCCGCGCTCGTCGAGACGGCATCTACCTCAGCTTCGAGTCAAACCACCGGCCAGAAGACATCGACGCGGCGTTTCCAGCGCCGACTCTCGCGCGGCTGCGCACAATCAAGCACAAATGGGATCCCGATGGCGTGTTCACCCAGAACTTCGACGCCACCGTTCGCTGAGAAGCCCTCTCGCTCAACTGGGACGCGCGGCGGTAACGGATCGGCGAGTCAATTGCGCGGTTCGCCTGAGCGGTGGTAGAGGCGGACAGCCGTGCAGAAGTTCGGATTCGAGATGCGCAGCCCAACAGTAGGTTTTACCGCGACCTCCGAGTTTTGCGCGCCTTCACTTTTCCGCGTGTCGGTATCGTTCCGGCCGCTTCGCGAGATGCCCGCTTGGCCGCCGCCTTCTCTTTCGCCGACCGCTTCGGTGGCGGTTCGGACGTGCCACGCGACGACGTGGCCTTGCGTCCACGCACAATCCCGATGAACTCCGCGGCCAGATCCGAAGTCGGCTGCGGCCACAGCAGTCCGACGGTGCTTGTCGGGACGTCGGTGACCGGGCGATAGTCGAGATCGCGGCGGTGGTGCAAACGCGCCAGCGACTGCGGCACCAGCACCACCCCCATTCCGCTGGCCACGAGTTCGATCGCGTCGGCGGTCGTCTCCGGCCGATGGTCCACGGCATTACCAGGACGTTCGGTGACGACGAGCGGTTCATCGAGGGGCCAAAGCACGTTCTCGTCGGCAAGGTCGGCCCGCGACAACTCGTCACCTGCGGTGAGCACATTGTCCTTACCCATAACCGCCACCGTCGTCTCTTCGTACAGGGCGATGGTGTGGTGCGGACCCAGATCGGCATGTGAGAGTGCGTCGGGCAGCCTGGTGATCGCGATGTCGACGCTGCGGTCGATAAGCGCTGCGGCGGTGTCGGCGACCGCAGTCGGTACAAGGTCGAGTCGGACGTCCGGGTGGCGTTCCTCGAAAATGCTGACCCACTTCCCGGGTGTTGTACCCGGCACAAACGCGAGCCGGAAGACCACAGTGCTGGACTCATTGGGATCGACGGGCGAATTCACGCCCCGAGGCTACCGGGGATACGCTGCGAGTATGAGCTCGCAGTCCATGAAGCCGGCCACCGCCGCCAAGAAGCTCGACATCTACCTCCCCGCGACACCCGACGAGTTTCGCTCCGGAACGATAACCCGGGAACAGGTGTCGGCCTGGCAGGCCGATCCGCCGCAGTGGTTGCGCGATCTGCGTGCGAACGGACCGCACCCGAAGAATCTGGTAGCCGCCAAACTCGGGATCTCCAACTCCGGGCTGGTCCGGGGCGAGGTGACCGAAGCGTTGACGACCGATCAGATCAACGCGTTGCTCGAAGAGATGCCCGACTGGCTCGCCGCCGAGCGCACCAAGCACGTCGAGGCCCTGCGCGAGGAGCGTCGGATCAAATCCTTGCAAGCCGACCGTCGGCGCGAGCGTGAGGAACCCACCAGCGAGGAGTGAGCTGCCGCCGTGCTGATTCGGCGTTGTCGCCGCGGCCACGTCGTCGTGCGCCGGCTTCCCCGGCCACGCGCTCCCTTGCGGCGGCTGCTCCGTTGCCCGCTGCACCTCTCAACGGCCTCTAGCGCCCTCTGGACACCACGAATAGTTCTCAGTCGGCCCCATAGCAGCGCAGGCGACCGAGCGCGTTTGCGACCTGACGATCCGCGGCGGATCCAGACGCTCACGTTAACTCGACCCAGGCGTCAATTTTTCCATCAGTAACCATCACGTAATAAATCGGGCGTGAACTGTTGTCAGTCGGAACGTCAAGTATCCCAGGCCATCCGACCATCAATTCTTCGCCAGTGGGCAGTGTCGCCCGCACACCCCCATCACACGACGGCGGTCTCGCCCGTCTCATCGAGGAGTAACCCCATGGCCATGTTCGACGACACCATCACCGAGAACATTGCGAAGTCTCTCGCCGAGATTCCGCATCCCTCCCTGCCCAAGGGTTCGAATATCTACGGCGGCACCAAGATCTTCCCCGACTACCAGGCGGAGGAAGGCGAAACCTACTTCACGCTCGTCCACGGCATCGCGCACGAGTCCTCGGTATCGTTCGTCGCAGTACTGCAGGCCACCCGCGCGCTACGCAAGGGCTTCGAGTCGGCTATCTACTTCTACGGTCCCGGAGCAATCAATTGCCTTGCCACACGCGGGTTTCCAAAGACCGGTGACTCCGGCTTCCCCGGCGAGCAGAACATCAACGACGCGTTGGAGACCTTCATCAAGGAGGGTGGAACCGTCTTTGCGTGTCGGTTCGGACTCGCGTTGCACGGTGGGCGGGAAGAAGATCTGATCGAGGGCGTCATTCCGGCACATCCGCTCGACGTGCAGGACGCGCTGATTCACTACGCCCGCAAGGGTGCGATCATCAACTCCACCTACATGGTCTGATCGTCGAGATCCCCACTCCCCGAGAGACATTCACATGACCACAATTGGTACGGTCGCCGCGAACTTCACGCGCGACCTTGAACAGAACTATCAGACAATCGCCGACTATGTAGCGCAGGCCCGCGCACGAGGTGTCGAGTTCCTGGTGTTTCCCGAGGCTGCGATCGGCGGATACCTCTCATCGCTCGGTAACCACGGCGACACCGTCAAGAACACCAAGCGATCGTTGCCGCCGGCCATCAGCCTCGACGGTCCCGAAATCGCACGCGTGCAGGAGATTGTCGGCGACATGGTGATCGCCATAGGCTTTTGCGAACTCGCTGAGGACGGCGTGACACGCTACAACGCTGCCGCGGTCCTCGACGGCGACCAGATCTACGGCAACTATCGCAAAGTGCACCAACCGCTTGGCGAGAACATGTCCTACTCGTCGGGTTCGGAGTACCGAGTCTTCGATACTCCTGTCGGGCGCGTCGGACTCCAAATCTGTTATGACAAAGCATTTCCCGAAGCTGCGCGCATCATGGCGCTGAACGGCGCCGAGATCATCGCAAGTCTCTCGGCATGGCCGGCGGCGCGTACCGCGACCGCCGAGAATCTACAGGACGATCGCTGGACATACCGGTTCAATCTCTTCGATACGGCCCGTGCCCTCGATAACCAGGTGTTCTGGGTTGCCGCAAACCAATCGGGAACGTTCGGTTCGTTGCGGTACGTCGGCAACGCCAAGATCGTCGATCCCGGTGGCAACATCCTCGACACCACGCTGCTCGAAAGCGGACTCGCCGTAGCCGACGTCGACATCGCCGGGACCTTCACCGCGATGCGAGGCGGGATGTTTCACCTGCGAGATCGTCGTCCGGACGTCTACGGTGAACTCGTCGAGGTCGACCCGACCGGAACCGCTGGATGGCGGGACCTTGCTCATGCCTGAGATGACGTTCACCGTGAGGTGGCCCGATGGCGCTGTGCAGCAGTGCTATTCGCCGAGTCTCGTCATGCACGACCACCTAACTGTCGGCAGTAGTTACACGGTGGCTGAATTCCTAACCCGCACCGACGCCGCTCTCGGCGAAGCCGCTGAGCGTGTCCGCGCCAAGTATGGATTTGCTTGTACGTCTGCCGCTGCAACCACTGAGGACATCAACAACACAGCACGCCGATACGACGACGAGTCGACCGTCGAGGTTCTCGACATGCATCCGCCACTACCCACTCCCTGACCACATTCTGGAGACATCATGAGCGCACCAGCTCATTCCACACCCCACACCACCCACATTCCGGTGGCGATCATCGGCGGCGGACAAGCAGGCCTGTCGGTCAGCTGGTATCTCGGCCGCGCGGGTATCGAGCACACCGTGATCGAATCGCGGACCGCCGTCCATGCATGGCAGTCCAAGCGGTGGGACAACTTCACCCTCGTCACCCCGAACTGGCATTGCCGGCTGCCCGGCTACGCCTACGACGGCCCGGACCCCGACGGCTTCATGACCCGCGACGAAGTTGTCGAATGGCTCGCCGAATGGCGTGAAACCTTCACTGCCCCACTGCGAGAACACACCACGGTCACTCGCCTGCGAACCATCGGGGATACTGGCTTCGAGCTCACCCTCACCACCGACGAATCTGTCGAATCGCTGACCTGTGACCAGGTTGTCGTCGCGACTGGCGGCTATCCGTTGCCGGTGGTGCCATCGTTCGCACCGTCGTTGGACACGTCTGTAAAGCAGATCCACTCAGAGCAGTACTTCACACCTGATCAGCTACCATCCGGCGCCGTTCTCGTCGTCGGGTCCGGACAATCCGGCGCACAAATCGCCGAGGACCTCCACCTCGCAGGTCGGCAGGTGCATCTCGCCATCGGCAACGCGCCGAGGGTTGCGCGCACTTACCGCGGCCGCGACTGCATGACCTGGTTGGCGGACATGGGCATCTACGACACACCGACCGAACAGTTCCCCGGAGGCAAAGCGGCACAGGAGAAGACCAATCACTATGTCACTGGCCGCGATGGTGGGCGAGACGTCGATCTGCGACAGTTCGCCGTCGAAGGGATGAAGCTCTACGGGCATCTGACCGACGGTAAGGACACGGTCCTGCGGTTCGCGCCGACCCTGCGCGAATCGCTCGACCAGGCCGACTCGGTGTACAACTCGATCTGCGCCGACATCGACCGCTACATCGAGAAGGCCGGAATCGACACGCCTCCCGCTTCGCGCTACGAGCCCGTTTGGGAACCCGAAACCGAACCCTCCGCGGTCGACTTGGTCGAGGAGGGCATCACCAGCATCGTGTGGGCGATCGGGTACCGGCCGGACTACCGCTGGATCGAGGCAAGCGCATTCGACGGTGCGGGCCGGCCGATGCAGACCCGCGGCATCACCCAGGTACCAGGACTGAGCTTCATCGGCCTCCCGTGGATGCATACCTGGGGTTCGGGACGGTTCCTCGGAATCGACCGCGACGCACGTCACATCGCTGAATCCGTCACCGGCGCACTCGGTCTGCCCGGGCTCAGACTCGCCGTCGGATAGCCCGGGACCACAGGTAGCCGACGTGACTGTGCAGTCGATCTCCTCGGTATTCGCTGATCGCGCGCGTACCTCGCCGGGCGAAGTCATGGTCATCGACGCCCACGGGCCGGTGACCGCCGGTGAGATTGACGTGCGGGCCAACCGGCTGGCTCATCTCTTGCAGCGCCATCACGTCGCCCACGACGATGTCGTTGAAGTGGCCTTACACAACAGCGCCGCCTTCGTGGTTGCGTGCGTCGCGGTGTGGCGTGCGGGCGCCACACCGATGCCGCTCGACCCGGTGATGCCCGCAGACGAGCGGGAAATGCTCGAACGGATCGCCCAGCCTCGAGTTATCGTCGGCGACAACGTATCTCCGCGAACAGTCACGGTCGACGAGAACGATGCGCGTGACCTGCCGGCAGACACGCTCCCCGATATCTGGGCAAGTTCATGGAAGGCGCCCGCATCCTCCGGGAGCACAGGACTACCGAAGATCGTTCGTTCCATGACTCCCGCACTGGTTGACCCTGGTGCTCGAGTGGCACCGTTCTTCCCCTGCGCGGCAACACAGTTGGTGACCTCTCCGCTGTGGCATTCGACCGCCTTCACCTACGCGTTCCGGGGCTTGACCGCCGGCCATCGCCTGATCATCGAACCGGACTTCGACGAGCGCCGATTTCTAGAGCTGGTGGACAGACATTCGGTGACCTGGACAGTCCTCTCGCCTCCATCGATCCGGCGGCTGGTCCGCCTACCGGAGGAGATACGTGCGGAACACGACATGAGTTCGTTGGCATCGATTCTGCACATCGGCGGACGGTGTCCTGTGCCCGACAAGCGCGCACTGATCAAGTGGCTGGGCGCGCACCGCGTGGTCGAGGTGTATGCGGGTAGCGAATCCAACGGCGTCACGATGGTGACAGGGCACGAGTGGCTCGCGCACCCCGGCACTGTCGGTCGGCCTATCGGGGGCACCGAGGTCGCTATTCGACGCGACGATGGCACCCGTGCGGACACCGGCGAAACGGGATTGATCTGGATGCGCCGCGGAGACGGACCGTCCTACAGCTATCTGGGTGCGCAGTCGCGCCGCGGCGCAGATGGTTGGGATACCCTCGGCGACCTCGGTTTTCTCGACGCCGACGAGAACCTCTACGTGATGGACCGGGCAGCCGACGTCATTCGTAGTGGAGACGTCGCGATGTATCCAGCCGACATCGAGCAAGTCGTCGAACAACTGCCTTTCGTGCGCGGCGCGGTTGCGTTCGCCGATGTGGATTCGGCTGGCAGGCAACATCTCTCGGTCAGCGTCGACATCGCAGACAACGATGCCTCCGCAGCACTCATCGCAGATCATGTCCAACACCACTTTGGCTCCGACTGGCGTCCTGTGCGCGTCATCCTCACCACATCGCCACTCCGCAACGACGCGGGCAAGATTCGACGACGCGCGCTGGCCGGCTGCGGCCAGCGCGAGTCTGCCTGATCCCTCGACACGAACGGAACCCACGATGACCGCATCCACCACCACATCCACCCGCGTCGATCTGGCGCTCCTCGGCATCCGGGGCACCCCGCCGGTGAACCGCTCCGGCGGAGCCGGACCGACTGACGATGGTCACCTCGTCATCGACGGACTGCACGCTGCCATACCTCGAAATCCCAACAGCCCGTTCGTCTTCGACGGCGATCAGATCCTCTACGACGGAGTCGATTCCGGGCTCGACGTCGCAGTCATTGGCCGACCACGCTTCTACGACCTGCAGACCGAGAACGGTGTCGCCTACGACAAGATCGCCAAACTGCATGGACGTAACGTGTTGGCGACCACCGTGCTGCAGACCTGCATTCGTTACGGCGAAGACCAGCGGTGCCGCTTCTGCTCGATCGAGGAGTCGCTGCGATCCGGCGACACCGTCGCCGTCAAGAAGCCGGAGGACCTGGCCAGGGTCGCGCGCGCAGCAGTCGACCTCGACGGCGTAACGAATATGGTGATGACCACCGGAACATCGGGTGGCCGGGATCGCGGCGCGCGCCACCTGGCGCGCTGTGTCCGAGCGGTCAAAGCAGCCGTCCCCGAGCTACCTATTCAGGTGCAGTGTGAGCCGCCCGCCGATCTGTCGACCATCGGTGACCTGCGCGCTGCCGGAGCCGACGCCATCGGCATCCACGTTGAGTCACTCGATGACGACGTCCGACGGCGCTGGATGCCGGGCAAGTCAACCGTGCCGCTCAGCGAGTACTGGGATGCCTGGCGTGAGGCCGTACGCGTCTTTGGACGCAACCAGGTCTCGACGTACCTGCTCGTCGGGCTAGGCGAAGATGTGGACGAGATGATCTCGGGGGCAAAGGAACTCGCCGACGCCGGTATCTACCCCTTCATCGTCCCGTTCCGGCCCCATCGAGGAACACTCGCCGTCGACATCGACGGAGCAACCGCCCCCGAGCCCCGCATCGTCGAGCAGATCAGCCGAGAGGTCGCTGCGCACCTGCAACTGATCGGGATGGCCGGGGCCGACCAACGAGCGGGCTGCGCGGCATGCGGTGCTTGCAGCATTCTGCAGAGCGTAGGAGCATGAGATGCTCGACGGCCGCACCACGCCCACCCCGTCCGTACGCACCGCTGCAACAGAATTGTCGATTCTTGCCGGATCTCCCCGAGTCTCAGCACCGCCGTTTCTCATACGGGTGGCCGAGACGATCTCCGAGATCGGCGATTATCGACGATTGCGCCACTCCGAGTTCGTCGAGCGACAGGGACTGTTCACACACTCCGATCACGATGACTGCGACGACGATCCGCGCACCAGGATCCTGATCGCAGTCGCCGCAGACAACGCTGTTCTCGGCGGTGTCCGGATATCGCCATGTACCTCGATCGACATCGGCTGGTGGTCGGGGAGTCGGTTGGTTGTCGCGGACGGCGCACACGCGGCCGGCGTCGGTGCCGCACTGATCACGGCTGCCTGTGCCTTGGTCGAGAGCCGCGACGTTCTGCGATTCGATGCCACCGTCCAGGACCGCTACAGTCGGCTATTCGCCTCGCTGGGTTGGGAGGATCACGGCGCCGGGCCCACCATCAACGGCCGAGCACATCGCAACAAGTCCTGGCCGATTGGTCGAATCCAGGGGCAGGTTGATTCCACCAAAGCGGTTCTTGCCCAATCACTTCGACCCTTCGCTGAGCAGGAAGGCGGTCTCGGACCCGCGGGATTCCGTGGTGACGACGCCGTCCCCGTGCCGGACAGCGACCTGCTTGCCGCCTGCGACGCGATCGTCCCGTCGATGGTCGAGCGCGACCCCGAATGGGCGGGGTGGTGCTCGGTCCTGGTCAACATCAACGACCTCTCGGCCATGGGTGCTCACGCTGTCGGCATGCTCGACGCGGTCGGCGCGCCAACCGTTGCGCACCTGAATCGGATCGTACGAGGCATCTCGGCGGCGGCACACGCCTGGCGAACCCCGATTCTGGGCGGCCACACTCAGGTCGGTGTACCCGCGGCGCTCTCGCTGACTGCGATGGGTCGCACAGAATCTCCGGTCGCCGCTGGCGGTGGACGGGTCGGCGACCACGTGTCGCTGCTCGCCGATCTCGGAGGCTCCTGGCGCCCAGGCTATTTCGGGCAACAGTGGGATTCCACAAGCTCTCGAACAGCACATGAGCTCGGTGAAATGGCATCCGCTGTGGCGCAGCTGCGACCCGCCGCCGCCAAGGACGTCAGCATGGCCGGACTGGTCGGAACGTTGGGCATGCTGGCCGAGGCGTCGGGCACCGGGGCCGAACTCGACGTGGCCGCGATCCCGCGACCTGCCGACGCCGCAATGGGTGCCTGGCTCACCTGCTTCCCGGGTTACGCCATGCTGATGGCCGACCGCAGTCCGATCACTCGAGCGCACGGGCCTGCCGTCGCGGCTGGCTGCGGTCGCCTCACCGAAACGACAGGAATCCGGCTGAAATGGCCCGACGGTCGTCGTACCGAAGCGATCGCCTCTGCTGTCACGGGACTGGGTCGAGCATGAGAAGGCTGCCGAATGTGCACCGGCGCGCCTCGTGTGACGTGAGTAAAGTGCGCTGACATGGGAACCGTCACTATCGGCGCGCTCGCTGGCCACTTCGGCCGCGACGTTGATCGAGGTGTGTCCAAGGCAGTCGGCATCATTGAGGCGGCCGCGCGTGACGGAGTCGATCTGCTCGTCTTTCCCGACGCTGCACTCGGCGGCTACATCGGAGATCTGCGATCCCCGGATCTCGACGACCTACCGCCGGCACTCGACCCAGACGGACCGGAGCTGGCTGCCATCGCCGAGGCCGCCCGCGACATGACCGTGTGTATCGGGTACACCGAGCGCGATGGCGACGTCCACTACAACGCGGCGGCGTGCTTGACCGGTGACGGCGTGCTGGGTTGGCATCGCAAAGTGCATCAGCCTGCCGGTGAATCAAAGGCGTATGCGGCTGGTGACAGGTTCTCCACTTTCTCTACACCGGTCGGGCGCATCGGCATGTTGATCGACTACGACAAGACATTCCCCGAGTCGGCCCGAAAGCTCGCGCTCGACGGCGCCGGGATCATCGCGTCTCTCTCGGCGTGGCCGGCTAGTGTCACCGACCGCGCAGCTCGGCTGCCCGCTGACCGGCAGTCTCGGCTGTTCGACCTCTACGACTGCGCTCGCGCCGCGGAGAATCAGGTATTCATGGTGTCCTCCAACCTCACCGGGGTGACCGGGTCGCTGCAATTCCTCGGACAGGCCAAGGTCGTCGGTCCCGGTGGCGACATATTGGCGACCACGCGATCCAAGGGTGGACTGGCCAAGGTCGAGGTCGACGTGGAGGCCGACATCGCTCGTGCCCGCAGAGTCCTCAACCATCTGTCCGAACTCCGGCCGGACATCTATTCCGCGTCGAGTGCGGAGTCTCGCTGAATGCGCATCGCACTGTTGACCTACTCGACCAAACCGCGCGGGGGAGTCGTGCATACCCTCAACCTCGCGGAATCTCTGGTCACGCAAGGTGTCGAAGTCGACGTGTGGAGTCTTGCGCGAGGGGGCGACTCAGGGTTCTTCCGCAGCGTCGACGCCGCAGTCACCCAACACCTGGTCGCGTTCGACGACATCCCCGACGAGACAGTCACCGATCGCATCCTGCGATCGATCGATGCGATCCGAAATGCGTTCGACCCCAGCAACTATGACATCGTGCATGCGCAGGACTGCATCAGCGCGAACGCGGTCGGAACGTGCATCCGCACGATTCACCACCTTGACCAGTTCACCACGCCGGTGCTCGTCGAATGCCACGAGAAGGCCGTGGTCAACCCCTACGCTCGCATCTGCGTGTCTCAGGCCGTCGCCACGGAGGTCAACGACGGATGGGGTTTCACTCCGACCATCATTCCCAACGGCGTCGACTATGAACGCTTCGCAGCGGCCGCCGAGCACAGTCGTTCGGCCGTCGTCGCACGAGAGCAGTGGCAAGCGCAACTAGGCCGCTACATCCTGGCGGTCGGGGGCATCGAACCGCGCAAGGGGAGTATCGATCTGCTCGAGGCCTACGCGCTGCTTCGTCACGACCATCCCGATCTATCGCTGGTATTCGCAGGCGGAGAAACGCTTTTCGACTATCGCGACTATCGCGCCGAGTTCGACCGCCGCCAAGCCGAGCTCGGAGTGGCACCGATCGTCCTCGGAGCAGTCGACGAGCACGTGCTCCCCTCACTCGTCGCGGCATGTGACGCTTTCGCATTCCCGTCCGTGAAGGAAGGATTTGGCCTCGCAGCGATGGAGGCCTTGGCGGCCGGCCGACCGGTCACCGTACGCGAACTACCCATCCTGCGTGAGGTTTTCGGAGACGTCGTCACCTATGCGACCGATCCGACGTCGTTGGCCACACGCCTCGATGCCGCGCTCAACGGATATCACCCCGACGTTGACGCGGGCCGGCGCCTCGCACGCGGATTGACGTGGGACGCCGCGGCGCGCGCCCACCTTCGGTTCTACGAGCGACATCCCTACCCTCGGGCCGCTGCCTGATCGATACGTGCGGAGCCTGTTCGGTCAGTCCGACTGTGTGCCAGGATCTTTCGGAATATCGCGCGGACAATCGGGGACGAAACCCGCGCATAGCCGACGGGGAGAGGTCGTCGGGCAATATGTACGATTGCCGGGTTCACCCGGCTTAGCGGCGTGGAGAGGAGCAATGATGAGGCGGAGGGCAGCGACGGCTCTCGTGGGAGCTTGCGTGGTGCTCTTCCTATCGTCGTGTAGCGGTGACATGCGCGCACCGTTGCTCGATTCGACTGAGGTCGTCGACTCGCGGTCGCCCCTGACCGCCGGCCAGGCGCACAGTGTGTGAACACGGGAGTTGGCTCATGCGCGGTCAGATCGAGAGCTTCAGTGGGACGACGACCCCACCAAGGGCGGTCCGGTGTGTATCGAGTTTCAGTCGCGTCGCAGGCCGGCAGCATCAAGGTTTCGAGTCCCTGTTACTACTTTCAGGACACCAGCGGCGGCAACTCGCCATCAGCCGATGACATTTCGAAGGCGACTGGCTTTGTGCAGCGGTCGTGGAATCAATGACGCCGCGACCCGATTGTCCCTACGTCGAGACCGCTGCGAAGAGTGGTCAAAGGCAGGTCACAGCAATCGGGCTTGCTCCGGCTCATCATCGCTCGGAGGCAGGAGCGCCTCGCGCAGCGCATCGGGAGATGCGATGGGGCTTGCACCCTCACTGATTAGGATCTGATTCCCCTCGGGTGTGTGATCGCCGTAGGTCAACGTGACAAGGTGTCTGCCGAGTTTGAGAGCTTCGCGACCTGCAGCAAGTGACCCGCCCGATTCGCCTGCCTCCACTACGACGACAGTGCCCGCAAGACCGCAGATCACGCGGTTTCGTCCCATTGCGGTGTGTACAGACCAAGGCTGGTGGGGAGAAAACTGAGACAGCACTAGGCCGGTGGAATCTGACATCCCGATGTCAGGATTCTCTTCGTCTGGACGAAAGTGTGTGATGCCCTCGGGCAGCACGAGTACCGTGCTCCCACCACGACTTGACGCGGCGGTCGTCGCCAAGGTGTCGACACCGCGCGCATTGCCGCTCACCAAGGTTTGCCCCGATTGAGCGACAATCTCGCCCAGCCTCGTCGCTGCTGCCGCTCCACGATCGCTCACCTTGCGGGAACCGCTGACGGCGACCATTGGCGTGTCCAGAAGTCCGAGTTCCCCCCGATAGAACAGTGCAGGAACAATGGCTTTACCTCGGCGGACTAGCTGCACCGGGAATCGTGAATTGTCTGCGCTGATTACGCCGACGCTAGTCGCGAACTCTGCGGCCTCATCCCTGATGCGGGCGGCGGTGTCACTATCGACGTTGCCAATCTGAGTATGCAGAGCATTGCGGTCTAGGAGTACGTCTCGGATCTTTGCTGGTGTACGCGCGATGTGTATTGCGAAGAGAACTCTCTCGATATCTTCGAGTTCAGAAGGCATCTCACGCCCTCATTGTCTTGGCACCCACGAGACCGTACACCGAAGTGGCGCCAGCACGGAGAGCTGCGCGAGCAGTCTCGTTCAGGGTGTGTCCGGTGTGGAGCACGTCATCCAGCACAATGCACGAGCCATTTATCAGAGCTTTGACGGAGATCATCCCTGACAAGTCTGGCGGGTTTGGACCTTTTCGTGGTTCGTGAGGACGGCAGGTCGCGAATATTAGATTCTTTCCGGTCGCTTTGGCGACCCCCAGACTCAGTGACTCCGCCAGGCTCTCTCCGGTGACCCGGGAGCTGGGGGCACTAATGATGGTCGATGCCGAGCTGTATGCGGGATGCCTTGTTACGGCTTCGGCCAGCGCCTGAACGAGTCTATCGAACTCGGGTTCTTTATGAAATGGATAGGCGTGCGGGTCACGAGGCATCCGGAGTCGTGACCGACGTGGGAGATGGTGTCGACGACGTCCAGGTCGGCGATCATGTCGTCCTGTCCTGGTTCGTGGCATGTCGTCGATGCCGAAACTGTCTGTCCGGCAAGGCGTGGCTGTGCACGAACACCAATGCGGTGGCCAATCGACTGCCTGACGGGTCAACGGCGACAACGACATTCGACGACGAGCCGGTGTGGCCGTTCCTCGGACTCGGCGCGTTCTCCGAACGTGTCGTCGTCCCCGCTGCCGCTGCGGTGGTGGTTCCCGACGAACTCCCCTTCGAGATCGGCGCGTTGATCGGCTGTTCGGTCACCACAGGTATCGGTGCCGTGACGTCGACGGCAAAGGTTCCGTACGGCGCATCCGCAGTGGTGTTCGGCTGTGGTGGTATCGGTCAGTCGATCATCCTAGGACTGCAGCTTGCCGGGGCTGATCCGATCATCGCCATCGATCTCGATCCCCGACGTCGTGCCCAGGCAGAAAGCCTCGGCGCCACAGTGGCGCTCGACGGTGCCGCTCCGAATCTTGTTGCCACGGTGCAGGAGATGACCGATGGCGGTGCCGACTACGTCTTCGAGGCGATCGGCCGGACGTCGACCATCGAGCAGTGTCCACCCATGCTGCGCGCAGGAGGGGTGGCGGTCTTGGCGGGTATGACGGCAATCGGCGCACGCGCGTCGATCGATCCCTTCGACCTCGCCGACCAAGGCAAGAGCATCCTCGGCTGCAATTACGGCTCGAGCGTGCCCGCGGTGGACTTCCCGAGAATTGCGCGGCTCTATCTGTCGGGTCGACTCCCTCTCGACGCCCTCATCGGCCGTACGCGACCGCTCGGTGAGGTCAACGCGGCACTCGAAGATCTGCGTGCCGCCACCGGCCTTCGCACGGTTCTCATTCCGTGAACGTGCACCAGTTTCTTGATCGACCATTCATCAACAGGAGCTCGAATGTCGCCCACTGACAACACGTCCACCCGCGCCTTGGCTGCGTTCGACCATCTCGTTGCCGCGTTCGCCTCCAACGACGAGGCCGCCTACTTCGGATGTTGCGCCCCAACAGCACGATTCGTGTTCCCGGACACTCCGGAGGTCGCGCTCGGCGTTGAAGAGTACCGAACGCTGTGGCGTGGTTGGCGTTCGGAGGGATGGCGCGTCGAGAAGTGTGTCAGCACCGAGCGCGATGTGCTCATCGTCGGTGATGTTGCCATCGCGACCCAACGGGTGTCGACGACTCTCGGTGACGGAACCGAACTCAGCGAGCGAGAGACGGTGGTCTTCGACCTCGCGGCCTCACCGCGTCCGCTCGTCGTGCACGAGCATCTCTCGGCGTGATGCACCCATCCCGTCGAGCCGGGTGTTTTGCCGGTTTTACCGTGCGGTGAAAACCACCCCGGTCGACACGTTACGATTCCCCGTGGACGCGGGTTGGCTGACTCGCGAATCGACTGAATTACTGACGGGCGGCGATCATCATCCCTACACATACGGGTAAGCAGGCCGTCCGAGAAGCGACGGACTCCGGTTGGTTTGAGGCGCTTGCGCGCGGCGGGCACGTGGTGAGCGGTCTGCTGCACCTGTTGATCGCGTACATCGTGCTGAGGCTGGCGTTTGGCGATGCGGGCAATGCCGACCAGTCGGGGGCGCTCGGAATCTTTGCGTCGTCAACCGGCGGTCGAATTGCCTTGTGGCTCGCGGTGATCGCCTTCGTGGCGATGGCGCTGTGGCGGATTGCCGAAGTCATCATCGGTCCGCACCCGGCGAACCCGAAGGCCGACGACGATGACGGTTGGCTCGACCGCGCGAAGGCGGGTGCACTCGCGGTTGTCTACTTCGCATTCGCCTGGACGGCAGCGCAATTCGCTTTGGGGCACGGCCAGTCGAGTGGCCAGCAGAACGCCGGTATGAGCGCGCGGTTGATGGGTTCGGGCTTCGGAAAGTTCGTGCTCGTCGTGGCTGGAATCGTCATCATCGCTGTCGGCGCCTATCACATCTACAAGGGTGTGACGAGGTCGTTCTTCGACGATCTGACCATCGACAGCAACCCTGTCGTGAATGTCACCGGCATCGTGGGATATACGGCGAAGGGGCTGGTACTGGTCGGCGCGGGAGTTTTGGTGATCGTCGCGGCGATCACGGCCGATCCGGCGAAAGCCACCGGCGTCGACGGTGCGGTGAAAACCGTTTCGGGATGGCCGGCCGGACAGTTCTTCTTGGTGCTGGCCGCGATAGGCCTTGCCGCGTATGGCATCTACTGCTTCGTCATGGCGCGGTACGCGCGAATGTGACGGCTAGGCCCCGACCTCCCGCAGGGGAGGCCGGGGCTCGGCGTCGGCGGTGCTATCGCGGAGTGTTGGCGCGAATGCTGTTGATGATCTTGAGGAGTTCGCCGCGCTTGGACGGCGGTCCGTCGAGCTGGGCGAAGGCGATGCCGGCCTCGCCGTCCGCGGTGTGGAACACGTGGGCGACTGCGACGCGGACCTTGCGAACGCCATTGAGGGTGCCGGATTGCTCTGCGTACCAGGTGGTGTCGTCGACGGCTCGCCACGCTTCACGATCGACACGCACCTGAGAGGTGACGCGCTTGACGTCGGTGGTGGTGCACCGCGTCGCGGCGCACTTCTGGTAGGCCACCACGCCTCCGGCCGCAGTCGTCTTCGAGGTGTTCTCCTCGAAACATGTTGCCTCGCCGGTGGCCGAGACAGCCGACGATCCGGCGCCGCACGACCAGTCATCGGGAATGCCGAAGGTGTACTCGATGCCCGCGAAGTCGTCGGAGATGACGTACGGACGATCCGCCGCGCTGAAGTTGCTGCCCTTGACCGGTCCCGTGCCGCCGTCGACGCCGCGCATCGGTAGCGACGGGTAGCGCCCATCGGTATCGGCGTGGGCGTTCGACGCGACCCCCGCGGTGGCGAGGAGTGCCGCGATACCCGCGAGCAGGGCAAGCATGATACGTCGGATGGCGGTTGTACGGAGCGGTGTGGTCTTCACGTTCTCGGGTTCCTCTCGGGGGCTTCTCGTAAGCAAGTACCGATTGGATGCGGCCGGACCCAGAGAATGTTCCGCCCGGGTTTGCGGTACCTGACTGTGACACCGAACTGGGACACCGAACTGGGACACCGAACTGGGACACCGAACTGGGACACCGAACTGGGACACCGAACTGCCACAATGGAGCACGATGTCCACCACGATTCCGCCCGTCCCCGCTGACCTGCGCCTCGTCGTCACCGACCTCGACGGCACCCTGCTCGACGACGCCAAGCACATCCCCGACGACCTCTGGCCGCTGCTTGACGAGCTGACCAGCCGCGACATCGTATTCAGTCCGGCCAGCGGACGGCAGGCCGCGACCCTGCTCCACCAGTTCGGGGAGGCGATACCCGGGCTGATCGTGATCGCCGAGAACGGTGCGGTGGTGGCGCGGCAGAACGAGATCCTGCGGTCACAACCGCTTGCCCCGAGTACCGCCGACGCGGTCCTCACGCGCGCACGAGCGCTGCAGTCCGACGGCGCCGACATCGGGGTCGTGCTGTGCAGCCCGGAGATCGCCTACGTCGAGCGGTCCGATGAGCGGTTCCTCGAACAGATCCGCCCCTACTACTACGCGAACACCGTCGTCGACGACCTCGCCGCCATCGACGCCGAACTGGTCAAGGTGGCGGTCTACGACTTCGACGGAATCG
Organism: Gordonia sputi NBRC 100414; assembly: GCF_000248055.1. Taxonomy (GTDB): domain Bacteria; phylum Actinomycetota; class Actinomycetes; order Mycobacteriales; family Mycobacteriaceae; genus Gordonia; species Gordonia sputi. The sequence goes on along the minus strand of NZ_BAFC01000025.1, from coordinate 112,124 downwards.
AAGACTCCACCGCCCCGCGATCTCGGCACTGCAGATCGATGCCGAAGTCGTTGTGTCCGGACAACATTGGCTCGACGTGATGACCCGCGGCGTCGACAAGTCGCAGGCCGTTCGGGCAGTGCAGAGTCGGCTCGGTATCAGTCCGGCGCAGACAATGGTCTTCGGTGACTACCTCAACGACCTCGGGATGCTCGGCACCGCCGACTGGTCGTACGCGGTTGCCAACGCGCACCGCGACATCCTCGACGCCGCGCGCTACGTCGCGCCGTCGAACACCGACAACGGCGTGGTGCGAACACTCCGCGCGGCACTCGACGCGGCCGACTCCTGACCGCCCAGAACACTCAGGGCAACTGCGTAGTTCTGCGCATCCGCCGCGCCTGCCGCCGCTGAGACCGTTGTCACATGTCGTCCTCCAACGAAGTCCCCCAGACCGTCACCACCGCAGCCTTCTTCCTCCAAGCAGCCATCGCCTTCGCCGTCAGCCTCGCCACCGCGTGTGTCGGCATCCTCTACCTCCCGATCGACCCCTGGCAGCGCGGATTCCTCGGCATCACGCTGTTATTCCTCACCTCCAGCACCTTCACGCTCGCGAAGGTCGTCCGTGACCGCCAAGAACTGACCACGGTCCGCGCCCGCATCGACGAAGCCCGCGTCGACAAACTCATCGCCGAACACGACCCCTTCAACCGGGTCGCCGGATAATCCGCACCCCACCCGTCAACAATCCTCCCGACCGCCCCGGCGTCACTCGACGACTCCGGGGCGGTCTCTTGCGTGCCCACCGCCAGCAACCCAACTGTCAGCATCTCGTCAAGGCTGTTCGACGCCGCGTCAAAGTCTCGTCAAAGACCCGTCAAGACACTTCCCGACGCCGAGCGCGCGGCGTAGCACTATCGGAATGACGACGATGAGTTCACACGGCTCTGAGGGATTGGGTACTGAGGGATTGGGTACGGGGGGATTGAGTACGGGGCGATTGGATACGGAAACAACGGGTTCCGCGATCATCGACCGGCTCGCCGAGGGCCCCGCGGTGTGGGGATCGTTCAGCGCGGGCGCCGGGCGCTACGGCGTGTGCCGCTACCGACTTGTTGTGTTCCCGCCCGGAATCAGTTCGATGCAGCGTCGACGTCTGCGCCTCTGGCGTGGCTGGCCGGTCTGGGGCCTCGTCGCGTGGCTGGCCGTGGCCGTCGGTCTCAGTTCCCTCGGCGCGTCGGGTACGACGGTCCTCGTAGTGGCCACCGCCGTGTTGGTGGTCTCGGGTGTGGTCGCGCGACGCACCGCGGGAACCCTGCCCAGCGCCGTACGCACCGTCGACCTGACCACCATTCCGGGATACAACGTCCCCGAGGGAATGCCGACTCCCAAGTCGATCGCCGACACTCTTGCCGAACTGCGTTCCGCTGACCGGCGATTGGAGCGAGGTGCGATCAATCCTGTTGAGCACGAGCTCATCTGGCAGCGCGTCCACGACTCCATCCCGCCGCGACGCCGTCGACTCCCGAGAATGGCACGCCGATGACCCGGGCGATCCGTAACTCATCCCACATCACGCTGTACCGCAGACCAGGAGGAGATCTCATGACCATCGCGATGGAACGTGCCGCGCGGCTCTCGCGTCACCACGTCGCCGTCCGCACGTTCGGGCCGATCAACCCCGACATCGCAGCGGCATTGGGCGACAACGGAGTGCACGTCGACGCCGAGCCGTCTCCGGAGTCCCGAATCGGATTGATCCTGGTCGACGGAGGTTCGATCAGGAGGTCGACGTCGCGCTTCGGCCTCGACACGCTGGCGCGCCCCACGCGGGCACTGCGCAACGTCGTGGTCTCCTCGCTGACCGACCTCGTGCTCGACACCGACGTCGACCGCGTCCTCGTGGTCTGCACGCCGGGACTCGAGCCGACGGAACCGGTCATCTTCAAGCACTGGTTCGGCCAGGTGTGCGCCGACAGTTGGTATCACCTGACAATGAGCGGCGGACTGCCCGCACCGTCGATCACGTCGAAGTTGTTCTCGGACAGGGCATCGTGCGACTACATTGCCAACGCGGTGACGTCGTGGTGCGGGCAGGCCGAGCATCGCGCAGAGGCACGGCCGTGGCAGTGACCGCGTGGCTGCGCAGTCGGTGGTCGATGAGTTCGTCGGCGCGCGATCGAGCGCGGCTGGCCGCGTGCCCGCTCGGAGTGCTCGCCCCGCCGACGAACCCAGCACGCCGTGGCGCCACCCCTCATATGCGCCGTTCGTGATGGGAGAGTAAACCTGAGGTCAGGGAGGGGTCGGGGAGTACACCGATCCGAAAGGCAGTTGACCGATGAAGGCCGTCCAGATGGTCAAATCCGGAGCCGAACCCGAGCTTCGCGACGTTCCGAAGCCCACGCCGGGTCCGGGTCAGGTGCTCGTGAAGGTCACCGCCGCAGGCGCGTGCCACTCCGACGACTTCGTGTTGAACGCGCCGGAAGGCGCATTCCCGTACCCTCTCCCGATGACCCTCGGCCACGAGGGTGTCGGCGTGATCGCCGAACTGGGACAAGGGGTTTCGACGGTCAGTGAGGGGACGGCGGTCGCCATCTACGGCCCGTGGGGTTGCGGAGTCTGCCACTTCTGTTCGCAGGGCCTGGAGAACTACTGCTCGCGGGCAGCCGACCTGCAGATCACGCCACCCGGCCTCGGACACGACGGCGCCATGGCCGAATACGTCGTCGTCGACGACCCGCGGCACCTCGTCCCCATCGGCGACCTCGATCCCGTCACCACGGTTCCCCTGACCGACGCCGGCCTCACGCCCTACCACGCGATCAAGCCGTCGCTGAGGAAGCTAGTCGGCGGCTCGACCGCCGTCGTGATCGGCTCGGGCGGCCTGGGACACGTGGCCATCCAGATGTTGCGGCACCTCACCCCGTCGCGTGTCATCGCACTCGACGTCACGCAGGAGGAGCTCGACTTCGCCAAGCAGGTCGGTGCGCACGAGGCAGTGCTGAGCGACGCCGATGCCGTCGAGAATGTCCGCAAGATCACCGGAAAAGACGGCGCGACAGCCGTTTTCGACTTTGTCGGATATCAGCCGACCATCAACACGGCGATGGGTGTCGTCGGCACGATGGGCGACGTCACGATCGTCGGGCTCGGCGACGGCAAGGCTGCGGCGAGTGTTGGCTTCTGGTCACAGCCCTACGAGGTGTCGGTCCGCACGCCCTACTGGGGTGCCCGTGCGGAGCTGATCGAGGTCCTCGACCTCGCGCGCGACGGCGTCCTCGACGTCGCGGTGGAGTGGTTCAGCCTCGACGATGGCGTTGCGGCGTACCGCAAGCTCGCGGCCAACGACCTGCGTGGACGCGCCGTCGTGGTGCCGTAAAGCCTGAACGTCACTCCAGAGCGATCGTCTGCCACATCTCGACGGTCGCGCCCGCAGCGACGGTGATCAGATCAGGCCCGGCGTTGGCCGTCTCGACGCACACGAACTCGCGCCAGTGCGGCCCGACGTCGGCCATTCCGGATGCGACGTCGGCGCCGGGGTTCCACACGACGGCGGTCCGCGCGCGATCGCCGGTCACCCGGATGGTCCGGCCACGACCTGGGTCGACCAGCCGGTAGGTTCCACCCGCATCGGGGTAGAGCCGGTCGCTGCGCGGCACGTCGTCGGGAAGGCGCCAGTCGCCGTCCTGCGTCTTGACCTGCAGGTCGTCGAACTTGTCCTCGTACGACTTCCCCGAGAGTCCCTCCACGTGCACGTCGGTGGCATCCGAGACGCGTAGGTAGTTGTGCAGCGCCTCGGTCAGTACCGCGGGTTCGTCGGAGAGATTGGTGGTCCGCACACCGATCTCCAGCGTCGCGCCCACACGCACGGTCAGTTCCAGGCGCAGCGTGAGTCGCTCGAGTCCCAGGGGCGCGAGCCGCACCTGCGTCACGTCGTCAGCAAGAACCTCGGAGTCCACGACCTGCCACGTCGCGGTGCGCGCGTAACCGTGCGACGGGACGTCGCCGGTCTGGTTCTCCTTCCCGAAATACGGCCAACACACGGGAATGCCACCACGTATGGGCGTCGGCGGCGTTGCGGCCAGGGGCGACACCCACAGCACGTCGTCGGCTCCGGTCGGACGGTAGGAGAGCACCTGCCCACCGAAGATCGAGATCGCCGCGGTGGCGTGCGGCGAAGTCACGAGCCACGCGTCGAATCCGTATGCTGTCCCGCGCTCGACTCCCTGGCTTTCCGATGCAGTCACATCGACAACCTTGGCACAGGAGAAGCGCCTAGGGTGGTCGTCGACACTCGAGGAGGCGCAATGGCGCAGGAGTCCTGGCAATTCGGCCCGGCCAACGGGACGCTGACCCTACACACCGGTGTGACCGGTCCGGCATCGCGAACCGGCCACCGATTGACCATTGAGATGCAGCAGTGGTCGGCGACGGTCACCCTCAGCGACGGCGTGCCGTCCGACGTGTCCGCCTCGATCGACGTCGACTCGCTGACCGTCGTCTCTGGTGAGGGCGGGGTCACGCCGCTGACCGGACCGGAAAAGTCCCTCGCCAGAAGCAATGCACTCAAGTCGCTCAACGCGTCAAAGTCGCCGACGATCACCTACGAAGCCGCGTCGATCACGACCATCGAGGCGGGCTATCGGCTGGACGGGACGCTCTCGATCAACGGCAAGCAACGTCAGCATCCGCTCGACGTCGAAGTGGCCGACGAGAAGCGCACCGCTACAATCGAAACCACAGTCTCCCACCGCGACTTCGGGCTGAAGCCGTACTCGATGATGATGGGTGCGCTCAAGGTCGACGACGAAGTGCGCGTGACCATCAACGTCGAACTGCCGTCAGATGACTGAAAGGTCCTCAGCGCGACCATAGTTCGGCGACCTGCACGTCACGCCCGAGAATGTTCGACGCCGCCCTGCGTCCCGACTCGAGCGCAGCGGTGACCGTTGCCGGATCGTCGGTCCACGTGGCCTCGCCCGCCAGATGCACGACGCCACCGCCCAACGGTGTCGCCAGCAGGTCGTGGTCGGCTGTCGTCGAGCCGACGGTCATGTACGCGTAGGACCCATGGGCGAAAGGGTCATCCTGCCAACGGGTTACGTCGATGCGAGTCGGCTCGGGCACGGCATCGCCGTAGATCTCGCGCAGCGAGCCGAGGACCGACGCCGCGATCTCCTCGTCGCTCCACTCGCGCACCGCGCGGGCGCACGGGCCGGCCGCGAAGGTGAGTAGCGTCGGCTCGCCGTGAAGGGCCGAGAGGTCGTACCAGGAGTGCCACCACTGAGCGGCCGGTCCCTGTCGGCGAATCGCATACACGCCTTCATCCCAGAACTTCGACCCGAACCGCAGGAACACCTTCTCGAACGCATTCATCTCCAGCCGATCCAACGCTCCCGCAACAGGTTCCGATAGTGGCGGATCAAAGGTCAGCGTGCCGGATTTGAGCACACCGACGGGTACTGTCACGACGACGCGTGCGGCCGACGTCTCCTCGCCTGCGGTATCGATCACGGTGGCGCCGTTCTCATCCCAACGGATCTGGGCGACAGCACGATTGAGTGTCACTGATAGTCCATCGCCTAGGCGGGTGGCGAGCTCGTCGTAGCCGTCGGGAAACACGACTTCGTCGCCGTCCGTCTCGTCGTCGTCGAGTCCATGCGCATCGAGATCGTCGATCCACACGCCGTACTGCTCTTCGGTGCGGTGACGTGCGAACTCCCGAACACGCTGTGCGCGTGCATCATCCCAACCGAGAGCGGCGAGCGTCTCTTCCGTCGCCTCGCCATACGACACTCCGGCGCCGATCTTTGCGACGAACATCGACAACGCGTCGTCGAAGGCATGCACGTCGGCAGCGAAGGCGGCAACGGCGTCGTCGTCGAGTCGTCTGCCGTCGGGGTCGTAGTAGGCGATCGGCCGACTGTCGGGTTGGTAGCTGCCGACAGTGAATTCGACGGTGCGCATGCCGAAAGCCTCGGTGACGGCGTGTAGCGGGGCGTCGTTGATCCCGTGAATCCACGAGGCGCCACGATCGGTCACCGTCCCACCCGATCGATCGCTGTGCACGCGTCCGCCGATCCGGTCGCGGGCTTCGAGGACGGTGACCCGCCTGCCCGCGCCTGCGAGTAGTCGGGCGGTGGTCAAACCGGCGATTCCCGCGCCGACGACGACGGTGTCGTAGTCGCGTGACGATCCGGCCCGTGGTGTCTGCATGAGATCGGTCTACACCGCGACGCGAGGCAGGGCCACCGCAGCGTCGACCTGCTTATTGACATCCCGCCAATGAGCCTCGATGATTATTGGCGCGACGCCAATAGAGTGAGGACGACGATGACCGGTACCCCGAAGCAAGACACCCTGTGCACGCATTTTCAGCGGCGTGTGGTCGACCACGCGGATCGGGTGGCCATCCGCACCGCTGACGGCGCGACGTCGTTGACCTGGGCGCAGTACGGTCAGCGCGTACGTGCGGTGGCCGCGGGACTCGCCGCCCTCGGGGTCACGCGCGGCGACACCGTCGGCATCATGCTCACCAACCGACCCGAGTTCCACGTCGTCGACGCAGCGGCGATGCACCTCGGCGCCGTGACGTTCTCGGTCTACAACACCAACGCCGCCCCGCAGATCGCCTACCTCTTCCACAACGCTGAGCCGTCGGTCGTCATCACCGAGACGCAGTTCCTCGAGAGGATCGTCGAGGCGGGTGACGGCTCAGCAGACGTCGTGGTCGTCGACGCGCCGAACGGCACGGCGGGCGTGACCACACTCGCCGAACTGATCGCCGCGCCCGCACCGGCCGACTTCGACTTCGACGCCGCCTACCAGCAGGTCGAACGCTCGGACGTGCTCACGCTGATCTACACGAGCGGCACCACCGGCAACCCCAAGGGCGTCGAACTCACGCACGCCAACCTGCTCTACCAACTCGAGGTGATCACCGATGTGATCGGCGACCTCTCCGACGGCCGCGTCATCTCGTACCTGCCCGACGCACACCTCATCAACCGGTGGATCTGCCAGTACGCGCCCATGTACTTCGGCATCACGGTCACCGACCTCGCCAACACCAAGCAACTCGTCGAGGCTCTTGGCGAGGTTCATCCGACGTTCTTCGTCGCCGTTCCGATACTCTGGTACAAGATCAAGGGCAGCATCGAGACGACGCTCGACGCCGAGCCGGGAATCAAAGGCGCACTGGCCGCGTGGGCTCTCGCAGCAGGCAAGAAGAAGGCTGCGGCGACGGTCGGCGGGCGGCGACTCGGCCTGCGCGATACCGTCGCCGCTGCGATCGCCGACAAGCTTGTGCTGTCGAAGCTACGTGCAAAGCTCGGCATGGACTCGCTCGTCGCCGCAGTCTCCGGTGCCGCGCCGGTCGACGTCGCGGCGCTGGAATTCATGCTCGCACTGGGCATTCCGGTGATGGAGGCGTGGGGCATGTCGGAGACGTCCGCGGTCACCACGGTCAACCCGGTCGCCCGACCGCGGTACGGAAGCGTCGGTACGGCCATTCCGGGCACCGAGGTGACACTCGCGTCCGACGGTGAGGTCATGGTGCGCGGCGGCGGTGTGATGCGCGGCTACCGCAACGACCCGGAACGCACCGTCCAGACACTCGACGCCGACGGCTGGGTGCACACCGGTGACATCGGGACTCTCGACGCTGACGGCTTCCTGACGATCGTCGATAGGAAGAAGGAGTTGATCATCAACTCCGGCGGAAAGAACATGTCACCGTCGAACATCGAGGGCGCGCTCACTGCGGCCAGTCCACTGATCGGCAGCGTCGTCGCTATTGGCGACAACCGCCCGTACGTGTCGGCCCTGATCACCCTCGACCCCGATGCGGTGGTCGCAATCGCGCAGAAGGCAGGCATCGTCGACGCCCGACCAGAAGTGCTCGCACTACACCCGACGATCCTGGGCGCCATTGAAGACGCAGTAGCACAGGCCAATTCGCGGCTCAGTCGCGTCGAACACATCCGCGCGTGGCAGGTGCTGCCGACGTACTGGGCTCCGGGTGGCGACGAACTCACGCCCACGATGAAGCTGAAGCGTTCGCCGATCGCCAAAAAGTATGCCGACGAGATCGACGCGCTCTATCAGCGCTGAACGCGCTCCCGACCAGCACCACGAAGGCAGACCACGATGACAAACGATCTGACAACCGAACTCGCCGACCTCACCGCGCTCGCCCGCGAGTTCTTCACCAAAGAGGTTGCGCCGCGCCACGAGGAGTTCGCTGCGGCCGGTCAACCCGACCGTGCGCTCTACCGTCGCGCGGGCGAACTCGGTCTGCTCGGTATGTCGATCCCCGAGGAATATGGCGGTGGCGGAGCAACATTCGCGCACGAGGCCGTACTCTTCCGCGAGCAGGCCCGCGGGGCAGACCTCTCCATGCAACTCGGCGTGCACTCCGGGATCGTTCCCCACTACCTGCTCTCGTACGCGAACGAGGAACAGAAGAAGCGGTGGATTCCCAAGCTCGTCTCGGGTGAGTGGATCGGTGCCATCGCCATGACCGAGCCCGGTACCGGGTCGGATCTGCAGGCCATCAGCACCCGTGCGGTGCGGGACGGCGACGAGTACGTCATCACGGGCGCAAAGACTTTCATCTCCAACGGCGCCACATGTGACCTGCTGATCATCGCGGCCAAGACCGACCCGGAGCTCGGCGCCAAGGGCGTCTCACTGCTGGTCGCCGAAGTCGGCGACAACCCACCGGGTTTCGAGCGTGGACGCAAGCTCAAGAAGATCGGCCAGAAGGGCCAGGACACCACAGAGCTCTTCTTCGACGGCCTCCGCGTGCCCGCGACACATCTGCTCGGCGGCACGGAGGGCACCGGCTTCGTCCAACTGATGCAGCAACTCCCGCAGGAGCGGCTGATCGTCGGCGTCGCTGCGCTCGGCGTTGTCGAGGCAGCGTACGAGCTTACGCTCGAGTATGTGCGTGAGCGTCACGCCTTCGGTAAACCGCTTTTCGCACTGCAGAATACGCGCTTCGAGCTCGCCGACATCGCCACCACCGTCGAGGTGATGCGCGCCTTCGTCAACGATGCCATCGACAAGCACGTGCGCGGCGAACTCGACGTCAAGGGCGCCGCCATGATCAAGCTGTGGTGTTCGGAGCAGCAGACGCAGGTCGTCGACCGCTGCCTACAGTTGCACGGCGGCTACGGCTACATGGAGGAGTACCCGATCGCGCGGCTCTTCGTCGACGGGCGCATCGCGAAGATCTACGCGGGAGCCAACGAGGTCATGAAAGACCTCATCGCGCGCAGCCTCTGACTCTGCACTCTCTAGCTCGGCCAGCGATCTGATTCACACACTCACGAAGGCGAAACCCTTGACCGACTTCACCACTCACACGTCCGGCATCATCGGTTGGGACGTCGATGCGGACCGCATCGTCACGGTCACCATCGACGACAAGACCCAGTCGACCAACACGATGACCGACGACATGGCCGCGGCTCTGCGGAGCGTCGTCGAACGCCTTGAGCGTGAGAAGGATTCGATCACCGGCGTGATCATCGCGTCGGGCAAGGACACGTTCTTCGCCGGCGGCGACCTCAACCTGCTGATGACCGCCGGGCCCGATGACATCGAAGCCATCTCGGCGGGACTCGACCACTACAAGGAGACGTTCCGCCGACTCGAAACCCTCGGCAGGCCCGTGGTCGCGGCGATCAACGGCACAGCACTCGGAGGCGGATTCGAGGTCGCGTTGGCGGCGCATCGTCGAATTGCCCTGGACGCCAGAGGAAGTCTGCTCGGCCTCCCCGAGGTCACGTTCGGGGTACTGCCCGGCGCCGGCGGCGTGACGCGCGTCGTGCGCATGCTCGGAGTTGTCGACGCGATGCTCAACGTGGTCGGCCAAGGGCAGCGGATGAAGCCGCGCAAGGCGTTACAGGTCGGGGTGATCGACGAGGTCGTCTCCACCCGGGAAGAGATGTTCGACGCAGCGCGTGCCTGGATCAAAGACAACCCCGACGCCACACAACCGTGGGACCGCAAGGGATTTCGCATTCCGGGTGGCGCGCCGTCGTCGCCCGCACTGGCAGCACACCTGCCCGCCTTCCCCGCAACTCTGCGTAGGCAACTCAAGGGCTCGCCGATGAAGGCCCCGATCTCGGTGCTGGCGACCGCAGTCGAGGGAGCGTCGGTCGACATCGACACCGCCTTCACCATCGAGACGCGCTACTGCGCGCGACTGATCTGTGGTCAGATCTCCGCCAACATGATCAAGGCGCTCTTCTTCGACCTGGGCAAGGTCAACAAGGGAACCGCCCGCCCCGCCGACATCCCGGTACGCAAGGCCACCAAGGTCGCCGTCCTCGGCGCGGGCATGATGGGCGCGGCGATCGCGTACGTCGCCGCGAAGGCAGGAGTCGACGTCGTGCTGCGTGACGTCACAATCGAAGGCGCGCAACGCGGCAAGGACTACTCCCGGCGAATCCTCGACGCCAAGGTCGCCAAGGGTCGCCTCGACACGGCGGGACGCGATCGAGCCCTCGACCGAATCCTGGCCACCGACAACATCTCCGACGTCAAGGGCGCCGACCTCGTCGTCGAGGCCGTGTTCGAAGACGTCGAGCTCAAGAAGAAGGTTCTCGCCGAGGTCGAGGGCTACGTGTCCGACGATGCCCTGCTCGCGTCGAACACCTCGGCGCTGCCCATCGCCGAGATGGCGGGTGCGGTGACGCGACCCTCCGACGTGATCGGTCTGCACTTCTTCTCACCGGTCGACAAGATGCCGCTCGTCGAGATCGTCGTCGGAGAGCAGACCTCGGACGAATCACTCGCTCGTGCACTGGATTTCGCGAAGCAGATACGCAAGACGCCCATCGTCGTGCAGGACACATACGGTTTCTACGCCAATCGGGTCATCGCGAAGTTCGTCGACGAGGCGCTCTCGCTCGTGGCCGAGGGCATGCACCCCGCGAGCGCCGAACAAGCTGCGCTGCAGGCGGGTTTCCCGGCAGGAGCATTGACTCTGTTCGACGAGATCAACATGAAGACCATCGCGAAGATCCGTGCGGGATTCATCGCCGACGCCGGTGCACGGGGCGTCGACTTTGTACCCAGTGCGTCGTATCCGTTGGTGGACAGGATGCTCGAGGAGTTCGATCGTCCGGGTCGCCTGGAAGGTAGAGGGTTCTACGACTACGACGGCCCCGGTGGACAGCGACTCGGACTGTGGCCGCGCCTCGCGGAGCTCTACACGAGATCTGACGTCGAGATCCCGTTCGACGACGCAAAAGAGCGGATGCTCGTAGCCGCGGCCCTGGAGGCATTCGCCTGCTACGACGAGGGCGCCATCGGGTCGGTGGCCGAGGCCAACGTCGGCTCGATCATGGGTATCGGCTATCCGGCGTGGACCGGTGGTGCACTGCAGTACATCAATCAGTATCCGGGCGGGTTGGAAGGATTCGTCGCGCGCGCTGACGAACTCCGAGCGCGCTACGGTGACAGATTCGTCGTCAGTGACGCGCTACGTGCCCGTGCCGCAGACGGCAGCGAGCTTGTGTGACAACATCACACACTGTGACCACCGCAGATGAACCGCGTTGGCGCAGGCTCGGCCCCGACGCCAGGCGTAATGAAATCCTGGCCGTCGCCATCCGGATGTTCGGTGAGCAGCCCTACGCGACGGTGCAGATGGCCGAGCTCGCCCGCGAAGCCGGAGTGGCGCGCGGGCTGCTGAACCACTACTTCGGCACCAAGCGCGACCTCTACGTCGAAGTCGTGCGCGCCATGATGATCGTGCCCGAGATCGACACGGTCACTCTGCCGGGCGGCACACTGCGGGAACGAGTCGAGGCCTCGGTTGATTGGCTGATGACTGTCCTCGACACTCACGGAAAGACGTGGCTGGCGGTCGGCGTCGAGGGGATCGGTGACGATCCGCAGATCGCGGCGATCCTCAACGAGGCCGACGATCGCGCCGCGCAGCGCGTGCTCGACGCGATCGGGTTTGTCGGGACGGGCCGCGAGCATCGGGCGGCACTCGCGGTGTTCCGGAGCTGGGGCGGCATGATGAAGGCCACCGCACGTGAATGGGTCGATCGAAAGACGCTCTCCCGCAAGCAGGCTCGCACGATACTCATCGAGACACTCGTCCCGCTCGCCGAGCGGGTCATGTCGGGTTCTGTCTGAACTCGCAACGTCTCCCAGTGGTTCCTCTCAGCGCAGCGCCGTTGCCAACGTCTCGGCGTATTCCGTCATGACGGTTCGATCACCCGCGACGCCCGGTTGCCACGGCAGTGACAGGCGGTCGACGCTCCTGTCGGCGTAGCGCGGGATCACGTGGAGGTGGAAATGGAATACCGTCTGCCACGCGGGAGCCTTGCAGCAGTTGAGCAGGTTCACGCCGTCGGCGCCGGCGTTGTCGACCATCGCCCGCGCGATCCGCTGTGCCTCGAGGGTGGTCGCGGTCAGATCGTCAGCGCCGATGTCGAGTAGGTCGGTGCTGTGCTGCTTGGGGATCACCAGCAGATGGCCGTCGTTGGCGGGGTTGATGTCCATGAATGCGTAGGTCGATGCTGTTTCGGCGACCTTCACACTGGGTATCTCACCTGCGACGATGCCGCAGAAGACGCAGTCGGTCATGACTTGCGGGCGTCCGCGTTACTCGCACCGACGCCGCCCCCGTAGAGCGCTGCTGCGATCAGAGCCGGCTGGAAGAACAGCCGGATCAGTCGCTTGCGATCGGTGTCGAGTCCGAACGCGTCCTTGTGCTCGACGTACTGCGCGATGTTGCCGGGGAAGATCGCGACGTAGAACAGCGCGAGCAGGATGCCGATCACGCGCTTGTGCTTGGGCAATGCCAGAAACGACGCTCCGAGGCCGATTTCGGCAACGCCTGACGCGAGCACGGTGACGTCGGTGTCGATGGGAAACCAATCGGGAACCTGCGCCTGGAACTCGTCGCGCGCGACGGTCAGGTGGGTGATTCCGGCGAAGGTCATAAATGCGCCGAGGACGATTCGGACAAGGGTGCGAGGTGACATGAAATCGAGCCTAACGCCGCTGTCATGTGCGGAGCAATGAGTAGACTCATTTATGAGTCCACTCATTATTGGAGGTGACATGACCCCCGACGCGGCGACCGCCGACGGTAGGCGCGCCCGCAACATGCGCGACAAACAGGACCGCATCTTCCGCGCGGCAGCCGATCTGTTCGCCGAACGTGGCTTCGAGTCGGTGTCGACGGGGCAGGTCTCCGACCGCGCCGACGTCGCGGCGGGCACGGTCTTCCGCTACGCGTCGACCAAGGGTGAGCTACTTCTGATGGTGCTCAATGAGGAGTTGCGCCGAGCACTCGACGTCGGCGCGGCATCGGCGGCGTCGACAACCGACACGGCCGAGGCGATCTACGAGATGGTGCGTCCTCTGCTCGAGTACGCCCGCGCCAACCCCGAGAACGGCAATGCCTACCATCGGGAACTGCTCTTCGGTGGTTCCGATGATCATTACCGCGCAGCGGGACTCGCATTGGTTGCCGAGCTGCAGGAGCGGATCGCGCAGAGACTCGTTGCCGATTCCGGTGACGACGCGGTGGCAGACAGGGCAACGCTCACAGCCAACATGATCTTCGCTGTCACAGCACTCGCGATCGCCCGTGCGTCGACAGGCGCGCATTCGGATCGTGATCCGTTCGAGGATGTGCGCACCCAGGTCGGCATCGCGGTCGACGGCTTTCACGCGTAATCAGCTCGTACACAGAACTTCTCGTCCGTTCTCGATAGTTCCGTCCACGAAACCTTGAGGTAGTCATCCATGCTCCAGACTGAAGCTGAGCCGTTGTCATTCGGTGCGAAGTACCGACGCTTGCTGTTCGCCGTCGTCCTACTCGGTGCACTCACCCAACTCGGGCTGGGTGCCTTTTATCTCGGCGTCGGACATTCACCGTCGCCGCGGAACGTACCCATCGGAATTGTCGGACCCGAGCAACAGACGCACAAGCTCACTGCCGCAGTGGAAGCCGACGGCAAGTTCGATGCTCGATCCTATGAATCCATGGACTCGTTGCGCGCCGCGATCGTCGATCGGGAGGTCGACGGTGGGCTGGAGATCACGCAGCAGGGCATTGTGCCGGTAGTGGCGAGTGCCGGCGGTGCGCTACCCGCGACCGCGCTGAAAGCTGTTGCCTCAGAGGCCAATGTGAGCAATCAACTCCCGCAAACGCTGGCGGTCGATGTCGTCAAGCTCTCCGAAGACGACATCAACGGTGCGTCGATCGGCTATATCCTGCAGGTGATCTCGCTCGGCGGCAGTATCGCGTCACTGGGCCTCGGACGGCTGATGCCGCGAGTGCCGCAGTCGTTGCGGCGTGGGTTCGGCCACGTTGCGGCGTTGGTTGCCTACGCCGCGGTGTCGGCCGGGATCGTGCTCCTGTTTTCCTGGTTCTACGGCGTCGGCAGCTCCGCGGACCAGTGGCGACTCTTCGGCACGTACACCCTGATCTCGTTGGCCATCGCGGGCTCGACTGCCGGTCTGGTGACGCTGTTCGGGCCGATCGGATCGTTGGCGGGCGGCTTCTACTTCCTCGTCGGCGCGACGCTGTCGGGTGCGTCGATCCCGTGGAACTTCATGCCGACCTTCTGGGCGAAGCTCGGAGAATGGCTACCCACCGGCGGTGGTGCACAACTGATTCGCAACTCGTTGTACTTCCCGGAGGCGGGGTCGGGGACTGCGCTGCTCTGCCTCGGGCTCTACGCCGGACTCGGCACGGTGACGGTGCTGATCTGGAACATGTTGGGTAACAGAAGCTCTCGCACCTCGGCCGTCGACGTCGACATCTTGTACCCGATCACGCACGAGCACCACCACCAGGATGGCGATCACGAGCATCGTCACGAGGCTGGTGAGTCGGCAACCTCCTGACCACGGCGCAGTTCATGGTTCCCAGACGGGGCCGCGCTGAGTAGCCTCGACGGTGGCGGCGGTCGAATGATCCGCCGCAACTCGTACGACGGGAGCGTGCAGATGCCTGACAGCGCAGAGGTATTCGACCTGATGAGCCTGCGTGTGCCGATCGTCGTCGCGCCGATGGCAGGCGGTCCGTCGACGCCTGCGCTGGTGATCGCGGCTGCGCAGGCGCAGGCCGTGGGCTTTCTGGCTGCGGGCTACAAGTCGGTCAACGCACTTGCGGGCGAGATCGACGAGGTCGTCGCGTCGGGTGTGGGCGCCTACGGTGTGAACCTCTTCGTGCCGGGCGGACCCGCTCGCGATCTGGCTGCAGTGCTCCGCTACCGCGACGAGTTGGAGCCGGTCGCGCGACGGTACAACGTCGACGTCGGGCCCGTCGTTGAATTCGACGACGATGCGTATGCGGACAAGGTTGATCTGGTGATCTCCCGACGAGTTCCTTTGGTGTCGTTCACATTTGGGCTTCCGGGCGAGAGCGTCGTCGACCGTCTCCACGGCGCCGGAATCGCAGCGGTTGCCACAGTGGCCGATCCGATCGACGCGAAAGCTGCTGCCGCGCAGGGGGTCGATGCACTCTGCGTGCAGGGGTTCGAAGCCGGTGGGCACCGTGCGACCCTGTCGACGACGGCGGAGCCTTCGCAGACGTCCACGATCGAGTTGGTGCGTGAGGTCGCCGAACTCGTCGACATCCCGATCATCGCCGCCGGCGGGATCGCAACCGGCGCACACGTCGACGCCGCGCTGGCCGCCGGTGCCGTCGCGGTGCAACTGGGTACCGCACTCCTCGACAGTGCGGAGGCTGGCACCAAGCCAACTCACCGTGCAGCACTGCGCAATTCACGGTTCACCGAAACCGTGGTGACCAGAGCGTTCTCCGGGCGACCGGCGCGTGCGCTGCGCAACGAGTTCACCGATCGCTACTCGCCACTCGCCCCCGCTGAGTACCCACAGCTGCACCATCTGACGAGTCCACTCCGCTCGGCCGCAGCTCTCGCCGGCGATCCGGAATTCCTCAACCTGTGGGCCGGGACGTCGTTCCGCGACAGCGACTTCGGCCCCGCCGCCGAGATCATCGCGCGCATCTGGTCGCAGACCGCCGCCGCGCGCGGGTTGGGCAGCTGAGCGGGTCTGGTTGTTGCGCGGGCGGTCGGGCCGGCAGGAAGTAGGGGAAGGGTTCTTTCCGCGGGTTCTGTGCGTTTTCTCGAGTTACTTCGCGGGGAAGGGTGTGAGACTAGGGGAAAGTGTGTTTCCCCTAGTTCCTGCGACGCGGGCGGATGGCGTCGTCGGGCGGGCGCGGCGCGGGCCGGCAGAAGGTCGGGGGAAGGCTGCGCGCGGTCTGGCAGAAACTAGGGGAAGGATTCTTTCCGCGGGTTCTGTGCGCTTTCTCGAGTTACTTCGCGGGGAAGGGTGTGAGACACGGGAAAGTGTGTTTCCCCTAGTTCCTGCGGCGGCGGACCACTCTTCCCCCACTTCCTGCGGCGGCGGACGACCCTTCCCCCACTTCCTGCGGCGGCGGGTTCGCGCCCGCCCCGACGCCCGCGCACGACGCCCACCCCGACGCCCGCGCCGACGGGCACTACGCTGTAGGCGACATTCCGCTGACGAAAGAGCACACAATGGAGCCAGGCGTCACTGCTGAGGCACAGCAGGTCATCTCCGATATCTCCGCGCGCTACGGCCTCTCGCAGGACGCGGTCGTGGCCATGCTCTACGCGGTCAACTCGGGTGGGGGCACGATGGCCCAGTTCAACATTCCCGAGCTCGGCGGCTCCGGGCAGTGGATGCGCGGCGGCATGACGATGGTCGGCGACATGTTCAACAACGGCCTCAAGGCCCGCGTCGACGGTCTCTGCAACGAGCTCGCCCAACTGCTCAACACCACCCAGGTGTTCCCGCCGGCCGCGACGACCAGCACACCGTTCGGATACTCAGCCCCCAACACCTGGTGGCCCGCCGACCTGGGAGTACCCAGCTCGTCCGGAGGTCAGAACGACTCGCGGTATGCGGTGTTCCCCGCGACCCGACGCCTCGCGACCCAGGTGAACGGCGTGGTTCGCGTCTTCGACACCGGCGAGCACCAGATCGGCGGCGTGCAACAGCAGCAGAGCGGACCGCCCGGGACGGTCAGCTTCACGAGCCAGTTCGGCACCTTCGACACCACGAGTTTGCGAGAACTCGGCGTCAACGACGTCGCCGCGACACCGACCGCGGCCCCGGAACCACGCCACGCGGCACCAGAACAGTTCGACGCCGCGCCGCAGCAGTTCGACGCCCCGCCGCAGTTCGACAGCCCACCGCAGCAGTACGCCCCGGTGCCAGACAGTGCCCCGCTCGCGACGTCGTCCGGGCCCGCAGGATCGGACGCGATCATCGCGGCGATCGAGCAGCTCGCCGGTCTGCACCAGCGCGGAATCCTCTCCGACGACGAGTTCTCCGCGAAGAAGGCGGAACTGCTCGGCAGGCTCTGAGGCCGAACCTCTGAGCTCGAACCTCTGGGCTCGAACCTCTTACGACGACGCCCCCGCAGCGCGCAGCGCGCCGGCAAGAAGATGGAACGCGATCGTCGTCGACCGTTCGCGCACGGCCGCCCGGTTGCCCGGGAGGTGCAGTGTGCGGGTCAGTGTCGGCCTGCCCGCGACGCCGATGCCGAAACAGACTGTGCCGACGGGCTTTCCGGGTGTCTCGCCGCCGGGTCCCGCGATGCCGGTGGTAGAGATCGCGGTGTCGACGCCCAGGCGAGCCATGACGCCCTCGGCCATCGCGGCCGCAACCGGTTCGCTCACGGCACCGAATTCGTCGAGCGTCGCCGCCGGTACGCCGAGGCTGTTGATCTTCACCTCATTCGAGTACGAGACGACGCCGCCCTGCACGTACGCCGACGATCCCGCTCGATCGGTGAGTCGGGCGGCAACCATTCCGCCGGTGCATGATTCCGCCGTGGCGATCAGTCGCCCGGCCAGCAGTGCGGCGACCTGGTCGTCGATGGTTGAACCGTCGGTGGAGAAGGTCTGAGTGGGATACAGCTCGGTCAGAAAGTCGGCGAGCGCGGTGTAGTCCCGGGCGGCAGAGGTCGGGTAGCGCGTGACGATTTCGAGTTCGCCGCGTCGTAGGCAGGTGGTGATCTCGAGCTGATCGAAACCCGGGACGCGGCCGGGTGCGGCGCGCAGTCCCTCGGCCAGGTCGGCTTCGGGCAGTCCGAACATGCGGATCGTGTCCTGGCGCATGTCGGGGTGACTGGCGACGGCGTCGACGATTGGTGGTGCCGTGATGGCGTTGGGCCACATCGCCTGCAACTCGGCAGGCGGCCCGGGAAGGACGAGGACAGCGGGTAGCCGACCGCGGGCGCGCGGGTCCTCACCTGCGGGCACGGCGACTCCCGGGGCGGTGCCTGTCGGTGGAATGGGTTGTGCGCCTTGCGGAATCATTGCCTGTTTGTCGATGCCCGCCAGGGTTGCGGCGCTGGCGGATTCACTGCCGCCGCGGCCCTGCCACCGTCGGATGATGTCGGCGATGTGATCGCGGAGCGGTTCGTCGAGTTGCAGTGGTCGACCGGTGAACTCGGCGACGGTGGCCACGGTGAGGTCGTCGGCGGTGGGGCCGAGTCCGCCCGTCGTCACGATCAGGGATACACCCTCGTCGGCAAGAAACCGTAGCTGGGCGGTGAGGTCTTCCGGCCGATCGCCGCAGATGGTGATGTGGGCGACGTCGACGCCCATCGCGAACAGTTGCTCGGCGACCCACGGGCCGTTCTTGTCGGTGATTCGTCCGGTCAGGACCTCGGTCCCCGTCACCACGATGCCCGCTCGTACCGTCACGGGCCAAAGCCTATCGCTGAGGCGACGACCGAGGCATCCGTGCAGGTCAGGTCAATCGGGATGCGGCGACCTCGTCGAGCACCGCCTCGCTCGCGACGTGCGGTGGGGTGCTTCGTGGCCAGTGCATGATGACTTCGGTCAAACCCAACTCGGCCGCGCGGCCGGTCAGTTCGTCGAACATCCCGATGCTCTCCAGCGACTGCGCGGGTCCGGAATCGATGCTGAGGTACCGGGCGAAGTCGGAGCCATCCGGTCGATTCGCGAGCTCGGCGTCGACGATCTCGCAGTTGCGGGCGATGCCCGCGAACCACTCGTCGGTTGTGGCGGCCGTGGTGTTGCCGGTGGTGATCCAACCGTCGCCGAAGCTCGCGGCGAACCGTACCGACCGTGGGCCGTTGCCCGACATGAGCAGCGGCACCCGGTCTCGCACCGATCCGCCGACGAGCCGCATGTCGCGCGCGGTGTAGTACTCGCCGTCGGCGTCGACGTGGTCTTCGCGCAGTGTGCGGTCGAGCAGTCGGGAGAATTCCTGCAGCCGATCGACCTTCTGGCGTGCGGTCAGCTCCGACTGCCCGAGTAGCCGGTCGTCGGGGGTACCGCCCGCGCCGAGGCCGAGCAGGAATCGGCCGTCGGAGATGTCGACGAGGGTCTGCACCTCGCGCGAGAAGGCGACGGGATGTCGGAAGTTGGGGGACACGACGAATGCCCCGAGACCGATGGTGCTGGTGACCGTCGACGCCGCGGTCAGGATGGGCACGCACGAGAACCAGCGGGAATCGGGCAGGCCGCCCCAGACGAGGTGGTCGTAGGTCCAGGCGTGGTCGAAGCCCATCTGCTCGGGCCGCTGCCACAGCGGGCGGGAGGTCCGCCAGTCCAGATCAGGGAGAATGCAGATTCCAAAGCGCACGCGGCCAGCCTAGTGCCCGACCCCGACAGCAATTCCCATCCCGACAGCGTTCCCATCCAGACAGGGCGCGGCGTCGAAACACTTCTGAGCTCGCCCCGAGGTGAGTTCAGACGCTGTTGAGCACGCCCGCACGCCCCCGGGGAGCGCGAATCGCTTCCGCAACGGACAATCGAAAGGTGTGGCGATCGATGGACTGCGAGGATCGATGAATGACGACCTGGTGGTGCTCGTGGATGACGACGGCCACCCGCGTGGCACCGCGAATCGACTCACCGTGCACGGCACCGACACCCCGTTGCACTTCGCGTTCTCGTGTCACCTCGTCGACGCCGCCGGACGCATTCTGGTGACACGCCGCGCACTGGAGAAGAAGACGTGGCCAGGCGTGTGGACCAATTCGTTCTGTGGGCATCCGCGCCCCGGTGAGAGCGTCGAGGACGCGATAGCTCGCTACTCCCAGCGCGAGCTCGGAATGGACATCGCCGAGCTGCGGCCGATCATCCCCGACTTCCGGTACCGGGCTGTCGACGCCAGTGGTGTCGTCGAGAACGAGGTGTGTCCGGTCTATGCTGCGCGCCCGGTCGGCGACGTGGCGCCCAACCCGGACGAGGTCATGCAGTACGCCTGGGCGTCGATCGACGACATCTGGGAAATCGCACGACGCACGCCGTGGATGCTCAGCCCCTGGTTCGTCGACCAGATCGCCGAGCTGGGCCCGGCGGTCGGTGCATACGAACGCGCGTCGGACCTTCGGGACGCCCGATGAGCAGACGCACGCGTGTCGATCTGGTGCGCCCGCACGCCCGCTACGACGAGGTCGCCGACGCCAGTGCGGCGTTGGTCATCAGCTCGTACTCATCGTCGTTCGGTCTTGCGTCGAGGCTGCTCGCCGAGCCTGCGCGATCGCACGTCCGCAACATCTATGCGCTCGTCCGTGTGGCCGACGAAATCGTCGACGCTCCGCGACCGGGGCAGGGCGTCGACGAACGGCAACTGGCGCTCGACGAACTGGAGACCGAGACCAACGCGGCGATGGACCGGGGATCGAGCACCAATCTCGTCGTTCATGCATTTGCGAGATCGGCGCGACATGTCGGCATCGACACCTCCCTCACCGCACCGTTCTTCGCATCCATGCGGACCGACCTGACCCGCACCGTGCACGACGAGGCCAGCCTCACCGAGTACATCTACGGTTCGGCGGAGGTCGTCGGATTGATGTGTCTGCGCGCATTCGTGGCCGACGAGGCCGCGCCGGATCAGCGCTACGACGAGTTGTACACCGGTGCAAAGCATCTCGGTGCGGCGTTCCAGAAGGTGAACTTCCTGCGCGACTTCGGCACGGACAGTGGCGATTTGGGGCGTCGGTATCTGATCGGTCTCGACCCGGCCGACCCCACGGATGCCGCGTGGACGCGTTGGCTCGACGAGATCGACACCGATCTCGCCATCGCGGCGGACACCATTCCCCGACTTCCCCGCGGTAGTCGCGTTGCGGTGTGCGTGGCCCACGACCTGTTCGCGGAACTCAACTCCCGACTGCGCGCAACCCCGGCGAGTATGGCTGCGCGGCAGCGTGTTCGGGTTCCCACCGCCACCAAGACACGTATTGCGGCGACCGCTTTGCTGCGTCGAGGGCATCCCCGCACGACGACGACCGTGGTGGTGGGTGCGTGAACGCAGTGCGTGTTAAACCCCAGGGCACGCGCGTGGCAATCATCGGCGGCGGCGTCGCAGGACTCGCGACGGCAGCGCTGCTCGCCGACGACGGATACGAGGTCGATCTCTACGAACAGCGCGCCGAGCTCGGTGGGCGCGCGGGGTCGTGGGAATCCGACGGCTTCCGGTTCGACACCGGACCGTCGTGGTGGCTGATGCCGGAGGTCTTCGACCACTTCTACGAGTTGCTCGGCACGTCGACCGCCGAGCAACTCGATCTGATCAGACTCGACCCCGGCTATCGGGTGTTCTTCGAGGGGTATCCCGATCCGGTCGACGTCCACAGTGATGAACGACGCTCCGTCGAACTTTTCGAGAAGCTCGAAGATGGTGCAGGACAACGGCTGTCGGAGTACCTCGCGTCGGCGCGACACGCCTACGATATCGCGGTCCGACGCTTCCTCTACACCAACTTCGACACACCCCGGGCGTTCGCCGACCCGGAGGTGCTGCGTCACGCGAAGACGCTCGTGCAGTTGCTGGGCACCAGCCTGGACACGTTTATCGCGAAACGCTTCACCGACCGCAGACTGCGACAGATCCTGGGCTATCCCGCGGTGTTCCTCGCATCGTCTCCCGAGCGCGCGCCCGCCATGTACCACCTGATGAGTTGGCTCGACCTCGACGAAGGCGTGCGTTACCCCGACGGAGGATTCACTCGACTCGTCGAGTCGCTCGCCGCGCTGGCGGAGCAGAAGGGCGCACGCCTGCACACGGGCGCCACGGTGTCGGAGATCCTCACGCGCCCAACCGAACACGCGGGAAGGCTGCGACCCGTGTCCCGACGCCGGGCCGACGTGACCGGTCTGCGCATAAGTGACGCCGACGGCGCCGAGCGGATCGTCGACGCCGACGTGGTCATCGGTGCGGCCGATCTCCACCACATGGAGACCCGGCTGCTGCCCCGTGAACTGCAGACCTTTCCGCAGCGGTGGTGGAACCGCCGCACGTCGGGTCCAGGTGCGGTGCTCGTCTTCCTCGGTGTGCGTGGCGAACTGCCGCAGCTACAACATCATTCGTTGTTCTTCACTGCCGACTGGACGGCCAACTTCGATGACATCTTCGAAACACCAACGGCGGTACCCGATCCCGCGTCGTTGTACGTATGCCGACCGTCGGCGACAGATGACTCCGTTGCCCCGGAGGGTTACGAGAATCTGTTCATGTTGATCCCGGTACCCGCCGACCCCGGCCTGGGACGTGGCGGTGTGGACGGCGCGGGCGACCCGGTCATCGAGCAGATCGCCGATCGTGCCATCGACCTCGTCGCCTCGTGGATCGGGGTGGACGATCTCGCCGACCGGATCGTCGTCCGAAGTACGACCGGGCCCGGCGACTTCGAGGCCGATCTGAACTCGTGGTCGGGCGGTGCGCTCGGACCGGCACACAAGTTGTGGCAGAGCGCATTTCTGCGCGCCAACAACCGATCCGCGAAGGTGGGCGGGCTCTACTACGCGGGCGGCACCACGCGCCCCGGGATCGGGCTGCCGATGTGTCTGATCAGCGCAGAACTGATCCGCAAGCGACTGCGCGGCGATCATTCGCCCGGGCCGTCGCAGGGCTGAACCCGCAGGTGTGAGAACGATTCTCACGCCGATCCGATCAGTCCCGCGACGATGTTCGCCGAGAGCAGCACCAGCGGAAGGCCCCCGCCCGGGTGGGCCGACCCTCCGACCAGAAACAGGCCCGGTACACCAGATGCGTTGGCGGGCCGCAGGAATGCCGCGCGTGGACCGTTCGACGACGATCCGTAAATCGATCCGCCAGGAGTGAGCGTCCGGCGTTCGAGGTCGGCGGGACTGACGACGATGCGGTGACGCACCCGGTCTCGCACATCGACCCCGCGCTGCGCCATGAGGTCGAGGATGTGGTCGGCGTAGGAGTCGGCCAATCCCCTGCTGTCCCAATCGGTTCCGCCTGCCGGATCGTGTCGGGGTGCGTTGACCAAGACGAACCACGAGGCCGTGCCGGGTCCGGGACTGACCGCCGGATCGTCGGCTGCGGCGATGTAGATCGTCGGGTTCGCGACCGGACGAGCACGGCCGCCGCGGCCGAACACCGAGTCGAACTCGTCGTCGTAGTCGTCGGTGAACAGAACGTGATGGTGCGGCTGATCGGGCGGCGCATTGTCGAGTGCGAGTAGCAGCACGAAACCCGAGAACGACGGCGTGGTCTTCTCCAGTCGTCGAGCGGCGCGCCGTGCCTGACGAGTTGCGACGAGTGTCGGATACACCTGTGCGGCATCGGCATTGGCGACGACGAGGTCGGCACTCCGGCGAGCACCGTCGGCGGTGCGTACGCCGTCGACGCGTCCACGCGCATCGGTGGTGAGCGCGGAGACCTCGACGCCCAGTTCGATGCTCCCGCCGAGAGCCGACAACCTGCCGGCCAGGGCCGTCGCGATCGAGCCGAGCCCGCCACGGATGTACCACGATCCCCAACGTTGTTCGGCGTAGGGGACACTTGCGAGCGCGGCGGGTGCGCGCCGGGGATCCGACCCGGTGTAAGTGGCGTAGCGGTCGAGGAGCATCCGCAGCCGGGGATCGCGAAGATACTGATTGCCCAACCCGCGCAGAGTGCGCCACGGCGCGACGGTGGCGAGATCGCGCACGTCGAGTGCGCCGGAGGCCATGTCGCGCACAGTGATCGGTGATTCCAGGAACGGTCGATGTGTTGCGTCCCAGATGCGTTCTGCGCGCTGCAGAAACGATGTCCACTGGTGGCCGGTGCCCGCACCGAGCGCGGCGTCGAGTGCTGCGGGAATCTCCGACATCTCGCCTGGCATGTCGAAGGTCGTGCCGTCGGGGAAGCGATAGCGTGCGGCCGTCTCGAGTCGTTGCAGGGTCAGCGAATCCGACAGTGGTGCACCGGTATCGGCGAAAAGTGCTTCCAGAATGTGCGGCAGCGTCACCAACGACGGCCCGGTGTCGAAGACGAAGCCGTCGAGCGAGATCACGCCGAGCTTGCCGCCGATCTCTTGCGACTGTTCGAGGACGGTGACGTCGTGTCCGAGCGCGGAAAGTCGGACGGCGGCGGCGAGCCCTCCGACACCTGCTCCGACGACGATGATCGAACTCATGCCTGCACCGGGCGACCCTTCCACCGCAGCGCGCCGCGTCGATGTCCGACGATCGAGTCCGCGGTCAGAGTCGCCAGCGCCAGCACCGATACCGGATGAAGCAGGGCGTCGGGCCATGCGTGGCCGCCGGTGCGTCGAGCCGTCACGACCCTCGATGCGACACCTGGCAGGTCCCCGATAACCGGTCCAGGCAGTTCTAGAGCCAGTTCCTTGTTGTGATCGTCAGTCGATCTCGCAGCCCACGGGGTGATGTTGGTGGGTGCATCGGGCAGCGTACTCGGCCGGGGTTCGGTAACGCAGTGCTGAGTGCCGGTGTCGGTGGTTGTGGTCGTCTTTGAAATCCTCGATGACCACGCGGGCCTCGAGCAGGGTGGGCCAGCAGTTGCGGTTCAAGCACTCGTCGCGCAACCGGTTGTTGAACGACTCGATGAACCCGTTGTTCCACGGTGTGCCGGGCGGAATGTAGGAGATCCCCACCGACCCTGCACAGAAGTCGCGCAGGGCTTCTGAGATGAACTCAGGGCCGTTGTCCATGCGCAGCACCATGGGCGGGCCACCCCAGATCGCGAACGTCTTCTCCAACTCCTCGATCAGCCGTTCGGCGGTGATCGAGCGGTCCACGATGTTCAGCAGCGATAGCCGGGTGTGCTCGTCCACCATCGATGCGATCTTGATCGTCTTCCCATCGACGGTGGAATCGAACTGAAAGTCCAACGCCCACACCACTTTCGGTGCATCAGCCTCGATGACCGGGACCGATGATTGGCCGGCCCGTTTCCGCCGCGGAGCGCGCCGCACTTGCAGGCCCTCTTCTTTCCACAACCGATGCACTTTCTTCTTGTTGATCTCGATACCGTCGTCGAAGCGCAGGTGCGCCCACGCGCGCCGGAACCCGTGCCGGGGGTTCTTGCGGGCATAGGTGCGTAGCTGCTCGCGCAGTGCGGCGTCGGGGTCGGCCGGGGTGTGCGCTTGCGGCAGCCGTCGATAGGCGGAACGGGAAAGCCCAACTACCTTGCACGCCATGCGTTCTGACATGTTCTTGACGTCTTTGAGCATGTCGATGGCGGCGCGTTTGGCGGTCGGGCTCAGAATTTTCCCTTGGCGATCTCCCGCAGCGCGTCTTTCTCGAGTTCGGCATCGGCGAGCAACCGCTTGAGTCGGCTGTTCTGCTCGCGCAGCTCTTTGAGTTCCTTCGCGGCGTCACCGTCCATGCCGCCGTACTGGCGGCGCCAGTTGTACAAGGTGGCCGCCGACACCTCGAGATCGGCGGCGATCGCCTCGCCGGTCTTGCCTTCGGCGGCCAACTCGTCGGCCCGGCGCAATTTGCGCACGATGTCCTCCGCCGAGTGACGCTTGCGTCCTGCCATGGTCCTCATCGTCCCTTCTCCGCCCTCATCAGGGCAATCGGGACTCTAAAACAACCCGGACCGGTTCACGGGGGACACGCCACACCCGCGAGATACCCGACGACTCCGATCCGCGATCCGCCGAGTGCCGCCGCGGCCGGCACGACGTAGGAGACGTTCAAGAACGTCATCACCGCGACTGCACCGGCGGGCGAACCGAAGGCCGCCCACAACGACTTTCGATAGCCGACACGGACCTGCGACCAACCGTCGTACATCCGGCAACTCACCACCGCGCTGCCCTCACCGACGACGCCGCACCCGCCCGACGCCTTGACTGCGCGAAGCAACCCGATGTCTTCGAGGACGTCGGCGCGGACGGCCCGATGACCGCCCGCACGTTCGTACGCGTCCCGGTCGACGGCGAGGAACTGGCCGTTCGCTGCCGACAGGCTCGGTCGCGGCGATCGTTCTGCGAGGCCAAGCGGCAGAGTGCTCATCCACGACCATTGCAGCAGCGGTTGCACCAATCGCTCTGCGGCACCGCTGGTTTCTTGTAGGGGATAGGGGCAGAACAGATCGAGGTGCGCGGCGCGCATCGTCGCCACGGTCGCGACGAGTGCGTCGGCGGCCAGGCGCACGTCCGCGTCGACGAAGACGAGGACTGCCCGGTCGCCAGCCGTGCCGTCAGCCGCGAACGCAGCCAATTGGGCACAGGCCCACGGCTTTCCGAGCCATCCGTCGGGGCGCGGTTCGCCCCGCAGTACGACGAGGCCGTCGTCGTCTGCGCTCAACTGGGCGAGCAGATCCGGTGTCGCATCGGTCGATTCGTCGTCGAGTACGACGATGTGCGTCGGACCTGGCCAACGTGCGGCGGCTTGCTGCAGGGAACGCACGCAGTCCGTCACGTCGGCGGCCTCGTCGCGGACGGGGAGTAACACCCACAGCGGCTCGGGCTCGCACGGCAGAGTGGCGTCGGGAACGCGGATACGGCGCGCGTTGTCGACGGTCAGGGCCAGGCCGCCCAGGGCGCTGACCGAACCGACGCGGATCAGGTTGCGCCACAGTCGATGTGTGAACCGATCGTCAGGCCGTCGGGACACGGTGACCCCCCGACCGTCGCGCAGTACGGATCTCCCGGACCACCGAGACCGCCAGCGGCACCGCGATCACGCCCATCACCAGCGCCCCGGTCAATGCCACCGGCGCTCGACCGAAGAACACGGCGTGGGCGAGCACCGACGAGAAATAGGTCCACAGGTATGCGGCGACCGGCACGGCATCGGTGTGCAGCGTGGAGACGCTATCGGAGCGCCCGATGGTGACCTCGAGCACAATCATCATCAACACCGACACGAGCAGCCACCCGCCGAAGTTGGTCAGCGGAATGCCCTCAACACCAGGCAGATTCGGCGTGGTGTGCAACCAATACCAGTGCCCGGCGTCGACCATCTGTGGGTCGAGGAAGACGTCCCACGCGGTCAGCGCCCACGCGCCGACGACCACGGTGGCGACGCGTCCGTGCCTGCCGACGAGTCGTCGTGCGACATTCCACGCGGGCCACGCCATCATGATCCAGGCCAGCGGAACCAGGATCGGTACGCCCGCGATTTCCAGGCCGAGGGTTCCGGTGTAGTCGTACTCGCCGAACGGAAATCCGGTGTGTACGCCGATCGCCTCCGCGAGCAGTCCGCCACCGCCCGCGACAACGAGCAGTACCGCCGCAGCACCCACGCCCCGAGTGGTCGCGGCGTCGACGAGCATGGCCGAGGCGAACAGGAGCACCGTCGCGGTGGTCAGCGCGGGGGTGCCGCCGGAGGTCAGCGGAAAGCAGATCTGCACAAGGATGGTCGCCCCCAGGAGCAGCCACGCCAGTCGGGATGTCACGGGCGGACTCCTGAAAAGTTGCCACCCGCGTAGCTGCCCTCGACGTCGAGCACGGCCAGGCGCGCGAAGAGGTCTTCCGCGTACCAGCGCTGCGGTCGGGTCTCGCGGATCGCATTCGCGTGGGCGGGAGATCGATAGGCGAAGTCGGTGAGGGCAGCGGCGTTGTCCCACAGCGAGAAGGTGCCCTGCAATCCGATGGGCGACTCTCCGATTCCCACGGCGAGGCGCAGTCCATCGCAACCGGTGAGGTCGGCGACGACCGGCGGAACCGCGCGCCAGAACGAGAGTGCACGGGTCGGTCGAAGTCGTGCGCGGGTGATCGCGGCGACCGGACCCTCCCACTCGCGTTTACGCGACGGATCGTCGATGAGGAACGGTTCTCGACGCGACCACTGGCCCTTGGTTGCGAGGGGTGTCATGCGGACCCTCAACTCGGTCGTGCTCACCTCCGACCAGCCACGGATCGCCGTCGACGCCGCCCCCGCATCTGCCGCATGACTGTCATCCCAGACCGTGAGCAGTGCCCAGTGATGTGGATCGGCGTCGCGCATGGTGAAAGTCTCCCCCGAACCGGTCCCGAGAAGCTTGGCGAACCGCAGACCGGGTATGCGCCGCAGTTGCAGCCGGCTTATCGCCACCCGGCTTACCGCTCGACCTACCTGTGGGGTCTCCCAAATTCGCAGCTCGACGGCCTGTCCGCTCACCGCGCGCCCTCGCCTGGCTGGAAACTCACACACGTTCTTCGGAGTGGCTCACGGTCGGGATGGGTGAGACGAACAGTGATCACGACACGAAGAAAAGGTAGGCTACCCTCACAAATAGGCGGCGATGCGTAGACGGAAGGTCGAGAAATGGTCGAATCACCCACGAAGAATAAGTCGCGTGGCTGGCAGGGCGCGGTCCTCAAGCTCATGGGAGCCGACGACTACGAACTGACGGTGACCGGTTCGCGGCAGATCACCGATCACTATGTCCGCGTCGATTTCACGGGCGGTGGACTGCTCAAGGACCGGCCGGTGCACCCGACCATGTGGATTCGTATGTGGTTCGTGAACAAGCACGGCAAGATCCACCAGCGCGGTTACACCCTCGTCGATCCCGACCCGACAACCGATACCTTCTCGATCGAGTTCGCGATCCACGACGGCGCCGCGCCGCGCTGGGCGCTCTCGGCACAGCCGGGAGACGTGATCAGCGCGACGTTCATGGGATCGAAGTTCGCGCTTCCCGAACCCGCGCCAAAGGGGTGGCTCGTCGCGGGCGATCCCGCGGCGCTGCCCGCGATCAACTCATTGCTGGAAGCCCTGACGGCGTCCACACCGACTGTCCCCGCGACCATCTGGTTCGAGGTCTCCCACGACGACGACAGGGAACTGCCGATCGCCGTGCGCGAGCACGACACCCTGAACTACGTCGAACGTGGGTCGGACGGCAATGCGATCGTCGAGCAGGTGCGTGCCGCGGCATTCGACGCGTCGGACCACTTCGCGTGGGTGGCGCTGGACATGACCGCGACCCGCGCAATCGCAGGCGTGTTCAAGAGCGACTACAAACTCGACAAGAAGTCAGTCAAAGCCCAGGCGTACTGGCGCACCGGTATCGATCCGTCCTGACCGATCCGGGCGCCGGGAGCGCACCGCTTATCCGTTGCGGAACCAACCGTTGTTGTAGATGTTCCAGATCGCCTGCTGCCAGTAGCCCCACGCGTGGGTTCCGGTGATCGGGAAGTCGGTGCGCAGGTTCACGCCGAATGCCGGCGCTGCGAGCGCGAAGGTGCGGCTCTGCTCACCGGCGACCGCCTCGATTGCCGTCGAGTTGAATCCGGTGATGTAGAAGTCGGTGTTGTTGGCGCCGGGAGGCTGATGGTCGCCCCACACGCCGGTTCCCGCGTACATCCACAGGTGCAGGCCGTTCATCGACGGCAGATTCTCCGTCGGCGAATGCTGGAAGGCCTCCGCGTTGGGGAACCAGCCCCACATGTCGTTGAGGTTGTAGTGGCCCGCATCCCAGGCCGCTGCGCGCAGCATGGTCTGCATGCCGGTCGCGACGAGGTTCATGAAGCCCGACATCGAGACCACGCGCTGGTAGAGATCGCGCCGTTCATTGCCGATGATCACAGCCTGGCTCGCCGACATCGAGAGGCCGACGAGCGTGCGGTTACGGAAACCGTGGCTGTCGAGGAACCGCGGAAGGCTGCCCTTGAGCACGCTCTCCCAGCGATACGGATTGCGCTGGCCGGCGCTGGCTGATGCCCGCTGCCAATCGGCGTAGAACGACGACTGGCCACCGATCGGCATGACCACGTTGTAACCACGCTGAGCCAGGTAGGCGACGTTGGTCTCCCGCTCCCAGCCGTTGAAATCGTTGGTGGCGCGCAGGCCGTCGAGGAAGATGATCGTCGGCGCATTCCGCGGGTTGGTGGTCTGCGACGGCCATGCGCGGACCGAGACCGGGTGGTCCATGCCGTAGTTGTAGATCTGCTCGTTGATGAAGCCCTTGATCTGCTTGGCGGGCGGACCCCACGCACGTGCGCTGCCTGCGCCAGAGATCAAGCCGACCACGAGGGCCAGCGCCACCATCAAGACTGCACCGGGCAAAACCCGACGACGTGTGTGGGACACGAGCAATCACTTCCACTAGAAGAACGTGAATTCGAGAGTCATCCGATCGTCCGATCGGTGACAGTCGATTCAGGAATCGCGATTGAGCCTACAGCGTGTCGTTATCAATTGGTAATACGAGTTTGGCTGATATTCAGGCCCGACCACCAGGCATACCCCGCCAATCCGACAAATCTGTCGTGATTGTTCCGTGATCATCACTTGTCGTTTCCCCAGCGTGTGTCGGGTCGACGCGTAGCGTTGGAATCGAGTCTGGGTAGCTGCACCACAAGCAATTTTCTTACGAAAGCTGGAGGTATGCGCTGTGACAACGATAGCGATAGTCGGAGGCGGACTTGCGGGGGCGAAGGCCGCCGAGGCGCTGCGTGAACAAGACTTCGACGGTGATGTCGTGATCTTCGGCGTCGAGAACGAGCTGCCGTACGAACGACCGCCGTTGTCGAAGGAATTCATGCAGGGCAGCAAGGACCTGCCGGAGTTCACCGTCCACGACACCGATTGGTACCTCGACCAGCGCGTCGAGTTTCGACCGGGAACCCGCATCGAGAAGGTCGACGCCGCGGCCAAGACCGTGTCGCTCCCCGACGGCACGACGCTGACCTACGACAAGTTGCTGCTGGCCACTGGCTCGTCGTCGCGGGTCATCGACCTGCCGGGTGCCGACTCCTCGGGTGTCCACTACCTGCGGACCATCGACGATGCCCGCGCGATCCGCGAGACGCTCACCGAGGGATCGCGCCTGGCGATCGTCGGAGCGGGCTGGATCGGCATGGAGGTCGCGGCGTCCGCGCGTGAGCGCGGGGTCGAGGTGGCGATCGCAGAGGCATCGAAGCTCCCGCTGCTGCGTGCGCTGGGTCCGGAAGTCGCCCAGATCTTCGCCGACCTGCACCGCGAGCACGGCGTCGACCTCCGGACCGAGGTGAAGGTCGCCGAGATCACCACCGAGAACGGTGTGGCGACGGGCCTGCGCCTGGCCGACGGCGACACCATCGCTGCCGACACGGTGTTGATCGCCGCGGGAG
The DNA here is from genome assembly GCF_000248055.1 of Gordonia sputi NBRC 100414. Lineage (GTDB taxonomy): Bacteria > Actinomycetota > Actinomycetes > Mycobacteriales > Mycobacteriaceae > Gordonia > Gordonia sputi. The sequence continues at coordinate 80,815 of NZ_BAFC01000025.1, read as the reverse complement.
CTGTTCCCAACCTCGACGTCGCGGAGTCGGCGGGACTCGACGTCGACGGTGGCGGCGTGCTCGTCAACGCGGGCCTGCGCAGTAGCGACCCCGACATCTACGTCGTCGGCGACATCGCGAACGCCGAGCATCCGATCCTCGAACGTCGGGTGCGCGTCGAACACTGGGCGAATGCCCTGAACCAACCGGCAGTCGCAGTCACCAACATGCTCGGTGGCAGCGCCGAGTACGAGAACCTGCCGTACTTCTTCACCGACCAGTACGACCTCGGCATGGAATACAGCGGACTGGCCGACGGCTACGAGAAGGTCGTCTTTCGCGGTGATGTGCCGGGACGTGAGTTCGTCGTCTTCTGGCTCGACGGCGACAACACCGTCCTCGCAGGCATGCAGGTCAACATCTGGGATCAGCTCGACGGCATCAAGCAACTGATACTCGGCGGAGACCCCGTCGACCCGGACGCTCTTGCCGATTCGTCTGTGGCACTTGCAGACTTGTAAGTCGTGCACGCGCCGACAACTCCGCTGACCTTCGACGTCGCGCTCACGTCGTGGCGTCTCGACACCGTCACGACGGTGATCGTGGCAGCCGTCCTGGCTGTCTACTGGGCGGGTTGGCGGCGGAGTTCGACGGTGTCGCGCGGGTCCGCGTGCGTGTTCACCGGCATCGGCATCGGAGTCTGGCTGCTCGCGGGCATCAGCGTGGTCGGCGTCTACTCCGACACCCTGTTCTGGATCCGTGCACTGCAGTTCGTGCTGCTACTGCTGGTTGCGCCGTTCGGTCTGGCGCTGGGCCGACCCGTGACGGTGCTGCGCGAAGCACTCGGCTCGCGCGGCCGTGCACGACTCGACGCCGCGATGAACAGCCGGGCCGCACGCGTGCTGCTCGGGCCGATCCCGACGTCGGCGCTGATACTCAGCGTGCCCTGGCTGATCTACTTCACCGGGTGGTACGAGCTGGTGCTGCGCGACGAGTCGGTCGACGTCGCGACACGACTACTACTGGTGGCGATCGGCGTCGGATACTTCTATGCGCGCCTGCAGGTCGATCCCGTTCCGCGCAGGTATCCGCAAGCATTGTCGCTGGGCATCACGACGGTCGAGAGCATCGCCGACGGCCTGCTCGGGATCGTGCTGTGGCAGGGGTCGCTGGTGGCGGTCGACTACTACACGGCATTGCACAGAACCTGGGGTCCGAGTCTGCGTATGGATCAGACGATCGGTGCGGGCATTCTCTGGATACTCGGCGACGTCGTCGGATTGCCGTTCCTCATGGTGCTGTTCCGACGGTTCCATACCGACGAACGCGAGACGGAAAAGCAGGTCGACGCCGCGCTGGAGTCGAGTGACGAGGCGGCCGTCCCCGACGCCGACGATGCCACGAGCGGATTGTGGTGGGAGTCGGATCCCAACTCGCGGGACCGATATCGTTAGGCGATGCGGACAACCGTCGACCTCGATTACGCGACCGCGATCACCCTCGGGGCGTCGGGCCTGGTGTTTCTTCTTGCCCTGATTCTCGGGGTCTGGAAATACGAGCAGATGCGCAGCTCGCCCGACCACCTGGCGCATCCGTACGTCGACATCGCTCACCGGTCGGCGCTGCTCTATGCATTCGCGACCGCTCTTGTCGCAGTCTTCGTCTATCTCAGCGCGTGGCCGACGTGGCTGAATCTCGCCGCGGCGATGGTGATGGTGGTGTTCTTCGTCGGCGCTATCGGCAGCTACATCCTGCACGGAATGCTGCGCGACACCACCAATCAGTTCGCCCGCGAAGATCCGGTGCTGCGGGTGTCGATGATCGCGCTGATGGTCGGCGAGATCGGCGGCTTTCTCGTGCTGTTCGCCGGTTTCGTCGCCGGGCGGTTCTAGGAGTTCAGGACTCCTGCGGGTTGCCGCCCTGTGCGGCGTCGGCTGCGGCGATCTCTGCGCGCACCTGATCCATGTCGAGGTCGTTCACCGCGGTGATGAGCTGCTCGAGCTGTGCAGGCGGGAGTGCACCCGGCTGATTGAAGACCAGCACGCCGTCGCGGAAAGCCATGAGCGTCGGGATCGACTGGATGCCGAAGCCCGCTGCAAGCTGCTGCTCGGCCTCGGTGTCGACCTTGCCGAACACGATGTCGGGGTGAGTCTCCGACGCCTTCTCGAAGGTCGGGGCGAACTGTCGGCACGGACCGCACCATTCCGCCCAGAAATCGACCAGCACGGTGCCGCCAGCCGAAATGGTGTCCTCGAAGTTGCCAAGCGTGATCTCTTGTGTGCTCATGAGTCCACGGTACGCAGAAAGGGAATACGCGTCAGGGCGCGACGTCGAGCCAGTCGGTGAACCCGCTCGGGTCGTGCCTGCCGAGGCAGAAGTGCTCGAACATGCCCCAGCCCTCCCGCGTCGTACCGTCGGCTTCGCGGCACCGCGCACGCGCGACGTGATCGGTGGCGCCGAATGCGATTCGCCCGGCGACCGCGGGGTCGGTCATGTCGTAGGTGACGCGTTCGGTGAATCCCTCGCCGCGCCACATGCCGTGCTGCCAGTCCGGGTCGCCGCCGTAGCCGCCGCCGACGTGCAGCGGTGCGGCAAGCAGCGAGTCGACCTCCAAGGTGACCGGCGAACCGTCTGCGGCGGTTGCCGCGATGGTTGCGCCCGTGACCTCGCGGGTCCCGGAACGGTAGTGGATGTCGAATCGCGGCCAGCCGAGTTGTTCGACGCGGCCGTCCTTCCAGACCCGTGAGCAGTCGTTGAGCGTGCGGATGCCGTCGGGTGACTCCTGGACGATCAGCACGAGCTCGAAGTCGTCGAACGCGATGGGGACGTAGGTCCACCACATGCCGTCGAACGGCGGATCGGCGGGACGTCCGGCGGGTTCGGCTTCTCCGACGGGTCGGATGCCCCAGGAGCGGTCGCGGCTACCGATCCACCTCGACGGTTCGACGGCGATCTCGGTGTCGTCGACGCGGATCCACCCCGACCACGACCCGAGTTGGGCGAAACGCTGCGCGTCCAACGTGATGCGGTTGCCGCTGCGCATCACATGCGGCAGTTCTTGCACGACGTCGAACAGTCCGTTCCACGTCAGGTCGAAGGAGATCCCTTCGGTGGGTTCGAGGGTGAGGCGGATCGTGTGGAGGGGGTCGATCACCTCGATGCGGTAGCCGCCGACGTGCTGGTCGAGGCGATTCTGATCGATCGCGTCGGACAGGTGGACCGCGGTCTGTTCGTCGCCGCGTCGGATCACGACGAACGCATCCTTGACCCCGAGGTTGGGGTAGTAGCCCAGGCCGGTCACGAGGAAGATGTCGCCGGTGCGGTCGTGGGCGTTGAAGTAGCACCGGTCGTAGAAGTTGCGGTCAGAGCTGCCCGGCCATGCAATCGGTTGGGGCAGTTGATGAACCGGATACTCGTCGAGTGGTCCCAGCATCAGATCTCCTCGTCGAGTAGTCGCTGCAGTAGTGGGCGGTGGTAGAACAGCTCGGCGTCGACGTCGGATGGTGGCGCCATCTCGCCGAAGTGGATGCGCCGTGACGCGGTGCGCATGAAGATCACTCCCCACATCACCGCCGAGTACAGGTAGAACCAGTGCAGGTCGCCGAGCTCGATGCCGGTGAGGTCGCGGTAGGTGGCGCGGACGTCGTCTTCGCGAAGTACATCGGGCAGTCCGGGCATGCTGGCGAGGCCGACGAGTTCTTGAAAGACGTTGTGGGCGAATATCAACCACGCGACGTCGAGTTCACGTGGGCCAAGGGTTGCCATTTCCCAATCGAGGACGGCAGCGGGTGTGAAGTCCTGATAGATCACGTTGCCGATGCGCGCGTCGCCCCAGTTGAAGACAGTCTCACCGGAGGCGACGTCTGTGGGGAAATGGGTGTCGAGCCAGACCATTGCGCGGTCGAGGAGCGGGGAGCGTCCGAGATCGTCTGCTGCGAAGTCGTAGAAGCGCTGCAACTCGTCGAGGCGTCGACGTAAGGGGGTCGACGACGCCTCGCCGCCCTGGTCCAGGAACCCAAAGGTGCTCTGCGCGTTGGGAATTGAATGCAGTGCCGCGATGACACCGATCGTCGCGTCCTGCAGGGATCTGCGCTTGTCGGCGGGGGCATCGAAGAACCAGTTGTCGCCGAAGGTGTAGGGCATCACGTCGGGAGGTACGAGGCCGTCGACGCGGTCCATAAGGAAGAAGGGTGAGCCGAGTAGGTCGCCGCTTGGTTCGAGCCAACGCGTTGTGGGGATGGGCAGGTCGGTCAGTTGTGCTGCGAGGCGCATCGCCTCGAATTGGTGGTCGAGGTGGTACTCCGCGAACACAGGGATGTCGGCGGGCCGTGGCTGCATCCGCATCACCCACTGTTGTTCTCGCGCAACGCCATTCTCGGTCCAATGGCCGGTGAGCATCACGGTTTCCGACGACATGCCGTTGGCTTCGATACCCGCGTCGACGGTCACGCTCGGGTTGGCGCCCGGCGGTAGCAGCTCGCTGAGCCATTGCGCCAGCAATGTCGGGATCGTTGCGGTATTCCGTTCCGATCGCTGCAGATGGTCGAGTTCCTCGAGAGTGGGCCTGGTGCTCATGGCGAGTCCTTTCGCCGGATTACGCTACGCTGAGTAGCGTTATGACACCAGATACGACGACGGATGGCAAGGTTTTCGGAAAAGGTCGTCCCCGCGACGGCGCGATCGACGTGGCAGTACTTGCTGCGGCACGAGAACTGTTGGTGGAGCAGGGATATGCGCGGCTGACCGTGTCGGCGGTCGCTGCGCGGGCCGGTACCACAAAGACGGCGATCTACCGACGGTGGTCGGGCAAACAGGATCTGGTGCACGACGCGACCTTCTCCGGCATGACGGTCTTGTCGGCGTCGACAGGCCATGTCGCCGATGATCTCGAGGTGATGGTCAACCGTGCGCGCGAGGTGTTCAACTCGCCGGTGACACGTGCTGCGCTGCCCGGATTGGTGACCGACATGGCGGCCGATCCCGAACTCCATCGTCGTGTGATCGAGGGGTTCGCGAGTGTGTTCGCAGCGTTTCGGGATCGGCTGGTGGCCGCGGTCGACACGGGCGAGGTACGTGCAGGCACAGATCCCGACCGCGTCGTCGAGATAATGGGAGGCGCAGCGATGTTGCGTGCGTTGCTGTTACCGACCGTGGAGCTGGACAAAGACTGGGGCGCAGGCATTCTCGCGGTTATCGAACACGGCGCTCTCGCAGACTGACTGCCGGTACCCGGATCTCACTGCTTCGTGAGATCCGGTGCGGGGTCGTCGTCTTCGCTGCGCTTTGCGAGAATCTCGGTCACCTTGTACATACCGAGGACGACGATGACGAAGGCGATCACGCCGACGATCTGCGAGCCGTTGGCCCAGCCGTCGCCGACAACCGCAAGCACACCGTCGTCGCCCGTCGACGCGACGATGGCTGCATAGACCACGTTCCAGAGTGCTTCACCGACGATGAGTCCCGTCGCGACGAGCACTCCGATCCGCTTCTTCTGTGCGACGTCACCGCCCACGCGCTCGCACCACTTGTTGTAGATGTGGCCGAGAATGGCGCCCACTGTGATCATCAACGTCACAGACATCGGTAGGTACATGCCCATGCCGACAGCGAGAGGCGGCAGCGCGACCTTCTTGTTCACCCGGCCACTGAATTCGTCGATGATGATGACGACGGCGCCGATTGCCGCGCCGATCCCCAGCATGCTCCAGTTCAGGTCGTCACCGAACACGCCCTTGGCCAGTTCGGAGATCAGACTTGCCTGCGGGGCGGGCAATGCGTCGGCTCCGGCCCCCGGCGCGCCGGCGAACCCGAAGGCGGTGTTCATGACGCCGAGGATCGGCGGGATGACCAGCGAACCGAAGCACACGCCGATGATCAATGCCACCTGCTGTTTCCACGGTGTCGCCCCGACGAGCTGACCGGTCTTGAGGTCTTGGAGGTTGTCGTTGGAGATCGTCGCGACGCCGAACACGATGGCGGTAGCGAACAGCGTGAAAGCGACGAGGACAGTCGACTGTTGCGGGTCGGCCGCGCCGTAGACGAACTTGATGAGCAGTGCGGCGATGATCACGGCGAGAATGCCGACACCGGAGATCGGAGAGTTCGACGACCCGATGAGACCGGCCATGTAGCCGCACACCGCGGCGATCACCATGCCGATGATGAAGATGAAAAGAACTGTGGCGGCGATGATTCCGCCCGCACTTCCGGACAGTGCGGTTCCGTGGACGAAGTCCCAGAGCAGCAGCCCGATCGGCAGCAGCATCACGACGATGGTGCCGCCCACGATGGGGAACGGGATGTCACGCTCGGTGATGTCGACGGTGACGCCTTCGCGGCGTGCGCGTGCCGACGCCATTGCGTCGACGATGCCCTTCACGATGGGTGCGATCAGCTTGAGCAGGGTCCAGATGGCGGCGATGGCGATGGCGCCTGCGCCCACGAAACGGACGTCGTCTTTGAACACGGTGCTGACGACGTCGGCGACGTCGGAGTTCGCGGCGAACTGCCCCGCGGACTTGATCGGGAGGATGACCCCGTACGAGATGATCACCCCGACGAACATGGCGATGCCCACGCTCAAGCCCACGAGATGTCCGATACCGATCAGCGAGAGTTGCAGTCCCGCACCGATCATGGTGCCCCCGGAGCCGACCCGGAAGGCGGTCGAGACGTCGGTGCTGATCAGTTTGAGATTGCCGAGGAGTGCGAAGATCGCCGACGTGGTGCCGCCGATGGTGATGGCGCGCAGCCCGATTCGATTGCGTCTGCCCCCTTCGTCGGTGTTGCCGACCTTGAGTACTTCCGCAGCGGCAACACCCTCGGGATAGGGCAGGTCGGATCCCGTGACCAGTGCGCGACGCAGCGGGATGGAGTACATGACGCCGAGGATGCCGCCGACCAGACACACGGCGACGGTGATCCAATACGGGAAGCCGGTCCAGTACCCCACCATCACCAGGCCGGGGATCACGAAGATGATCGCCGAGAGCGTTCCCGCGGCTGAGGCAATGGTCTGGACGATGTTGTTCTCGACGATCGAGTGGTTGGCGAAGCTGCGCAATACCGCCATCGAGATGACGGCTGCCGGAATGGCCGTCGCGAAGGTGAGGCCGACCTTGAGGCCGAGGTAGACGTTGGCAGCGGTGAACACCAGGGTGATCACGCCGCCCAGGATCACTCCGCGGATGGTGAGTTCGCGAAGACCTGCCGGGCGGTCGGGAGCTGTCACTGACATTGAGTTCCTCGCTTCCGAGGGCACCCCCGTGCCCGTCGCCTTGATGGATCTCGTCAACTCTAGAGCCGACGACACAAGCGTGTGTGTTGTTGCACCCGCGCGGCGGGCTGTGGCGAGGGGTGTGATCGTGACGAGAACGTGTGTCTGGGCGCAATACGGCGTCGACGCTTTCGGATTTCACTCAGGCATCACCGTGGGGTGGTAGGGCTGATAGCGGGGAGACAGGAACCGTCGGGGGCCGATCGACCGAAAGGCAGTGCGTATGTACTACAGCAGCGGCAACTACGAGGCGTTCGCGCGACCACGGAAACCCAAGGGAGTCGACGACAAGACGGCGTGGTTTGTGGGTGCGGGACTTGCCTCGCTGTCCGGGGCGGCATTCCTCATCCGCGACGGCCAGATGAAGGGTGACAAGATCACGGTGTTCGAGCGTCTGAAGCTGCCCGGTGGCGCGCTCGACGGCATCAAGGAACCCAAGAAGGGCTTCGTGATTCGCGGTGGCCGCGAGATGGAGAACCACTTCGAGTGTTTGTGGGACCTCTTCCATTCCATCCCGTCGATCGAGATCGAGGGAGCCAGCGTCCTCGACGAGTTCTATTGGCTCAACAAGGACGACCCGAACTATTCGTTGTGCCGCGCCACCATCAACCGCGGGCAGGATGCGCACACGGAGAACAAGTTCACCCTGAGTGACAAGGCGCAGAAGGACATCGCTCGTGTCTTCCTCGCGACGCGTGAGGAGATGGAGAACAAGCGCATCGACGAAGTCTTCAGCGACGAGTTCTTCGAGAGCAATTTCTGGCTGTACTGGACGACGATGTTCGCATTCGAACGGTGGCATTCGGCCCTCGAGATGAAGCTCTACATCCATCGGTTCATCCACCACATCGGCGGTCTGCCCGATTTCAGTGCGTTGAAATTCACCAAGTACAACCAGTACGAGTCGCTCGTGCTGCCGCTCTACACCTGGCTGCTCGACCAGGGCGTGACATTCCACTTCGACACCGAGGTCACCGACGTCGATTTCGAGATCAGCGGAGATCGTAAGCAGGCCACGAAGATCCACTGGACCGCTGGGAAGGACAGCACGGTGCCGGACAGCGCGGGCAAGGACGGTGTCACCGAGCTGGGTGAGAACGACCTGCTGCTCATGACCATCGGATCGCTGACCGAGAACTCCGACAACGGCGATCACGAAACGCCTGCGAAGCTCAACACCGGACCAGCGCCTGCCTGGGATCTGTGGCGGCGCATCGCGGTGAAAGACCCGTCTTTCGGCCACCCCGACGTCTTCGGCGGCAACATCGACAGGACCAAGTGGGAGTCGTGCACGGTGACCACGCTCGACTCGCGCATCCCGTCGTACATCCAGAAGATCACCAAGCGTGATCCGTTTTCGGGGCGTGTGGTGACCGGAGGCATCGTCACGGCCAAGGACTCCAACTGGCTGATGAGCTGGACGGTCAACAGGCAACCGCACTTCAAGCAGCAGCCGTCCGACCAGATCGTCGTGTGGGTGTATGCACTGCTCGTCGACACCCCCGGCAACTATGTGAAGAAGAGCATGTCGGAGTGCACGGGTGAGGAGATCACCCAGGAGTGGCTCTATCACCTCGGCGTGCCGGAAGAACAGATCCCCGAGATGGCTGCGACCGGCGCGAAGGCGGTTCCGGTGATGATGCCCTATGTGACGTCGTTCTTCATGCCGCGGCAGGCGGGTGATCGTCCCGACGTGGTACCGGAGGGATCGGTCAACTTCGCATTCATCGGTCAGTTCGCCGAGACGAGTCGTGACTGCATCTTCACCACCGAGTACTCGGTGCGCACTCCGATGGAAGCTGTCTACACGCTCCTGGACATCGAACGTGCTGTGCCCGAGGTGTTCAACTCGACCTACGATGTGCGCAGTATTGTCGCGGCGACCAGCCGGTTGCGCGACGGTGAGATCGTCGACCTTCCCGGACCAAGCAGGATTCGCGAGGCGATTCTCGGCAAGCTCGAAGGTAACGAGGTCGGCCAACTACTCGCGGAGTACGAACTGATCCCGTCTGTCGGTTCGAAGCGAATTGTCCGCAATGACGCCATCGACCTCAATGGTTCGATCGGTGATCACGCGCCCGCGCAAGCGCCAACCGGCACGAACCCGGGGAGCAAAGAACTAGACTGATCGCGTCGTCGAGAGCAAGATCGCGACGGCGACCTACCGGGCCGGATCGGGTCAGGAGTGCGCGACCGCACTCCGTCCGAATTCGGCGACCAGCGCGGCGTCGAATACCGGTAGGTCGTCGGGCTTTCGGCTGGTGATCAGGGTGTTCGGGCCATCGCGGTCGACAACTAGCTCCTCATCGACCCACGTCGCGCCGGCATTGCGGATATCGGTCTGCAGGCTCGGCCACGAGGTGAGCGTGCGTCCGCGCACAACGTCGGCTTCGACGAGCGTCCACGGTGCGTGGCAGATTGCCGCGACGGGTTTGCCCGCGTCGAAGAAGCCCTTGGCGAAGGCCACCGCCGACGCGTCGGTGCGGAGGAAATCCGGATTCGCGACGCCGCCGGGTAGGACCAGCGCGTCGAAGTCGGCCGCGGTGACCGAATCGGTTGTCGCGTCGACGCTGAACGTGTCGGCCGCGTCGAGGTGGTTGAATGCCTGCACTTCGCCGTCGCTGGTGGATACGAGTTTCGGTGTGCCGCCGGTTTCTTCGACGGCGCGCCACGGTTCGGTCAACTCGACCTGCTCGATGCCCTCCGGTGCGACCAGAAAGGCGACGGTGATTCCATTGAGTTCGTCTGCCATGTGACACGATTCCTCTCGTTTGTCATCCCCTACTTCGACCGTACGCGTCGACATCGCTACGCCGGTCCGCACGCGGATGCGCAGGGCCGACGTACGGTGAAGGCATGGCACTGACGTCAGACGTTGCAGTGATCGGCGCTGGGATCATCGGACTCTCGACCGCATATCAACTCGCCCAACAGGGATCGACCGTCACGGTGTACGAGACCGGAACGCCGGGATTCGGCCAGTCGGCCGGGCAGTCGCGAATCTTCCGGCACGCGCACGACGACCCGCGCCTCGTCGAACTTGCTGTGCGCGCTCGAGCGCACTGGCGCCGATGGGAAGACGAACTCGGCGCGCCGTTGGTGTCCGGCGACGGTGGTCTCGCTCTCGGCGACGCCGCGCTGCGGAGATTGCCTGCGATGCAACAGTATTCGGAGATCGGTGTCCGCGAGATCGGGTCGGACGAGTTGCACTCGCTGCTGCCGCAGTTGGCTGACTACGACGGCCCGGCGGTGTTCGATCCCTCCGCGGGCTCCATCCACACACGCACGGTCATCGAACTGCTCAGTCAGAGTTTGGGCGATCATGTTGTGCGCGAACAGGTTATCTCGCTCAGGAGTGTCGACGACGGCGTGCAGGTTCGCTGCCCCACGTTGGTGGGCGAACACGCCGCGGCCGTCGTGTGTGCGGGACGCGGAACTGCGGCGCTGGCGCGCGGCGTCGGGATCGAGATCCCGGTTCAACTCGGTGCGCACGTGCGGGTGTCATTCGCGGTCCGTGATGGTGCCGACGGTCGGCTTCCGACGTTGCAGGATGGCAGTGGCGCATTCGGCTTCAGCGGTGTTTATGCGGCCGCCTACCCGGACAGGTCGGCGTACGGCCTCGGTCTCGCCGATTCGGTCGATGCCGACGTCGACGGAGCGATCGTCGACGGCGACGCCCTCGCGCGACATGCCCACGACGCCCGCGCCTATGTGTCGCGCGCACTCCCAGGATTCCATTCGACGCCGACCGGCATCGTGCACTGTTGGGTCACCACGCTGCCGTGGGGTGACGACGGCGTCGGGATTTGGCAGAACGGACCGGTCTTCGCCCTCGCCGGGCACAACCTGTTCAAGCACGCACCGACGATCGGCGAGACGCTTGCGCTGGCCGTCGACGTGGGCTCGGTCCCCACTCCGTTCACCCCTGCCGACAAGCTGGGTGCGGCGCAGGGCTGACCGCGAAACGTCGTGGTGACGTCGCGATATTCGAGTGGCTCACTCCCGCGGGTGGATGTCCGTGTCGGTGAGTGCAAGTTGTGATGCCGCAATGGCGCCGGGCACGTAGCTGTATCCCTCGGGTGAGGTCACGAACGCTTCGGGATCGATGTTCGAGACTCGCCACACGTCGACTGGTCCGTCGGTGTTGTTCATCTTGACGAAGTAGTCGCGCTGCCACGTTCCGCGCGCAATGAAGCAGCCGTCTTGCTCGGGTCGGCGACTCCCGGCGATGCCTCGCGCAGCACCCATCAGCCGGACGTCGAGGCCGTGGGCCGCGATCGAGTCTCTGTTCAGGACGGACGACACATGAAAGCAGTCGGGCTCACCCGATGACGGGTACTCACTCGACGGCGCGTATTCACTCAACGTGCACCTCCATTGCGGGCGTGACGTTAGCACGCCGCGACCGCTCACAAAACTGCATTGTGATCAGTAGGGAGGCGGGTTCTCTTCGTTCCACTTCTCTTCGGCGCGTGCGACTTTCGCGCGTCGTTGGGCGTGGATGGTGTCGATGGTTCGGCGCGCGGGGTGATCTGGTGGTTTGGTGGGGATGAGTTTGGGGAACAGATCGAGTCCGCCGAAGGCGTTGCCGACAAAGGTGTGTCCGGTGGGGGACACGAAAATTGCTGTCTGTAGGTCGAGTTGGTAGTCACGCCATCGACCGAACGTTTTGGTGCGGTGATGAAACCGGCACAGTGGTTTGAGGTTGGCGCGAACTGTCAACCCACCGCTGGACGGGTTGTGGTGGTCAAACGGGGTGCTGTGGTCGACGTCGGCGTGCCACACCGGGTTGGTGCACCCGGGAAAGGTGCAGCACAGTTCACCCGAGCGGACCAGGGCGAGAAGTTTCTTGCTGGGCACGTAGCGCAGTGCTGCGCGTGCGGCCGCGGCGTGGTCGGGGTGGCGCGGATCCAGAGCGCCGACGCCGGCGCCGGCATCGAGGTAGTCGAATGCTGCGTCTTCGGCCAACTCGCGGACTGTGTCGGCGTCGATGACCCCGACACCATCGAGGTAGCCGGGCTGATCGTCCTTACCGTCGAGGGTCGATTGATTCGCGACGACATGAATCATCGCGCGCGGCCCCACCGGCATCGGCATGGGCGTCGGGGTGGGTTCGGTGGTGTCGACGTCACTGGTGTCGGGGCTGGTGCAGGTGTCGCATCGGCAGGCGAGGGTGGTGTCGCCGTTGGCGAATGCGGTCAGTGCGTCGGCTCGGCGTTGTGCGTGGGTGCGGGGGTCGGCGTCGTGGACGCTGGTGGCGAGTTGGGTGAGGCGTTGGTCGATCAATACGCCGGAGGCGGCGGGCACGGTGCCGGTCAGTCGGGATTGGCCGGGAGTCCACCGGTCGGGGCGGACCTGGACGTTGCGGTCGGAGTCGATGCGGGCACGGCGTCGTTTGACGGCTTCGGCATCGACTTGGGCGACAACAGAATCGACGAGCGCAGCAAATCGTGTCGTTGACAGATGATCACGTGCTGAGAGGGCGGCGGTGAGGCGGGCGTCGACCTCGTCGATGGTGTCGGGGCCGCACAGGCTGGTGCGGGCGACAGCGATGTGGAAGCGCTGCAGGTCGATGCGCCCGCAGGCCAGGAGTGAGGAGGTGTAGGGGAGTCGGTAGCGCAGGGCGTGGGCGTCGATGATCAACTCGCGTGCCCGACCCGGCGGTAGCGACAACACGGCGCCGACGTCGGCGATGGTGCGTTCCACACCATTGGGGCCGTACTGTGCGCGGGGGTCGTCACCGGTCTGTCCACGAGCAGCGAACTCGCGCACCGCTTCTGGTGAGTCTGCTCGGCCGTCGGTCAGTTCGCCGATCTCGACGCCGTAGTCTTCTTCGTGCTCCTCGTGGATGAGACTGATCGCCGTCAACAGGCGGAACTGTGCAGAAGCAATGGTGGAGGCGCAGTGCGCGATCACCTCGACCAGATCGGTTTTCGACAGGGATTCGTCCTCGGCGACGCGCGCGAGCACCGGCGGCTGCGACGCGGGCACGCCTGTGGCGTCGGCCGCGCCGGCCGGGTCGGAGAAGGTTTCCAAGGACATACTTCGAACATACAGGCGAGGTCTGACAAATGTCGTTCCGTGCTCAGCGGGATGTGGAAATCATCTGCCGGAGCATCTGCTCCACGGAGTCCGAAGCCGGTCGGACACCGCCGACAGCGCGACTTCGCATTCCGAAGAAGGTGTCGAACAACATCCCGGACAGGAACGCGATGAGGTCGGCGGCGTCCTCACGCGGCGTCGACGATCCCAACACCTCGAGTAGCGCGGTGGCACGATTTAGCGAGAACAAGCACGAGCCGAGTTCGGTTCGCAGCGAGTCATTTTCACGAACCTCGGGCAGCAGCGCGAACACCGCGAGCGCGTCGGGGCGTCGGACGCCAGTGAACGCCGCCAGTTGCTCGGCGATGAACACCGCTGCGGCGTCGACCGATATCTCACCGATCGGCTCGGCGTTGTTCATGGCGTCACGCGAGTGCGCACGGATTCGTTCGACGGTTGCGGAGATCAACGCGTCGCGCGTCCGGAAGTAGTACGACGTCGAGCCCTTCGGCAGTCCGGCCGCGCGGTCGATGGCGCCGTGTGTCAGCGCGCGTGCGCCACCGTCGGCGAGCAGTGTGATCGCACAGTCGCAGATGAGTGGGCGGCGGTCGCCGGGTCGGGGCATCGACATCTCCGTTCGGTTACTCTACAAATATAGAGTAACCGAGACGAGGTGACAAGATGCGACGTCGCGTACGACAGAAGTCCGCGGAATCAATGCGTGAGGCGTTCTTCGCCGCAGTGGCTGAATCGAACCTGAAACTCGATGTCGCACAACGTGAAGCGATGACATCCATGGCGCTCAACGTAGGTAACGGATTCTACCTCTGGGGAGATCCGGGGCGAGGCAAGACCGCGTTGTCGTCCCTGTACTTCAACGCCATCCCCACCGCATCAAAGCGTCGCTTCCATTTCTACGAGTTCTTCGCTGCGATCGACCACCTCATCGCATCCACAAGAGGGACTGTCGACGACGCGCTCGACGAGTTGCTAGCTGACTCGACGGCGATCATGTTCGACGAGTTTCACGTCCACGACGTCGCCGACGCCATCTACCTCACCGCAACTCTTCGACGCATCGTCCGCGACGGGACACTGTTCATTGCGACGTCGAACTATCCGCCGCAACAGCTGCTTCCAAACCCCTTGATGCACCACCGGTTTCAACAGGCGATTGACCTCATTGAGAGAGAGTTCTCGGTTATTTGGATTGGCGAGGGTGACGACTACCGAAGGTGCGCCGCCGCGCCACGACACGGCTTTTCCGCCGGAACCTGGTCACCGACGGAGTCTGAGCAGATCGCCGGGATGTTGCCCGAACGAATCGATATGAACGGCCAGTCGGTCGAGGTTCTACACAACGCCATAGCGGCGGCAGTCACGTTCGCCGAGCTCTGCGAGCGGCCGCTGGGGATGCGGGAGTACCTCGCGCTGACCGAGCGGTTCCGCGAGATCACTCTCCGCGACGTACCCGACCTCGCCCTCGTGGACCGAGAACCACTGCAGCGCTTGGGAAATCTGGTCGACATCTGTTGTGACCGGGACATCGTTCTCAACATTGTGTCTCAGGGAACTCCACGCGACATCCTCCGCGCGAAGCGGTCACCGCCCGATGCGGCCCGCACAATAAGCCGATTGTCGATGCTGCGGCCCACAGCCAACACGACTCATCTCGACGCGGAAACGTGATCGGCCGACGCCCTGTTCGCGGCGCGTGCGGCGTCGAGAAGCGTTGTGCCGTTGGCGAGATGCGCAACAAGCGTGCCCGCGAAGACATCGCCTGTACCCGTGGTGTCCACCACGTCGACCTGCGGAACGTCGAGGATGTCCAGCGATCCGCTCCCGGCGACCACCACGTCGTCGCCACCTCGCGTGATGATCACGGATCTGCTGATAGTCAACAACTTTCGCGCGAGGTCAGACGGCTCGGCATCCTCTGACAAATCTGCGTAGTACGCCGCCTCGATCTGATTGACGATCAGCGGGTCGGCTTCGGCGAGGATCGACGGGTCGACCGGTGCAGTCGGGCTGGGATTCAGGACGAATCGAATCTCGCTGTCTTGGCACCACGTCGCGGTTGCAGCGGTGACCTCGGTGGGCGATTCCAACTGCGTCATCACGACGGCGGGGCGCAGCGCGTCGAGTGCCGCGCCGACGTCGTCGGGGGTCAGTTGGCTGTTGGCGCCGGAGATCACGATGATGCTGTTGTCGCCATCCTCGTCGACCTCGATGACCGCATGGCCGCTGGTGCCCGATACCCGTCGCACGTACGTGACGTCGACGCCCACGTCGACGAGATCAGACACCAACCGGTCTCCAGCCGCATCGGTGCCCGTCGCACCCACCAGCGCGGTTGACGCGGCCGCGGCGGCGGCTCGTGCCTGATTGGCTCCTTTGCCGCCGGGACGCTCGGTCAACGACCGACCGAGGACCGTCTCACCGACGGCGGGTCTGTGGGCGAGTGTGACCACCAGGTCGAGATTCAACGTTCCGACGACCGCCACCACTCCTGAACCTGTTGCCTCCATACCCCGAGTATGCCGTTACGCCGGTCGCGTAGATTGCTGTTCGATCACCGAGATGGAGGAGAGCAGATGGCCGCGTCACGCTGGAAACGAGTGCAGACACTGGCACGCATCCTCGGCGGACATCAGGTTGCACCAGACACCGAGACCCCTCACGTCACCTTCTTCGACGATCCGCAGCGCACGCTGCGTCGCTACGGCACCGCCGAGCAGGTTTCCGCCGCCCGCGCATCAGGCAGGCCGCCGATCCTGCTGGTCCCGCCGCTCGCGGTGCCTGCTCGCTGCTACGACCTCGGGCCGGGGCAATCGGCAGTCGAGCATCTCCTCGCCGCGGGACGCATCCCGTACGTCGTCGACTTCGGCGACGTCGGGCAGGCACACCGGCAGGTCGGCTTCGAGACCTACTTCGACGACATCGTTCCGCAGGCGATCGACCGAGTGCTCACCGACTACTCCGCCGATGAGGTCGACGTCGCCGCGTGGAGCCTGGGCGGGACCGTGTCGCTCCTGATGATCGCGGCGCACCCAGACCTGCCGGTGCGCTCGATCACCGCGATCGGTACACCGCTCGACTACGACGCCGTGACGCCGTACCCGCTCGTCAAACGGGTCATGCAACCGGTCGGCGGTGTGCCGATCACGGGCGCGCTCAAGGTGATGGGCGGCATTCCCGCGCCACTGGTGCGTATCGCCTACCGCGCGCTGGCCGCCGACCGCGAACTCAAGAAGCCGCTCTACATCCTGCGCAACGCAGACGACCACGAGGCGCTCGCTCGCATGCAGGTCATCGACCGATTCCAGAACGCCATGCCGGGCTATGCGGGCAAGGTGTCGCTACAGATGTGGGAGAACTTCGTCTACCGCGACGAATTAGCTTCGGGTGTAGTCGATTTCGATGGTCGCATTGTCGATCTGACGACGATCCGCAAGCCCATCCAACTCTTCGGCAGCCACCGCGACGCCATCGCGAGCTGGGAAGCCGCTCACCACGGCGTCGAACTTCTCAGCGGCTCAACCGACGTGCACTTCCAGACCGTCGAGACCAGTCATCTCGGCCTGATCGCAGGCGACGCCGCTGCGGAACAGACGTGGCCGCGCGTCGAAGAGTTCCTCGACGAGCTCGACACACGAGAAGTGCTGCAGCACAAGTGACGTCAGCTCTCGGCTGATGCTGTCCGCCGAGCGGCCAACCACGCGTGCACCATCGGGACGGCGCTTGCTCCCTCGCCACTCGATGCGGCGACACGCTTCATCGACTGTGCCCTGATGTCGCCCGCGGCGAAAACCCCTGCGACACTTGTGGCGAGATTCGGTGGCGGGAGTTCGCCGGGCCACTGATCCTTCGGAACGTCGCGTCCGGTCAGTACGAAGCCGCGATCGTCGAGCGCAATCGTGTCGGGCAGCCAGTCGCAATGCGGTTCGGCACCGATCAGCAAGAACAGTCCGCCTGCGCTCACCCGCTCGCTGGCGCGAGTGACGGTGTCGCACAACTCCAGCCATTCGAGTTGGCCATCGCCACCGCCGTCGATGACCTCGGTGGTACCACGCACATCGATCCGCGGGTGATACGCGATCTCCCCGATCAGATACTGCGACATCGTCTCGGTGAGGTCTGACCGTCGAATCAGAATCGTCACCGAGCGCGCGAAGCGGGCGAGATGAATCGCGGCCTGCCCGGCAGAATTTCCACCACCGACGACGAACACGTCGCGCCCGTCCATCTCGCGTGCCGCGGACATTCCCGCACCGTAGTTCACACCCGACCCGACAAGCGATTCCAGCGATTCGACGCCCAGCCGTCGATACGCGACACCGCTCGCGATGAGCACACTCCTCGCAAGCACGTCGCCACCCTCGGTGCAGAGGCGATGCGGTGCATCGTCGACGCCGAGTCGCAGTTCGTCGACAGGCCACCCGGAGTAGAAGCGCGCACCGAAACGTGTTGCCTGCGTACGTGCACGCTGCGCGAGACGCATCCCCGAGATGCCACGCGGGAAGCCTAGGTAGTTGCGGATCATCGAACTCGTACCAGCTTGTCCCCCAACGACATCGGATTCCAGAACCACCGTCGACAAGCCCTCCGACGCGCCGTACACGGCGGCCGCGAGTCCCGCGGGTCCTGCGCCGACGATCGCCAGATCGACGACCTCGTCCTCGTCCACATCCGATGGCCGTCCGAAGATGAGCGCCGATACGTCGCGTGGCGTGCCCGGTGAGATCACACGGTTGCGCAACTTCGGGGCCATGGACTGGACGAGCGGAAACCGAACCGGTGCGCCACCCGAGTCGTACAGCGCGAGCGCCGCCTGCCCCTCGACACTGTCGCTGGAGTACATCCGATTGGGCATCCCCATGCGGTCGAGGAGGTCTCGGATGCCCAGCGTGAGCGCCGACGACGAGTCGCTGATGACGCGAACGGAGTCGACGACCGGGGTCGCGACGGTCGCACCCCAGTCGGACAGCATCTCGGTGATCGCGTAGTGGAATTCCTCGTCGCGAGCGCCACGCGGCATCAGCAGAAAGGTGTCGAACTTGCCTTTCGCGAGGGCGGGTCGCAGCATCTCGATGTGGGTGCCGAAGTTCTCCCACGAGATGATGACGACGCGTTTGGCCGTCGGCACGATGGAACGAAAAGTGCTCAGCGCCTCGAACACCGACATGTCCGGCAACTCGGACTCCACGACGATCTGCGCCACCGGAACCCCGTCGCCCACAAGGCTGCCGAGGAGCACTATCGCTCCGACCCCCGACTCCGCACACTCGATGCGATAGTCGCGGAGATACCGACCGAACTCACCGCGAAGTTGCTCTGAGTGGCCGGACGACACGAGCACGATTGCGGGTTGATCACCCATAACTCCAGTGTGGCAGGAAAAGGCGCGGTGGAGTGGAGACTGAAGGCGCAACCACGCAACCGCGCGGAATAGATTGCTAGGCTGACCGGCATGCATGTGGATCCCACTGTCGGTGTCGCCAGCGCTGGCTTGATCGGCGGATATGCGACCGCGCGGTACACCGGCAAACGTCCTCTCGGGGGCGTGGTCCTCGGCCTGGCGGGCGCCTGGTGCACGCGGCAGTGGCTGAGCCGGGGGCCCGGACCCGCCGCCGGACTTCTCACGGGCTACCTCGCGGCGTTCGGGCTCTCGCACCCACTCGCCAAGAAGATCGGCGCATGGCCGTCGGTCTTCGCGGTGACCGGGGCATTCGGCGCCGCGACGTGCGCCGTCACCTCCCGTACCGCCGCCACCTCTAGTGCGGGAGCCTGAAGTATGGCGTCCAAGCCGCACGTGGTGATCATCGGAGCCGGATTCGCCGGCGTACACGCCGCTCGGCGACTCAAGAAGGAGCCGGTCTCGGTCACCGTCATCGACCGTGGCACCAGCCACCTCTTCCAGCCGCTGCTCTACCAGTGCGCAACCGGCATCCTCTCGGAAGGCGCGATCACCAGCCCCATCAGGCATCTGCTTCGACGCCAGCGCAATGTCAACGTGGTGCTCGGCGAGGCCGACGATATCGACGTCGCGGCAAAGGTTCTCACCATTCTCGGGGCCGACGGCAGTCCCACGACGATCAGCTACGACTACCTCGTCGTCGGGACCGGCATGCGTACCGCGTATCACGGCTGCGACGACGCGATCGAGAACTCGATCGGCATGAAGACACTCGACGACGCACTTGCGATTCGACGACAAGTGTTGGGCGCCTTCGAGATTGCCGAGACTCTCACCGATCCCGACGAGCGTCGGGCATGGCTCACGTTCGCTGTCGCGGGCGCCGGCCCAACCGGCGTCGAAATTGCCGGGCAGATACGCGAATTGGCGACGCTCTCACTCGGACGAGAGTTCGACTCCATCGATCCCACCGAAGCCCGGGTGCTCCTGTTCCACGGGTCTGATCGTGTCTTGCCCTCGTTCAGTGAGTCATTGTCGAAGCGGGCGCAGCGCACCCTCGACAAGATCGGCGTCGAAACCCATCTCGGTGTCCACGTCGTCGACGTCGGCGAGGACACAGTTCAGACCAAGGACAAGAAGACCGGCGAACTCACGACATTCGAAGCCAGAACGACGTTGTGGACCGCAGGAGTCGAGGCCGTCCCGTTCGCACGGACTCTCGCCAAGGCGCTCGGCGTCGAGCAGGATCGTTCTGGGCGGATTCCGGTGCGCGACGACCTCTCCGTCGAGGGGCATCCCGACGTGTTCGTCGCGGGCGACACGTCGTCGTTGAACAACCTGCCCGGTGTGGCCGAGGTGGCCATGCAGGGTGGACGTCACGTGGGTGGCGTGATCGCGGATCTCGTTGCGGGACAATCGGAACGTAAGCCGTTCACGTATCACGACCTCGGGAATGCCGCCTACATCGCGCGACGCAATGCCATTGTGCAGAGCGGTCCGCTGGAGATGTCGGGAACCTTGGGCTGGCTCGCGTGGGGAGTGATCCACGTGGCTTTCCTCGCAGGCGTTCGGAATCGGATGGGCGCAATGGTGACCTGGTCTGCAACGCTGATCACGGGCACTCGAAGCGAACGAGCCATCACCTACGGCGACCCTCGCAGAGCGCATCAGCCCTACCCCGACGAATGACATGTACATCATCGGCATCGTCGCGGCTTGCCTTGCAGCACTGGCATACGGACTTTCGACAGTCCTGCGTGCCAAAGGGGCACAAGAGGCGGCACAGGACTCCGGCAACAGCGGATCGGCGAGCGGTGCACTAGCGGCGTTGCGCAATCCGACGTTTCTCCTCGGCACACTGACCGTGATGCTCGGATTCGTCGGCGGAGCGGTCGCGGCGCGTTTCCTGCCGCTGTTCCTCGCGCAGTCGATCGTGGCGGGCAACCTCATCGTGACGGCGCTGTTGGGCACGGTGATGCTCCACACCGCGCTGCACGCCAAGGACTGGGCGGCGATACTCCTCGTCGTATTCGCACTGTGCGTACTGGGCGCATCGGCGTCGAAGGAGGCGTCGACACACGCCGACATGATGTTCCACTGGGCGCTCTTCGCGGTCACCACCGCGGTTGCCGTCTTCGGCGTCGCGGTCATGCGGATACTCGGAAGCCGCGGAGCCATCTTCGGCGGCGCAATCGCGGGTCTCATGTACGGCGCGCTGGCAGTTGCGGTGCGCGTGCTCGACGGCGTCTCCCCGTTCGACCCCCTCACGGTGCTGAAAGATCCGGCGGCGTGGACCATCGCGATCGCGGGTGCCATGGCGTTCTACATCCAGACCCTTGCGCTGCAGATCGGACCGGTCAACGCCGTCACCGCGGTGCTCGTCGTCGGAGAGACGGGTCTTCCCGCCATCGTCGGCGTGGTGTTCCTCGGCGACAAAGCCGTCGACGGATTGGGGTGGCTCGCGGCCGTCGGCTTCGTGTGCGCCATCATCGGGGCGTCGCTGGTTGCGTGGTTGACAAGCGAGGAAGGCGAGCAGCCCGCCGCGCAGGGAGCGCACACCTAGACTTGGACACCATGAGCACCGATGATGTCGCCGAACAGATCCTGCGCACCTTCGACACGATCACGGTCGTCGGGGCCAGCGCCAACCCCGCCAAGCCGTCGAACGGGGTTCCCGCGCTGATGAAGTCGCTGGGCTGGCGCATCATTCCGGTCAATCCCACTGCCGAGACGATTGTCGGGGAGACCGTCTACCCGACCCTCGCCGACGTTCCGGAGCAGGTCGATTTCGTCGACGTCTTCCGCCCGTCGGCCGACTGCCCGCAGATCGCCCGTGAAGCCGTCGCCGCGGGCGCGAAGGCGCTCTGGTTGCAGTTGGGGATCACGTCTCCGGAGGCGCGCGCGATCGCCGAGGAAGCCGGCCTGCTCTACGTCGAGGATCGCTGTCTCAAGATCGAGCAGCAGCGCACCGGGATCACTCCGAAGTAATGAACCACGGTCCGGCGGGACTACCACTGGCGCTGCTCTTCGTGGCGTTTCTGCTGACGTTCGTCATCACCCGCGTCATCACCCGCCTGATCCGCGCGGGTAGAGGACCGTTCCGCAACAATGTCTCCGGCGGCGTGCACATCCATCACGCGGTACCCGGGATCATCCTGTTGATCATCGGCGCCATCACCTCCGTGGCCGCCGACGGCACCGCGCCCGCCGGGGAGATCGCGGCAGTGCTCATCGGTATCGGGGCGTCGTTGGTGCTCGACGAGTTCGCGATGATCCTGCACATGCAGGACGTGTACTGGTCGCGTGAGGGACAACTCTCGGTGCAGGTGGTTGCCCTCACGGTGGCGGCACTCGGGCTCCTGCTGCTCGGTCTCAATCCCGTCACCACCGACGACGACGAATCGGCGCGGTTCGGCGCAGGCCATCTCGTCATTCTCGTGGTACTCGTCGTGCACATCGGCGTGCTGCTTGTCTGCGTGGCCAAGGGCAAGTATTCGACGGCGGTGATCGGCGCCTACCTCCCGCCGGTCGCGTGGATCGGCGCAATTCGGTTGGCGCGCCCCGGTTCTCGATGGGCACGCAAACACTATTCGAAGGCAAAACAGAACCGAGCCACGTATCGCGCCGAGCATTTCGACGCGCGGTTCGGCTCCTACGGACTCAAGCTTGCCGACCTTGTAGCGGGCAGGCCGTCGCAGCCCGACCCCGACGCGCCGAGCACCGCCACCTGAGCGCCTCGCCAATCGATAGCGAACGATTGAATATGACACACTGAATACGTGAGTTCGCAGGACACGGCCAATCCGCACGACATGGGCATCAATCCGCTGCTCCTGGAGCGGCAGGTCTGTTTCGCGTTGGCCGTGGCGAATCGTTCGGTGCTGCGCATCTATCGCCGACTGCTCGAGCCGCTCGGCCTGACGCATCCGCAGTATCTGGTCATGCTCGCGCTCTGGGAATCGGAACCGAGGGCGGTCAAAGAGATTGGCGCGGTGCTTCAGCTCGACTCCGCCACGCTCTCACCGCTGCTCAAGCGACTCGAACAACAGCAGCTCATCGTGAGACGACGTCGCGGCGACGACGAGCGCAACGTCGACGTCGAACTCACGTCGTCGGGGCGTGCTCTGCGTGAGCAGGCGTTGTCGATTCCCGGAGCCGTCGTCGATGCGCTGGGCGTCGAGCTGGCTGATCTCGAAGAGCTGCACGCAGTGTTGACCCGCGTCAACACTGCCGCGGTCGCGGCGGCGAGGGTGCCGAGCGCGTAGGAGCCGAATTGCGCTCGGGTAGATAATGGACCGATGGGTCTACCGATCATCGACCTCTCCACGGCAGCTTCCGATCCCGTGGGATTCGAATCCGCGCTCCTCGACGCGACGCACCGAGTCGGCTTCTTCTACCTCGTCGGACACGGCGTCCCGCAACAGCAGATCGACGAGATCTTGGCTCTGGCCAGGCGTTTCTTCGCGCTTCCCGCGCAAGCCAAGGAGGAGATCAGCCAACTCGAGAGCCCTCACTTCCGCGGTTACTCGCGCCTCGGCGGAGAACTCACCAACTCGCAGGTCGACTGGCGCGAACAGATCGACATCGGCCCCGAGCGCGACGTGATCGAGAACGCTCAGGGATATTGGAATCTGCAGGGGCCGAACCTGTGGCCGTCTGCCCTTCCGGAGCTGCGTCCCGCGTTCGAAAAGTGGGACGCAGCGCTGTCGGGGGTCGGGCTCGAGCTGTTGCGTCACTGGGCGCACGCACTCACCGGCGACGCGACCGTCTTCGACGACGCCTTCGCGACGGCACCGGCCACCCTGATCAAGGTGGTGCGCTATCCGGGCACCACCCAGACATCGCAAGGCGTTGGCGCACACAAGGATTCAGGCGTTCTGACACTGCTGCTCGTCGAACCGGATTCGACAGGCCTGCAGGTCGAGGCGGGCGCAGACGAGTGGATCGACGCGCCGCCGCTCGAGGGCGCCTTCATCGTCAACATCGGAGAACTGCTCGAGGTCGCGACGGGGGGCTTCCTGCGGGCGACGCGACATCGGGTGCTCGCCCCGGCGCCGGGCACCGATCGGATCTCGATCCCCTACTTCCTCAATCCGGCGCTCGACGCCCGGGTCCCGACGCTCGCCCTCCCGCCCGACCTCGCGCAACTCTCACGCGGTGTCGAAGAGGATCCGGCCAATCCGCTCTACTCGACGTACGGCGAGAACGCGTGGAAGTCGAGGACACGCGCGCATCCCGACGTCGCGGCGCGTCACCACGGCTAAGGTCGGACTTATGTCCGTGTCGGGTGAGGTGTCGGTGCAGGGAGTCCAGTCATGAACGCGGTCGCGTGGATCGTCATCATCGTGACCATCGTGGTCGCGTTGATCATTCTGGCGGGAGCGGCGTGGTTCGCCGTCGACTCCGACAAGCGGGTTCGACGCTTCGCCCGCTCCAACGACCTCATCCCCGGCCAGCCGAGCCGCGCCCCGGATGACTGGACGACGTCGACCTCGCGGGAGGCTCGGATGCACCGTCGAATCCGCTACGCGATTGCCGACGTGCACCAGAACCCGTGGATCGCCAACGACGCCGGCCTGGTGGCCGAGCGCGACCGCCTCGACGCAGCCGTGTTCGACTTGGACGACAAGCTCATTCACGCCTCGACGCTCCCCGAGGAGGGGCGGGAGTCGGAGCTCGAAGCGATCGATGCCGCCATCGTCGAACTCGAGGAACTACCGAAGAAGCTGTGGGAGACGCCCGCCGAGCAGCAGCGCAGCGATATCGACGCCGCGATCAGCACCATCGGGCGCGTGTGATCTCAGGCGGTCAACTCGATCAGCTTGCGGACGGTGCGTAGGTTGCGACCCGTGCCCTGTACGCCGAGTCCTCGGGCGATCACGGGTGCCGTCAGCTTCGAGGTGCCTGCGCCCTCTGCGTAGCGGATGTGCAGGTCGGAGCCGACGACCTCACAAAGATCATTACCGAAGTCCTTGTCCGAGAACGCTTTCAGTCGGTCCTCCGGTGGCGCGTCGACCAGAAAGTAGACGTAGGAGAACTTCTCGTCGGCGACGTCGAACGGGTGCGCGTCAAGGGCGGTGACGAGCTCATCGCGGGAACGGCTGATCACTTCACGGAAGAATCCGTAGCGCTGCTCGATTGCCGCCTCGAGTGCTCGGTCGAAATGATGTGAGGACGCCGGTGGCGTGCAGATCAGGTTGCCCGAAGCGATGTAAGTCGAGATGTCGGTTGCCCCGAGATCGCCTGCGATGCTGCGCAATTCCTTCATCGGAACCTTCGCGCCACCGACGTTGATGGCTCTGATCAGCACTGCTCGACGTGTCATGTTTACAGTGTTGCACCGACTTCAGGGCCCGGTAAGCGTCGTTGGTCCTGACTCGCCGTCCGCTCGTGGGTCACCCAACCGTAGGAGCGGGACCCACGTACCGCGCCGCCGGCCGAATGATCTTGCGGCTGTTGGCCTGTTCGAGGATGTTGGCCGACCAGCCGACCGTGCGACTCACGGCAAAGGTCGGCGTGAACATCGATCGTGGAATGCCGCAGGCGTCCATCACCACCCCGGCGTAGAACTCGACGTTGGCGTAGCGCGGGTGGTCGGGGTGGGCTTGCGCAAGCGCCTGGACGATGGCTTGCTCGGCGACGATCGCGGCGTCGACCGTCGGTCCGCCGAGACCTTGCGCGACCTCGCGCAACAGCACCGATCGGGGATCTTCGGTGCGGTAGACGGCGTGTCCGAAACCCATGATTCGACGACGCTGCGCCACCTGCTCGCGCGCCCACGTCAGGGCGTCGCCGTGTGCGACGATCTCGTCGAGGGAGTCGAGCGCGCGATCGGGCGCGCCGCCGTGTAGCGGACCGGAGAACGCGCCGAGTGCGCCGCATAGTGCCGCGTGGACGTCGGCTCCCGTCGACGCGATGACGCGCGCGGTGAAGGTCGAGGCGTTGAAGCCGTGATCCATGGTGAGGATGAGGTACTGCTCGACGGCGCGGGCGTGCTCCCGCGATGGCTCGTCGCCGGTGATCAGGTAGAGCCAGTTGGCCGCGACGCCCAGGTCATCTCGGGGCGCGAGCGGCTCCTGACCTGTGCGAATGCGGTGCAGCGCCGCGAGGATCGTCGGCGTGAGCGCGGTTGCGCGCAGTGCGTCGAATTGCCGCGTCTGTGCGTCGGAATCCCAGAGGGGCCGCACGCCGAAGGTGGGGCCGAGCGCCGACATCATCGTGCGCAGGCCGGTCAGGAGTTCACGCTCGCCACCGAGCATTGCCGACGTCGCCAGGATGCCGGAGATCTCGTCGGGGAGTGTGCGCAGCGCTCTGGTCGCCGTAACGAAGGAGTCGAGTTCGGCCGCGTCGGGTAGGTGTCCGTGCACGAACAGGAACCACACCTCGTCGAAGGTCTTGGTGCGTGCGAGGTCGACGGCCGAGAACTCCCGGTAGTGGTAGAAGCCCTCGTCGCCACGGACGTCACCGATTTCGGTGTCGGCGACAACGACATTCGCGAGGCCCGCGGGCGCGATCAGCACATCAGTCATGGGTGCAACGATCACCCCTTGGTGCATCATCGTCAATGTTGATTCAATCAATATGTGCAACGCATTCATCGACGCCGCTGGCCCACCCCGGTGCGCCATGACGGACGCGACTACCTGACCACAGAACAGGTTGCAAAGGTTTTGGGCGTCAAGGCATCAACGGTCTACGCCTACGTCAGCCGCGGGCGGTTGCAGAGTCAGCGGATCGACGGTGTCTCGGGGAGCGTGTTTCCGGTCGACGAGGTCGAGAAGTTGTTGACCGAAGGCCGTCCACGGCCGCCGGCGGGCGTCGTCGAACGCATCCGGACGCAACTGTCCTATCTGCACGACGACCGGCTGTACTACCGGGGACACGACGTCGGCGACCTGGCGCGGGACATGTCATTCGAGCAGGTGGCGGCACTGTTGTGGGAGCAATCGTGGCCAGATACTCCGCCAGGAGTGGTCGGCGATGTGCCGGGGCGAGTCGACGCCGCGCTTGGCCCGACCGCGCGAGGTCTTGATCGAATCCGGCTGATCGTCGACCTCCTCGGAGCCGACGACGCGCGCAGGCATCAACTCGATCCCGCAGCGGTGGCCGACAAGGCGGTGACGATTCTGGAGGCGATCGTCGGAACCGAAGTCGTCGACGATTCTCATGTCGGCGTTGATGGATTCGCGGCGCGGCTCTGGCCCCTTCTGTCAGACGAGCCCTTGACGCCGGAGCGGGTGGGGATGCTCAATGCGGCGCTCGTGCTGCTCGCCGACCACGATCTGTCCGCGGGAACGGTCGCAGCCCGCGTTGCGGCGAGCGCGAGGGGAAGCGTGTACGCGGTGATCAGTGCGGGCCTCGGCGCGTTCGACGGTCCGATGCACGGCGGCGCAACGACTTTCGCGTACCGGTTTCTTGCCCAAGCTCTCGACGATCCGGAGTCGGTTGTCGGTGAACGCTTGCGCATGGGCGATCGGATTCCGGGTACCGGGCATGTCGTCTACCGGCAGAGCGACCCGCGCGCGGTGACGTTGATGGAAATGCTGCGGGACGCGGGTGACGGGGACCCGCGTGTGATGAGAGCGGTGTCGAGTGTGATGGGTGCGCTGGGGTCGTCGACATTCGTCAACTCGGACTTCGCGTTGGCCGCGCTCGCCCTGAGCTATCGGATGCGCCCCGATGCCGCGGAGACGATCTTCGCCGTCGCGCGGATGGTCGGGTGGACCGCGCACGCGCTCGAGGAGTATGGCGAGAAGCGGCTGCGGTTTCGGCCCGAGGGCGTGTACACGGGCGTGCGGCCGGTGGGGGTGTGATCTCGACAAGCTCGATCAGCGGGGGCGGGCTCGATCAGCGGGGGGGGCGGGCTCGATCAGCGGGGGCGGCTCGATCAGCGCGGCAGAACGGCCACGGCGAACGTGCGGCGGTAGGGCAGCACCGTGCCCCAGTCGCGGGCGGGGTAGGCGGCGCGGAGTCGGCGCTTGAGCTCTTCGCTGAAGTCGTCGCGCAGTTCGTCGGGTAGCGCTTCGAGGAAGGGGCGGGCGCCGGTGCCGGAGATCCAGTCGAAGACCGGGTCGTCGCCCTTGTCCTTGAGGACGTGCAGATACGTCGACTCCCACGCGTTGACCTCGAAGCCGCGCTCGGCAAAGAAGTTGAGGTAGAAGTCGGGTGCTAGCCACGGCAGCCGCCGGACATCGCCGCAGTACTGCGAGTAGGGCTCCTCCTCGGCGAGTTCGTTGAGGCTGCGGTACGTGGCCGCGCCGGTGTTGTTGGGCACCTGGATCGCGAAAGCACCGCCGTCGTTGAGATGGGGCAGCAGTCTCTCGATCGCGACTTCCTGATCGGGGACCCACTGGAACACCGCGTTCGACAAGAACAGGTCGACGGGTTCTGGAGGTGTCCACTCGGTGAGGTCGGCGACGTCGTAGTTGGCCAACCCGTCCATGTTCTCGCGGATGGCCTCGGTGATCATCTCGGTCGAGGCGTCGATTCCGAGAACCAGGGCTTCCGGCCAGCGTTCGCGTAGGTGCTTGGTGTGCTGCCCAGGCCCGCATCCGAGGTCGACGATGGTCGACGGATTGGTCGGCACCTCGGCGATCAGATCGAGGAAGGGGCGGGCACGAGCGTCGGAGAATTGTAGGTATCGACTCGGATCCCAGACCGGCATGCAACCAACTCTATGCAATTCACAGCGATCATGGCAGTGGGTAACCTGGGAGGAGTGTCAGAGACTCTCGTGAACGATGATGACAACGCACTGGTGACGGCCGCATCGGCCGACGCGGATGTCGTCGAAATTTCTACCGACGGCGCCTGCCTGGGCAATCCCGGGCCGGGCGGATGGGGTGCGGTCCTGCGATACCGCGGCCACGAGAAGCAGATCTCCGGCGCTGAACCCGATACCACCAACAACAAGATGGAACTGACGGCAGCGATCGAGGGCCTCGCCGCACTGACCAAGCCGTCGACGGTGATCCTCTACACCGACTCGAGTTACGTCCGAAACGGCATCACCAAGTGGGTGAGTGGCTGGCAGCGAAACGGGTGGAAAACCGCAGACAAGAAACCCGTGAAGAATGCAGATCTGTGGCGCCGCCTCGTGGAGGAGGAGAAGCTGCACAAGGTGACCTGGAAATGGGTGAAAGGTCATGCGGGAGATCACTACAACGAGATCGCTGACACGCTGGCAACATCTGCCGCCAAGAAACTCGCTGGACGTGAGTGATGAGTTCGTCTGCCTCGCAAACTGATTCGACGATCACGGTCGCCGTCCTCCCCGAACGTGATCAGCACATCACCGCGGCGCTCGACGACGTCGGTGCGACGCAAACCGACCTCGACGCCGCGCGAGTCCTGATCTGGCTTGGCGGAGCGTCGGGATTCCCCGATCTCCCCGACACCGTCGAATGGGTGGCGTTGAAGACGGCGGGGATCGAAGAGTTCGTCTCCGCAGGCATTCTCGACGACAAGCGTGTCTGGACGAACGCGTCGGGCTTCTATGCGGAGAACGTCGCCGAGCACGCACTCGCGCTCCTGCTCGCCGGGCTGCGGCAGATCAACTCATCGGTGCGGTGGGGTTGGGACAAAGACCACATCGATCCCGCGGTGCGCACACTGCGCGGCGCGACCGTGGCGATCATCGGGGCCGGCGGTATCGCGAGATCGCTGATTCCACGCCTGAAGGCTTGTGGCGCTTCGGTTCTCGCGGTGAACCATTCGGGACGTGAGGTCGACGGCGCTCAGCGCACGCTGCCGTCGTCGCGGATGGATGAGGTGTGGTCGTCGTGCGATCACGTGGTCCTCGCCGCGCCGTCGACTCCGGAAACCCATCACCTGGTCAATGGAAAGGTGTTGGCGCAGTTGCCCTCCCACGCGTGGGTGGTCAACATCGCACGCGGGCCGCTCGTCGACCAACAGGCGCTGTACTGGGCGCTCAAGGGGCATGAGATCGCGGGTGCCGCACTTGACGTGACCGATCCCGAACCGCCCGCGCGCAACGATCCGCTGTGGTCGCTGTCGAACGTGATCATCACACCTCACATCGCCAACCCGGCGTCGGGTCTCACCCGCGAACTCGCGCCGTGGATCGCGGAGAACCTCCGCCGATTCCGCGCAGGAGAAGACCTCGTGTCGACCGTGGCGGCTGGTCACGATTACTGAGTCGCCCATCGTCGTCTGCGGGGTGTCAGGGTGCGGGAAAAGTACTGTCGGACTGGCGCTCGCCGCACGTCTGGCGGTGCCGTTTGTCGATGCCGACGATCTGCACCCGGCCGCCAACATCGCGAAGATGGCCGCGGGACATCCACTGACCGACGCCGATCGCTTGCCCTGGCTCGACGTGGTCGGTACCTGGCTCGCCGAGCACGACGACGGCGTGGCCGCCTGTTCGGCGTTGCGCCGTGCCTATCGGGATCGACTGCGCGGCAGTGCTCCCAGGGCGTTCTTCGTGATGCTCGCCCTCGGCAGAGACGCGGCACATGCGCGCGTGCACGGGCGGCGTGATCACTTCATGCCTGCTGCGCTCATCGACTCGCAGTTCGCCGCGCTCGAACCACTCGGACCCGACGAGCAGGGGATGATCGTCGACGCCGCGCTGCCGCTCGACGTGATCGTCGATCAGGTGTTGCGTTAGAGCGCGCTCTAAGGCCTAGCGTTGCTGTCATGAGTACAGATCACCTCATGAGCAGGGCGTTGGCCACGTTGAACGAACTCGACGGTCCACTGTCGGTCGAGGTCATCCACCGCCTTGTCGAAGCCGACGAGATCGACGAACCGCTGACCATCGCACAGACCGCCGCGATGCTCGACGTCTCGGCGCACACACTGCGGTACTACGAGCGAATCGGACTCGTCGACGTGCCCCGCGACGCGTCGGGAAACCGGCTCTACGACGCCGACGCCGTGCGCAGACTCGTCTTCGTGACACGAATGAGACTGTCGGGCATGGCCATTCGCGACCTCCAGCACTACGTCGAACTCGTCGACGAGGGCGACGACACCGTGCCGGAGCGGCTCGAGATGCTGCTAGAACACCGCGACACCATTCGACGCCAGATCTCCGAACTCACGCTGTCGCTGGCAGCAACCGAATACAAGATCGCCACCTACGGCGGAAGGACTCAGCCATGACTGCATCAACAGACTCGACAACCCGGAACCGCAGGCGCATCGGTTCCCTCGAGGTCTCACCGCTCGGATTGGGTTGTATGGGAATGAGTTTCGCTTACGGCGAGGCCGACCAGGACGAGGCGAGGGCGACGCTGCATCACGCACTCGATGTCGGGGTCAACCAACTCGACACCGCCGACGTCTACGGCGTGGGCGCCAACGAGGAACTGCTCGCGCAGGTTCTGGCCGACCGGAGAGACGACGTGGTGCTCGCGACCAAGTTCGGTATCGAGATCGATCCCGAAACCGGTTATCCCAACGGCGAAGTCGACGGTTCGCCGGAGTACCTGCGGTCCGCCGTCGATGCCTCGCTGCGACGTCTCGGCGTCGACACCATCGACCTCTACTACCTGCATCGCGTCGACCCGAAGCTGCCGATCGAGGAGACTGTCGGGGCGATGGCAGAGTCGGTGGCCGCCGGTAAGGTTCGCGAGCTCGGGATCAGCGAGGCCAATGCCGACACCCTGCGTCGCGCAGCGACGGTGCACCCCATCGCGGCATTGCAGTCGGAGTGGTCGTTGTTCAGTCGCGACGTCGAATCGTCGGATGTGGTTGCCGCGCGTGAACTGGGTGTCACGATGGTGCCCTACAGTCCGCTTGGTCGCGGCATGTTGACGGGATCTGCTGCGGCAGTGCAGGTTTCCGACGGTGACTTCCGTTCGACGCTCCCGCGGTGGCAGGCCGAGAACCTCGACCACAACCTCGCTCTCGTCGACGAGGTACGCACCGTGGCAACCGAGGTCGGCGCCACGCCGGGTCAGGTCGCGTTGGCGTGGCTGCTGGCTCAGGGTGACGACGTCGTCCCGATCCCCGGCACCAAGCGCACGCGCTACCTCGACGAGAACCTCGGCGCGCTGTCGGTGGAATTGAGTTCAGATCAGCTCGAGCGATTGTCGACGCTGCGCCCCGCAGGCGACCGCTACCCCGACATGAATTGGGTGGCGGGCCGGTCGTCGTAGTTCATACCGCGCCTCTTTGCCAAAATCTAGAACGTGTTGCAGTTCTGTGGCATTGTCGGGAGTCGTGATCCTGGACAGATTCCGACTCGACGACACCGTCGCGATCATCACGGGTGCGGGGCGCGGCCTCGGAGCGGCGATCGCTGTCGCGTACGCCGAGGCGGGCGCCGATGTGGTGATCTCCGCGCGCAGCGAAAGCGAACTGGAGAAGGTGGCCGCCGAGGTCGCCGACCGAGATAGGCGTGCGCGCGTCGTCGTCGCCGACCTTTCCGATCCCGACGCTGCAGCGGCGCTCGCGCAGACCGCCGTCGACACGTTTGGACGGCTCGACACCGTCGTGAACAACGTCGGCGGCGCGATGCCACGACCGCTGCTCGACACCTCACCGAAGAATCTGAGCGATGCGTTCGGTTTCAACGTCGCCAATGCTCATGCGCTGGTCACGGCTGCGGTTCCGAGGGTGTTGGAGACCGCGGGCTCGGGATCGATCATCAACATCACTTCTGCTGTGGGGCGGCTGCCGGGCCGGGCGTACGCGGCATACGGCACGGCCAAGGCCGCGCTCGCGCACTACACGCGGCTCGCGGCGATGGACCTCAATCCGCGCATCCGGGTCAACGCGATCGCGCCCGGGGCGATCCTGACGTCGGCCCTCGACATCGTGGCCGCCGACGACACCATGCGGACCGCGATCGAGAACGCGACACCGATGCGCCGTCTCGGCGAGCCCGAAGACATCGCCGCCGCGGCCGTCTACCTCGCGTCACCTGCCGGTGCCTACGTGACCGGAAAGGTGCTCGAGGTCGACGGCGGAATCATCGCTCCGAACCTCGACCTACCGATCCCCGATCTGTAGGACGCGCGGCTCAGGAGGCGACGAGTCGTGGTTGTCGGCCAGCCAACTCTGCCAGTCATCGACGGTGTCGAACAGCAGCGTCGGGGCGTCGGCTTTGGCCATGTTGACACGGTAGTCGGGGCCCGTGACGTGGGTACTGTTGTCTCATGGATCAGTTCCTGCACTTCGCGGGCGATTACTGGTGGCTGATATTTCCGATCGGTGGAGTCGCCGGTGGTTGGTTCGGTTCGCTCGCGCGGTACAACGAGAAGCGTCGACGCGACAAGATCGAACTCGCCCGGGTCAAGGCGAGCGCGCAGACCGAACAGCTACGACTCACCCAGGCCGACAAGGCGTCCGTCACCAAGGTGCTCGAGAAGCACGACGCGATAGATCAGCGATGGTTCGGGTACGAACTCGACCTGGCGACGCTGATCGAGTTCCCCATGATGACCGACATGCGTGAGCCGCTGACGCTCGCGTTCCATCGCGCGAAGATCCGCGCCGACGACCTGCGCCCGACGTCGGCCGACCAGAAGCTGGACCCACTCGAGTTCGAGCGCTACCGCGACGCCGTCGGCGACTACGAGGCCGCCTTCGACGCAGCAGAGCGCGAGGCGCGGCGTCGGAAACAGTCCGACTTCTCGCCCGTCGAGCGCGAATCACTCGACCGCGCGCGCAAACTGATCTCCGTCGCCGCCGACGCCGCCGCCACGCCCGCCGAACGCCAGGCCGCCTACCGCAAGGCGCGCCAGGAGCTCGACGGACTCATCGACATCCCCGACGTCGCCGCCGCCCAGATCGAGCAGCGAATCGCGGGCGAGCTGGAGCGCTGAAACGGCCGCTGCGTCGAGTAGCGATTGGGCTCGTCGGATCGGCAACTCACGCGCGCCGTCGACGCGGGCACCCTCGTGCGAGTGTGGCCCGGCGCCTACGTGCTGCCCGACAAGAGCCGTACGCCGGAGGTCAAGCATCGGCTGAAGGCCGTCGCGGCAACGCTCCTATCCGAATCCGACGTACCGCTGAGTCATCAGTCGGCGGGAGTGCTCCACGGGATGTCGCTGCTGTTCCCCGATCTCGCGCGGGTGCACTTGACCACTGGGCACAAGACCGGCGGACGCATCGAAACCCAGCGGCATCTGCACTCCGGTCGGCTGGGGCCCGACGACGTCACGGTGATCGACGGCATCGTGGTGACGTCGCTGGAGGTCACCGCCGTCGACATCGCGTGCAGCGGCAACTTCTACCAGGCGCTGGCCGTGCTCGACTCCGCGCTGCGACTCGGTGCCGATCGCGAGAAGATGTCGGCGCTCCTCGATTCTCGACGCCGCGGAGTTGCCGTTGCCCGCAAGGCGCTTGCGTTCGCGAGCCCACTGGCCGACAACGCGGGCGAGTCGTGGGGAAGAGGTCAGATGATCGTCGCCGAACTGCCGATTCCACGACTGCAGCGGGAGTACTTCGACGCCGACGGCGAGTTCGTCGCCAAGGTCGACTACGACTGGGAGGGCAAGCTCGTGGGCGAGTTCGACGGGATGCGCAAGTACACCAAGGATCTGGGCGACGACGAGACCGCGCTCGACGTGATGAAGCGCGAGAAGGCCCGCGAAGATGGCGTCAGGCGCCTCGGGCCGATGGTGATCCGATGGGTGTGGGCCGATCTACGAAAGAACCGCGTGGTGCCGATGGTGCGAGAGTGGCTGGAGCGCTTGGAGATTGCCGGGCAAGGTCAAGCCTCCGAGTCGACGGCCCCGGCGAACTGGCTGCGGTACAGCCGGCAGTACGCGCCCTGAGCGGCGAGCAGCCCGTCGTGGGTGCCCTGCTCGACGATGTGCCCGTCTTCCATCACCACGATGACGTCGGCGTCGCGGATGGTCGAAAGGCGGTGCGCGATAACGAAACTCGTGCGGTCGGTGCGCAGCGCGGCCATCGCTTTCTGGATGAGCAGCTCGGTGCGGGTGTCGACGGAGCTGGTGGCCTCGTCGAGAATCAGGATGGTCGGGCGGGCGAGGAAGGCGCGCGCGATCGTGATGAGCTGTCGCTCACCGGCACTCACGCCGCCGCCTTCGTCGTCGAGCATTGTCTCGTAGCCGTCGGGCAGGATGCGGACGAAGTGGTCGACGTGGCTCATGCGCGCGGCCTCGAGGACCTCCTCGCGCGATGCCGTGGGGTCGCCGTAGGCGATGTTCTCGTAGATGGTTCCGCCGAACAGCCACGAGTCCTGCAGCACCATTCCG
This sequence comes from Gordonia sputi NBRC 100414, assembly GCF_000248055.1. GTDB lineage: Bacteria > Actinomycetota > Actinomycetes > Mycobacteriales > Mycobacteriaceae > Gordonia > Gordonia sputi. The sequence continues at coordinate 45,906 of NZ_BAFC01000025.1, read as the reverse complement.
GTGCGCTCGCGCAGGTCGTCGCGGGTCATCTCACGGGATTCGACGCCGTCGACGGTGATGGTTCCGGAGTCGACGTCGTAGAAGCGCATGATGAGGTTGACCAGGGTGGTCTTTCCCGCGCCGGTCGGTCCGACGATCGCGACCATGTGACCGGGACGTGCGACGAGTGAGAGGTCGTCGATGAGCGGTTTGTCGGCGACGTAGCGGAACGAGACGTCGTCGAATTCGATGAGCCCACGGTCGTGCTCGGGCGTCTTCGGGTTCTTCGGGTCGGGGGTCTGTTCGTCGGCGTCGAGGATGTCGAAGATGCGCTCGGCCGACGCCACGCCGCTCTGCAGCAGGTTGACCATCGACCCGATCTGCGTGAGCGGCTGCGTGAACTGACGTGAGTACTGGATGAACGCCTGCACCTCGCCGAGGCTCAACGCGCCCGATGCCACGCGCAGTCCGCCGACGACGGCGACCGCCACGTAGTTGAGGTTGCCGAGGAACATGATCGTCGGCATGACGGTGCTCGAGATGAACTGTGCACGCCAACTCGACTGGTACAGCTTCTCGTTGCGCTCGTCGAATTCGGATTCGACGTCGGCCTGACGATTGAACGCGGTCACCAATTCGTGCCCGGTGAACGCCTCTTCGACCTGGGCGTTGAGCTTGCCGGTCGACGACCACTGCGCCAGGAAGTGCGGCTTGGAGCGCTTGGCGATCAGCGCGGTTGCGCCCGCGGCCAGCGGCACGGTGACAAGCGCGATGAGCGCCAGCAGAGGCGAGATCCAGAGCATCATCACCAGGATCGCGATCACCATCAGGACGGAGTTCAGCAACTGGGAGATGGTCTGCTGCAACGTCTGTGACAGATTGTCGAGGTCGTTGGTGACGCGACTGAGCAGATCGCCGCGCGCGGTGGCGTCGTAGTAGCTCAGAGGGAGGCGGTGGATCTTTGCCTCGACCTCTGCGCGCAGATGCTTCACGGTGCCGACGACGACGATGTTGAGCAGATAGGCACCGAGCCACGACAACAGCGCCGAGCCGACGTAGAGCGCGAGCACGATCAACAAGACGCGGCCGACGTCGCCGAAGTCGATGCCCACACCCGGGGTGACGTTCATCGAGTTCACCATGTCGGCGAGGGTGCCGTTGCCGCGCTCGCGCAGCCCCTCGACCGCCTGCGCCTTGGTGGTCCCCGCGGGAAGCATCTTGCCGACGACGCCGTCAAAAATGATGTTGGTGGCGTCGCCGAGCACTCGTGGTGCGAACGCCGTGAGGATCACCGATCCGATGATCGACAACACGACGACGCTCATCGAGGTCCGGTAGGAGAACAGTAATCCGATGAGCCGCTTGATCGACGGGCCGAACGACCGCGCCTTGGCCACGACTGGTCCCGCAGCCATCGGGCCGCGGCCTGGCCCCGGGGGAGCGGGGGCTGCGCCGCCTGCGCGGGTCATGCAGACTCTCCGATCGCGAGCTGAGACTCCGCTATTTCGCGGTACGTCTCGGAGGTCGCGAGAAGTTCGTCGTGCGTGCCGATCCCGACGATCCGACCGCGATCGAGTACGACGATCTGCTCGGCGTCGACGATGGTCGAGATGCGCTGGGCGACGATGATGACGGCGGACTCCGACGTCGCGGGTGCGAGTGCGGCGCGTAGGCGTGCGTCCGTGGCGACGTCGAGGGCCGAGAACGCGTCGTCGAAGAGGTAGACCGACGGTTTGCGCACCAGCGCACGGGCTATGGCGAGGCGCTGACGTTGACCACCCGATACCGTGGTGCCGCCCTGGGAGATCGGGGTGTCGAGGCCGTCGGGCATACGCTCGACGAAGTCGGCGGCCTGCGCGATGCGCAACGCCTCCCAGACCTCCTCGTCGGTGGCGTCGGGTTTGCCGTTCCGAATGTTCGACGCGACGGTCCCCGAGAACAGGTATGGGCGCTGCGGGACGAGGCCGATGGCATCGCGCAGGGTGTTGGGGTCGAGGCGTCGGACATCGGTGTCGCCGACGCGAACCTCACCGGCGGTGACGTCGATGAGTCGTGGCACCAGACCGACGAGTGTGGTCTTGCCGGAGCCGGTCGAGCCGACGATGGCGGTTGTGGTGCCGGGCTCGACGCGAAAGCTGATGTCGGACAGGACGGGATCGTCGGCACCTGGATAGCGGAACTGTGCCCCTCTGAACTCGACAGTGGACGGTTGCGCGGCGAAGGGCACCGGATCTTGTGGTGCGCCGACGGAGGTCTCGGTGTCGAGGACCTCGCAGATGCGCTCGGCACAGACTGTTGCGCGCGGCGCCATCATTGCGAGGAACGACGCCATCATCACCGACATCAGGATCTGCATGACATAGGTGATCATCGCGGTCAGCGCGCCGATCTCGATGCTGCCGTCGGACACCAGATGGCCGCCGAACCAGATGATCGCGACGATGGTGACGTTCGTGATCAGCATGACGGACGGGAACATCAACGCCTGCATCCGGCCGACGCGCAGCGTGGCCTGGGCGAGGCTGTCGTTCGCGGTGGCGAAGCGGTCGATCTCGTAACGTTCGCGCACAAACGCACGGACCACTCGGATACCTGTGATCTGTTCGCGCAGAACACGATTGACCGCGTCGATGCGCTCCTGCATCGCGCGGAAGCCGGGGATCATACGCGCGATGATGACGCCCATCGCGACCGCGAGAACCGGCACCGCCACGACGAGCACCCACGACAACTGTGACCCGACCTTGATGCCCATGATGATGCCGCCGATGCACATGATGGGCGCCATCACCAGGATGGTGGTGCTCATGACGATCAACAACTGCACCTGCTGGACGTCGTTGGTGGTGCGGGTGATCAACGACGGCGCACCGAACGTCCCCATCTCCCTGGCCGAGTAGGTGTTGATCCTGTGCAACAGGTCGTGTCGGATGTCGCGTCCGGTCGCCAGTGCAGCCCGTGAGCCGAAGTACTGGGCGATGATGGTGCACACGATCTGGGCGATCGTGATGACCAGCATGACCGCACCGACGCGCAGGATGTACGACGTGTCGCCCTTCGCGACGCCGTTGTCGATGATGTCGGCATTCAGCGTCGGCAGGTACAACATGGCCACCGTCGCGATGAGCTGCAGTATCACGACGGCGAGCATGTGCCAGGGATACCGCGAGAGGTATGTCCGGATCAGGCGGGTCAGCATGTGGCGCTCACCTGATTGACGGTAGCAACGGGGCGTTCTCTCGGCGAATGGTTTGCCGGCGGCTGCAGCTCGGACCGCAGGGTCACCGGATGCGTGGGGGGTGTGGATCGAGCGCTGCTCACGCAGCAACGGTGCCAGGCGCGTGGCGTGCTCGGTCATCGCCGGTACCTGCCGCGTCATGATCTCGGCCTGGTCGGCGTGACCCGAGAGTGCCAACGCGGCGACAAGTGTGCCGGCCGATGACCGGACGCCGACCGCGATGCAGGCGCGGTCGGGATCGAGTTCGCCGACCTGCAGCGCGAAGCCGTCGCGGGCCACAGCTGCCAAATGGTCGGCCAACGCGTCCCGGGTGGTCGGCGTACGGGAGGTGATCGCGGTGAGCGGGAAGGTGACCACGTCGTTCACGTCGGACTTCTCGCCGAGAAGCAGTTTTTCGATGGAGCTGGCGTGCAGATACGTGTTGAGTGTCCGCTCGTCGGCCGCCGGCGGGAACTCGGTGTCGAGGTCGGCCGCCCGCACCGAGGAGTTGGTGAAGTAGTAGAGATGCGCGCCGAACCGGATGGACAACCGGAACTCGGCGAGCACCTCCCGTGCCGCGGTACAGACGCGCGGGACCAGGGTGGCGTCCACCAGCGCGCCCGTGCGCGGGCCGAGCGCGAACCCGGACAGGTCCGGCATTCGCACCACAAACCCTTCTGCGACGAGCAGATTCAGCAGCCGGTAGATCGTCGCCGACGGAATGTCCAGGCGATCGGACAGGTCCTTGGCGGTCACGCCGACCCCCGATCGCGCCACCTCCTCGAGTACGCGCAGTGCGCTCTGTACCGCTTTCGGCTGACGACCGGACAGACTCGTCCCGCTCGGGCTCATCGCAAGACCTGCCACGGGTCGTAGTCGTTGAGGACCTGATCGGCGGTGGTCTCGTCGAACACCCCGACCTGTTCGGGCAGCCTCGGCTCGATGCGGCGTCGAATGAGGAAGACCGCCATTCCGGCTGCCACCAGCGCCGCGTAGGTGATCGTCGCGATCCACACCGGGGCGTCGATGGTCAGCGCCGCCCACACGATGATCCCGACAAAGGCTGCGGCAGTACCGATCCCGATGATCGTGGGCAGCCGTCCCGACTCGCCGATGCGGCGCAGGAAGACCGGCGCCCCGACGCATACAAGAAGATAAGCGCAGATGTAACCGTGTGCCGACACCGCGAGCAATCCGACCAGCGTCGAGCGCGCGGAGCCGACGACGAGCAGATACACCACCGGGACCACCGTGATCACCGGAACCGATGCCAACAGCGCGACGGTCGGGGTCCGAAAACGTTTGTGCGTCTTGCCCAATACCGGCGGCAGCACGCCTTCACGGCCCATCGCGAACAGCGTGCGCGACAGTGCCGTGCATGATCCGATCACGCAGGCGAACCAGGAGGCGGTGATACCGAGTTCCAGCACCACCGACAACACCGTCGATCCCGGGCCGGACGATCCGGGCAGACTCAGCACGATCGGTGCGGCGTTGCCGCCTGCCACCTGATGTCCTGATTGGGCGACGGCGGCGAAGACGTAGAGCACGCCCAAGGCCAGCGGCGACCACCGCACCGCGCGGGTGACCGTCTCAAACGGCCGCTTGGCCTCCCGCGCCACCGTCGTCGCGCTCTCGAATCCGACGAAGGCCGTGGTGGCCAACAGAAGTGCGAAGCCGGGTGCGTCGTGCACATCCGACGAGGCCCCCGACGTCGATCCACCGCGCACCGCGAGGACGGTCAGGACCACCGCGGCGGCGACGACCGCGAACATCTCGATCGCCAGGGAGATACGTGCGGACAGCTTGATTCCGCGGATCATCAGTGCGAGTGCTACGGCGCCGACCGCCAATGTGAGGAGGGCGACGACCAGTGGACTGTCGCGCACGCCCACCCGGTTCAGGAGCGCGGCCAGGTAGGCACCCGCTCCCAAAGTGCTGGCCATCGCGGCTCCGGCGTAACCGATCATCACCGACCAGCCGGCAAACACCCCCGCGCCGGCGCCGAGGCCTTTGACCGTGTAGCTGTAAATGCCGCTGACCGCGACCATGCGCGTGGAGAACTGCGTGATGCAGTAGCCCACCGCGAGGAACAAGAAGGTGGTCGCGACGAACACCGGTACCGTCGCGTGGCCCGCGGCGGAGAGGATGAGTACCGGGACGGTGACCATGACGGCCGACGGGGCCACTGCGGCCACCGACTGACCGAGGACCTCGACGAAGGACAGTCGGCATCGCGGTAGACCGGCGACCGGTGACCGACTCCGAATGCTCTCGTGGTTGTCCATCACCCCACCTGCTTCCGCGCGACCCCGCACCACAACGCAACGTAGCCCATCGAGCGCGTCGGCTCATCATTTTCGACGATGAATTCTCTTCGGAGTTCAAATGAGAACCATCCTGTTCGGTGATTCTCATTTGAAGGGCTTTCGTCTGTTCGGGCTGCGTGATCCATGTGTGCTCGCCGGTGGGCGACGCCGATTCCGGCGCGCTCAAATGAGAATTCGGACCCTTGAAATACTCATTTAGAATCCATGGTGACACAGGTCATATCGCGGGCGTAGGGTCAGCTCGTGAGTCACTCGATATCGACTCTGTGGTGCGGAGACCGGTGTGGAACCGCCGGATGCACAGGGCCTGTCGTCGAGCGAGATCGCCTCCCGGACATGTCGCACTGACCGATTAACGGCACTCTCGACAATCGACTCACCGGCGTGAGTTTCTCGCGTGAATTCATGGTTGCGCGAAATAGGAATGGTTCACGCATGCTTTCTCATCGGTAATCGCGCAATTCTTACCGATGGGCAACACCACGGCAAGCGAAGGTATCCACGATGATCTCCGGCAACAACAAACGATTCTCTTCTGTAGTGAAGGACGACGTGCAGACATGACCACCAAGGCTTCCTCGGCGACGGCGCCGTCCGCGACCGCGGCCCGCACACTCACCGGCCGACTCGGGACCACCGCGATCGTCTTCATGGTGATCGCGGCGGCCGCGCCCTTGACCGTAATCGTCGGCACGGTGCCGCTCGGTATCTCGGCCGGCAATGGCGCGGCCTATCCCGCCTCGTACGTGGTCTGCACGGTCGTTCTGCTGCTCTTCGCAGTCGGCTTCACCGCCATGGCGCGGCACATCCCCCGCGCCGGCGCGTTCTACACCTACGTCGCACACGGACTCGGCCGGCATGCCGGCCTCGGCGCCGCATTCCTCGCACTGCTCCCGTATACGGCGGTGCAAGGTGCCGTCTACGGATACATCGGTGCCGCCATCAACGAACTCGTCACGTCCCACGGCGGGCCGTCGGTGCCCTGGTACGTGTACGGGCTCGTCATCCTCGTCGTCGTCGCGACCCTCGGCTACCGCCACATCGAACTGTCCGGCAAGGTTCTCGGCGTTCTGCTGATCTGCGAGGTCGGCATCGTGATGGTCATCAACCTGTCGGTCCTCGGGCATGGTGGTGGAGACCAAGGCTTCTCGACAACGGCGCTCTCGCCGTCGGCGTTCTTCCACGGTGCACCCGGTATCGCACTGATCTTCGCGCTCGCCGGGTACATCGGGTTCGAGGCCACCGCGGTCTTCCGCGACGAAGCGCGCGACCCGGCCCGCACCATTCCGCGTGCGACGTACTGTGCGCTGCTGATCATCGGCGCCTTCTACGCGGCGAGCAGCTGGCTGATGATCAGCGCGTGGGGTGACACCGAGGCGATCAAGATGGCCACCGACAACCCAGAGGGCATGATCACCGGGACCGCGGTCCGCTATGTCGGGTCCGCCGCCGGTGATCTCGTCCAGATCCTGTTGGTGACCAGCCTGTTCGCAGCCATCCTCTCGTTTCACAACGTCCTGTCCCGCTACATCCACTCGCTCGGCAACAGCGGTGCCCTGCCGTCGGCGTGTGGCCGTTCGCACGCCCGTCACGCCTCACCGCACATCGCCTCGGTCGTGCAGACCACGACGGCGGTTGTGCTGGTGGTCGCGTCTGCGCTCGGCGGCCTCGACCCGGTCACGCAGGTGTTCGCGTGGTATGCGGGGGTGTCATCAGTGGGCATCGTCGCCCTGATGACGCTGACCTCGGCCGCGGTGATCGTCTACTTCCGGCGCACCCGCAAGGACACCCGGCCGTGGCAAACCCTCATCGCACCGGGACTCGGCCTGCTCGGTCTCGCCGCGCTCCTCGTGCTGACCGCGCTGAATCTCCCGTTGCTCGTCGGCGGCTCGGACACCCTCGCCGTCATCATCGCAGTCCTGCTCGTCGCGGCCTTCGCTGCGGGCGCAATGGTCGCGGTTACCAGGCCGCACGCGGCCATCACCTCACCTCGTCCGACAACTGAATCCCGTTACTGCACACTATTATTCGAAGGAGAAACGCCCATGAGTACCGCTGTCACCACCGCCCCCGAGGCGATCGGCCAATCCAGCCCGGACCACCCGTTGACCCCACTGTCGGCCGCCGAGATCACCGCGGTCCGCGGCATCGTCGACGAAGCCGGGCTGCTGAGCGAGCACACCCGCTTCGTGTTCGTGACCCTCGACGAACGGGCCAAGGACGTCGTGCTCGCCTACCGGGCGGGCGACGAGATCGTTCGGCAGGCTCGTGTGCTCCTCCTCGACCGTGACACCGGGACGGGCAGCAGCTTGCTGGTGTCTTTGACCGAGGCAAAGGTGCTCGAGCGCACCATGATCGACGCCGCGACCGAGGCGCAGGTGCCGATTCTGGACGAGGAGTTCGCGGACATCGAGGCATACCTTCTCGCTTCCGACGACTGGCTGGCCGCGATGAGTAAGCGCGACCTCGAGCCGGCCAACGTGCGCGCGGTCCCGTTGTCGGCGGGCGTGTTCGGCCACGAGGACGAGGTCGGTCACCGGATCGTCCGAGTCCTCGCGTTCTACCAGTCCGACCAGGCCGACCTGCCGTGGGCGCATCCGATCGACGGCGTCGTCGCCTATGTCGACCTCACCGGCCGCAAGGTACTCAAGGTGATCGACGAGATCACCTTGCCCGTGCCCGCCGAACGCGGCGAGTGGAATGCTGCCCCGCATGCCGTGCCGACCCGCGCCGACCTCAAGCCGATCGAGATCACCCAGCCCGAGGGTCCGAGCTTCACCGTCGAGGGAAACCAGATCAGTTGGGCGGACTGGACTTTCCGCTTCGGATTCGACATTCGTGAGGGCCTGACACTGCACCAGCTCTCGGTGCGCGACGGCGATGAGCAGCGGCCGGTCATCTATCGGGCATCGATCGCCGAGATGGTGGTGCCCTACGCCGATCCGTCACCGGTTCGGTACTGGCAGAACTACTTCGATCAAGGCGAGTATCTGTTCGGCCGGTACACCAACGCTCTCGAACTCGGTTGTGATTGCCTCGGCGACATCACCTACTTCGACGTGACCATCGCCGACGAACAGGGCAATCCGCGGGTCATGAAGAATGCGATCTGCCTGCACGAGGAGGACTATAGCGTGTTGTGGAAGCACACCGACATGTTCAACGGGATGGCCGAGACCCGACGCTCCCGACGACTCGTCATCTCGTTCTTCCTCACCATCGGCAACTATGACTACGGCTTCTACTGGGACCTCTACCTCGACGGCACGATCGAACTCGAGGCGAAGGCCACCGGTATCGTGTTCACCTCTGCCCACCGCGGACCCGACGGTTTTTCCACCGAGATGGCACCCGACCTCGGTGCGCCGTTCCACCAACATCTGTTCTCGGCGCGACTCGACATGGCCGTCGACGGAAACCGCAACACCGTCACCGAGGTGGATGCGGTGCCCGTCCCGATGGGCCCGGACAACCCGTGGGGCAACGCATTCCGGGCTCAGAAGACCACACTGCGCACCGAGTCCGAGGCCATGCGCAGCGCGGACAACCTCAAGGCAAGGGTCTGGCACATCACAAACCCCGACAAACAGAACAGGCTCGGTCAGGACGTCGGGTATGCCCTTCATCCCGAAGGGCAGCCGAGCTTGCTGGCAGACCCGCAGAGCTCCATCGCGAAGCGGGCCGCATTCGCGACCAAACATCTGTGGGTCACGCAATACGATGCAGCGCAGCGGTATCCGGCCGGCGACTACGTGAACCAGCACCCAGGCGACGCCGGTCTACCGGCCTACGTCGCTGCCGACCGCGACATCGAAGGTGAGGACGTCGTGCTGTGGCACACCTTCGGCCTCACCCACTTCCCGCGACCCGAGGACTCGCCGGTCATGCCGGTCGACTACGCCGGATTCAAGCTCAAGCCGATAGGTTTCTTCGACCGGAATCCGTCGCTCGATGTCCCCTCCGGACCCAAGGGGCACTGCTGCGCGGACTGACCCCCGGAGTCGATCGGTTCGCACCAGTCAACTCGACAGGAGCGATTCCGGTCAGGCGGACGTCAACGCGACTGCCGCTTCACCGGTGTAGGTGAGGTAGGTGAAGGACTCCTGGAAGTACAAGTTCACCACGTCGGCGTCGTGAGAGTCGTAGCCGATCGAGACATCCTGACCGATGGTCAGCTCGAAATCACCTCCGCGCGTGGACAATACGAACGCTCCGGTGATGGCGGGTGCCCACACGATCTCGCCGTCGATCAGACGCTGGATGTGTTGGCGGACCGGATAGCCGTGATTCGACGTCTCGTTGACGAGGTTGTACACATCGGCCGAGAGCGCGATGGAGTAGGGCCCGTCGATCGACGCGAGCTTGAGCGTCGAGAGGGCCGCGCTGAACGCCTCGGGGTAGTCACGCACGTCCTCGGGCAGCGGGATCGGTGTCGCGGTGGCCTCGGCGCGGATGCCCGAGATGCCGGCGGCGGCATATCCCTCGAAGATCGCGCGGTCTTCGGCCAGCGCGAGCTCGCGTGCGGCGTCGACCACCGGATCCCAGTCCGAATCCTCCGCGCCACGGTCGACGTCGTCGATGGCCTCGCGCGTGACGGTGAACGGCACCTTGAGTTCGATCAGCGGCTGCACGCTGCGCTTGAACGCCTGGATGCCATCGGCGGGGGCGTCGATCTTGGTGCGGTGGCCACGGGTGACCGATGACGCCTCGAGTCCGAGTGGTCCCTTGACGTCGACGAGTCGACGGCCCGCGATGTTGCGCTTGAACGACCGCGCTGCCTCTTCTTCGATGGCCTCCCAGGCGGACGCGGAGATGGGGGCGAGTTCGCGATGCAGATTGTTCATGGTGCGTCTCCTGGTAGTCGGTGGCGGGTTGTGTTGGCGAGTTGTGTTGTCAGGCAGAAGGTTGCGGGTGATTCACGAGGAGCGCAGCGATCCGATTCCCAGCGACCCGTCGCCGGGGTCGGTCGGCTCGGGTGGCGGAACCGGCGATGCGGCGTCGAGCGTGACCGGTGCGGGTGCGGGCACATCGTGGGGAGCGTCGTCGTCGGAATCCGATTCGGCGGCGGCTGGGGCGTCGGGGAGGTCGTCGAAGAAATCGACGGTCGGGGTGAAGAACTGTGCCCCGGTCACGGCGGTCGTGAAGTCGAGCAGCCTGTCGTAGTTTCCGGGCGGATCGCCGATGAACATCTTGCGCAGCATCTCTTCGGTGACGTCGGGCGCCGAGGAGTACGCGATGTAGAAGGTGCCGGAGTCGCCGATGCCCGAGGCCTCGCCGTAGGGCATGTTGTCGCGGACGACGTCGATCTGCTCGCCATTGACGTCGTTGACCACATTGAGCGCGATGTGCGAGTTGGTCGGTTTCACGTCGTCGGACATCTCGATGTTGTCGAGTTTGGTGCGCCCGATCGCCGCCTCCTGGTCTTCGACCGAGATCGAATCCCATTCCTTGAAGTCGGTGACATAGCGCTGGATGGCGACGTAGCTACCGCCCGCGTACGCGGGGTCTTCGTCGCCGACGGTGATCGCGTCGATCGCAGCCTGGCCGACGGGATTCTCGGTGCCGTCGACGAAGCCGATGAGGTCGCGTAGGTCGAAGTAGCGGAAGCCGTGCACCTCGTCGACGACCGTCACGGCGTCGCCGAGTTCGCTCATCAACATGCGGCCGAGCTCGTAGCAGAGGTCCATCGCGTCGGCCTTGAGGTGCAGCAGCAGGTCGGCGGGAGTCGCAGGGGCCGTGTGGACATCGCCCGCGTACTCGACGAAGGGTCGAAGCGACTTGGGGCGATTGCCTGCGAACAGGCGGTCCCACGCATCCGAGCCGATCGACACGATGCCCGCGAGCGCCTGCTCGGGCGCTCGGGACGATACGGAGTTGATGCGCGACCCGAGGACGTCGAACATTCCCCGGACGGCGTCCTCGCCACCCGCGTTGATCGTCAGGACGAGGAACAACGCGTGCTTTGTCTTGCGTGTCAGGATCGTCTGCGGTACGGGCACGGTTTTCACTCTAGTGCAGCGCGCAATCCGCGCCGGTGAAAGTGTGTCCTTACGAAACTCAGGTCAGGCACACATGGTTGTCTACGACGCTTGTGGCTCCGTGTTGGCCGCGCCCCGCGCGACCGCTCGCCCGGCGGCGCGGCCCGAGAAGATGCAGCCGCCGAGGAACGTTCCCTCGAGTGCGTTGTAACCGTGCACACCGCCGCCGCCGAATCCGGCGACCTCGCCCGCGGCGTAGAGGCCGTCGAAGACCGAACCGTCGGGTCGCATCACGGCCGACTCGAGGTTGGTCTCCAGACCCCCCAACGTCTTTCGCGTCAGGATGTTCAGTCGCACCCCGATCAGCGGCCCGTGTGCAGGGTCGAGGATCTTGTGCGGCTTGGCCACACGCACGATCTTGTCGCCGAGGAACTGGCGCGCGTTGGTGATCGCCATCAACTGCGCGTCCTTGGAGAATTTGTTGTCGATCTCGTTGTCGCGGGCCGAGATCACGCGCTCGACATGCTGCAGATCGAGCTTGGGTCCGCGGGTGATCTCGTTCATGCCCGCGACGAGTTCTGCGAGATTATCGGCGACGACGAAGTCGCTGCCGTTCTTCAAAAAGGCCTCGACAGGACCGGGCGCGCCTTTCGCGAAACGGCTCTTCGCGGCGAACTTCAGGTCTTTGTCGGTGATGTCGGGGTTCTGCTCCGAACCCGACAGTGCGAACTCCTTCTCGACGATCGACTGCGTCAGGATGAACCACGAATAGTCGTAGCCGGTCGCGAGGATCTCGCGCATCGTCGAATTGGTGTCGAAGCCGGGGAAGTTGGGCGGCTTGAGTCGATTGCCGTTGGCGTCGAGCCAGAGCGACGACGGCCCGGGGATGATGCGGATGGCGTGATCGGGCCAGATGGGATCCCAGTTGTGGATGCCCTCGGTGTAGTGCCACATGCGGTCGCGGTTGACCAGACTTGCGCCTGCTTCCTCGGCGATGCCGAGCATGCGACCGTCGACGTAGGCGGGGACACCGGAGATCATCGTCTTCGGGGCGGGTCCGAGGCGCTCCGTCGGCCAGTTCTTGCGTATCAGTTCGTGGTTGTGACCGATGCCGCCGGTCGTGACGATGACCGCACCGCCGCGGATCTCGAAGTCGCTGATCTCATCGCGGTTCGACGCCTCGCCGCGGCCGGCAGCGGTCGGGGCGAGCTTTGACCCGCGCACACCGACAGCAGTGCCGTCTTCGACGACGATCTCGTCGACGCGATGCCGGAAGCGGAACTCGACGAGTCCGCGGCGCTCGGCGTCGAGCACAGGCTCGGCGAAGACACGAACCACCTCGGGTCCGGTGCCCCAGGTCAGATGGAAGCGCGGTACCGAGTTGCCGTGGCCGTCGGCAAATCCGCCGCCGCGTTCTGCCCAGCCGACGACCGGTGTGATGCGCAGACCGAGATCGTGCAGGTACTGACGCTTCTCCGTGGCTGCGAAGTCGACGTAGGCGCGAGCCCACTGTCGAGGCCAGTAGTCCTCGTCGTCGCGGTCGAAGCCCGCAGAGCCCATCCAGTCCTGCAGCGCCAGCTCTGCGGAGTCGTGGATGCCCAGTCGACGTTGTTCGGGAGTGTCGACGAGGAAGAGGCCACCCAGCGACCAGAACGCCTGTCCACCGAGGTTGTTGCGGTTCTCCTGGTCGACGACGATCACCCGACGACCCGCCTTGGTGAGTTCGTAGGTGGCGACGAGTCCGGCCAGGCCGGACCCGACGACGATGGCGTCGGCTTGTCCTGCATCCACATGCGCTGTGTTCACGAGAGCCTTCCTCGATATGTCCTGCTTATGGGACGACCCTATCCCCGGGGTCTCCGGTGAGGTAGCGCCGACGGGTATCGAGATGTGACAACCGACATGTGACAACTGAGTGCCCTGTGACCTAGTTGACGCTGCGCAGGTATGGACCGTGCGTGTGACGTGGGTAATGATCATCTGCGTGTCTCAACCGACGGTCAAGGGTCGATGTACCTTTTGCTGCTGCGTTATGCAGCCGTTACACTCTGTCGCGTTGGGGACCAACTCAGTCGGCAAGGCCGCTGGCCCCATTTCCTGCCCGTATGAACGAGGCCCGTCCGGGTCAAGATCGTAAGGACTTTTCTCATATGTTGACTCGTGCGCGCAAGCGCCTCGTTGCCGCTGTGGGCGCCATGGCGGCGCTCGGCGGCCTGACCATGGCCGTGGCCCCGGAAGCCCACGCGGCCGGCCAGACCGAATACGTGTACTCCGCATCGATGCACAAGAACATCCCGGTTCGCATCGTCGACGGTGGCGGCGGAGGTCCCAAGCCCACCCTCTACCTCCTCGACGGTCTGCGTGCGCCCAACAACACCAGCGGCTGGCTGCAGAACAACACCGGCGCCGACCGCTTCATGGCCGGCAAGGGCACCAACCTGGTCATCCCCTTCGGTGGTGGCGGCAGCTTCTACACCGACTGGGAGCGTCCCGACCCCAAGCTGGGCGTGAACAAGTGGGAGACGTTCCTGACGCGCGAACTTCCCGCGTACATGAAGAAGAACCACAACTCCGACAACCGACGTAACGGAATTGCCGGTCTGTCGATGTCGGGAACGTCGGCGCTGAACCTCGCGTCGCGGCACCCGGGCTTCTACAAGGCGGTCGCGTCCTACAGCGGTTACCCGACCGTCACCTTCCCCGGCTTCACGCAGGGCATCCAGGCGTCGGTTGCGACCATGGGCGGCGACCCCAACAACATGTGGGGCTTCTTTCCGGCAGGCGAGTGGTTCCAGAATGATCCGTTCCTGAGTGCCAACAACCTCGCGGGCCACTACGTGTACCTGTCGTCGGGCACCGGTCTCGGCAGCAAGTTCGACAGCTCGATCAACCCGAGCAGCGCGAACTTCAACCCGGTCAAGTTCTCGCAGATGGTTCCGCTCGAGGTGGCCGCATCGGTCAGCACGCGGCTCTACATTCCGCGCGTCGCAGTGGTCCCGGGCGTCAAGCTCACCACGCACGTCACCCCCGACGGCGACCACTGGTGGGACTACTGGCAGGAGAACTTCCGCCAGTCGTGGAACACCACGTTCCGCCCCGCGTTCTTCTGAGCCGCGGCCAGGTAGCTGAACAACTGAACACGACGAGGGCCGGCGATCGGATTGATCGCCGGCCCTCGTCGTTTGTGTGGGTGGGGTGTGGGTGCGGGCGAGTGGTTTCGACTCGGCTGCTCGCTTCGCTCGCGGCCGCTCAACCAGCGGGAAGGCGGGAGGGCACAACCAGCGCTAAGGCGGCTCAGCTCAGCGGGTGAGTGGTTTCGACTCGGCTGCTCGCTTCGCTCGCGGCCGCTCAACCAGCGGGAAGGCGGGAGGGCTCAACCAGCGCTAAGGCGGGCGGGCTCAACCAGCGGTAAAGGCGGGCCAGCCCGACCAGCGGGGGGTGGTGGTTTCGACTCGGCTACTCGCTGCGCTCGCCGCCGCTCAACCAGCGAGAGAAGTGGCCTCGGGTTGTCCTACTCGCCCGAGTCCTGCGTGCCGCGGCGTCGGAAGGCGCGGGCCTCGTCCAGCGCGGAGCGGGGTGTGTCGTCCGACGAGTCCTCATCGACCGCGGGCACCTGGCGGGTCGGCTGGTCGTCGCCCTCCTCAGCGTCGGAGGCCGCGGGCCCCTCGACGCGTGGGATGCGCTGAGTCGGACGATCCCACATGTAGGCGTCGTCGTCCTCGTCGGCGTACGTTTCGGTCTCGGCCGCACCGATCGTCGTCGTCGCGGCATCGTCGGTGTTCTCGGGTGCAGCATGGCGGTTGCGGCCCGCAAGGCCTGCTCCTGCCGCTGTTCCGGCGAGCGCTGTCGTCGTTGCGGCGCCCTTGCCACGACCGGAGTCGCGGTCGTCGACGTAGCCGGGCTCGTCGTCGTAGACGTCGGGGCTCTCGAGGTTCTTGTCAGAGGTGTTGCGGGTCCGCCAGATGATCAGAATCCATGCGAGCAGCAGCAGCGCGCCGATGATGCCGAGGATGAGCGGCAACCAGAATCCGCCCATCTTGAGCAGATTCATGTAGTGGTGGGCACGATCGGCCTGCGCGGTGACCGTCGTGTCCGACCACTGGAAGGTTGCCTTCAGTGCGTCGAGCTTGAAGTCGCGAACCGGCGCGGGCGTCCCGTCGCTCTGGTCGGGCGACTTGAAGTACTGACGCTGATCTTCGCGACCGTTGACGATCGTGCCGGTCTCGGGCTCGACGAAGACGTGGCGGGTCGCCGACGCGTAGCGGTGCATCGTGATCTTGTCGTCGGGCTTCACGCCGCGACCGGAGATGCCCCACCACTTGGCGGGCATCGTGAGCATCGTGCCCAGCGCGGCCTCACCCTGTGCGTTGGGCAGCGACGAGAGGTCGGTCTCGGGAACCTCGGAGACGAACTCGTAGGTCTTGACCCCGTTGAAGGTCTTCTCGCCGACGTACTTGGCGGGCTGGTCCTGCCGGGTGTTGAGGTCGTAATAGAGGTACGAGCGCTTCTTGACGTTGAAGCCGAACTTGTACTGGAAGCCCTTACGGTCGGGCAACTGGACAGACACGTCCTCGACGTTCACGCCCTCCGGTGCCGCCTCGAGCTGCAGCGAGCTGACGGTTCCGTTGGGCACCGACGTCTTGCGGTTGACCGATACCCGGTCGATGGTCGCGGTGAGCAGACCGTCGTCGCATTTCAGGTCGCCTTCGGCGCGGGGAGCGGGCGGTGTTGTCTCCTTGCCATCGGCGTCGCGGATGCGGTCGATCTGAACCGTCTGCGCGGACTGCACCGTCGCCTGTCGCTTGTCCGACGGCTCGATGATCACGCTCCGACGCTGCTGCGTCAGATGTGCGTCGAGTGTGCGGGCCTTGGGCTGGGAGATCGAGCAGCGATCGAAGATGACCGCGGGGAAGCGTTCACCGGCCGAGCCGTCGGCTGGGACTGTCGACGCGTCGGATGTGATGTCGAGATCGAGTGGCACCACGCGCAACTGTGGCACCAGGAACGCCGGGATGGCGATCGCCGCGGTGATGCAAGCAACCCCGAGGAATGCCAGCAGCGCCAGCCAAACTCGTCTCATTCTCGACTCCTGTGCGGTTCGGGCCCGGTGCATCGTGTCGACGAGCAGGCCACGGTCAACGCTCTCACCCTAATGGTCGGCCACCGGGTATCAGCCCATGCCGGTTCGATCGGCACGCCGGTCCCGTTCGGCTTCCTTCATGATTCCGGCCATGTAGCCGTAGATCTCCGCGTCCGACATCGCCTTCCAGCGCGGTGCCAGCAGCTTCATGTACTTCTCGACATAGAGCAGTTGCTTTCCGACGAGTACCAACTCCCGCGGCAATCGGGCGTCGTGCGCGCGTGCGACCGCGGCGAGTTGTCGCCCGAGGTCGGTGTAGCTCATGTCGCCGAGATCCGTGGTCGACAGCGGTGTGGTGATCTTGCGAATGTCAGCCCCGCCCTGGGTCGTCGAACCGGGGTTGCGGACGGCTCCCAGCAGGAAGATGGCGCGACCCGCCGATTCGTAGTCGTTGCGGACGATCAGGTCGACGACGAGCTGACGCAGGATGCGTCGGGTTCGTGGTGTGAAGCGTCCGACGATCCCGAAGTCGAGCAGCACCAGGCGGCCGTCGGCGTCGACGAGGACGTTGCCCGCGTGGAGGTCGCCGTGGAACAAGCCGCCGTGAAACGCCGACTCGAGCAGCGACAGCAACAGGTTTCGACACAGCGCGACCCCATCGTGCCCCGCGGCGCGCACAGCAGCGGCGTCGTCGATGCGGGTGGCGTAGATGCGTTCCATCGTCATGACGCGCGGGGTTGTCAGGTCGTCGTAGACCTGGGGAACGCGAACGCGATCACCGAACTGTCCGGGTTTGAGACATTCGTACCATTCGCGCATGGCGTCGGCCTCGTTGCGGAAGTCGAGCTCGGCGTCGAGACCGTCGGCAAAATCTTCGACGACGTGCCGCGCCGACAACATCCGGCCGTACTCGGAGATCTCGGCGAGGCCCGCGAGCCGTTCGAGGATCGCGACGTCGGGCGCGAGGCGTTCGGCGATTCCGGGACGTTGGATCTTGACGACGACCTCGTCGCCGCTGTGCAGCGTCGCGGTATGGACCTGGGCGATGGACGCCGATGCGATCGGCACGGGGTCGAACTCGGCGAAGACGTCCTCGGGTGCGCTGCCGATCTCGTCGATGAAGACCTGCCGGATCGCGTCGGGGTCGGCGGGCGGAACGCTGTCGAGGAGCGATTCGAACTCCGACCCCAACGTCTCGGTGAAAACGCCGGGGCTCGACGCGATGAGCTGGCCGAGTTTCACGTAGGTGGGGCCCAGGTGCTCGAAGGTCGCACGCACTTGCGCGGCCGCGCGCTTGCCACTCGGTGCACGCAGGTGCGCTGCGTCGAATGCGGTGTCGAGGAGGAATTTGCCGACGCCAAGAGTTGCGTGGGCGGTGGTCACTCCCAGGCGCGTGACCTCGGCGATTGGCGACGCCGGGCGCAGACGTGCGCGGCGACCGTCGTCAACTGTGCTGTCCATGTTCCCCCCCTGCTCGTCGTGCTTGCCGGTTCTCGCATCGCGCCCAGTGTAGGAGGTCGAAGTCGGGAATCGGACATGACGTGCAAACGGCCGAGGTGTCTGGCCTCGCGTCAGCCGTGCTCCGGCTCGCCCGAGACCCGGTGGTCGGCGTGGTTGAGAGCCTCCGCGATGACCCTTCCGACGTGGCCGTCGCGCAGGCGGTAGATGATTCGACGCCCCTCGCGTCGTGTGTCGACGAGCCCGGTGAAGCGCAGCTTGGCCAGGTGCTGGCTGACAGCGGTCCGCGAGGCCCCGACAGCCTCGGTCAGGGCTGAGACATCACGCTCTTCGTCGCGCAGCAGCCAGAGGATGTGTAGCCGCGTGGGATCGGACAGCATGGTGAACAGTGCTGTTGAGGTGCCGAGGAGTTCCGGGTCGGGGCTGACCCGGTGCTCGAGGCTCGGGGCAGGGGTGGCTGCCTGTTTCATCGGCGGTGATCACCGTTCGTCTGCGGTTGCGGTTGCTCGATTCATCGTAAGTGAGATCCGCGGGTGCATACGTAGGTTCGCCGGCCGTGTGTTCGCTGTTCGGGTGGTCGCTGTTCGGGTGGTACTGACCGGTCGCCAGCTGTACGCAGCGCCGACGAGTCCGAGCAGCGCGAGCGCCGACAGCACGAGAGCGCACACCGCTTGCCCGCTGGTCGACGCGCCGAGGCCCGCGAGGGGATAGGTCACCAGAAACGCGGCGTGTGAGAGCGAGAACTGTGCGGTGAACACGTCGTCGCGGTCGGCGTCGGTGCTGTGATCGCGCAGCAGGCGCGCGGTACCGGTCGAGATGATCGACGTCGCGGCACCGAGCACAGCCCAGAGTGCGAGCAACGAGATGTACGACGACGCGCCCAGCCACGCCGCCATCGCCGCAACGCCGATCACGCAGGCGAGGGCACAGGCCAGCATCGGTCGTGAGGTTCCGGCTCGTCAGAAGATCAGCGGCCCGAGGATCGCCGCGGCGATCGACCCCGCGCCGAACGCGGCGAAGGCCACCGCAACCGCGGTCGCGGAACCTCCGAGGTCGGCTCGAACGAAGACCACGGTGCCGACCATGACCAGTGCGGTTGCCGCGGCGACGACAACGTTGACCCACAACACGCCGCGAAATACACCGCGCGCCAGCATGATTCGACAACCCGCGAAGGTTCGGCGGGCGAAGCTCTCGGCGGAGGTGGAGGTGGAGGTGGGCCTTTCGTTGATGCTGCTGCGGTTGATGTCTCTGCGGCACGAGAGGACGAGGACAGCGGACGCGGCAAAGCCGAGCGCGGTGCCGACGAACAGCGTCGAGTACGACACGACGGTCAGCAGTGCCGCCGCGATCAGTGGGCTGCCGACGGATTCGAGGTCGTAGGCGATCCGCGATGCCGCGACGGCGGACGAGTAGTCGTCGCCGTCGTCGACCACGCGCGCGATGGTTGCCGAGAAGGTCGGTGTGAAGGTCGCCGATGCGGTCTGCAACGCGAACACCAGCAGATAGATCTGCCAGACGTGGCCGACCCATGGCAGGCAGCAGGCCATGCCGAGACGTACGAGGTCGGCGCCGACGAGCACCCGTGAGGCCGGCAGGGCAGCGACGAGGGCGCGCATCACCGGGGCCATGACGACGTACGCGACCATCTTCACGGCGAGCGCGGTGCCCAGGACACGTCCGGCGTCGGGACCTGCGAGGTCGTAGGCGAGCAGACCCAACGCCACGGTGAGCAGGCCGGTGCCCAGCAGTGACACGACCTGCGCGCCGTAGAGCCGACGGAAGGTCGGATAGGTGAATGCCCGCACAGCACGATGGTAACAATATGTGCGCATATGTGCACATATATGAGGTGGCGCTGCATACCCTAGGGGGGTATAACGGGGTCATGGAACCGCACCGGCACACGACTGAGGGCGCAGCACCGCGCCACGACGAGCACATGAGCCACGGGGAGATGGGCCACGGGGCGCACGGTCATATGGACCACGTCGCGATGTTCCGACGGTTGTTCTGGATCATGTGCGTGATCGCGATTCCGGTGGTCGTGGCCTCGCCGATGTTCGGGTCGATCGTCGGCTACACCGTCCCCGACAACGCGGTGCGACTGATCTCGCCGGTGCTCGGCACGGTCATGTACCTCTGGGGCGGACGGCCGTTCCTGACCGGTGCCGTGAGCGAACTTCGCTCGCGCACACCCGGAATGATGACCCTCATCGCGCTGGCGATCACGGTCGCATTCGTCGCGTCGTGGGGTGCGTCGCTTCACCTGCTCCCTCACGATCTCGACTTCTGGTGGGAGCTGGCACTTCTCATCGTCATCATGCTGCTCGGGCACTGGATAGAGATGCGCTCGATCGCGCAGACCACGTCGGCACTCGATTCGCTCGCATCATTGATGCCGGACGAAGCCGAGCGCGTCGTCGGCGATCCAGGTGGTGGGCAGACCGAGACGGTCGCCCCGGCCGACCTTGTCCAGGGCGACGTGGTGATCGTGCGTCCAGGCGGCAGGGTTCCCGCGGACGGTGTAATCATCGACGGCACAGCAGAACTCGACGAGTCGATGATCACCGGAGAGTCTGATCTCGTCACCCGCAAGGTCGGCGACAAGGTGGTCGCCGGAACGGTAACCGCCGACTCGGCGATCACGGTGAGGGTCAGAGCTGTCGGCGACGACACGACGCTCGCGGGCATCCAGCGTCTCGTTGCGCAAGCGCAGAATTCGACGTCGCGTGCGCAACGACTCGCCGATCGTGCTGCGGGCTGGCTCTTTTGGTTCGCGCTTGGCGCCGCGGCGCTGACCGCCATCATCTGGACGGCGATCGGACAACCCGAGGACGCAGTCATCCGCACGATCACGGTGCTGGTCATCGCGTGCCCGCACGCACTCGGACTCGCGATACCGCTGGTGGTCTCGATCGCCACCGAACGTGCCGCCCGGATGGGTGTGCTCGTCACCAATCGGATCGCGCTCGAAACCCTTCGGCAAATCGACGTCGTCTGCTTCGACAAGACCGGAACGCTTACTCGTGGACGGCCCGAGGTGAACGATATCGTTGCGCGCGAGGGGTATTCGAAGGACGAGCTTCTCGGTCTCGCAGCGTCGGCCGAATTGCAGAGCGAGCACCCGCTCGCTCGCGCCATCGTGCGCGCCGCGCAGGACGAGGGTGTGCGCACAGCGTCGTCGAAGGATTTCAGTACGCACGCCGCAACGGGTGTGCGCGCTGTCGTCGACGGTCGGCAGGTGTCCGTCGGCGGTCCGAGGCTCGTCGAAAATGTCGCTGTCCCAGATGATCTCGCCTCTGCTGCACGGGACCTTCGGGGAAACACGGTGCTGTACGTCATGATCGACGACGAGGTCGTCGGAGTGATCGCACTCGCCGACGAACCGCGTCCCGAATCGGCCCAGGCCGTCGCCGAGCTCCGCGACCGCGGCATCGAATCGGTGATGATTACCGGTGATGCCCGGGACGTCGCCGACCGGGTGGCCAAGGCGGTGGGCATCACGGAGGTGCACGCGCAGGTACGGCCGGAAGACAAGGAGCAGATCGTCTCCGACCTGCAGAAGCAGGGCCACACCGTTGCCTTCGTCGGCGACGGAGTCAACGACGCGCCTGCCCTCGCGCGCGCCGATGTCGGTATCGCGATCGGCGCGGGCACCGACGTGGCGATCGGGTCGGCGGGCGTCGTGCTCGCCGGTGACGACCCGCGGACCGTCGTGTCGGCGATCGAACTCTCACGCAAGGCGTACCGCAAGATGAAGCAGAACCTCTGGTGGGCCGCCGGGTACAACATCATCTCGGTGCCGCTCGCAGCCGGCATCCTTGCGCCGATCGGGTTCGTGCTCCCGATGGCGGTCGGAGCGTTGCTGATGTCGTTGTCGACGATCATCGTCGCCCTCAATGCCCAACTCCTACGTCGAGCCGATCTACACGAACCGCGAATGTCGGCGTAGTCTTCGGGGAGGGTTTTCGACTGTGGGTCGAAAACGCTCGGGTTGAAAACACCCAGCGGTCGAAACACCGTTCGGCGAAGGAGCACGCACATGGCGCTCGATCTCACACGTGCCGATCTCGTGGCCGATCTCGTCGTGGTCGGGGCGGGGGTCGCGGGGCTGACCGCCGCACTGCGCGCAGCGGAGCTCGGGCTGCGCGTGGTGATCTGCAACAAAGGTGCTGCTTACAGCCCTGAATCGCGTGCACATGCCGGGCCGGTCGAGCATGCCGGGCCAGCTCAACATGGAGCGCCGGTCGAGCACAGCACCTCGACGTACTACGCCCAGGGCGGCGTCGCGGTGGTCGCGCCCGACAGCGCCGACGACAGCGTCGACTTGCACCTGCACGACACGCTGGTCGCCGGTGCGGGGCTCGGCGATCCCGAGATCTCGCGCGAGATCCTCGCGGACGGATGGTCTGCGGTGTCGCGCCTGCTCGGATGGGGTGCGCAGTTCGATCGTGATGCTTCGGGTCGGCTCACCCGCACGCGCGAGGGCGGACACAGTGTGCGTCGGATCATCCACGCCGGCGGCGACGCCACGGGCGCGCAAATCCAGCAGGCACTCTCGGCGGCCGTCGCCACCGTGATTCGACGCGGCGACGTGCGGGTCCTCGACGACTGCACCGTCACCCACGTACTCACCACGAACGAGCGGGCCGTCGGCGTCGCGTACCTCGGCGCGGATGGACCGGGAGTGGTGCACGCCCCGACGGTGCTGCTCGCGACGGGTGGCAGCGGACACCTCTTCGCCGCGACCACCAACCCGGCGGGTGCCACTGCAGACGGCCTGGCGCTCGCACTTCGCGCGGGCGCCGACGTTGCCGACCTCGAGTTCGTGCAGTTCCATCCGACGATGCTCTACACGCCGGGAGCGCGAGGTCGGCGCACGCTGGTCACGGAGGCCATCCGCGGTGAGGGCGGACGCCTCGTCGACGTCGACGGAAAGTCGGTGACCGAGGGCGTCCATCCGCTCGGCGATCTCGCACCGCGCGATGTCGTCGCCAACGCCGTGACGGCTGCGATGGAACGCACCGGACATCCGTGCGTGTACCTCGACATCTCGGCGATCGACGACTTTGTCACACGATTCCCGACGGTCAACGCCGGACTGCGCGCAGCGGGCCTCGACCCCGCGGACGGGCGCATCCCGGTGGTGCCGGGCGCCCACTATCAGTGCGGTGGCGTCGTCACCGACGCACACGGGCGCACCAGCGTCGCGGGGCTACTTGCCGCAGGAGAGGTCGCCCGAACGGGACTGCATGGCGCCAACCGGCTGGCATCCAACTCGCTGCTCGAGGGGCTGGTGGTGGGCGTGCGCGCGGCCGACGTCGCAGCGCTGGCCAGGGCTGATGGTGCTGTCGACACCACGTCTTTTGGTGATGTCGATGCGGGTGTCGAGCACGTAGTGGACCGAGAGGCGCTGCAAAATGCGATGTCGCGCTTCGTCGGATTGCGACGGAACGCGGAGGGACTCGGGCGCGTCGCGGCGCTGCTCGACGACGCGAGTCCGCGGGTCGTCGCAACGCAGCGCGACGTCGAAGATGCCGCGCTGACATTGGCCGCGCGGGCCGTCGTGACAGCCGCGCTGGCGCGGACCAGCTCACGCGGATGCCATGTGCGCACCGACGAACAATGCCCGGCTACGGATCTTCACGGGACCGGTGAACAGAGTTCGCCACGCTTCCGACTGATCGACGGCGATGTCTGCGCCGTCGGGGTAGAAGTGCCAGCACTCACTTCCGTAGACTGACGCCGGGGAGTGGGTCGATTGACGCACCGCATGCCGTGACCACAGTTGATCCGACTGTGACGTGCCGTGCGATCGCGAGTAGCGTCGTCGCCACACGCAAGCTGCGCGTATTCGGGCCGATGGGAGGACCGTATGGACGGCCAGGGTTGCTGGTCAACGGTTGTGTGCTCCGCGGAGGAACGTCGCGCGCTCGGTTTGAGCGGGTCGTCGGAATGGCTGCTGCAGTGTCGACTGGCAGCCGGACACGCGGGTAATCACGCCACCGATGCGAGTACTCGACCGCGGAGCGACAGACGGCTCTGGCTCGAATGGAATGACTTCGACGACCGCGCGCAATCGCTCATCGAGCGCAATCCGTGCCCGGTGCCGTCGCCCGAGGGAGCGCGTTGCGTCTTCTTCAACGGACACGGCGGCCCGCACTTCTATGCGCGGTCTAACGGGCACGCGCCGAGCCCTGTGCCTGGCAACGGCGGTGTCCGACGCGCGCCCGGTGGGGTTGCGCCGCAACCCGTCGGGACCCCCGACCAGCCACAGCGCAGTGGCCCGTCGACGGGCGATCTCCCGATCGCTGCGGGTAACGCCGGGTCGCATCGGCTCGACGATCCGCGCGGGTCGTCGCTCCGCGAGGCCCCACCCGCGCAGCAGTCGGTGTCGTCGCATTCGGGGTCAACGCATTCTGGGTCAACGCAGTCGGCTGCGGCACACGCCTATCGCGGTGGGCGGCGATCGACCAACGCCGAACCGCCGCCGACGCCCGCCTTCCAAGCCAACAGGCACCAGGCTCTCGACGTGACCGGTCAGCGGTCCGTCGAGCAGCCACCATCACCCCAGTCACCATCACCCCAGCCAGCATCACCCCAGCCCCCGTCACCGCCGCAGCAACACGTCGACCCGTTGCAGGGTGGTCGTCCGGCATCCGGCGCTCAGCCCGATCCGGTGAGTGACGCGCTGCGTGAGGTTGCCGCGGCATTGGCAAAGCTCGCCGACGCACTGCAGCGCGCGCGTTTCTGAGTCAGGCAGTTTGTCGTCACGCGGGTTGTCGGGGTCCGACTTCGTGCTCGATGGCACCTCGGAGTAGGTCACGGGCGCGGGCCAGCTCGATGGAGCCGCTGTGCCATCGTTCGCTGAGTCCTTCGACCAATGCGGTCAGCCGGGCAGCGGTCGCGGCGGGGTCAGTGGTGATGGCGTCCGGGATTCGGGTGATGAGGTCTTCGACGTCTCGGTCCCAGGCGGCGGTGCTCGCCCGGAGAGGTTCTTGGAGGGCGGGAGTGAACGCCGCGCTCGCTCGTAGCTCGCCCCAGGCAACGCTCGCGGTGCGCACCTCGTCGGTGTCTTGCAGTTCGTCGAGCAGCATTGACTCCAGCTGTGTCCGGGGGTGGGAGTCGGCGCTAGGTGTCGTGTAGTCCTGAGCGCGCTCGTTGATGTATTCGAGTGCAGCCCGCAGGATGCCGTCGCGGTCGGTGAAGTGGTAATAGATCAGCGCGGTCGACACCCCGGCTTCGGCGCTCAACTGCGCTACGCGCAGCCCGCGCACGCCGTGTTCGGCGATGACGCGCACCGCTGCCTCCAGGATGCTGGTTCGACGGTCAGACATCTCTTCTCCGAAGATCGACCCACGCTCAGAGTGCGGGTGCAGGATTGGTGGGCGCCGATGTTCAGGCCGGCTGCTGTTGAGTGGCGCAGTGGATTCCGCCGCCTCCGGCAGCAATGCCGTCGATGTTGACCTGCACCACTTCACGGTCGGGGAACAGCTGTTGCAGCGTGTCCTTCGCGGCGGCATCGGTGTCGGAGGCCCCGAACTGCGGACCGATCACCGCACCGTTGCAGACGTAGAAGTTGATGTACCCGGCCGCGAAGTCGTCGCTGGCGAACTGCTCACGCACACTCGATGGGCTCTCGAGTTGTTCGACCGTCAGTGGTCGGCCGCGCGCGTCCGTCGCCGCATGCAGGATGTCGAGATGGCGGTGCGTGACGTCATAGTCGAATGACTCGGGATCGGTCTCCAGTCCTGCGACCACCGTTCCGGGACTGGCGAAACGGGCGTAGAAGTCGGTGTGCCCGTCGGTGATGTCCTTGCCACGTACCCCAGGCAACCAGATCACCTTCGTCACGCCGAGTAGGCGATCGAGCTCGCCTTCGACATCTGCCTTCGACCACCCGGGGTTGCGGTTGTTGTTCAACACGCAGCTCTCGGTGATGATCGCGGTGCCCTCACCATCGACTTCGAGCGCCCCGCCCTCCAGCACGAGATCGGTGTGCACCGTCTCCGCGCCACCGCGTCGGGCGACGAAATCTGCGACCTTGCTGTCGCGGCCGTGGTCTTGCTTTCCGCCCCAGCCATTGAAGTTGAAATCCACGCCACCCGCGGTGGTATCCGTTTTCACGAACACCGGGCCGGTGTCACGAATCCAGAGATCATCCAGGGGACACGCCACCAACTCGACGTTCGCTCCGCCGATCAACTCTCGAGCCACGCCCATCTCGTCGGGCGACACCAACATCGACACAGGTTCGAACCGGGAGATGGTGGTAGCGATCATCGCGAGGTTACGTTGCACCTCCGGCACCAGCCGCGCGCCCCAGATCGCCTCGCCGGCGGCGAAGGCCATCCACGTTCGCGTGTGCCGTTGACCTTCGTCTGGCATCACCCATCGCCGCTCGTCCGACCGCCGTTCGCCCGATGACGTCGCGGCGGTGTCGCCGTCACTGCACGCCGCGAGCACGGCAGCACCGATCGCGGTGGCTGACAGCTGCAGAAAAGCACGGCGTCGCATTTCTGGGGTTCCTCTCGTCCTGGCACTCGGTCCCGCGGGTGACCTCTAGGCAGCGTAGATCCTGACTGAATATTCAGTCAAGAATGGAGGCGCGGCGAGCATGGCGATCCGACGCTCATGCGGCCGATCGCGATATACCCTAGGGGGGTACCGTTTCATGACGATTCCTGGTATACCGGTAAGGGGTATACGAGGAGAGTGACCATGACCGTAGACGCGACACCGGACGCCGGGGCCAACACAGACGCCGAGCACAACGCGCACGGATACATCACGCGCAAAGACGACTACCTCAAGCGTCTTCGACGCATCGAGGGACAGGCGCGTGGGCTTCAGCGCATGGTCGACGACGAGGAGTACTGCATCGACATCCTCACCCAGTTGTCGGCGATGACCAAGGCCCTGCAGGCAGTCGGACTCGGCCTGCTCGAAGAGCACATGAACCACTGTGTGGTACACGCCGCGCAGGAGAGTGACGACGCGGGTCGTGCGAAGGTCGACGAGGCAATGGCCGCGATCGCCCGGCTCGTCAAGTCCTGATGCGGCCAGCCAAGTCGATGCAGTCAACACTGACGACGATCAACCACCATGAAAGGTAACCGAATACGATGACCACAAGCACCTACACCGTCACCGGCATGACCTGCGGCCACTGCGTCGCATCGGTTCGCGAGGAGATCGGCGAGATCCCCGGCGTGAACAATGTTGACGTGACGTTGGAGACGGGCGTCGTCGAGATCTCCAGCGATCGCGAACTCGCGCGCGACGAGGTCTCCGACGCCGTGTCCGAAGCCGGATACGAGCTGGTCTGACATGTCCACGACGTACACGACGCACGGTGAGGGGCCGGCCACCGTCGTCGACCTCGACATCACCGGCATGACGTGTGCGTCGTGCGCGAATCGCATCGAGCGCAAGCTCAACAAACTCGACGGCGTCCACGCCACGGTGAACTTCGCGACCGAGAGGGCGACGGTCGACGGCACAGCCGACGTCGACACCCTCGTCGCCACGGTGAAGGATGCCGGATACACTGCGACGCCGGTGCGTCCGAAAGCTGTTGGCGGGTCGTCTGATTCAGGATTGGACGACGGAGCCGAGGCTTCTGCGATCGATTCGAGTCCCGCTGCCGTCGAGCTGCGGGGGTTGCGTCAGCGACTCATCATCTCGGCGTTGTTGTCGATACCGGTCATCGTCCTCGCGATGGTGCCCGCATGGCAGTTCACCAACTGGCAGTGGCTGTCGCTGACTCTTGCTGCGCCCGTGATCGTTTGGGGCGGCTATCCGTTCCACCTCGCCGCGTGGCGCAACCTGCGGCACGGCACTGCGACCATGGACACGCTGGTGTCGATGGGCACTCTCGCCGCATTCGGATGGTCGCTGTACGCCCTGTTCTTCGGCATGGCCGGAATGCCGGGCATGACACACGGATTCGAGCTTCTCCCCGAGCGCGGAGCGGGAGCGTCGTTCATCTATCTCGAGGCTGCGGCAGGCGTCACGACCTTCATCCTCGCGGGACGCTATGCGGAGAAACGCGCCAAAATCCGTGCGGGCGACGCGCTTCGGGCGCTCATGGATCTCGGTGCGAAGGACGTCGTGATCCGACGTGCGGGCAGTGAGGTGCGGGTCCCGATCGGAGACCTCGCCGTCGGAGACGAGTTCGTCGTCCGTCCGGGCGAGAAGATCGCTACCGACGGAGTGGTCGTCGAGGGTGTCTCCGCTGTCGACATGTCCATGCTCACAGGCGAATCCGTGCCCGTCGAGGTGACCGTCGACGACGACGTCGTCGGTGCGACGATCAACACGAGCGGACGGCTCGTGGTTCGTGCGACCCACGTCGGTTCCGATACCGCGCTGGCGCAGATGGCCCGGATGGTCGAGGCAGCGCAGGCGGGTAAGGCCCAGGTCCAGCGACTCGCCGATCGGATCTCCGGCGTCTTTGTTCCCACCGTCATGCTCATTGCCCTTGGCGCACTGATCTTCTGGTGGGTCGACGGTTCGGTACTGACGGCGTTCACCGCGGCGGTCTCGGTCCTGATCATCGCGTGCCCCTGTGCGCTCGGACTCGCGACACCGACCGCGTTGATGGTCGGCACCGGACGTGGTGCGCAACTCGGAATCCTGCTGTCGGGCCCCGAGGTGCTCGAGAAGACCCGACGCATCGACACCGTCGTGCTGGACAAGACCGGCACCGTGACGACCGGCGAGATGCGCGTCGACGCCGTGCACCCCGCAGCAGGGGTCTCCGCAGACGAGGTCACCACCCTCGCCGCGGCGGTGGAGAAGGGATCTGAACATCCCATCGGCCGCGCCATTGTCGTTGCTGCACAAGATCTTCCGGTACCAGAGGTAGACGAGTTCGACGCCGCTCACGGCATCGGTGTGTCGGGGAAGGTCGGGACGAGCAGCGTCGCCGTCAGCGGGCCTGCGCATCTCGACGTCGAACTCGACGAAGGGCTTCGCAGTGCCATCGACGATGCCCAGGCCGCGGGAGCCACTCCCGTCGTCGTGCTGCGCGACGGTACACCTCGCGGTGTCATCGTGGTGTCGGACACGGTGAAACCGGTTGCCGCCGAAGCGATTTCGCGTATGAAGAAGGCGGGGTTGCGACCAGTTCTGTTGACTGGTGACAACGCGGGCGCCGCACAGCACGTGGCCGACATCGTCGGTATCGACACCGTGATCTCCGATGTGCGGCCGGAGGATAAGGTTGCCGAGGTCGTACGCCTACAGCAGTCGGGCGGCTCCGTGGCGATGGTCGGCGACGGCATCAACGACGCACCAGCGCTCGCGCAGGCCGACCTCGGCATCGCGATGGGCACCGGTACCGATGTCGCGATCGCCGCCAGCGACGTGACTGTCGTCGACGGTGACCTGAACAAGGTGCTCGACGCGATCGCGTTGTCGCGCGCGACATTACGGACGATCAAGCAGAACTTGTTCTGGGCATTCGGCTACAACGTCGCCGCGATTCCGCTCGCCGCGGCCGCGCTGCTCAATCCGATGATCGCGGGCGCCGCGATGGCGTTCTCGTCGGTGTTCGTCGTGCTGAACAGCCTGCGCCTGCGGAGGTTTACGCCGCGGCGGTGATCTCGACAAGCTCGATCAGCGGGGGTGCAGCTCGATCGGCGGGTGGGGTGATCTCGACAGGCTCGATCAACGGGAACGGCTCGATCAGCGGTGTTGCAGCTCGGTCGGCGGGTGGGGTGGCTCGATCAGCGGTGGGGCAGCGCGGCGGCGTGGCGTCCGGCGCGGCGTCCGAAGTACGAACCCTCGCCCAGTTGTGTTCCGCTGGCGTAGCCCTTGCTGTCCTGCGCGATGTTCGCCGCGCCCGCGCCCGCTGCGTAGAGTCCGGGAATCGCGGCGCCGGCGGCGTCGAGCACCTCGCCGTCGACCGAGGTTGCCATGCCGCCGAGTGTGAACCCCGCGTACATCGCCTTACCGAGGCTCATGTCGAAGACCGCCCAGGGCCCCTTGTCCTGCGGCGCAAGGTATTCGGGTGCCTTGTGGAAGTCCGGGTCCTCTCCGCGCGCGGCGTTCTCGTTGTACCGATCGAGGCTCGCCTGGAGTTTTCCGGTCGGAATGCCAAGCGCCTGTTCGGCTTCCGCGATCGTCTCGTAGCCGTCGACAAACGGCACCAGCGGCATGCGCGGCCGCTTCATGTGCGCTTCGTCGACGATCAGGTATGCCGTCGAATCTGGTTGTTCGAGAACGAAACTCGACGTCCGTGAGTGGTAGGAGTCCTCCGCGACAAAGCGATCGCCGTTCTTGTTCACCGCGATCCCGGTCAGCAGAATGGCGGGCGGATACACAGGTGCGGTGCAGAAGGCCTGATCCATGTGCTTGAGTTCGGCACCCACCGAGACGCCCATGCGGAGTCCGAGGCCGTCGTCGTAGGTATTGCCTAGGACATACGGCTTCTCGGTGAGCCACGGTACGTTCTCGGCGACCATGTCGGAGTTCATCACGAACCCTCCCGCGGCGATGACCACACCCTTAGCCCTGATCACCCCGTCGCCGCTGCCGGGGCTGTGCCACGCGACTCCGGCGACAGCGCCGTCGTCGACGACGAGTTGCCGCGCGCCGGTTTCGTAGCGCACCTCCACCCCGAGGTCGGCGAGACGTTTCACCAGCAACTCGACGATCATCGCGGCACCGCCCGTGTCGCCGGGGACCGGAACCTTGTGCCCACGCGGGGCGGGAACGGCCATGGTGTTGAACGGCCACACCTTCTCGTTGCCGGTGTACATCAGACCCTGCGTCTCGGGCTGGACGACGGCCTTCTCCGGGTAATAGCTGCGCTCGAACTGGAAGCCGAGAGCCTCGAGCCAGTCGAAATGCTCGACGCTGTCGACGCAGTACGCATGGATCTTGTCCGGCTCCGGATCGCTGGAGACCGCGGTGATGTACCGCTCCATCTCCTCGGCGGAATCGTCGTGCCCGGTGGCCTTCTGGACCGCCGTACCGCCGCCGAGGTAGAAGTGTCCGCCCGCGAGCGCCGTCGTTCCGCCTGCCGCCGCAGCACGTTCGAGGACCAGAACGCGTGCCCCGTTCGACGCCGCCTCCACCGCGGCGCATCCGCCTGCGATGCCCAGTCCGATTACCACGACGTCGACCTCGTCGCTGAACTGCGTCACCGCGCCGAGGGAGAGGGTGTCGGGAATCCGTGTGCCGTCAGCCATGCGGGTTAGCGTAGACCAAAAACTAGAACGTGTTCTAGTGATTGGGGGTCCTGCGTTTGCTCTCTCCTCAGGCTCGAGAGGTATCAAGGAGTGTGTCCTCGGGACGAACCCTCACCAGACCTGACGTCGACGACAACCGTCGACCGTCGACTCATGACGGCCCCGCAGCGGTCGCCGGGCTGATCGCGGTCGGTGCGGGCCTCGCCGTTGGCGAGTTGTGTGCGGTTCCGATCTCGGAGAACAGTTCGCCATTCTTCGCCGTCGGCTCGACGGTCGTCGACCACACGCCGCAGGCGGTCCGTGAGTGGGCGATCGGCACCTTCGGTACGTCGGACAAGACCGCCCTGTTCACCGGGATGGCGCTGATCATCGTCGTCCTCGCAGCGGCAACGGGCGTGCTGGAGCGGCGTCGACCTCCCTTCGGCTGCGTCGTGATCGGAGTGTTCGCGGTGGTCGGGGTGGTCGCGGCACTCAACCGGTCGGGTTCGAGCGGCGCCTACATCATTCCGTCGCTGCTCGCCGGGGTCGTCGGTATCGGGGTGCTGCGACTGCTCCTACGACAACTCGACGCCACGCAAGACACCTACGACGACGAGCAACAGGACGACGAGCAACAGTCCGGGGTCCCACGGCGCTTCGTCCTGACGGCTGCGGGAATCGCGGTCGCAGCCATCGCCGTCGGCGCCGTCGGCCGCAAACTCCTTGCCGACGCCGCGCGCACCGTCGCCGATCGCGCAGGGATCAAGCTGCCCGCCCCCGCCTCACCGGCACCGCCGATCCCCGCGGGCGCCGACATCGGTGTGCAGGGCGCGACGACGTACGTCACCGACAACGCGTCGTTCTACCGCATCGACACCGCCCTACAGGTGCCTCAACTGACCACCACGGACTGGACGCTGCGGGTGCACGGCCTCGTCGACGAGGAGTTCACCCTCACCTGGGACGAACTGCTCGCCATGCCCATGACCGAACGCGTCGTGACGTTGACCTGCGTGTCCAACGAGGTCGGCGGCGATCTCATCGGCAATGCACGCTGGCTCGGCGTGCCGATGAAGACTCTCCTCGACAGGGCAGGCGTGCGCCCGGGCGCCGACATGTTGTTCTCGACGAGCTCAGACGGCTGGACCGCGGGCACGCCCGTATCGGCGATCACCGACAAGCGGGACGCGCTGCTCGCCGTCGCGATGAACGGCGAGCCGCTGCCGATCGAACACGGATTCCCTGTGCGACAAGTGATTCCGGGCCTGTACGGGTATGTGTCGGCGACGAAGTGGGTG
The DNA here is from genome assembly GCF_000248055.1 of Gordonia sputi NBRC 100414. Lineage (GTDB taxonomy): Bacteria > Actinomycetota > Actinomycetes > Mycobacteriales > Mycobacteriaceae > Gordonia > Gordonia sputi. The sequence goes on along the minus strand of NZ_BAFC01000025.1, from coordinate 13,385 downwards.
ACCGATTGGGAGCTCACCCGCTTCTCCGACGCCCAGGCGTACTGGACCACGCGCGGGTGGTCGGCGCTTGGTCCGATCAAACTCGCGTCGCGCATCGATCGTCCCGCGGGCGGCTCGGTCAACCCCGGCGAGGTGATCATCGCCGGGACGGCGTGGGCGCAACACACGGGTATCTCCGCCGTGCAGGTTCGTATCGACCGCGGGCCCTGGCAGGACGCGCAACTGGCAACCGAGTACAGCATCGACACCTGGCGCCAGTGGAAGTTCACCTGGCAGGCGACGAGCGGCAAGCACACCGTCGAATGCCGCGCCATCGACAAAAACGGCAAGGCACAGACCGAGACCGAGGCCGATCCGGTTCCCGACGGCGCGACCGGACTCGATTCTCGCGACTACACCGTCGGCTGAGCAGGATGCGCCAGGGGTTGCCGCGCGCGGGAGGCGACAGCCGGGGGCTACCCTTCGACGCAGCACACGTGGAGGGTGGGGTCACATGCACAGAATCATCACTTCTGGACTCGCGGTGTGCGCTGCGGCCATGCTGCTGACACCCGGCACCGCGAGCGCGGCGTCGACAAGCGCGTCGAATCCCGTGCAGTTCCCCTCGTCCTGGTATGAGCCGACGCCGATCCGGGACAAACCCAGCTGGCTCCCGGAGGGTCTCGGAGAAGATTCGACGGTGGTCCTCATCCCCGGCACCAGCGATTTCACACCGATCAGTTCGACGGTGATCGGCGGCGCAGGTTCCCCGATGGGAGGCGACCAATACGGCCGCACGGTCGACGTCGGGTTCTACGACGCACCGCATGGCGCGGGCTCCTACAATCCGAAAATCCCTGTCGTGCAATACCCTGCGGCCTTCGGGGTCGTTGTCGGCAACAAGGAGTTCGATCTCACCGGCAACGGCACCTACAACGATTCGGTCGACATCGGCACCGCCGACGGCGTCGCTGACGCCGAGCGGGCATGGGTTGATCGCGGTAAATCGGGCACCATCGTTCTCAATGGCTACTCGCAGAGCGGGTCCATCGCGATGAACGTCGCCTACCAACTCCACCAGAAGTACTTGGCGGGAGACGCGGACGCGATCCCGGATGCCAACGTCGTCGTGCTGGTCGGCGCCGACTCGCGATTTCCCAACACAGGCATCGAAACGGTCATACCCAGCGTCATCCCCGGTGCCTACACGAACGGTCCGCGCGACGAATCGAGTACCGGCGACATTCGGGTCATTTCCTACTGCGTGCGCGGAGACTCGGTGTGCGGCTTGGGAAATCCCCTCGCGCATCCGTTGGCCTCCGCTTTCTACTTCTTGCCCGGCGCCACGATCCACGGACAAAAGGGCAACCTGGTGAACCAGTATCAGGTGGTCTCGACGAAGGAGGTCGGCAACACCACCTACGTGGTCCTCGACGGCGGCAATCCGCAGGGGATCTTTCTGCGCAGCCTGGGCATACCCGTTCCACCAGAATTCGACGACGCGCTCGACACTCTGGTCCCCGTACCGGAGCCGGGTGAGGCGTCGATGAATGCAGGCGAGAAGCTGCCGACACCGCGCGAGATCCAGGTTGCTCTGTACGACGCGTTGGGACTGCAGGTACCGGTCACCGACCCGGACGCCCTCGCGGCACAGGGTAAGACGTGGCAGCCGCCGCAGAACACCAGCGCGGCGCCGACCCCTCGCGATCAGGAGGTGGGCGATCAGGCGGTGTCGGCCTCGGCGCCCCCTGCTCGCACAAACCCTGCTCCCACAACCCCTGCTCGCACAAACCCTGACCAGCTTCCCGCAGCCGCCGACACTGCGCCCGCAGCGGTCCACGAAGACCCCGTCGGCGACTTGGTCGCCCGTATCGTTCGGTGGGCAACCGGCAACGTCAAGTAAAAGTGAGCAATTCAACGGCGTGATCTGCGTCTGATGAGGTCATGCTATGTTCGTCGCACCGAATTTCGAGCGGGCGCGGCGTGCGGATGACCACCTCATTGACGAACGCGCCCCGACGAGGCGCCATACGTTGTGACCGGAGGAGTAAACCCGCGGATCGCCGTGCGCTCGTACCCAAAACAAGATCGAGTACTGACCAAGACCAGTGCCGAAGAAGACAGAGAAGAAACAGACAACATGAGTGTGGGAGTCGTGCGCGAAACGGCCGAGGGTGAGCGTCGCGTGGCGCTCGTCCCGAAGGTCGTTGCGACGCTGGTAGGTAAGGGAGTGCCGGTAACCGTCGAATCGGGTGCCGGTGTGGAGGCGTTGATCCCCGACGACGCATACGTCGAGGCGGGAGCAACGATCGGCGATCCGTACGCGGCGGATGTGGTGCTTCGTGTGTCACCGCCGAGCGATGCCGAGATCGCCAAGTTGCGTCGCGGCCAGAAGCTGATCGGCTTCTTGGCACCGCGCAATGCCGACACCAAGGTCGGTGCGCTGAAGGAAGCAGGCGTAGAGGCATACGCCGTCGAGGCGATTCCGCGTATCTCGCGCGCGCAGGTCATGGACGCGCTGAGCTCGCAGGCCAACGTGAGCGGCTACAAGTCGGTCGTCGTCGCGGCCGACAAGTCGACGCGATTCTTCCCGATGCTCACCACCGCGGCCGGTACCGTCAAGCCCGCGACCGTGCTGGTGCTCGGCGTGGGTGTCGCGGGTCTGCAGGCGCTGGCAACCGCCAAGCGCCTCGGCGGCCGGACCACCGGCTACGACGTGCGACCCGAGGTGGCCGAGCAGGTCCGTTCGGTCGGCGCTCAGTGGCTCGATCTGGGAATCGACGCCGCGGGTGAGGGCGGATACGCCCGTGAACTCACCGACGACGAGCGTGCCAAGCAGCAGCAGGCGCTCGAAGACGCGATCAAGGGTTTCGACATCGTCATCACCACCGCACTGGTGCCGGGACGCCCGGCACCTCGCCTGGTCACCGCCGCTGCCGTCGAGGGTATGAAGCCCGGCAGCGTCGTCGTCGACCTCGCGGGTGAAACCGGCGGTAACTGCGAGCTGACCGAACCGGGACAGACCGTCGTCAAGCACGACGTCACCATCACGTCGCCGCTGAACCTGCCGGCGACGATGCCCGAGCACGCGAGCGAGCTCTACTCGAAGAACCTGCAGGCGCTGATCGAGCTGATGCTCGACGAGAACGGCGCCATCACACCCGATTTCGACGATGAGGTCATCGCATCCGCATGCGTGACCGGGTCGACGTCGACCAGTTCGGAGGTGAAGGCCTGATGTACACCGGTCTCATGGCGAACATCGCCATTCTCGTTCTCGCGGGATTCGTCGGCTTCGCGGTCATCTCCAAGGTGCCCAACACGCTGCACACCCCACTCATGTCCGGTACCAACGCCATTCACGGCATCGTCGTGCTCGGTGCGCTGGTGGTGCTGGGTTCGCTTCCGGCAGATGCCAATTGGGGCACCCGCACCATCGCGTTCGTCGCGCTGATCTTCGGCACGCTCAACGTGGTCGGCGGCTTCCTCGTCACCGACCGCATGCTCGGAATGTTCAAGGGTAAGAAGGAGTCTGCCAAGTGAGCGCCATCCTCGCCTCGACGGTACTGGCGAGCGAGTCGACGGGTCAGGTCTCCGAAGGCCTGGGCTACGGCGTCACGGCTCTCTACATCGTCTCCTTCTCGCTGTTCATCTACGGACTCATGGGACTGACAGGTCCCAAGACCGCTGTGCGCGGAAACTGGATCGCCGCAACGGGTATGGGCATCGCGATCGTCGCGACCCTGCTCAGCGTCTACAACAACGCAGGCGACGTCGGTGTCCCGACAGTCAACTGGGTGCTGATCGCCATCGGTCTCGCGATCGGTGTCGCACTGGGCATCCCGCCGGCGCTCAAGACCAAGATGACGGCGATGCCGCAGTTGGTCGCGCTCTTCAACGGCGTCGGCGGCGGTACGGTCGCGCTCATCGCGTGGGCCGAGTACATCGAGTACGACGGCTTCACCCAGGTGCCGCACGAGCCGAACGTGGCCGTGATCGTGGGATCGCTCTTCGCGGCGATCATCGGTTCGATCTCCTTCTGGGGTTCGCTGGTCGCCTTCGCGAAGCTGCAGGAACTGCTCAACAAGAACCTCGAGAAGAAGCTCGTCGCAGCGGCCAAGCTGTTCCAGGTCGCCAACGTCGTGCTGGCGATCGTGGCCGTAGCGGTGGCCGTGGTCATCGGTGTGAAGGCGAGCTCGACCAACGCGACCCCGTGGTACTGGATCGTCATCCTGCTCGTCGTCGCGGGTCTGATGGGTCTGTTCGTGGTGTTCCCCATCGGCGGCGCCGACATGCCCGTCGTCATCTCGTTACTCAACGCACTCACCGGATTGTCCGCTGCCGCTGCGGGTCTCGCGCTGAACAATCAGGCGATGATCGTCGCGGGCATGATCGTCGGAGCGTCGGGTTCGATCCTGACCATGCTCATGGCCAAGGCGATGAACCGCTCCATTCCCGCCATCATCTTCGGGTCCTTCGGTGGAGGCGACGCCGGTGCCGCGGGTGTTGCCGGTGGTGCTGGCGGAACGGTCAAGGCCACCTCGGCTGCCGACGCCGCGATCCAGATGGCCTATGCCAATCAGGTTGTCGTCGTTCCGGGATACGGTCTCGCTGTCGCCCAGGCGCAGCACACCGTCAAGGAAATGGCAGACCTGTTGGAGGACAAGGGCGTCGAGGTCAAGTACGCGATCCACCCGGTCGCGGGTCGTATGCCCGGCCATATGAACGTGCTGCTGGCCGAGGCCGACGTACCGTACGACTCGATGAAGGAGATGGACGACATCAACGGCGAGTTCACTCGCACCGACGTCACCATCGTCATCGGCGCCAACGACGTGACCAACCCGGCGGCGCGCAACGACCCGTCGTCGCCGATTCACGGAATGCCGATCCTCAACGTCGACCAGTCCCGATCGGTCATCGTTCTCAAGCGTTCGATGAGTTCGGGTTACGCAGGCATCGACAATCCGCTGTTCACCGCGGAGCAGACGTCGATGCTGTTCGGCGACGCGAAGAAGTCGGTCGCCGAGGTCATCGAGGAGCTCAAGGCGCTGTAGCACGCTGTCGGCACTCCACGACGGCGAGGAACAACTTTACGATTCGATAGCAGCGGGCGGCACGATGTGTCGCCCGCTGCTATGTGTATGTGATGACTGTCGAAGGTTCCCGAGTGCGCACGGTTATCTCGCACGTCGTTTTCGGTCTCGGAGTGCTGTGTCTGCTCGGCGGGTTGTTCGCGGGTCTGGTCAACCGCGAGGCCGTCAACAGCGCGCGGTTCGCCGCGCATGTCGACTCGATCCGGCAGGATCCCGCGGTCGCGCGGCAACTCGGCCTGCTCGTGTCCGGCAAGATCATCTCGGCGTCGCCAGAGCTCGTTGCACTGCGTCCGCTGGTGGAATCGGTGTCGATCTCGGCGGTGTCGAGTCCCGCGGCGGGTCCCGCGGTGAGAGGACTCACCGCGTCGATCCACCGATCGATCACCACGGGCGACAGCAATCTGTTCGTGCTGCGTCTCGCCGATCTCGGGGCGGTCACCGTCGCCGCGCTGCGGACGGTGGCACCCGACGTCGCTGCTCGACTCCCCGACAACATGGACGTCACGCTCTCCGCGATCGGCGCGAGCGAATGGGACTCGGGCATCCTCGATTACGTCAGATGGGTTCGGGTACTGGCCTGGCTGTTGCCGCTACTTGGCGTGCTGCTGATCGTCGGCGCGGCGTTCATCCGACCTCCGCCCGTGGAGAAGGGTCGAGCCGCGCGCGTCGCCGCGGTCACCGACACGCTCGGTGCGGCGATCATCTGGCTCGCCGCGCTCGTGGCCGCAATCCTGCTCGCCTGCACCATCATTGCCGCTTTCATCCCGACCGACACCCTCGACGGTGCAGTGACAGTCGCGGTCTGGCGCGAGGTCGACGGCAGGCTGTGGATCATCGCTGCGATAGCGGCGCTGATCGGGCTGGCCGTGCGCGCGGCGTCGAGTCTCGCGCCGGTCGACGATCTCGACAGACTCGCAGAGCGCCTGCGCGCCTGGGTGATACGACGACCCTCGACGCCTGCGGCCATTGCCGCGCGTGGTGGAGTGTTGGTGCTACTCGGTGTGCTGGCGGTGCTGCGACCGCTGACGTTCGTCACGGTTGTCGCCGTGGTGCTCGGGGCATGTGCCCTCATCGCAGGAGCGGGGGAGTTGCTGCGTGCGGCGAACAGGCAACTGCAGGGCAGTGATCGGCGGCAGGTCGCCGGCCGGTTGGCGATTCCGATCGTTGCGATAGTCGGCGTAGCGGCACTGCTGGCGACAGTCGGCGTGCTGGCGTGGCCGCAGCCGACACCGGCGTTGAGTTCCGTTGTCGCCAAGGATGATCCGAACGCGTGCAATGGTCACGTGGAATTGTGCGACCGGCCGTACAACGACGTGGCGTTTCCCGGGACACACAATTCGATGTCGGCCGCTGACGGCAATCGGTGGTTTCTCGCGGAACAGGAAACCGGCGTCATGGGGCAACTCGACGACGGCATCCGCGTGTTCCTCATCGACAGTTGGAACGGTCAGATGTCGAACAAGCCGCCGATCATCGCCAACACGCAGGACAGCCGCGCACAGGCGTTGGCAGCGGCGGAGGAGCTCTATGGAGCTCAGACCGTACAGAGTGCCTTGAGGGTGCGCGACGCCCTCGATCTGACGCCCGTCGGGCCGGTCAAGCCGTACCTGTGTCACGAACTGTGCGAACTGGGTTCGACGGAGTGGCTGCCACTGATGATCAAGGTGCGTGAGTGGATGGACCGCCACCCCAACGAGGTGGTCACGTTCTTCGTGCAGGACATGGTGGCACCCGCCGATGTGGAGACCCTGCTGCGGCAGGCGGGACTCTACGACCGGCTCTACACGCCGACCCTTGGCCAACCATGGCCGACGCTGCGCCAGATGATCGACACCCGCCACACGCTGGTCTGGCTGCACGAGAACGTCGGTGGAGGTACCGAGCGGCCCTGGCTGCTCGACGGCAAGGAGTGGACCCAGGACACCCCGTACGAATTCCGCACGACGGCCGAGTTCAACTGCGACCGCAACACAGGATCGACCACAGCGCCACTGTTTCTGGTGAATCACTGGATGAGCAACTTCACCAGCAGGATTCGCGACGCCGGAGTGGTCAATCGCGAGGAGTTCTTGTTCAACCGGCTCGAGCAGTGTCGCGCCGAGCGGCACATGATTCCCAACTACGTTGCCGTGAACAACTATCGCGTCGGAGACCTGTTCGCTTCGGTGGACCGGCTCAACGGGGTCAGTTAGCCCCCGCCGTTATCGACTTGGGATCGCAGGGAGACCCAGCCTGGCGCGAGGAGCCTTAGAGTTACGCAAGTGACTCATGTGACCAGAGTGAAGCGAGTTCGACGCGGCGTCGTCGCGCTCGTCGCGGCGGCAGCGGTGGGTGGTGCGGTCGGTTCGTTGCCCGTGGTGCACCACGCCCAGGTGCAGCCGACCGTGACCGCCGTCGACCCTGCGTCGCTCTACAACTCCGCCCAGCAGAAGTTCGCGTCAGGCGACGTGACGGGCGGACTCGAGGCCCTGAAGCAGTCGCTGGTTGTCGCACCCGCTGACACGGATTCACTCGCGCTGCAGTCGATATGGTCCGATCAGGCCGACGATGCCGCCACCGGTAAGGCGGCGCTGAGCCGACTCTCGATGATCAATTCGACACTCGCGACGAGCGTCCGCAACATCACCGCGGGTGTGTCCGCCGCCGCCGCGATCGTCCCGTCCACCTCGCCTGCGCCGGTGTCGGGACGGTCGGCGATAGTCGTACTCGGCTATGGGCTCGGGGCCGACGGAGCCATGGCACCCGAACTGGTGAAGCGGCTGACGGCGGGCAAGGCCCAGGCCGACGCGGCGCCGTCGCTTCCGATCGTCGTCACCGGCGGCGTGCCGAAGAAGGGCATCACCGAGGCGTCGGCGATGAAGAAATGGCTCGTCGCCAATGGTGTCGAGGCATCGAGGGTGACGGCGGAGGACAAGTCGGTGTCGACGGTGTCGAACGCACAGAACACGGCTGCGATCCTTGGTGCGCGGGGCATTTCCGACGTCGTGTTGGTCACCTCGCCCAACCACATTCGACGAGCAGCAGCCGACTTCGCCGCAGTGGGACTCAAGGTAGGAGGATCTGTCACCACGCCGACCGATCTGGCGAAGTACCTCACACCACTGACGAAAGATCAGCAGAAGGGCATTCGACTCGAAGCGACTCGCGCCGCAGGGATTCCCGCCACCAAACAAGTACAGTTGCCGATCCCGAGTGTGCCCGGCCTGCCGAACAATCTTCCCGACACGGGCCCGGGTCTGATTCCCGAGATCGGTGGCAAGATTCTCGATCAGCTCCTGCAGACCGGATCGAAAAGTTGAATGGCGCAACGACTTTCGATTCGCACGTGAGTTGAATCACAATCCACATCCTGGTCTAGGGGTCTCACAAGGGATTTCGCCTTTCGAGCAACCCTGACGTAACTCTCAATCTGTACGTTCGGGACATGGTAGCTACCCCGACGGACTCTCGACGGATAGACACGGCCCAACAATCCCGCGATCGATGGCGCGGAGTCCTGAAGTACGACGTTCCGGCATCGCTCGTTGTTTTCCTTGTGGCGCTGCCACTTTCGCTAGGCATCGCGGTAGCCTCCGGCGCGCCCGTCATGGCAGGGCTGATCGCGGCGGTGGTCGGTGGTGTGGTGGCGGGATTGATCGGCGGCAGCCCGCTCCAGGTCTCGGGGCCCGCAGCGGGACTGACGGTGGTGGTGGCCGAACTCGTCACCAACTTCGGCTGGAAGGTGACGTGTGCGATCACCGTTGGCGCGGGAATTCTGCAGATTCTCTTCGGTGTCAGTCGGATCGCGACCGCCGCGCTCGGCATTGCGCCGGTGGTGGTGCACGCGATGCTGGCCGGAATCGGAATCACCATCGCGCTGCAACAGATTCACGTACTGCTCGGAGGCAAGTCGAAGAGTTCTGCGCTTGCCAACATCAGCGAACTGCCCGAGCGGATCGGCGACATCAGCTGGGCCGACGCCTCGATCGGAATCATCGTCATCGTGGTGATGGTGGGTTGGAAGTTTCTCCCCGCACGCGCACGCAAGATTCCCGGACCTCTCGCCGCGATCGCACTCGCGACGGCGCTGGCAGCTGCACTCAACCTCGACGTCGAGCGGGTTCGCCTCGACGGCAACTTCTTCGACGCCATCTCACTTCCTGAACTACCCCATGGCAATTGGGGCGGATTCGTTCTCGGCGTGCTCACCGTCGCGTTGATCGCCAGTGTCGAATCCCTGCTGTCCGCGGTTGCCGTCGACAAGATGCACGACGGTCCGCGCAGCAGATTCAATCGCGAACTCATCGGGCAGGGCAGCGCGAACATGACATCGGGCCTCCTGGGTGGACTCCCGGTCACCGGAGTGATCGTGCGCAGCACCGCGAATGTCGCTGCGGGAGCGCGTACTCGGTGGTCCGCGGTTCTGCACGGCGTGTGGATTTTCGTCTTCGCGGTGTTCCTGACTGCGCTGGTCGAACAGATCCCGTTGGCGGCGCTCGCCGGGCTTCTCGTGGTGATCGGTATGCAACTGGTGAAGCTGGCGCATATGAAGACCGCCCTGCGCACCGGCGACCTGTGGGTGTACGGGGTGACTGTTGTCAGCGTCGTCTTCCTCAATCTCCTCGAGGGGGTGGCCATCGGCCTTGCTCTTGCTGTGGCACTGGTCCTGTGGCGGGTCATTCGCGTCGAGATCAACGCAGGGCCGTCGGCGGTAGGCGAGTCAGGCGAGTGGCTGATCGCGGTACGGGGGTCGCTGAGCTTCCTGTCCATGCCGCGACTCAACAGTGCGCTGGGCAAGGTTCCCGACAACGTCCCGGTCACACTGGAATTCGACGTCGACTTCCTCGACCACGCGGCGTCGGAGATGATCTCCGATTGGGTTCGTGCACGCGAGGCGACGGGCAATGAGGTGACGGTGATCGAGCGTGGCCGGGCGCGAATCGAGCATGCGCCGCTGGCTCCGCCGCGCCGACACACCGGCGGCATCATCGGTCTGACACCGTGGCGCAGCCAGCGAATCCCCCTCGACGACAAGGCTGTTGCCGACGTACCGGCATCGCTGCGATCGATCATGGCGGGCGTCACCGACTATCACCGCGAACATGCCGACGTGCTGCGTGGCCACCTGCAGGATGTGGTCGATTATCAGCAGCCGGACGCCTTCTTCCTCACCTGTGCCGATTCGCGGATCATGCCGAACATCATCACCTCGAGTGGTCCCGGTGACCTGTTCACGGTACGCAACGTCGGCAATATCGTCGGAGGGCCCAACGGCGGCGCCGAATCCATCGAGGCCGCACTCGATTTCGCGATCAACGAGGTCGGAGTAGGTGCCGTCGTGGTCTGCGGGCACTCGTCGTGCGGTGCGATGCGCGCGGTGCTCGACGACCGTCGTGGACGTGAGTTGTCCTCGGATGCGACGTCGAGCTCGCCGATCCGTTCGTGGCTGGCCCAGGCCGAACCGAGTCGGACCGCACTGCAGCTTGGTCATCCCGCTGGAAGATCAGCCGCCAGAATGGGTTTCAATGATGTGGACCAACTCGCGGTGGTGAATGTCGCCAAGCAGGTGGAGATTCTGAGTCGCCATCACCTCGTCGGGCGGGCAGCGGCCGAGGCGCGTCTACGAATCATCGGACTGTACTTCGACATTCGTACCGCACAGGTCTACGAGGTCAGCCAGACCGGTATCCACCTGGCAGGCGTCGGCCACCACGTGAGTGGTTTGCTGGACCGCGAAGTCGCTAGAACATCACCGAGCGAAAGTGTGTGATCAGCCGTCCGGCGTCGTCGAGGATGTGAAAGGCGATGCCGGGCGGCTGACCGCGGTTCACGATGTCGTGGCCTTCGAAGGGCAGGTTCAGCGTCGAGGAGACACCGGGTGCGACGCACAGCGGTCGGTCGGCGAATCGGGTGACCGCGGGCGTGTGCGCGTGTCCGCACAGGAACGCGACGATGTTGGGATGCGTGTCGACGAGAGCTGCGAGGCGTTGTTCGCCGGTCTGGCGGATGCTGTCCATGAACGGCATCTCCAGCGTGACGGGCGGATGGTGGAACGCGACGAACACCGGGGTGTCGGGTCCGTGCGCGGTGATCTCCGCGGACATCCACGACAGCGTGTCGTCGTCGATGTAGCCGTCGTTGCGGCCAGGGATCGAACTGTCGGCCACGATGAACAACACGCCGTCGACGAGCGCGGACGAGTTGATGGGCGCCGACGACTCGGCCCTGAGAATGCCCGCGTTGAACGCGGTGCGCTCGTCGTGATTGCCCTCGGTGATGAGGATGGGCAGCGGGCTGTCGATGACGAGTGAGGCCTCGCGGTACTCGCTGGGGCTGCCCTCGTCGGCAATGTCACCGGTGATCAGAAGGACATTGATACCTTTCGCGCGCGCGTTGATATAGCTCAACGTCGATTCGATGCGGCCGCGATTGAATCGGGTGCCGTTGAAATGCAGGTCGCTGATATGCGCGACAACGAACACAGGCTCTCCCGGGGGTTTGGACACACTGAACATAGCCAACAGAGTTGCCGATCGCGAAGCGAGGCCCGTGGGCGTGGCGAGAGACTCACTTGCGGCGGCCGAATAGCCGATGTCGGGGGAAGGTGTTCAGTGTGGTGTCCAGTGCAGCTCGGCTATCGGTGCAGCGTGTGCGCGAACAACTTCCGTAGCTCGGCGAAGTGGTACTCGGAGGCGTCGTGGTTGTACACCGCGGTGTCGGCCATCGTGTAGCCGTGCTGGGCGCCCGGGTAGACGGTCGCGGAATGAGTGACGCCCGCGGTGATGAGAGCGTGCTCGAATTGGGCGATCGCTTCCGGGGGAAGAGATCGGTCGCGGTCGGCGTGCACGGCGAGCACCTGGGCGTCGACGTTCGCGAGGCGCAGATGCGGACTGTCCGATGACTGTGTGACCAACCCGCCCGTGTGGAACATGCCGAGCGCTGCGACGTCGTCGGGTCGGGTCGCCGCGGCCAGTAGGGCGAGTCTGCCGCCCGCGCAGTATCCGGTCACGCCGATCGGGCCCTTCGAGACGCCGGGTGTTGCTCTCAGTGTGTCGATATATGCGGCGAGGTCGGGTACGGCGAGATCGTCGGTCAGCGCGCGTACGCGCGGCATGGCAGCACTGAAGAACTGCTCGCGCGACTCGGCGTCGAGGAGTTCGTCGTCTGGCGATGTCTCCTCGGCGGAGCCCCAGCGGTAGAAGACATTCGGAACCAGCACGACGTAGCCCCACGACGCGATGCGGTCGGCCATGCGACGGGTCTGCGGGCGCAGCCCGATGGCGTCGATGATGAACAGCACGCCGGGGTATTCGCTGTCTGGACCCTCGCTGTCTGGTCGGACGAGGTAGGCCTCCGCGTCGCCGTCGGCGGCCGCGACGGTCACATTCTCCCCGACGGTGTCATGCTCTTCGACGGAGTCAGGGGTGTGGGTCATGTTCGGTGTCCTCTCACGGGTGGCGGGTGGGGGGGGGTTGGGATCGTCACAGGTCGCCCGGAAGTTTGTCGCGGCGGATTCCGCGCCAGCTCGGGTGGCGGAGGTGGCCGGTGCTCGTCCAGTCCATGAACCGGACCTCGCCGACGATCTTGGGGAGCACCCAGGTCGCGGTGGACGCGACGGGGCGGTCGAGCTTCTCCAGGAACGGACTCCGCGAGATTTCGAGCGGCTTGAGTTCTTCTGCAAGGCTTTTCAACGACGCCTCGGTGAACCCGGTGCCCACCCGACCGACGTAGCGCAGCCCGGTCTCTTCCGGCAATCCGACCAACAGCGATCCGATGACGCCCTCACGATTGCCGCGCCCGAGGCGGTAGCCGCCGACGACCACCTCGATGTCGCTCCAGTTCTTCTGCTTGCGCCACTGGCTGCTTCGACGTCCCTGTTGATAGGTCGACGTCTTACGTTTCGCGACGACACCCTCGAGTCCGTGGTCGCGGCTATGGCTCACGGCAGCCGAGCCCGGAGCCGGGAGTAGCGGTGGGATCTCCACGTACGCAGACTCTTTGAACGCGGGAGCGAGGGCCTCCAAGAGTTGTCGACGCTCCGACCACGGTTTGCGTAGCAGCGATGTGCCGTTGAGGTAGAGGATGTCGAAGAGGTACAGCTTGAGCGAGTACGCCTCCGCGGTGTTGTTGCGCGAGGCCAGCAGAGTGAAGTTGGTGTGCCCGCTGGAGTCGACGGCGACGACCTCGCCGTCGAGGACGACGTCGATGAGGCCGAGTTCGTCTGCTGCCGAGCGTAATTCGGGAAAGTCGGCGGTCATGTCGATCCCCGACCGTGAGGTGAGCCGGAAGTCGCCATCGATGGAGCGCAACAGGATTCGGTACCCATCCCAC
>NZ_BAFC01000026.1 GCF_000248055.1 Gordonia sputi NBRC 100414 | reverse complement strand
TCGCCGTACTTGCGTGGTGCTGCCATGCTCTCCATCCTTCACAGGTTCGAGAGCCTCCGACAAACCCGGGGCGGTTCACATACCCGCAACGGTAACCGCCGGCGCAGCGGATCGGCTACGCCGAACAGCCCTGTCATGCCGAGCTGGCGCCCGGCAGTTCCTACGTGGACCGGCCCACGGGCCGGACTCGAATGCTGTGCGGCTGCCGCCGCACAAGCCGGGGTTTGTTGCCCCCTTCCATCCTCCAACTTCTGGTCGGCACGGAGACAAGGGCCGCGAAAAACTAATCCGCCCATGGGTTTCAGGCCTACGGCCCGGATGACTTTGTCGCTTCCCCCCTTGCACCGACCTCCCGCCAGTCAGAGATGGCAGGTGTCAAACAAACCAGCCGCCCGCAGGTGGAACCCCGATGGCCCGCCAGACCCGCAACGGCACCCAGCGTGACGTGTTCACCCGCGCATCGCGCGCACACCAGAACCCGCAGACCATCCGCGCCGCCAAGCGCCAGGCCAACCGCCAAGACCGTGCCGCCGGCCGCCACGAGACCCGCAACTACTGACCACCACCCATCACAGGCAAGGAGCCCACACCATGACCACCAGCCGCGCCGCACTGACCACCATCGTCGCCCACCTCAGCGATGGCACCCGCGCCCTCATCGTTGGACGCATCGACGCCTTCCCTGGCCACCCGGCCGCCGGTACTCCCGTCGAACCCCTCGCCGTCGGCACGGGTGAAGCCGCCACCGATCACGACGGCCCACTCTTCGCCCTGGTCTCGGTCACCTGGGCAACCGAGGTCACCACCCACAGCCTCACCACCGGCGACACCGTCACCGAGTACGTACCCGGATTCCTCGGCCCGAGCGGAACTAGCTGGTACCTCGCACCCGTGAGTGCCACCGAGCACGGATTCCGCCTCGTCGGTCGCTGTGCCGCCGGATTCCACACAGCCCGACTCCCCGAACTTGCCGGGATCGATGCACCCCGCCAGGTCAACGTCCACGTCTTTCCGATCTGAGCACAACCCATCCAGTACCTCGGTTGCGGCTCGGCAGGCAACCAAAAGCCCCGAGCCGCAACCGATCTCCAACCCCGAGGAACGCCAGCATCATGACCGCAACACTCAGCACACTCAGCACACCCGGCACCTACAGCCCCGCCGTCGTGCCCGCCGATTACGCCGCAACCCGCGCCGGCATCCTGTGGACCGCTGCGAACCTCGCCGCCGACACCCGCCGCCGCTACGGCCACCGCATGCTCCTCGACGTCGACCTACTCGCCTGGACCCTCGACACCCTCATCGAGCACCACCCCCGACGTGAACGAACCCTCACCAGGACCTATCCCGCGGTCGGCAAAGCAGCTCGACGAGGTGCCGCCGCCAGTAATCCCCTACTCACCCCCGAGCTGCACGGCGCACCCCACCAGTGGATGAGCTGGCAACAAGCAGTCATCGCCCAGGAACGCGATGACCACCGCCACCCCGGCCCGCAGCTCTGGGCAATCCTCGCCCACGCCGCCACCCTCGCAAGCCAACCCGGCGACATCATCGAGGGACTGATCCCCGGCCGCTGGCCCGACATCGACCGCCACCGCCCCAACCGCGCCCACTAACCAGCAGCAGCCCACGACACGGTCATTCCCTACAGCAAACCAACGATTTGCTATCGTGGCCGATGCGAACACTGAGTTGCCACACCAACCAGTACATCGCCCCCAGGGTGGGAGGGGAGAGCGGCAGAACCCCCGACCTGCAGCCCTCTCCCCTCCCGCCCTCCCCTGGCGTCGAAACGGCATCCGTACCAGCATCCTTCGTGCGTTACGGATCAACACGACCGCAACCCCGGGCTTTGCCTGCCCTGCCGAATTATCATGGCGCCCAACCGGACCGCGTCAAATCCGCTTTCGGCAACAACTCGCCACGCGCTGTCGCCTCGCTCCCGCTCGGCGCCGCTTGTTTCGCGGCGACTTCTCCCCGGCGCTCCATTGACACACCCCGGCGGGGCGAATGGTCGGCAGATAACAGGAAAAGCACCACCACCAGACGCATCGGGAACGCTCATGGTGCGGATTCTTCCGGCTGTCGGGTGTCGAGATGCAGTGAAGATTGACAGGACACGCCGCTACAGACTGACAGAGACTCGGTGAGACGAGAGCCGGTGAAGGTTTCATTCCGGGAAACCGCAGCTCAGAAGCCTTATAAAGCTGTGGTCGGCCCAGTTTATCTGCCCCGCCCATCTCGCTCATCTCCGCTGCATCTCGACATACAAAAATGTAGGTTCCGCGGATCGGTGTCACTTCGCGGATCTCCGACCTGCAGGTTCTCGCCGTCGTGTCAGTGCCTTATTCCCACGAACTTGTCAGAATCCTCAGCCTGGTCGCTATCCCGTAAGGAGATCGATGCCCAGTCATTGGCCCGTTTGCCCCTAATGGATCGATCAGCGGGGTGCACCGAGCGGACCAGATCCCGCGGGTTGTGGTCGTGTCCGCGGTGCATCCTCAGACGCTGCGGGGTGTCTACCGGACACGGACTGGCAGCCGATATCCGTGGCGGGCGCTGTGATCGACTCGCACCCACAGCCTGGAGTTCGGGGACACACCGGGCGGGTACGCGAAGGCGGTGACGGCGAACGAGCATCTGCAGGCGGGGCACTCCGGTGCCGCGGGTGAGCAGGTTTCGGTGCTGCTGATCGCGGATCCGGGCGAACCAGCGGCTCTTGCCGAACGCATCGCCGACTACCTGCCGGAACGCCTGCAAAGCCCTGACCGGCCCGAGCGCCGGTGGACGACCTGTGTGCGCCGCAAACCGTACCTGCCGGACGAGCAAGCCGATTTCACCGATGTCATCGACACGGTCGATCCGTCCTCCGAACAGGAAGACATCGTCGTGTATCTCACCGATCTGCCGCGCCGGGAGGACACCCTGCCGGTGGTGGCCGACGTCAGCGTCGACCACAGATTCGCACCCATCTCGGTCGCCGGTGTGGGCGGCGTCCGGATCGAGCGCCGCATCCGCACCGTCACCGAACTCGCGCTCGCCCGCGTTCTCGGTGAACCCGAACTCATGCCTCCCGGCGCGGCGCGACGGTACCCGTGTGTGCAGATCAAGGACGGCATCCGATACTTGGCGCCCTCGGGACTGCGGCGACTGCGACTGCTGTCGGGGATGGTGCGGGCCAACCGGCCGTGGCGACTGGTCACCGGACTGTCGAAGGTGCTCGTCGGCGCCTTCGCCACGGGTGCGATCGCACTGGCCACCAACACGATCTGGTTGTTCGCCGACACGATGGGCCCATGGCGGATGAGTGCGGCGACGGTCCTGTCGATCGTGGCGATGATTCTCTGGCTGCTCGTCGAACACGAACTGTGGGAACGACCGAAGTCGCCGGAGGAGCGCGATCGTTCGGTTCTGTACAACACCGCCACCGTCGTCACCCTGGTCATCGGCGTGATCGTCCTCCACGTGGCTTTGTTCGGCCTGCTGCTGTTCACCGCGTGTCTGACTCTTCCCCCGGAACTGCTGTCCCGCATTCTCGGGCACGGGGTGAATTTTTCCGACTACCTCACCCTCGCCTGGCTACTGGCGTCCATCGCGACCATCGGTGGGGCGCTCGGGTCGGGTCTCGAGGACGACGCCGCCGTCAGGGAGGCGGCGTACGGGGTCCGGCAGCGGCAACGCATCGAGCAGACGCGACAACCGTCGAACGAGGCGGGATGATCATTGCCGGCGCAGCGCGCGCGACCCAGCCGTCCCCGGATGCGCGGGTGCCAGATCGGGTGCTCGACCGGTCGGCAGCCCGGTCCAGGTTTCGTTTGACTCCCTACACCCCGCGGGACTGTCACTCACTCAGCCCTGTTGCCGGGTTCGCTGGTGGGCGGTGAGCAGAAGGTGGTCGAACCGGGTCCGTAGGTCCGCAGCGGGTTCGCACTCGACGAATCCGGTGACGAGTTGTTCGGCGATCGTGCGAAGTCGGGTGTTGGTCTGCTGGGAACACCAGGTGAGAACGTCGAAGGCGCGGTCGGCGGGTATCCCGTAGACCAGCATCAGTGCGCCCGTGGCCTGTTCGATTACCGCCCGCGACTCGGCGAGTTCGGCGACCGCCGCGTCGACCGACTCCTTGACATCGCTGCGGTAGGACTGGGTGATGTCATGTAGAAGCCGGTGGTCCCGATCACGGCGTCTGTGTCGTCGTGCAAGAGGTCGCCGACGACCACGACGAGGTGAACTTTGCCGGCGGTGTCGATGATGCGGTGTTTGCTGCTGAACGGTTCGGCGTCACTGATCATCCGTTCGAGGACGCGGGCGACGCGCCGGTGATCCTCGGGATGCTTGTGGGACAGCAGCAGTTCGGTGGTCGGCGTGACGTCCCCGGGCCGGTAGCCGTGCATCTGGGCGACGGCGTCGGACCATTCCCACCGCTGACCGTCGAGGAAGAATCGGAAGCTGCCGACCCGCTGCGGCTCCCCACCGAACACCTGCTCTGAATCCGCCCCAATTTCTCTCGCACCAGGCACTGCGTCTCACTCCCGCTCGCTTCTCAGGCGTGCGCTCTAGCTGGACTTCCCGCTACGGCCAAGGCCGAGATGGACCCGCACACGTCCTGCACGTTTGCGATTTGGGTGACGGTGTAGTCGCCGACGTCGCAGTGGGGTGGGAAATCGATCTCTGTCGCCCCCGGCAGCCGCCCGGGGTCAGAGCAGTAGGTGGAAGATGTCGAAGGCGACGCTCCATTCGGCGGTCCCGGGGTTCTTGCGGTCCGGCTCGACCGTGACGAAGGTATGCGCCAGCGCCACGCTCAGGCCTCCGGCGATCAGCGGCAGTCGTTGCTCGGTCTCCTCGGAGAGAGCCACGTCCAAGGATGGCCGGGCCGCCAGTTGGTCGAGCAGAGGTTGTAGTTCGATCTCCTCGTCCAGCTTCTCGAACCGGTGGATGCTCTCCTGCAGCCCCTTGGTGATCGGCAGGTCCCACGGTTCGATCACGTCCCGCAGGTTTGCTTTGGCCGAGGTCTTGCCGATCAGGATCAGGTCGTAGATCTTGTCGTCGATGAAATCCGTATAGCGCTTGAGGTCGTTCCGGTCGACCTGTAGTCCGGCCGCTGCCCGGAAGAACCGCTGGAATTTGACGGTGCCCACCACTGGCATGTCGTCAGCTCCTTTCGAAGTATTCATGGATTTGTCGTACCGCCATCGCTCCTTCACCGACAGCGGATGCGACCCGTTTCACCGAGCCGCGGCGGACGTCACCCGCCGCGAACAGACCGGCCCGGCTGGTTTCGAGCGTCCTGGACAGCCCGGCGCTGATCGGCCGGTTGCCGTCCCCTCGGGCGTGGACCGCGTCCATGCCGGTGAGGACGAAGCCGTGGTCGTCGAGTGCGATCGTGTCGGCCAGCCACCCGGTATGCGGCATCGCCCCGATGAAGACGAACAGAGCGTGCACCCGGATCGTGTCCTGGTCGCCCGTGCGATTGTCCTCGACCACAATCTCTTCGAGGTATTTCTCGCCGTGGACCTCACGAATCTCGGTGTTCCGGTGCACAGTCACCCGCGGATGCCGCTCGATCTGGTCGACCAGATACCGGGACATGCTCTTTCCGAGGTCACCGCCGCGGATGAGCAGGTGAACGTGGGAGACATGGTCTGCGAGGAAGACGGTGGCCTGGCCGGCGGAGTTTCCGCCGCCGACGATGGCCACCGGGTCGGTGCCGCACAGCCGCGCTTCCTGATGGGTCGCGGCGTAATACACGCTTCTCCCCTCCAGTGCCTCGATTCCCGAAACCTCCAACTTGCGATATCGCGCCCCGGTGGCGAGCACGACCGCCCGGGCGCGGATCTCGCCGCCGTCCGCCAGCCGGAGCACATGGTGCCCGGCCTCGGAGCCGAGGCCGGCGACGTCCGCCGACACCAGGAGGCGGGCGCCGAATTTCCCGGCCTGGATTATGGCGCGCTCCGCCAATTCGGCGCCGGAGACCCCTGCCGGGAAGCCCAGGTAGTTCTCGATCCGGGAGGAGGTACTGGCTTGGCCGCCGGCGGCGATCGACTCCAGTGTCACCGTGTTCAACCCGTCCGAGGCGCCGTACACGGACGCGGCCAGACCCGCCGGTCCGGCACCCACGACGACGAGGTCGCACACGTCCTGCGCTGCGTCCGGGACCGAGTCCGGGACCGGGAGCCCGACGATGCGGGCGAGTTCGGCGTTCGTCGGATTGCGCAGCACCTTCTCGCCGTGCCAGATCACGACGGGAGTGTCCTCTGGGGCGACACCCAGGCTTTGCAGCAGCTGCTCCGCCCGTTCGTCTTGCTCCAGATCGATCCATTTGTGGGGCAGCCGGTTGCGCATCGCGAATTCGCGAAGCCGCAACGTGTCCGGGGAATAGCAGGAGCCGATGATCCGGAACCCCGCGCCGAGCCCGATCAGTAGGTGCCGGCGGATCCGGTAGGCGCGCAGGATCAGGTCGCTGAGCACGAGGTCGTGGGCGACGAGCTCGCGCACCCGCTCGGCTGGGACGACGAGCACCTCGCCGTCCTCGATCGCTTCGGCGGTGAAGAACGCCACCTGGCCTTCCAGCAGTCCGAGCTCGCCCAGGAATCGGCCCGGACCGTGCAGGCGCAATATCCGACGCTCACCGTCCTCGGCGCCCTCGTCGATGATCGCGACCTTGCCGGAAAGGACGACGAAGAAGTCGCTGCTGCGGGTGCCCGCTCGAATCAGCACCTCGCCGGCGTGAACCGATCGACGTGTGCCTCCGGTCTCGAGCGTCGCTACCTGGGCGTCCGTCAACCGCGGGAATGCCCCGACTGTATCCGGAGTCTCGTCGTCGACGAGCTGACCGTCGCCCAGGCGTGGGGCGTCCTCAGACGAAATTCTGGTCGACACAACACCAACGCCAATCTTCACCGGGTTCCATCGACTGGACGATCGGATGGCCAAGGGCGTGAGCGTGTGCGCTCGCGTGCTTGCCCGGCGAGGAGTCGCAGCAACCGACGTGTCCGCACGACAGACACAGCCTCAGATGTACCCACGGGGTGCCGAGGCGAAGACATTCCTCGCAACCTTGTGGAGTGCGGGGCGCCACGGCCCGGATCGCGATCACATGTGGGTCCGCGTGGGCAAAAGTCATGAGTTCGCCTCCTTGCCTGCTTTTTCCGAGAGCGCCTGATCGAGCCATGTGCGCAACACCGGTACCGGAGCGGCGCCCGCCTGACGAGCGAGTACCTCACCTCGGTCCATCACCAGCGGCGTCGGAACGGCACTGACGGTGAAACGTTCGGCCGTCTGGGGTGCAGCATCCACGTCAACCTTGACGAGCTTGATCTGACCCGCGCGTTCTGTGGCGAGCTGCTCGAGCGCGGGGCTGACCATTCGGCACGGAGCGCACCACGTCGCCCAGAGGTCAACGAGTACAGGCACCGAGGATTTCTCGGCGACCTCCGCGAAGTCGCCATCCCCTGCCGAGGCGATCCAGGGCAGCGGCTCGTGGCAATTTCCGCAGCGGGGTCTCCCGTTCCCGGCCGCCGGTACCCTGTTGACCTTGCCGCAGTGTGGGCACTTCACCTTGTCGGATCCCATGACGACACCCCTTCTCAGGCCGCGATGGCGGGTTCCGTATATGCGACGGACAGTTCGCCGTCATCGACCGTGACACTGATGGTGCCGCCCGGTTCGATTTCGCCGCGCAACAGCGCACGACCGATCTTGGTCTCGACCTCATGGGCGATATACCTGCGCAGGGGTCGTGCACCGTAGACCGGGTCGAAACCGTGTTCGGCGATGAGCCGGCGTGCTTCCGGCGTGATATTCAAGTGTATCTGCCTCTCCGACAATCTGTTCCGAAGATCGGTGAGTTGTAGCTCGACGATGTGCTCGATCTGGGGCAGCGTGAGCGGTGTGAACAACACGATGTCGTCGACCCGGTTGAGGAACTCGGGACGGAAGTGCCCGCGCAGTTCCGCCAGCACCCGCGCCCGGGCGTCCGGCTTGATCTCGCCGTCCGCTGTGACTCCCTCGAGGAGATGCTGGGATCCGATGTTCGAGGTCATGATGATCACCGTGTTCCGGAAATCGACCTGCCTGCCTTGAGAATCGGTGATCCGGCCGTCATCGAGCACCTGCAGCAGGGTATTGAAGACGTCGGCATGGGCCTTCTCGATCTCGTCGAAGAGCACCACGGAGTACGGCTTGCGACGCACCGCCTCAGTGAGCTGACCCCCCTCGTCATACCCGACATACCCGGGGGGCGCACCGATGAGCCTACTCACCGTGTGCCGCTCCTGGTACTCGCTCATATCCAGGCGCACCATGTTGTCTTCGCTGTCGAAGAGGGCACTGGCCAGCGTCTTTGCGAGCTCGGTCTTCCCCACACCTGTCGGTCCCAGGAAGATGAACGAACCGATCGGCCGGCGCGGATCACGGATACCCGACCTTGCTCTGATTACCGCGTCTGCGACCAGTTGTACCGCCTCGTCCTGACCGATGACCCTCTCGTGCAGGATCTCGTCGAGCTTCAACAGCTTCTCCCGCTCGCCTTCCTGCAGTCGAGCGACCGGGATACCCGTCCATGCGGCCACGATCTCTGCGATCTCGTCTTCGGTGACCACCTCGCGCAGCAACGGATTCCGGCCTTGCCTGGTGGCCAATTGCTCCTCCGCCGCCTTGAGTTTGCGTTCGAGTTCGGTGATCTCGCCGTATCGCAGCTCGGCGGCCCGATTGAGGTCGTAATTGCGTTCGGCCTCCTCGGCCTCGTGTCGCAATCGTTCCAGCTCTCCCCGCAGCTCCTGCACCCGACGGATCGCTTGGCGCTCCGCCTCCCACTGAGCGTGCCGGGCGTCGGCCTCGGCCCGCAGATCGGCCAGCTCCTTACGCAACTCCTCGAGGCGCGTCTTGCTGGCGGCGTCCGTTTCCTTGGACAGGGCGGCCTCTTCGATCTCCAGCCGGGTCACTTTCCGGGTGAGTTCGTCGAGTTCGGCGGGCATCGAGTCGATTTCGGTTCGTAGCCGGGCGCACGCTTCATCTACCAGGTCGATCGCCTTGTCCGGAAGGAAACGGTCGGTGATGTACCGGTGCGAGAGGGTCACGGCGGCCACCAGTGCGCCGTCCTGGATCTTCACGCCGTGAAACACCTCGAGGCGTTCTCGAAGTCCGCGCAGAATCGAGATTGCATCCTCGACACTGGGCTCGTCGACGAGAACGGTCTGGAATCGACGCTCCAATGCTGCATCGGATTCGATGTGCTTGCGATACTCGTCGAGAGTGGTGGCACCGATCATGTGCAGTTCGCCGCGGGCGAGCATCGGTTTGAGCATGTTGCCGGCGTCGAGAGATCCCTCGCCGCCGACCGATCCTGCGCCGACGACGGTGTGTAACTCGTCGACGAACAACAGGATGCGCCCCTCGGCCGCTTTCACCTCGGACAGCACCGCCTGCAGCCGTTCCTCGAACTCGCCGCGGTACTTCGCGCCGGCCACCAGGGAACCCATGTCGAGCGAGAAGATCGTTTTGTCGCGTAGGCCCTCGGGCACGTCGCCGCGGACGATCCGCTGGGCGAGGCCCTCGACGATCGCGGTCTTACCGACGCCGGGGTCGCCGATCAGCACCGGATTGTTCTTCGTCTTCCGGCTCAGGATCTGCGTTACCCTGCGGATCTCGGCATCTCGGCCGATGACCGGATCGAGTTTGCCTGCCCGCCCCTCGGAGACGAGGTCGCGTCCGTACTTCTCGAGCGCCTCGTACGCCCCTTCCGGGGTGGCCGAGGTGACGCGCTGATTGCCGCGCACTTTCGTCAGCGCCGTGAGGAAGGCGTCTCGTGTGACCCCATGACTGGTGAGAACCCGTCCGGCCGCACTGGTCGACCCCTCCTCGGAGAGGGCCATCACGAGATGCTCCACCGACACGTAGGAATCCTTGAGTCGCTTTGCCTCTCGTTCCGCGGCGTCGAGCAGTTTGGCCAGGCGCTGGGTGATCGTCACCTGACCGGGTGTCGCGCCGGGGCCGCTGACCTTCGGCCTACGCGACAGTTCACGTTCCAGATCGGAGCGTAGGGCATCGACGTTCGCGCCGGCCTGCTCGAGCAGTCGGGGTACCAACCCTTCCTGCTGATCGACCAACGCGAGCAGCAGGTGCTCTCCGTCGACCTCGGTGTGACCCATTCTGGTCACGACGTTCTGGGCTTCCTGCAGGGCTTCTCGTGACTTTTCAGTCAGGCTGCCGGTGTCCATGGGGGTGTCCTCCTTCTGCGGGACGCTGCTTCGAGTTTCTCGATTCGATCCAGCAGATCGAGCACGAGCCCGATTGCCGAGTAGTTCAGGCCTAGACCCGTCCGCAGCCGTTGGATGCGGGCAGCGTGGGCCACTGCTGACGGTTCGAACAATATTTCGCCGCCGGGGTCGCGGCGTGCGTCGATCAGGCCGAGAGCCACAAGCTTTCGTGCCAGGTCGGGGTGCAGCCCGGTACGTTCGGCGAAGACATCCAGCGACATTCCGGTACGGCGAACCAATATGTACTGGGTGCCCGGGGTCGGGGTGCTCATGGCTGTTTCCTCGGATCGAAGTTCGATTCGGCGGCCAACTGTTCGAACAGCTCGCGTTCGCGTGCTGTCGGTTTCGGCGGCACCATCACCTTGATTTCGGCGTAAAGGTTGCCGTTGGCGCCCCGCGGATTGGGCATGCCTTCTCCGCGCAGGCGCAGCTTCCTACCTGTCGACGAGCCCGGCACCACTTTGACTTTCGCCTCGCCACCGGGAGTGGGAACGGCGACCGTCGCGCCGAGGGCTGCTTCCCAGGGGGAGACGGGCAGGTCGACGTAGATGTCCCGGCCCTGGACGCGGAACCGGGGGTGCGGTCTGATCCGCACCACGAGGTACAGATCCCCGGGCGGCGCGTCGCCGTTGCCCCGGCCCCCTTGCCCGGCCAGCCGGATTCGCTGGCCGTCCAGGACACCGACCGGAATGTCGACGTCGTACTGCCGTCCGTCCAGACGGAGAGTGCGTTTGCCGCCCCGATACGCTTCTTCCAGGGTCAGTTCCAGTTCCGCTTCCTGATCGGCGCCGGGAATCGGCCCGTACCCGCCACCGCCGCCGAACATCTGCCCGAAGAGGTCCTCGAAGTCGACGCCGCCCTCGCCACCGACACCGCGACCGAAGTGCACCCTTCTGCCCCCGCCCCCACCGCCGTACCCGCCGCCGCCGAACCCGCCGCCGTACCCACCGGCGCTTGCCCGGACCCGTTCGTCGTAGTCCTCGGGCACACGCCGGAAGTCGTCACCGAATCGGTCGTAGCGTTTCCGGGTGTCCGGGTCGGACAACACCTGGTAGGCCTCGTTGGCCTCCTTGAACCTGTCCTCCGCAGTGGGGTCCTTGTTCACGTCGGGGTGATACTTGCGGGCCAACTTGCGGTAGGCCTGCTGGATTTCGTCGGTGCCGGCGCCCCGAGAAACCCCAAGCACTTCGTAGTAGTCACGCGCCATCGGTGCTCACCCCTCGGGGCGGCTGACGACCACCGCGGCGGGACGCAACTGCCGCCCGTCCTCTCCATAGCCCGGGCGCAAGACCTCGACCACGGTCCCGGAGGGAAGGTCGGGTTGGGCCACCACACTGACCACTTCATGGAGCTCCGGAGAGAACGGCACACCGACCTCGTCGTGGCGCTCGAAGCCGAACCGTGACAGCACCTGCACCGCCTGATCCCGGATCGCCTTCACACCCTCTACGACGGCCTGAGGATCGCTGCCCGCATGGGCCAGCGCAAGCTCCAAATTGTCCAGTACCGGCAGCCACGCCGCGGAAACCTTCGCCACCTCCGCGGCGCGTTCACGATCCAGATCCTTGGCATACCGCTTGCGCAGGTTGTCCAGATCTGCGAGGGCCCTGCGCCAGCGGTCCTCGAGTTGAGCCAACTCGGCCCCCGTGTCGGTGCGATCAGGCGCCGTCTCGGTCTGATCCCCGTCGGTACCGTCGGTAGCCTGCTCGGTCGTCGAATGATCAGCAGACCTCTCCATCAGGTGCCTCAGCTCCGATCGAACTCGGCGTCGATCACGTCGTCATCATCCGACGACGCAGCCTCTGCGCCGCCGGCCTGGTGTCCGTCGCCGCCGCCGGCTTGGACCGGCGCGAGCCCGTAGAGCAGCTGCTGCAGCTCCGAGGTCAGGGGCTCTATCTCCGAGGGTGAAGCACCGTCTTTCACAGCCTTCCTGGCGTCGGCGATCAGCATCTCGGCACGCGCCTTGTCGTGCGGGGGCGCACTGTCACCGAGTTCGGCGAGTCGCCGTTCCACCTGGTAGGCAACCGAATCGAGCGCGTTGCGTGCGTCGACCGCCTTGCGCAGCTCCTCGTCCTCACCCCGGTTCCGTTCGGCCTCCGCAAGCATGCGCTCGACCTCACTCTGGTCCAGGTTGCCCTGCTCACTGATCGTGATGCTCTGCTCCTTGCCGGTGTCCTTGTCGCGGGCGGTGACGTTGAGGATGCCGTTAGCGTCGATATCGAAAGTGACTTCGACCTGGGCCTCGCCACGTGGCGCAGGTCGGATGTCTTCCAGCCGGAACCGGCCCAGCGCCCGGTTGTCGGCGGCCCGTTCGCGTTCGCCCTGCAGCACCACGACGTCCACGGCGGACTGATTGTCTTCCGCCGTGGAGAACACTTCGCTGCGCCGGGCCGGGATCGTCGTATTGCGCTCGATGATCTTGGTCATCACCCCGCCCTGCGTCTCGACGCCGAGGGACAGCGGGGTGACGTCGAGCAACAGTACGTCGGAGACCTCACCTTTGAGCACGCCCGCCTGGACTGCGGCACCGAGCGCCACGACCTCGTCCGGGTTGACGCCCATGTGGGGGTCCTTACCGCCGGTGAGCCGGCGAACGAGTGCCTGTACCGCCGGAATGCGTGTCGAACCACCGACCAGGATCACCTCGTCGATGTCGTTGGCGGTGACCTTGGCGTCGCTCATCGCCTGCTTTACCGGACCGAGGCAGCGTTCCACCAGATCTGCCGTCAGATCCTCGAACTTCGATCGCATGATCGTGGTGGTGAGGTGTTTGGGACCGTTCGCGTCTGCGGTGACGAAGGGCAAGTTGACCTGGGCTTGAGTTACCGAGGACAACTCGACCTTGGCCTTCTCCGCGGCCTCGAAGAGGCGTTGCAATGCCTGCGCATCCTTGCGCAGATCGATGTTCTCCGCGCTCTGGAATTCGTCGGCAAGGTAGTCCACCAGGCGTCGGTCGAAGTCGTCTCCGCCGAGGTGGGAGTCGCCGGCCGTCGAGCGAACCTCGACTACTCCCTCGCCGACATCGAGCAGACTCACATCGAAGGTGCCGCCGCCGAGGTCGAAGACCAGTACGGTCTCGTGGGTCTGCTTGTCCATGCCGTACGCCAGGGCCGCCGCGGTCGGCTCGTTGATGATCCGCAGGACCTCGAGGCCCGCGATCCGGCCGGCGTCTTTGGTGGCGTTGCGCTGCGCGTCATTGAAATAGGCCGGAACGGTGATGACCGCTTCCTTCACCTTCTCACCGAGGAACTTGCTCGCGTCATCTACGAGCTTGCGCAGCACGAGGGCACTGATCTCCTCCGGCGCGTACTTCTTTCCCCGCACGTCGAATCGTGCCTCACCGTTGTCACCCGGCACGACGTCGAAGCTGACCGCTTTGGCCTCCTCGGAGATCTCGTCGTAATGACGTCCGATGAAGCGTTTCGCCGAGTAGATCGTGCCCTTCGGATTCAAGATCGCCTGCCGTCGGGCCAGCTGACCCACCAGGCGCTCGCCGCTATCGGTGAACGCCACCACCGACGGCGTCGTCCGCGCACCCTCGACATTGGAGATCACCACCGGCTCGCCGCCTTGCCAGCTTGCGATGACCGAGTTGGTGGTGCCCAGGTCTATACCCACAGCAGTCGCCATGACTCATTCCTTTCGATCGGTCCGGCCGGTGAGCAAGCGGACGGCTTCGTCCGCGACCTCGACATCGGCGAGGACTTCGTAGTGACGTGGTTGTAATGACTGGATTGAGGTGAAGTCGCGCCGGCCGCCCTGCAGCGCATACATGAGCAGGCCGAGCAGA
The DNA here is from genome assembly GCF_000248055.1 of Gordonia sputi NBRC 100414. Lineage (GTDB taxonomy): Bacteria > Actinomycetota > Actinomycetes > Mycobacteriales > Mycobacteriaceae > Gordonia > Gordonia sputi. Next base: position 3,042 of record NZ_BAFC01000026.1, on the reverse strand, counting down.
GCGCCGACAACGGCGCCGAATACCAACCCGTAGAAGGCGAGCGCGAGGCCCGTGAGCAGCGGCTGGACCCAATCGAGTAACCCGAAGATCCAGCCGAACAGCGCACCCGTCAGCGCGCCCGCGGCGGCGCCGCGCAGAGCGGCCCAGCCGTAGTTCAATCGGCCTACGATCTGCTCGACCAGCTCGATGTCGCGACCGACGATGGCCAGTTTGTCTACCGTGAAATGCTGGTCGGAGAGGTAGTCGACGGCGCTCTCGGCGTCGGCATAGGTGTCGAATGTCGCAATCACCTGGCGAGCAGGTGGGTGTGGACTTACGGCGGAGGTTCCGCCACTGGACTCTGACATCCCGCCCCCTCGGCGTCGATGTTGTGGGGTTTCGCCGAGCCTGTGCGTACCGGTACGGCCCGGCCTTCGGACAACCGGTTGGGCTCACGAACGGCCCAACCGCAATGCGAGTTCTTCATCCGCCTTCGGGCGGTCAACACAATTCGCCTATCGACAGTCCTGGCTTGCAATCACTGAAATGATGCTAACCCTTGTCGGGGGCCGACGCAAATTCGCCTATCGGGCGTCGACAATAGAGGCGCAATGGCGTCCATACCTGCCCTGGGCATAGATGTCCGCCGGAACCCGCTCGAGGCGACCGGTACACGCAACTCCGGGTACCGGCCACTACTCCGGTGCGTCCACGAGTAGAACTCCCGATCCAGTCATCTTCGCAGCCGACGCGGTGAGTGGCAAGGCCCGCACAAGTCGAAAGCGGGAAGCGAATTCCGCAATGACAGTACAGTCGCTGACACGCTGGCAATAGCCGTTCCTTCATGCTCACGTACAGGAGCAGGTGCTCGATGGCGGAACGACAAGTTCCTGGCGCCGAGAGAACCGGCGGGAGAAATCCATTTTCCAAACGGTCGGTTTATCCATCCACTGGAGCCATGCCCACCGGATTCCACTGGGCGGCAACCGAATCGGAGACGCTCCAGATTAGAATTGTATGAAAAAGTTGGTAGCGCAACAAGATAGGAAGCATCTTGGCTCTCAGTGGTGGAGCATGCGCGCTGCCGTTCGTCGATGCCGGTTGCCTGGGTGCATCGAAGCGGTTCGGTGACCGGTCTCGGGCGCCGCCGGGGGTATGTTGATCGGGTGGGCCCGCTCGCGGCAGGTGCAAGTAGGAGACCGATTCCTCACGGAGGCGGTGGCTGATGCGCGTACCGTCGACCGTACGTTCCTCGATCTGGGTGCCGCTGGTCGCGATCGTGGTCCTCCTCCTCGCGGGATGCGGCGCATCGGCTCCCACCACCTGACGCCCTCAGCGGGACCTGCCGTAGACCTGCCGGCACTGGTCCGGCAGGTGGAGGCCTCGGTCGTCACCGTGCTTACCGGGTCCGGTGTGGGCAGCGGCATCGTCTACAAGACCGACGGCACCGTCGTCACCAACGCCCACGTGGTCGAGGGTGCCCGGCAGGTGAGTGTGGCCTTCGCGGACGGGCAACAGGTGTCCGCGAACGTGCGGGCCGTCGATCGTGTGACCGACGTCGCGGTCCTTCAAGCGGACCGCACGGATCTGACTGCGGCGACGTTCGAGACAGCGTTGCCAGAGGTCGGCGCGCTCGCCGTAGTCGTGGGCAGTCCGCTGGGGTTCGAGGCCACGGTCACCTCGGGCATCATCTCAGGATTGCACCGTCAGATCCCCGGGTCGGCTTCCACCGGGGCGCCGCTAGTCGACCTGATCCAGACCGACGCCGCGATCTCGCCGGGTAACTCCGGGGGTGCCCTGATCGACGGACAAGGGCGGGTCGTGGGGATGAGCCAGGCCTACATTCCCCCGTCGGCGGGTGCGGTGGCTCTGGGCTTCGCCATCCCCGCGGCGAATGTCGTCGACGTCGCAGACCAACTGCTGGCCTCGGGAACTGCCCAGCATGCGTACGTCGGCATTCAGCCCGGCACGCTGAGCCCGCAGATCGCCGAACAACTGGCAGTCGACCGCACCAGCGGTGCCGTCGTCCTCGAGGTCGTCCCGCTCGGTCCGGCTGCGACGGCGGGTATCCGGCCGGGCGATGTCATCACCGCGGTCAACGGCCACGACATCGAGTCGGCGGAGGACTTCATCGCGGCGCTCCGTGCCCTCGACCCGGGCGATCGAGTCGATTTGACCGTGCTCCGCGGTGGCGAGACCCAGCAGATCTCGGTCACAGTGACAGACCACCCCGCCAGCTGAACGGGCTCTTCGCGCTTGAGCGGGGTGCCCGGTAGTTGAATGGGGCTCGTGGCCCCGACATGCTGTTGGTCTCTCACAACGCGACAACAGCGAGGCCACGAGCATGAACGAGGGTACGTCAGTGCTGCTCGGGCTGGAGGACGAGTTCACCGTCCTGCAGCTCGAACGAATCGATGCCGACACGGTGCGTGTCGTCATCGAGGTCATCGACCCGGAGGGCGCCTGCCCCGAGTGCGGGGTGCTCACCTCAAGGATCAAGGAGCGGCCACTGGTTCGAGTCAAGGACTTGCCTGCCTCCGGCCAAAGAACCGATCTGTGGTGGCTCAAACGGCGCTTGGTGTGCCGCGAACCGGCCTGTGGGACAGCGACATTCACGCAGCAGTCCCGCGCTGTGCCGGCACGGTCGCGGCTCACGACCCGGCTACGAGAGAAGATCGGTTCGGCGATCGCGTCGGGCAACCGCGCCGTCAGCGAGGTCGCTAGCGAGTACCAGGTGGCGTGGTCGACCGCGCACCGGGCGCTCATCGCACTGGCCAACCAGTGGCTGCCCGAGCCGGAACCCACCCGCGTGCTCGGCATCGACGAGACCCGCGCCCGGTCGGTGCGCTGGGTGCTCGAAGAGGCCGGCTGGACACGGTCGAACCCGTGGATGACCTCGTTCGTCAACGCCGACCCCACCCTGCCCGGGCACCTTCTCGGGCTGCCCCCGGGACGCTCCGGGGCGTTCGTGATCGACTGGCTCGCGCTGCAGACACCCGCGTTCCGGGCCGGCATCGACCTGGTCGTGATCGACCCGTCCGCGCCGTACGCGGGCGGGATCCG
>NZ_BAFC01000027.1 GCF_000248055.1 Gordonia sputi NBRC 100414 | reverse complement strand
TGAGGATCACCGGGTTGACCGGAACGGAACTGTTGACGGTCTAACCACGGCTGGGTCGAAGCCGTGCGCCCTCAACATTTCCTGCGCGGCGAGCACCTGTCCGTCTTTGTCGGGGTGTGGACCGACGGTCACTCGGCCGAGCGTCGGGTGCTCGCACTTGCCGGGTTGCCGCAGGTTTACCACCACGTCGAGATAGGGGACCAAGCCGAACGCTGTTGCACGGACGTTCACCGGGTACCGACGCTCACTGATCGTCCACAGTCGCCACTCGGCTTCCTCTTCGAAAGCGGCGTCCTTCAATGTCGCTATTTCACTGAACATCCGAGCGGCCAGTAATCCGAGATCTGGTCCTCCGTATATGTCGCGAGTGAGCGCGTCAGGTCCGGTTCGGTGCCACGCTGCCCGCGTCTGCGCCACGAACTGCTGTGCGCGTTCTCCTGCGGCGTCGTTTCCATAGGCCACCTTGCGTAGTTGTGCAGGGAACGGTGTATTTCCCATCGCGGTGCTCTTCGGATGGAAAGCAAACGTGTGTCCCGCGA
>NZ_BAFC01000028.1 GCF_000248055.1 Gordonia sputi NBRC 100414 | reverse complement strand
GGCTGCGTCGCTACGCAATACGGCTGCGAGCATCGTCGGGTCCTCGCATCTGATGAACGACGACGCGATGCCGACGCGGAGCTGCCCGTGCTTGCGTGCCACGTCTTCGATCAGATAGGTCAGCGACTGCGGAACCGGCGTCGACGAGTGCGCGGTGAACATCGTGAGCAGTTCGCTGCTGGTCTTGCCCGCGTCGAGAGCACGTCGGACGCTCGCCTCCGAGACGCGATACACCGATGCGGCGCCGCCGGATTCGAGATCGGCGACCAACTCGACCTGGTCGCTGAGCTCCGGGGTCATCGGGCCGGGAACAGTCAGCGTGAGGTCGGCCTGAGTGAGGAAGTGATCGACGGGTTCGGGTAGCGCCTTACGCATTGCGGCGAGCACCTGCGAGTCGACGGCCTCGGGACCGGTGTCCGACAACGCGACTCGGCCGACAGAGGTCAGCGACTGATGTGCCGTCACTCCGAGAGTCTGCGCCTCGGCGAGCGTCTCGCCGACGACGCGCGGGGAGAGTCGACGTATCCGATGCGGGTGCCGCCAGGCGAGTGAGGCGGTGACGGTGTCAACGGAAAACGGTGTGGCACCGTCGAGTTCGGTGAGCAGGTCGAGGATGAGATGACGCTGCAAGGGTGCCGTGGCGTCGTAGAGTTCCGACGAGAGCGCTGGATACGCGTTGCCGTCGCGGTCGGGTTCGCCGACCTGCCATGCGCGTCGCGGCATCGACAGCCACGCGTCGAGCAGTGTGGCCCACTGTCTTTCGGGTGCCGAGTGCAGCCACGTATCGGCCGACGACGTCGGTGCGAACGCCTGCTCGCCCCGATCTCCCGCGGGTGGCGGATCGGGGAATCCGACGTCGATGAGGCGTGCGTGCCCCAAGAGCTCGACGAGGAACGACACGCGTTTCTGGTCGAGGCCGGTGACCTTTGCGAGCCTTCGCAATTCGCGAACACCGAGCGCACCCGAGCGCAGCACGGCCGCGGGCGCACGCCCCAGCACGTCGATCAGCGACGTGGTGTGGCGGATGAGTTCGAGCGCCTCGCCACCCGCCGCGGCGTCGACGGCTTTGGCGCCGAACCGCAGTGAGGCGTGCTCGTCGGCGAGGTCGAGGGGCGCGAGAGTGTCTGTGCGCAGCGGGGGGTCGCCGCGAATGAGCGCTGCGACCATTGGGGGTAGTTCGACGGTCTGGTCGTCGATGCGTGCGAGGAGACCCAGCGCGATGAGCCGCGCGACAGGACTGTCGGGATCGGCACCGGGGCCCGCGTCCCGACTCCGTCCGAGCGCCGGACCCCGCGACAGGGTTGTCAGCAGATCGCGCTGGCGATCGTCGACGCCGTCGATCAGTTTCTGCACTTCGTCGGTGGTCAGGTGCGCGAGCGGGCCGGTCAGATGCAGCGCTTTCCACGGCAGGGCCGAGGCGAGGTGCGCGCCCGCGGTGAGTGAATCGGAGTCACCCCAGAACACCGCGCGACGTCGTAGATCGTCGATGCGTCGGGTGATCTCGGCCGACTCGGCACGATCCGACAGCGCCTTCACCAGGGTGTCGGCGTCGACGGAGGCCGGTACCCGCGCGACGCCGGGCCCGGTGGAGAGCGCGATGAACTGCTCGATCACCGCCATCGTCAGCAGATCCAGTTCCTCACCGACGAGTGCGATCGACGCCGCGGCGAGCGCGCGTTGGGCGAGTACCGAGGTTCCCTGTGGCGGCGGAGAGGCGAGGTCGGGACGAAGCGACAGCAGATCGCGCAGGTCGTCGTCTGTGCGCGCGGCCAGATCGTCGGCCAGGCCGATCCGCTGGTCGTCCGTGCTCATTCGATCAAGTCTAGTGGTCCGACGAAAACGGCAGGCGAGTCGTCGGACAGCGGGCGGCGTGGCACAATATGCGCGTGGCTGAGAAGGAAAAGAAGAATCACTACGTCGACAACGGCTGGCCTCGTCATGACGACGGCAGCGTCCCCGACCACGCGGTCTCGGAGTTCGCGGCGGAGATCCCCGGCGCACTCTCGCCGTTCGGCGATGCCGAGTTCCCGCTGCCTGCCGACAAGGTCAACTACGTCCAACCGAAGACCGTCGTCAACCGCTGACGACGTGACGTCGACCTGATGCCTCCCCGGCACGCGAGCGGTCCAGACGAGTCGTCGAACCCTTCTCGTCTGTCGCACCTCGACTCGACGGGTGCTGCGCGGATGGTCGACGTCGGCGACAAGACCACGACGCGACGACGCGCTGTCGCCGCGGGCACTTTTCACACGACCACCGAGGTCATCGACCTCCTGCGCGAGTCCGCGCTGCCCAAGGGCGACGTCTTGGCCACGGCCCGTATCGCAGGGATCATGGCGGCCAAACGTACCGACGCGCTCATCCCGCTGTGTCATCAGTTGGCGCTGTCGGCGGTCGACGTCGACTTCACCGTCGCCGACGATCACATCGACATCGTGGCCACCGTCGAGACCGCAGGGAAGACCGGCGTCGAGATGGAAGCGCTCACGGCAGTGGCGATCGCAGGACTCACCCTGCACGACATGACGAAGGCCGTCGATCGACGCGCCAGCACCGGCGAGATCCGACTGCTCGAGAAATCGGGCGGAAGGTCGGGAACCTGGATGCGCGAAGATGCCTGACGGGAGACCCGTGGCCCGCGTCGTCGTGGCATCGACACGTGCGAGCCGCGGTCTCTATCTCGACAAGAGCGGCCCGATCATCGCGCAGTGGCTCACCGCCCGCGGATTCGTCGTCGATGAGGTCGACGTCGTCGCCGACGGCGCTCCGGTCGGCGACGCGATTCGCGCCGGGATCTACGCATCCGACGCGCTCGTGATCACCACGGGCGGAACCGGCCTCAGCCCCACCGACCGCACCCCGGAGGAGACGCGAGCATTGCTCGACGTCGAGATCCCGGGACTCGCCGACGCGATTCGCACGTCGGGACTCCCGGCGGTGCCGACGGCGATCCTCTCCCGCGGCCTCGCAGGTGTCGCGGGCCGCACGCTCGTCATCAACCTGCCCGGCTCGACCGGTGGAGTCCGCGACGGTCTCGACGTACTCGACGGCGTCCTCGACCACGCGCTCGACCAGATCCGCGGCGGCGATCACTCGCGGAGCGACGCATGACGGTGCGTGTCGTCAGGGCAGCTCTCGCCGCCGAGACCATCGACCTCCCGTCTCATGAACAACTCGTCGCCGACGCCGCTGCTGGCAGCGCCGGCGCGATCGTCGGCTTCGCGGGCGCGGTGCGCAACCACGACGGCGATCACGCGTCGGCGGTCACCACGCTCTCGTACTCGTCGCATCCGAGCGCACCCGAGGTGCTCGTCGAGGTGGTCGACGAGGTGTCGGCGTCGGTTGCGGGAGTGCGCGCGGTGGCTGTGTCGCATCGCGTGGGCGAGCTCGACGTGGGCGACGTGGCTTTCGTCGTCGCCGTGGCGGCCGACCATCGGGCGCCCGCATTCGAACTGTGCGCGCGGCTCGTCGACGAGGTGAAGGCGCGTCTGCCGGTGTGGAAGCATCAGTTGTTCGCCGACGGCTCCGACGAATGGGTGGGCTCGGCCTGAGACTCGGCCGAAAGAACCAGAAATTGGAAAAGGACCCCGCACGGCCGTTATGGCGTCGTGCGGGGCCCTTCGTCTCGGGGTCCGGCGGTCAGTGCCGCCGGGACTCGGGCGAGATCGCTCAGGGGAGCGGGATCAGGCCCTTGTTCTGGTTGTAAAGGTTCAGCTGGTCCGGAGTGAGCTGGTAGCCGCTGTCCTTGGCTGCCTTCCAGAGGTTCTTGACCTCGGGGCTGACCTTGGCGTCGTCGAGCGCGCCGTCGACCTGGCTCTTCACGTCATCGGTGCTCTTGGCCTCGGGAGTCTTCTCCAGCGGGGTCTGCGGCTGCGCCTCGGGCTTCACCTCAGGCTTGGGGGCCTGCAGCGGCTTGGGCGAGTCGGTGGGAGCGCTGCGCGGGGTCGAGCCCGACAGTCCGGTGCCACACACCGGCCATGCACCCTTGCCCTGCGATGCCAGCACGCGCTCTGCGACGGCGATCTGCTGCTCCTTGGAGGCCTGGTCGGCGCTCGGTGCGTACGCGGTGCCACCGTTGGCAGCCCAGGTGCTCGGGCTGAACTGCAGTCCGCCCTGATAGCCGTTTCCGGTGTTGATCGCCCAGTTGCCGCCGGACTCGCACTGTGCGACCTGGTCCCACTCGGAGTCGGCGGCTGCGTGTGCTGAACCGGTGCCGAGCAGAGCGGCTCCGCCGCCGAGCACTGCGCCGGTGAGCGCGACCTTCGCGAAGGTCTTGGTGGTCGTGTTGGTCGTCGACTTGCGATGACGTCCGGCCATGAGTTGTCTTTCCTCTCTCCACGCGCCTACGAAGTCAGCTGTCGGGTTCGAACGAGAGGTTGCTCGGTCCGTGGTCGCCGTGGCGGCCGGTGGACTTAACCCCAAGGGCATCCGTGCGGATGTCCGTATCTCCATCGGAGATGTTGGGTCCCCCGTCCTCGTTCCTGAGTTTGTTGTTCGTCATTCGATCGGGGGAACGAGGCTTGGCGCGCCCGGTCGAATGTTGTGTTCTTTTGGCTGTCCTGTGATCTCCCTGGAGGAGACTGTTCGTACAGTACGACGTCTGCGCCGCCGAATCACCCTCGTCCGCAACTTGTTTTTTGGGCTGTGAGTGGGACTTTGGGCCCAAATTCCCCGTCACCCCTGCTCAACCCGACGATGGTCGGTTCGTGTCCATCCCGTTATCGCCTCGTTATGTGACTAAGGTCACATGAGTTCAGACGCGTCAGCCGCCGGCAAACGGGGGCAGAACGTCGATCGTCGCGCAGTCGCCGAGAGGTGCCGTGCGGTCGCACAGGGCGATCGCGTCCCGCAGATACGAGCACCGGGCGAGCACGGGCGTGAGCGCGGGGTGGCCGGCGCCCAGGGCGCGCTCGAGGTCGCCGAGCGTGGCGTCGGCAGGCACGTCGATCTCGGTCAGGTCGACACCCGCGGCCGCACGCGCAGCCGCGAAGAACCGAACGGTCAGCGTCATCGTGTCGCTCACCCTCCGATGGCCGACATCGGGCGGTCGGGTTGACGAAAGTCCGTGGTATTCACCGCATGTCCCGCGGCCTTGTGCCACATGTCACCTCGCCAGCGCCGCGCGATCTCGGCGTCGAGGGCGGTGGGGGTGAGGCCACCGCGCAGGGCGGGCATCAACGACGTCTCGGCGTCGGCGAACAGGCAGTTGCGCAGTGCGCCGTCGGCGGTCAGTCGGGTGCGGTCGCAGTCCCCGCAGAACGGCCGCGTCACCGACGCGATCACCCCGACGCGGGCGGTCTGTCCCGTCGGGTCGGTGTGCCCCCGCACGAGCCACGTGGCCGCAGGCGCCCCGCCGCGTGGGCAGGGGTCGGGGTCGAGATCGAAGGTTCGACGCAGCGTCGTGAGGATCTCGTCGGCCGTGACCATCGCGCCGCGGTCCCACCGGTGATCGGCGTCGAGCGGCATCTGTTCGATGATGCGGAGCTGGTAGCCCTCGTCGAGGCAGAACCGCAGCAGCGTGGGCAGGCCCGCGAGGTCGTCGCGGCTGGGTATGACGGCGTTGACCTTGACCGGCTGGAGTCCGGCGTCGCGGGCGGCGGCGAGTCCGTCGAGAACGTCGGAGAGCCGGTCGCGGCGGGTGATCTGCGCGAAGCGGGCCGGGTCGATGGTGTCGAGTGAGACGTTGATGCGGTCCAGGCCCGCGTCGGCCAGTGCACGCGCGCGGTGTCGCAGCCCGAGTCCGTTGGTGGTGAGCGCGAGCTCCGGCCCTTCCGGCAGGGTCGACGCCGCCGCGATGAGCTCCTCGAGGTCGCGGCGCAGCAGCGGTTCGCCGCCGGTGAAGCGGATGCGTCGGATGCCCAGATCGCGTACGGCGACAGTGAGCACCCGCACGAACTCGTCGGTGGTCAACAGATCCTCGGACGGCAACCAGTCCAGACCTTCGGCAGGCATGCAGTAGGTGCACCGCAGATTGCAGCGGTCGGTCACCGACACCCGCAGGTCCGTGGCAACGCGACCGAACGTGTCGATCAACGGCCCCGACGTCGGCGCCTCGACGTCGCGTCTGGGGCGCGGGGCGGTCGGAAGTCCGAGGTCGGTGGTGCTCATGTCGGCCCTGACGTCGGTTGCAACCGCGGACGCGCTTCGAGGGCACGGAACGTGCTGGCGTGGAAGACGAGCGGTTCGACGTCCGGATCGCAGTCGAGTGCGTCTATCTGCAGCAACACGACGGTGTGGTCACCAGCGGGCACCTCACTGTGGATATGGCAGGACAGTTGTGCGGCGGAGTCGGGGAGAAACAGTGCGCCGTCGTCGGTGGCCTGAGGTGTGGTGTTGTCGAATCGATGCTCGGCGGGACCGGCCAGCTGCCGACACAGCGCCGACTGCGTGTGCGAGAACACGCTCACGCCCAGTGCAGGCGCCTCGCGTAGCCGCGGCCACGTCGTCGAGGTGTTCTGTACGCAGACCGAGACCAGCGGGGGGTCGAGTGAGACTGTCGTGAAGGCCGACGCCGCCATGCCGAGCGGGGCGTCGGCGGTGCCGCGGCAACACACCGCGACGACTCCGGTGGGAAAGCAACTGTATGCGCGTTTGAGTGCACCGGGCTCGGACACCGGCGACAGAGCACCGAACGAGCTGCGGCTCGCGTCGCCCTGGGTCGTCATTTCACGCGCCGCCCGGAGCGCAGCGCGTAGACGATGCCGAGCAGGAAACCGATCGGAGTACACATCGCCAGCAGATAGACCCACGTGGGAGCGGTACCGCCATCATCGACGGCGGGCATCACGAACAGCGCTATCAGCGCCACGATTCCGACGCCGAACACGAGCCCCGCGAGGACGAGAAGAGCCGTGGACGATTTCTTCTGCATACCTCAACGGTAGAACACATTCGAGCGTCGCTGCTCCGGGCGGAATGTGAGGTGACTGCGCAGCAGGCCATTGGCTAGAATGTTGGGTAACCAGGCGCCCTGCTCATTTGATTGTCGTGGGTTGGGCGTCTTTTGCTGTGAGAAGGCAACTGTTGTGAACGACAAGCCAGTTGCTGTGACAAGACTCGCTGCGGTAGATGACCGCGGTGGTGAGACCGAGCGAAGATGAGGGTGAGCACAGTGCCGACCGGCAAGGTGAAGTGGTACGACGCGGAGAAGGGCTTCGGCTTTCTTGCTCAGGAGAGCGGGGAGGACGTCTACGTCCGCTCGTCCGCGCTGCCCGAAGGCGTCGAGGCTCTCAAGCCGGGCCAGCGCGTCGAATTCGGCATGGCTGCTGGTCGTCGTGGACCGCAGGCGCTGACCGTGACCGTGCTCGAGCCCGCCCCGAGCGTCGCGAAGAACACCCGCGAAGCCGCGCGCAAGGAGCAGCAGGCCAAGCGGCACAGCCCCGACGAGTTGCACGGCATGGTCGCCGATCTCATCACGTTGCTCGAGGGCAAGGTGCAACCCGATCTGCGCAAGGGTCGTTACCCGGATCGCAAGACGGCGCAACGCATTTCCGAGGTCGTGCGGGCCGTCGCCCGCGAGCTCGACGCCTGACTGCTATCCGGTTGCCGATGGCTCTTGGACCCGCTCGGTTGGCGGGGTCGGGTTCTGCGGCGAGGGTTGCATGACCCGGAATCCGTTCGGTGTGGTGTTCAGTGCGAGCACGCCGCGCGCAACCTGGTACTGGCCGTCGACGACGACCGCCGACAACGGCTGCACCTCGATGTTGACCAGTACCCGGTCGGGTCGTGACGGCAGTTCGACGGTGAAGGTCGACCCGCTCGACTTGTACTCGGGCGTCGGGTCGGGGTTGATGAGCACTCCGTTGCGGTCGGCGTAGAGCAGGTAGAGCAGCCACGGGTGGTCGGAGATGTCCTCCGACACCGACAGCATCGCGCTCTGACCGATCGGCAGCGGCGCGCGCTGACCGCGCAGCGCCTGGTTCTGGTCGGCGGTGCAGTTCTGCATCAGTACGTCGCACCACTCCGTCGGCCTCACGGTGACCAGCTCGTCGTCGATCGCGACGTGCAGATAGCCGCGGTCATCGTGGTGATTGCCGATGACCAGAGCGCTCACGATGCCGCCGACCACACCTGTGAACACCACCGCCACGATCGCGATGATCGCGACCGCCTTCTTCTCACCGCTGTTGAATTGCACGGTTCAATGATGGCCTGTGCGATGACCGCTCGGGTGGACAGGTCCGTGTGGCGGTCTGCTCGGCTGTGGTCGGGTGGGCGCCTCGGAGGGGCTCTGGTGGCCGTTTTCGGGCCTCTCACCTGCACGGAAGGCCCGCTCGGTCGGGTGGGTGAACCGTGTGGTGTCGGCGGCCGCGAACGAGACGGTCGGTGCCGCCTGGTCTGGCCGGTGGCCTCCGAACCCGGGAACCAGCGTCGACCCGCGGGTGGTCATCACGGTCTGCGCCAGGCCGAGGCCGAGGAGCACGGCGACGACGGTGAACCCGATCCACAGCTTCGGCGGAAGCAGTACGCCCAGCGCGGCCCCGAGCACCCAGCAC
>NZ_BAFC01000029.1 GCF_000248055.1 Gordonia sputi NBRC 100414 | reverse complement strand
ATCTCGTGACCACTCGGGATCGCGGTCTCGCGCCGATCGAGGCCGTGTCGCCACGGCCGTCGGAGATCCCGTTGTCGTTCGCGCAGTCGCGGATGTGGTTCATCAACCAGTTCGAACCCGGAACCGCCACCTACAACATCCCGGCGCTCCTGCGACTTCGCGGGAAGCTCGATCTCGTCGCGCTGCGCCGCGCTGTGGAAGATGTGGTCGCTCGTCACGAGGTGTTGCGGACGACGTTCCCCGCGGTTGACGGAACCCCGGTGCAGGTGATCCACCCGGCGCACCGCGTCGCGGCCGAACTCGACTGGGCCGTCGTCTCGGACGAACAGGCGCTCGCCGACGCCGTGAGCACCGGATTCGATGTCACCGAATCATTGCCGCTGAGGGTGCGCGTGGCACCGGTGGGACCCGACGAGCACATCGTTGCCCTCGTCGCCCATCACATCGCGGCGGACGGTGAGTCGATGCGTCCGCTCGTGGCTGATCTGGTCACGGCGTATCTCGCACGTTCGGCGGACGCGGCGCCCGAATTCGTCCCGCTGGCAGTGCAATTCGCCGACTACTCGATCTGGCAGCACAAGGTCCTCGGCGATCCCGCAGATCCCGAGTCGGTGGTCGGGCGACAGCTCGCGCACTGGGTCGCGGAGCTCGCAGGCCTCCCCGACGTCATCGATCTGCCGACGGACCGTCCACGCCCGCGCATCGCCACTCATCGCGGTGCTCGCATGCAGGTGGCCATTCCCGCGGAGATCGCGGATCGAATCGCTGCGACAGCGGCCGAACGTGGCGTCACCTCGTTCATGGTTGTCCACGCCGCGCTGTCGGTACTGCTCGCGCGCCTGTCGGGAAGCGCCGACATCGCCGTCGCGACGCCGGTTGCCGGGCGCGGACACGCAGTGCTCGATCCGCTCATCGGGATGTTCGTCAACACTCTCATCCTGCGCAGCGAGGTCGACCTCGCCGAGTCGTTCGTCGATCTGCTCGACCGGATTCGGGTGACCGACCTCGATGCCTTCACCCACGCGGACGTTCCGTTCGAGACCATCGTCGACGCGCTGGATCCGGTGCGCTCCGAGGCATTCGCGCCGCTGGCTCAGGTCATGCTCTCGATGGAGGCGGGCGCGGTCGAAGACCCCACGGTTCGTGTCGACGAGCTCGAGGTCGAGCCGGTCGAGGTCCCAAGTGTCCCAGCGCAACTCGACCTCGCGCTCACGGTGACGACCGCGCCGTCGGGCGATGACTGGCAGTGCTCGATCGTCTATGCCACCGACCTGTTCGACGACGGGACCATCTCGACGTTCGCCGACCGCTACCTCGCGTTGTTGGCCGGTCTGACGTCGGCCCCGGCAGACGCTGTCGGCGACACGACGTTGATCTCGCCTGCCGAAACGGCTGCCGTCCTGTCTGCCGCGACCGGGCCGACCACGGAGCCGATCGTCG
>NZ_BAFC01000030.1 GCF_000248055.1 Gordonia sputi NBRC 100414 | reverse complement strand
GTATGTGTTGGATGCGCGGTTGGGTGTGGTGCCGCCTGGTGTGCCTGGTGAGTTGTATTTGGGTGGTGTGCAGGTGGCGCGTGGGTATGCGTCGCGTGCGGGGTTGAGTGCTGAGCGGTTTGTGGCGGATCCGTTTGGTGGTGGGGGTTCGCGGTTGTATCGGACGGGTGATTTGGTGCGGTGGGGTGTTGGTGGGGAGATCGAGTATTTGGGGCGTACGGATTTTCAGGTGAAGTTGCGTGGGCAGCGGGTGGAGTTGGGTGAGGTGGAGGCGGTGGTTGCTGCGGCGCCGGGTGTGGTGCATGCGGTGTGTGCGGTGGTTGATGGTGGTGGTGGGCAGCAGTTGGTGGGGTATGTGTCGCCGGGGTCGGTGGATGTGGATGTGGTGGGTGAGTATGTGGCTGGGGTGTTGCCGGGTTATATGTGTCCGTCGGTGTGGGTGGTCACTGATGAGTTGGTGTTGAACAGTTCGGGGAAGTTGGATCGTCGGGCGTTGCCGCCGGTGGTGGTGCCGGAGGTGGGGTTTGTGGCGCCGGTGTCTCGGTCGGAGGTGTTGGTGGCGCAGGTGTTCGAGCGGGTGTTGGGTGTGTCGCGGGTGGGGTTGGGGGAGTCGTTTTTCTTGTTGGGTGGTAATTCGTTGTCGGCGATGCGGGTGGCTGCTGGGGTGGCTGATGTGTTCGGGGTGTCGGTGTCGGTGCGTGATGTGTTTGATGCGCCCACCGTCGAAGAACTCGCCG
>NZ_BAFC01000031.1 GCF_000248055.1 Gordonia sputi NBRC 100414 | reverse complement strand
CAACGCCGAAGACGAACAGCATGCCCGTCAAGCCATCGCTGCATTCGAGAAGACCTACGGTGCCAAGTATCCGAAAGCCGTGGCCAAGATCGTCGACGACACCGACGTGCTCCTGGAGTTCTATCGGTATCCCGCTGAGCATTGGATTCATCTGCGGACCACCAATCCGATCGAGTCGACGTTCGCGACCGTGCGGCTACGGACCAAAGTCACCAAAGGCCCCAGATCCCGCGCGGCCGGCATCGCGATGGCCTACAAACTGATCGAGGCCGCGCAGTCGAAATGGCGGGCGGTCAACGCACCACATCTGGTGAAACTGGTCCGTGATGGCGCCACCTTCGAGAAAGGCAAACTCGTCGAACCCGACGCCACCTCAGGCACCCAGGAGGCCGCCTGAAAACCGCTCATCCACAGGTCTTGACAATATCTCC
>NZ_BAFC01000032.1 GCF_000248055.1 Gordonia sputi NBRC 100414 | reverse complement strand
ACGCCGTCGAGCCCCACAGGCTCACGTATGCAGTGTGCGACCCGCCCAGTACTCCTTGCGGATCTCCCGCTTCAGGATCTTGCCGGTGGAGTTTCGCGGCAACGCGCTCACGAAGTCGACGGTATTCGGGATCTTGTAGCCCGCCAGCCGACCGCGGCAGTAGTCGATGAGCTCATCCTCGGTGACGGCGCTGTCGGCGTTCAGCACAACCACTGCCTTCACCGATTCGCCCCACTTGTCGTCCGGAACACCGATCACCGCAACGTCGGCGACCGCCTCGTGTTCGACCACGACACGCTCAACCTCAACGGGGTACACGTTCTCGCCGCCCGTGATGATCATGTCTTTGACGCGGTCAGAGATGAAGAGATAACCGTCGGGATCCATATGACCGGCATCCCCTGTGCGCAACCAGTCGCCCACCAGAGTCTCTGCGGTCGCCTGAGGATTGCGCCAGTATCCGAGCATGTGCTGCTGCGACTTCGTCCAGAGTTCACCCACAGTGTTCGGCGGAAGCGTATTGCCCTCGGGATCAACCACTTTGACGATGTTCCCCGGCAGTACCCGACCCGCCGAGACGAGTCGCTCGGGATGCGTCGCATCGCGATGATCAGCCGGAGTGAGAACGCTGAACACTCCCGACATCTCCGTCATCCCGTACACCTGATAGAAGTCGACGTCCGGCCAGGCGTCCAGACAGGCACGAATCGTGGGCAGTGGCATCGGCGAACCGCCGTAGCCCAGACATCGCACGGCCGAGTAGTCGCGCTTGTGCAGACGCCGGTCCGCGAGAAAGAACCCATACACCGCCGGCACGAAGAAGGCGTGAGTCACTGCGCGCTCGACCATTTCGTCGAGAACGTCACCGGGCACCGTCTCGCGCACGATCACCGTCTGGGCACCCACCGACATACCCGCGAGCACCCACGACGACCCTCCGACGTGAAACAGAGGCATGGCCACCATGCTCACCGAGTCCTCCGTGAAGCGGAATCCGGTGACCGCGGCGCGACTGTGGGCCGACAGACTGCGGTGCGTGAGCATCGGCCCCCTTGGGGTGCCCCGTCGTTCCGGAGGTGTACAGCTGCAGGAACGCGGCATCCGGGTCGAAAGGTGCCGCCACGAAAGATTCGCTCCCACAATCCAACCAGCGCTCGTACTCGTCGTCGGGACCACCGCTGACGATGACACGCTCGACCGTGGTGAGCTCGTCCCGGATCGCCGCTATGGTGTCGACGAACTCCGGCCCCGTGATGACGAGTGAGGCCTGCGCATCGTTGATGATGTAGGCCACCTCCGCGGGCGACAGGCGAAAGTTGATCACCGCATTCGCGGCACCGGTCAACGACGCTGCGAGAGTGGTTTCGACGCATGCCACAGAGTTCTTGTCCAAGAATGCAATTCGATCTCCCGGCCGAACACCGGACGCTACCTGAGCAGCGGCGTTGCGTTCAATACGCTCACGGAACCGACTCCATGTGAAGTGCCGATCGCCATCGATCACCGCCACATCATCGGGCTTCTCGGCAACCCAGCGGTCGACAACGTCGATCATCGGAGTGACTTCGTCATTCGACGACGCCGCGTACGTCGACTCGGAGGTGACGTCGTGCGGCAGGGTGGGGCTCTGAAAGGTCATACGGATGTGTCCTCCAAGCGTGAATTCTCCGGAATCAGAACAGGTTTGATGGCAGTTCCAGTGCGAAAATCCGCCAATGCGCTCGCGATGTCGGTGAAGTCGTAGGTGGCGATCAGTTCGTCGAATGGGAACTTTCCCTCTTGCCACAGC
>NZ_BAFC01000033.1 GCF_000248055.1 Gordonia sputi NBRC 100414 | reverse complement strand
GATGTCTTTGGTGGAGAGGTTTTCGGCTGTTCGGCGGTCGCGGTAGGCGATGGTTTTCTCGTGTCGGTTGAGCCGGCCGATGGTGACGAGGTGGATCGCGCAGTTGGCTTGACGGTCGCCGCCACGGTGCAGGCGGGTGCGGTGGGTTTTACCCGAGGATGCCGGGATCGGGGCGATCCCACACAGCCGCGCGAACTGGGCGTCGGTCTTGATTCGGGTGGGGCATTGACCGACGGTGATCAACAGTTGCGCAGCGCTGAGGGTGCCCACTTGTGGCAGTGCACGCAGCCGTGGCGCGATCTGGGCGGTCAACGTGTCGAGGTGGCGGGTGTAGGCGGTGATTTCGGCGTCGAGTTCACGGACTCGGATCGCGACCTGACGGAGCACGAGTTTGGCGGCTTGGACGGGGTCGTCGAGGTGGTCGCGGTGGGGTCGCCAGGTGATGATGACGGCCATCATGCCGGTGGTGGTCATGCCGGTGAGCTTGTCGCGGATCTGGGGTGCGATGATCGTGAAGTCGCGGATCTGGTTGACTGCGGCGGTGCGTGCTTTGATCGCGGATGCTCTGGCGGCCTTGATCATTCGGATGGACTCGATGATCCCGGTCCGGTCTTTCGGGGTGATGGAGGCTCGCCCGGTGCGGGCTGCCTGCGCTGCGCTGTAGGCATCGATGGGATCGGATTTGCCTGCGCACGCGCGCACCGTGGGATCGGGGTGGTTGAGTTCTTTGACGCGGTAGCCCTCAGCGTGCAGCGAACGTGTCAGGCCGGCACCGTAGGTGCCGGTTTGCTCGACGGCGATCGCCTCGATCGGCCATTGCGTCAGCCAGGCACACATCTGATCATCACCGTGCTGGCCGGTTGCGAACTCGCGGTCAGCGATGCGGTGGCCATCGGTATCGACGACCGCGGCGTGGTGGGTGTCTTTATGGGTGTCGACTCCGCCGTACATCGGTTGCAGCGGCGGCGGGGTAACGGTCATGCTGGTCATCGCGGTTATGTCTCCTTGAGTCGTGTCCTACGGCACGGGGATGACATCGCCGGGTGAGGCGGACAGGACGGTGAAGAGTCGGCCATAACCGCTGCCGACAGGTTCCTATGAAGTCACTGCCTCACCCGGCTCCATCAGTCGAACCAAGGGTGTGTCCACGACCCGACCGGGATCGACAGGTCCACTTCAAGACACCCAACCGGGGTCAGTCTCGACAAAAGTCAGAACACTCGATCAAGCCGCACTCCCATCCTCACCGTCTCGACAGGCTCGACCAGCGG
>NZ_BAFC01000034.1 GCF_000248055.1 Gordonia sputi NBRC 100414 | reverse complement strand
CCCTCATGACCAAAATGCTCGCCGGCAAGCGTCGTGGTGTGGGTCTTGCGCGCCGAGCGCTGCATCACGCCGATGGGCGGTCGGAGAATCCGGGCGAGTCGTGGAGTCGGGCGCAGATGATCGAGGCGGGTCTGCCCGCGCCGCGCCTGCAGCACACGTTCCGCGACGTCGACGGCGAGCACGTGGCGCGTACCGATTTCGATTGGGGCGGGAGGCTCGTCGGAGAGTTCGACGGCAAGGTGAAGTACGCGAAGCTACTCAAACCAGGGGAAGACGCCACTGAGGTCGTGGTGCGCGAGAAGCGTCGGGAAGACGAACTCCGCGCGATGGGCATCATGGTCGTGCGCTGGACCTGGGACGACCTTCGCGCAGGGAGAGTGACAGCGCTGATTCGACGCTGGCTGGTGACGTTGGCGCTGATCGTCGAACCTGCCAGCGCATGAATGTGTGTCGTATCGAAGGATGTGGGCGCTGCAGCACACACATCCTTCAAGACGACACACATTTACGACGCCGCGCACCGGCCCCGGTGGCCCGTGCAGCGTGACGTTCGGCGCCGGCGCCGGACCGCGGCGTCGCCAGGCGCGCTCAGCGCAGGGAGTCGTAGACCGCCTTCTCGAACTGTTGCGACGCGGCGACGGCGGCAGGGTCGAAGAATGGTAGGAGCTGGGTGGCCCAGAGTCCGCCGATGCCTCTTTGGGCATCGACCCAGAAGTAGAGGTTGGCCAGCCCGGCCCAGCCCATCGAGCCCGCGCTGCGTCCGGTCGGTGCCTGGGAATTGTTTGTCATCGCGATGAGATTCCACCCCTTGTCGACGCCGGGAAAGAAGTCGACGTCGTTGGTCTTGCGTGGGTTGACGCCGGGGAGCGGCGTGATCCCGAGCGCCCCGAGGTGGTTGCGTGTCGCGGCGTCGACCGTTTCCCGGCGGAGGAGCTGTTGCCCCGAGTCGGATCGGCCGCCGCGCAACCAGAAGCGGATGAATGTGAGGAAGTCATCGGCTGTGGAGTAGAGGCCCTGGCCGCCCATATCGAGTTCGGGGTCGTCGGGCGAGGTCGGTGGCCGCAATGCCTTGAGGTGACCGTCGCCGATGCGCACGTGCAGGGTCGCGCTCCGCTCGAGCATCTGTGGTCCGCGTCGAAAAGTGGTGTCGCGCATACCTAGTGGTGTGAGTAGCCGTTCGGTCATGACGTCGCCGAGTCGGCGTCCGGTCGCGCCCTCTATGACCCTGCCCGCCCAGTCGAGGTTCGTCCCGTACTCCCATCGGGTTCCGGGATCGAACATCAGTGGTGCTTGCAGCGATGCCTTGGTCGCGGTCGCGACGTCGGGCAGGCCGAGGTCCGCGACCGCTCGCGCGCAGTCGGCGTCGAAGAAGTCGTAGGCGAATCCTGCTGTGTGAGTGAGTAATTGGCGGGTGGTCACAGGAGTCCGTGGCGCGCGTATCACCGGTGTGTCTCCATCGAACCCGGTGAGGACGCCGATCCCGGAGAGGTCGGGGGCGTACTCGGACGCGGGGGCGTCGAGGTCGAGGAGGGCGTCGAGGTCGAGGAGGGCGTCGTCGACGAGTTGCAGTGCCAACGTTGCGGTCAGCGGTTTGGTCATCGAGAACAGTGCGAGAACGGCATCCGCGGCCAGCGCCTCGTCGGTGCCCGCGGTCCGTGGACCTGCAGCTTTGAGGTAGATCGTGTCGTCGGCGGTGGTCACACCTGCGACGACGCCGGGTAGCGCGCCATCCGCGGGCGCGGCGTCGACTATGTGGTCGAGTGCGGCGGTGTCGAGGTCTGCGTCGTCGGGGGCAGTGCCGTCGAGGTTCATGACGCCAGACCTTCGACGAACGATGCGAGACGTCGGAGTCCTTCGGTGAGATCGGCCGTCGATGCCGCGTATGACAGTCGGACGTGATCATCGGCCGTTGCGACGCCGAAATCCTTTCCGGGAGTGAGTGCTACGTGCGCTTCGGTGAGTGCGCGCTCGCAGAATTCCCACGAGCCCAGTCCGGTGTCGGAGACGTCGATGTACACGTAGAACGCGCCGTCGGGGATGACCGGCACACGCAAGCCCATCGCAGTGAGTGCGTCCAGTACGAGTTGTCGGCGCGAGACGAACTCGCGGCGTCGATCTTCGCATACCGCAAGGGATTCCGGAGTGAAGCAGCTCAGCGCAGCGTACTGTGCCGGCGTGGGTGGGCACACGTAGAAGTTCTGCGCGAGACGCTCGACGACGTCGACCATATCGGGTGGCAGGATGCACCAGCCGAGCCGCCAGCCAGTCATGCCGAAGTACTTCGAAAAGCTGTTCACCACAACAACATCGGGGCCGACGGTGGGGTCGGCGAGGACGCTGCGAGGCGGCCGTCCGTCGGGGCCGGGGTCGGAGAGTCCGAGGTAGATCTCGTCGACGATGCTCCACCCGCCGCGCGCGGCAACGCGGTGGCACAGCTCGACGAGGTCGTCGTAGGGGAGCGACGTGCCGGTCGGGTTCGACGGCGATGCGACGATCACACCGCGTGTGCTCTCCGACCACGCGGCGTCGACGGCGTCCGGGGTGAGCTGGAAGCGCTCGGAGACGCCGGTCGGCACCAAGCTGACCCGCGCGCCGAATGCCTGCGCGAACTGTCGATTGCAGGGATACGACGGATCGCCGAGCAGCACACCGTCGTCCGGATCGATCAGCGCGGCGCATGCGAGAAGCAGCGCCGCCGACGCTCCCGAGGTGACTGCGACCTGCTCCGCCGTGACGCCGTCGGCGCGGAAGTGGTGGCGATAGAAGTCGGCGATGGCCTCACGTAGTTCGGGAAGGCCAAGTGCTCCCGTGTACGTCAGCGGGCGGCCGTCGGAGACTTCTCGGGCTGCCGCGAGAAACGCAGGCGGAGCACCGAAATCGGGTTCGCCGATGCTCAGCCGAATCACCGGGCTGCCCTGCGCTTCGACGGCGGCCGCTCTGCTCGCGAAGTCCATCGCGTAGAACGGTGCGACCTCCTGGGCGCGCTGCGAGATCTTCATTCATCTCATTGTGCGCGACGGCGCTCCGGGGATGTTTCGGGGTGGGGGAGTGATCTCGACTCGGGTGCTCGCTGCGCTCGCGCCCGCTCGATCAGCGAGTGGAGCTGGCTCGATCGGCGGAAGGGCGGTGATCTCGACAAGCTCGATCAGCGAGTGGAGCTAGCTCGATCGGCGGGAGGGTGGCTCGATCAGCGGAACAGGGCCGCTCCCGCTCGGCTGGTTGCCGAGCGGGAGCGAAATGGGTGTGCGCGCCGCGGGTCAGGGGACGTAGTTGAAGGTGTCCGGGTCGGGGCCGCGGCGCTTGTTCTTGTTGAGGCCGTCGATGGCTGCGACGTCGTCGCCGGACAGCTCGAAGTCGAAGATGTCGAAGTTCTCCTCGACGCGCGAGCGGGTGACCGACTTGGGGAAGATGATGTCGCCACGCTGGATGTGCCACCGCAGGGTGACCTGGGCAGTCGACTTACCCTTCTCCTCGGCGATCTTCTGCAGAACCGGGTCGTCGAGGACGTCGCCCTGCGCGATCGGCGACCATGCCTCGGTCGCGATGCCGTGGTCGGCGTTGAATGCCCGCAGATCGTCCTGCGTCAGATAGGGGTGCACCTCGATCTGGTTGACCGCGGGCACGATCTCGGTCTCGGCGAACAGCCGCTCGAGGTGGTGCTTCTGGAAATTCGACACTCCGATAGCTCGCGCCTTGCCGTCGGCGTAGATCTTCTCCAGCGCCTTCCACGTCTCGACGAAATCCCCGACCTCCGGCAGCGGCCAGTGGATCAAGAACAGGTCGACGGCGTCGACGCCGAGGTCGGCGAGCGTCTGGTCGGTGGCCTTGAGCGCGTCGTCGTACGCGTGGAATCCGTTGTTGAGCTTGCTGGTGATGAACACCTGGTCGCGCGGGATGTCGGACCCGTTGACGCCCTCACCGACCTGCTTTTCGTTGCCGTACATCTCGGCGGTGTCGATGTGGCGGTAGCCGACGTCGAGCGCGGTCCGCACGGCGTCGACCGTCTTCTCCGGCTCGATCTGGAACACGCCGAAACCGAGCTGCGGGATCTCGACGCCGTTGTTGAGGGTGATGATTGGGACTGTCATGGAACACCTTTCGCGTCTATGGAACTAGCAGATACATCGCGATTGCCGGGGGACTCCGTGCACGCTCGGTCTGCATGCGCGGCGCCGTGGCCGAGGCCTATCTGGCGAGATAATTCGCTCTAAAGGCGTCAGGGCAGCAATACGAACTTGCCGCGCGGATGCGACGACAAGATGTCGTCGAGTGCCTTGGCGGCCTGGTCCAACGGATACGTCCGGGCGACATCTGTCACCAGAGCGCCCGATGCCGCGTCGGTGATGAGGTCGTCGATTGCGTTGCTGCGGTTCTCTTTGCTCTGCGAAGTGGAACCGTTGATCAGCACGATGCCGTCGTCGCCACGTCCGAACGCCGCGATGCTGACGATGCGGTCGCGGTCGTCGACGAGCGCGAGGGACACGTCGATTGCCTCGTCGGTGCCCACCGTGTCGATCGCCGCCGTGACCGGGTTTTCCGCAGCAGCTTGTACACGCTCGAGAAGGCCGTCGCCGTATGCGACAGGGATGGCCCCGAGTTCGCGCAGATGGTCGTGATTGGCGGGCGCGGCGGTGGCGATGACGGTAGCTCCGATCTTGCGTGCCAACTGCACCGCGACCACGCCGACGGCTCCGGCGCCGCCGTGGATGAGCACGGTGTCGTCGGCGTGCACGCCGGCGGTGGCGATCGCGTCGGCCGCGGTGACACCTGCCAGCAGGAGACTCGCCGCATGTTCGTCATCGAGTCCCGCCGGTTTGCGGTGAACCGACTTCTCATCGACGACGACGTGGTCGGCGTAGGCGCCTGAGATCGGGTAGGCGATGACCTCGTCGCCGACCGCGAAGCCAGGTGTCTGGCCGTCGAGTGGATCGCCGACGGCACGGACGACGCCTGCGAGTTCGTTGCCGATAGGAATGGGAAGTTTCGATTCGTCGGTGCCCATCACTCCGCGCACGGTCTTGGCGTCGGCGGGATTGACGCCGATCGCCGTGACATCGATGACGACTTGTCCTGGGTCGGGGAGTGGCAATTCGGCTTTCACGATCTCGACGACCGTCGAAGGTTCGCCGTATTCGTTGGCCACAGCCTGCCGCGCGGTGACGGCGGCCGACTCGATGTCGAGAGTGTTCTCGTTGGTCGGTGTCTTCGCTGAGTCAGTAGTCGAGGAGTCTGAGTTCGTTGAATCGGCCATAACTGTTTCAAGGCGTAGGCACCGTCGCGCTATTCCGATCCGAAGGTCACCGTCCGGTGTCGATCGCTGTACTCGGACAGCAGCGGATGAGAGAAAGTCTTCTTAAATTGGTAACTGATTAGTTACCATTTGCTGTGTGCAGGACATCTTCGACGCATTGGCAGACCCGGTCCGACGACGCATTCTCGACCACATCGCGACGGCGCCGATGCGCGTGATCGACCTCACGCGTGAATTGTCTACCGAGGCGACGATTTCGCGACCCGCCGTGAGTAGGCACCTGCGGGTGCTCGACGACGCGGGACTTGTCTGCGTCGAGGACAGGGGACGCGAGCGGCTGCATCGATTGCGTCCGGCGGCGCTCGACGAGGTGACGAAGTACGTCGCCTCCCTGACATCGCTCGATCGGCCACAGAGCGAGGTGTTGCCACCGATCAGTCAGCATGCCCTCGATGCGCTCGCCACCGAGGTGTACAGAACCCGCAAAGACTGCGCGAAAGGCGAGCGGTCACTGCGGCGATCCCATGGGAAAGAGGAGGCGGGATGATCCCCGAACCGACGGGACGATACCGAAAACTGAGTGAGCGCAACGTTATCGAGTTCGAACGCGAGTTCCGTGCGTCGATAGAGGACGTGTGGGCTGCGGTCACCGAATCCGACAGGTTGGGGCGATGGTTCGGCACCTATACCGGCGACCCTGAATCCGGTCGGGTCGAACTCGTGATGACCGCCGAAGGCGACGACGTGGCGTCGACTCCATGGAACATCGTCGAGTGCACACCGCCCCGGATTCTGCAGGTGGTGTCGGAAGATGAAGGGCTCGTATGGGATCTGCGCGTCGAATTGAGCGAGGTCGACGGACTCACCACGCTGGTTATGCGGCAGATCTTCGACGACACGGGCAGCGTCGAGACCGTTGGTCCCGGCTGGGAGTACTACCTTGATCGGCTGGTCGCGGTCGTGGTCGGAGCCGGCGTCGAGGACATCGATTTCGACGACTACTATCCGGCGCAAGCCGAGCACTACCGGCGTATCGCCGAGCAGATGACCGACGCTGATTGACTCAGCGCTGAAACCACGCCTCCGAGGTGTCGGCCAGTGCCTTCTCGATGCGCAGCTTCGACGTCTCGGAAAGGCTCGAGGGCAACGCATCTGGTGCGAACCACGCGACATCGGTGTTCTCGTCGTCGGCTGCGCGTGGCGTACCTGCGACGTGGCGGACCAGGAAACACACGTCGAGGTATTGCGTCTGATCGCCGTTGGGATAGGTGACCATCGGAGTGACGTCGACGCTGGTCAATCGAACCACCTCCGCGTCGACGGCGGTCTCCTCGGCGATCTCCCGGATGATCGCTCGTGCCGGCTGTTCTCCCGGTTCGAGCACGCCGGAGACGACTGCCCATTCGGCCGTGTCGGCGCGCTGCGTGAGCAGGATGTGTCCGCGGTCGTCACGGACCACTCCGCTCACACCGGAGAGCCATAGCGGCATATGCCCTACGTGGGAGCGCAGTTCGGTGATGAATCCGGGAATCGGCATGAGGCCATCTTGCCGTGGTCGGTTCGTTTTGTGTCGTAGGTCCTCGGGTCGTGCGGTGGAGTGGCAGGATCGGCTACGAGCCATCCGGGTCGAGCGTGCGGCGGGAACATGCAGGCGAAAGGTGTAATCGATGCGCGGTAAAGGTGTCTTCGTGGTGCTGGTCTGCGTCGGACTGGTCGGGGTTGTGTGGGCGATTGTCGACGTTGTCGATCGCGGTTGGTCGAGTGTTCCGGGTAGCACGTGGGTGTGCGCGGTGCTCGGGCTGGTGCTCGTCGTCTTTGCGCTGTATCGGGAGTTCGGCGGGTCTCCGCTGATCACTGTCGACCACGAGAACATCGCCGAGGAGTACGAGGCGCAGAAGCGCGCCGACGGCCTGGAGGCCAACTGGATCACCAAGCCCGGGTATGCGGACGCACAGACCGACGCTGCACTCGGCCGCGATGAACCGGAGAAGAAGTAGCTGCGACACGGACCTTGTCGAGTATGTGTTCGACGAATCTGTCGGTGGTGGGTGCTTCACTGTGGTGTGCGCGTGTAAGAGCGCATCCGATCGCCGAGATGAGGCATGGCAAAATGAACACCCCTACTACGCACAATGTGTCGCGCGGGCCGTCCGCATCGCCCGGTTGGGCGGAGATGCGGACGTGGCTGATCCGGGAGCTGGGCGCGATGCCGAACGCGGCTGTACTCGATCTCGGACCCGCGGGACTCGACACCACAGTTGCCCCTGACGCCGACGTCGAGTGCGCCCAGTTGCACGTCCTGCACGGCGATGTCTACCTGGTGAGATTGTCGACTGCCCTGATGGAGCGTCCTCGACTTTCCGGCTATTCGGTACCGCGATCGGTGCGCAATCGGTGGCGCCTCGACGACCGCTTCGACGACTGCACCCACGGTTATCTCGTGAGCGCCTCTGCAGAACTCATCGCCGACATCTGCATCGGCTGGTTCCGGGACCGGTGTGCGTGGGGCAATCCGGCATCCCTCGGGTGGAGTTACACCGCGCCGCAGCCGGCTCGGGGATGCCCCTGATCTTTCCCCCAGATCGGTTCCGAACAGGTGATTTCCCTGCAGATCTCGCGCATCGTGGAGTCATGACCACTTCATATGACAGCACCAGCACATCGTCGAACAGCAATAACAACAACGGCTCGGGAATGGGCTTCTGGAAGATCCTGGGGATCGTTGTCGTGGCGCTGATTGCGCTCGCGATCATCGGCCCGGTACTCAAGGGACTCTTCTGGGTCGGGCTCATCGCCCTCGCGATCTACGGCGGCTACATGCTCTTCCGGTCGTCGC
The DNA here is from genome assembly GCF_000248055.1 of Gordonia sputi NBRC 100414. Taxonomy (GTDB): domain Bacteria; phylum Actinomycetota; class Actinomycetes; order Mycobacteriales; family Mycobacteriaceae; genus Gordonia; species Gordonia sputi. The sequence continues at coordinate 93,460 of NZ_BAFC01000034.1, read as the reverse complement.
GGTCCTCGAGGTCGAGTGGTGGTTCATCGGGCTTCTGAGGACGGCAAACGATCACCAGCGAATTCGCTAGCGCGACAGCATGATTCAGTTCAGCGGATTCGGTGAGGTGTGGGACGTCCAACTCCGGCGCGAGATGGTCACCAGGTTTGTTACGTGCGTACCATTGTCCGGTGTCCGTTGACAGCGATGCCGTACCGGTGACCCGGCTCCTCGTGCAGACCGGCCCGGATGCGCCCGACCCAGCCGTGATGAGCGAGTCGACCACGCTCGCCGAACCGATCCACCCACCAGGGGCCGCACAGGACTCCGAAACGACCGGGTCCGCGGACCCCGCCGAGTGCCCAGACGACTCGGCGGGGATCGCCGACTCGACTGGGATTGCTGCCGGCTTTGCCGACCAGTCCGATTTCGGTGCCGTCACAGGCGAAATCGATACGCGAACGGGCGAGTTCTTCACCCGGATGAATCGTCGTGATCGGCCCGGAGCCACGTCGACCCGCCTGGGTGGACACAGCGCGCACAGTCCGCGCAGCGCCGGCGCGGCACGGCGTCGACGATCAAGCGAAGCTGCGCGGGCGGTGGATGCCCCGGTGCCGATTCTCGACCGACTCACCCGCATGGCGGTCTCCGCGCATCGGGTCACCGATCCGATGTCGGTGCCCGGCGAGATCACCATCGACCTCGACGACGCCTGGCAGGCCGCACAGTCGCCGGGATGTCTGCGCCTATTCGTCGCGGGAAACGGTTGTGAAGGCACCATCGCGATCGTGCTCACCCGGTTCATCGTCGACCATCACACCGACCTCGGTGCACTTCTCGACCATGCGCCCGTCGAGGCCCGCGCCCTGCCGGGCTGGGACGAAGACGACGTCGTCACCACTGCTCGGGGATTCCGGACGGAGGGTGCGTCGCTGCAGACGGGGACGTACCTCGATCTCGGCGAGCGCAGGTTCTGCGCACTGCGATACGAGGTCTTTGCGCGCGGGAACGTCGCGTACCTGGTCCACACGACCGGCATTGTGCCGCTGCGCGAAGGGCGCGAGCTGTGTCGTGAGGTCGTGGCCGCGGTCAGCAGCGTGGGGCTCGACGACTGAGCTTGGGGTAGTTGAGGTTTCGAGGTGACGCCCGGGGTGGACCAACGAGGGGGAGAGCAATGGTGAGTCGTGCCGATCGCGTCGTCGACTTGGAGTCGGTACTCGCTGCGGAAGCCGAGTTCGTCGACGATCCGACCGACCAGGGGTGGCTGACCGCGACAGCTGCGGGTGAACGGGTCTACGTGCGGATGGGCGATTTTCCCGACGAGGATCTCTGGTCACTCTGGCTCGGTGACGGTCGGTGGATGGAGTTCACCGTGCCTCCTGCTCGCTGGAACCTGCGTGTCCGCGCCGCCCGCTGGTCGGCCGACGCCCGAGAACGGCTCCCGAAGAACGAGTTCCACGACTGAGGGTGGTCTCGACAAGCTGGACCAGCGGGGGAAGCTCGAGGAGCGGCCCCCACTCCGGCCTAAATGTGTGTCGAACGTAAAGATGTGGGTGCTGCAGCACCCACATCCTCACAAACGACACACATCTACCGAGCCAGGGGCGTGGTCTCGACAAGCTCGACCAGCGGATCGGGCTCGACCAGCGGGCGTGAGCTCGATCCCTCCGGATGTGGCTCGACCAGCGGTGGTCTCGACAAGCTCGACCAGCGGACCAGCGGCGGCGCCGTCAGGAACGGCGCGACGAGTCGGGAGTCACCAGCTCGCCGGGCATCTCGCTCGCGTCGGCGGCGACGGCGGCGAGTTCTTCACCGAGTGATTCGGCAGGCAGATGCGACTCTGCGGCGGCACCGTCGACCGTCTCGACCTTCATCTTCTTGCTGCCGGTGAACAGCGATGCGATCGCGCCGATCACGCAGCAGATCATGGCGAAGGTGAACGCGGCGGTGAGGCCGTCGGAGAACGGATCGCTGATCAGGTGCGGGAAGAAGTTGAGCCCGGTGAGGTGATCGGCGCTGGCCTGCGGCAAGCCCTCCAATGCCTTTCCGCCCACCTCCTTGATCGGGTTGTAGCCGAGGAATGCCGCGAACAGGATGCCGACCGTCGGCAGGTGCGCGATCCCGTTGGCAGCCTCCGAAGGCATGCCGTTGGACGTGAGTCCGCTGTACATGGCCGTCGGCAGGTGCTGGCTCAGACCCGCGATCATCAGCGAGAAGAACAGGCCGATCGACAACACCATCGCGGCATTCTGGAACGTCGTCATCATGCCCGCGCCGGAACCACGAGACGTGATCGGAAGACTGTTCATGACCTCCGCTCGGTTCGGCGAGGCGAACAAGCCCATGCCGACGCCGTTGATCAGCAGAATCAACGCGAACACCCAGTAGTCGAAGTCGACCGGGATCGCGATCAGTGCCGCGAAGGTGCCTGCGGTGATGAGCATTCCGAGCGTGGTGAACCACTTGGTACCCAGCTTGTCGCTGAGCGCGCCCGAAACCGGTGCGCTGAGGAGGAAGCCGATGGTCATCGGAACCATGTAGATACCCGCCCACAGCGGGGTGCGGCTGTAGTCGTAGCCGTGCTGCGGTAGCCAGATTCCCTGCAGCCAGATGATGAGCAGGAACTGCAGACCACCACGACCAATCGACGCCATCAGATTGGCGAGGTTGCCGAACGCGAAGGAGCGGTTCTTGAACAGCGAGTGTTCAAAGAGCGGGCTCGCGACCTTGGTCTCGATCAGCACGAAGATCGCCAGGACGAGCGCGCCGCCGATGAGTCCGGTGAGCACCCAGGGGTTGCCCCATCCCATGTTCGAGCCGTTGTAGGGCTGGATGCCGTAGGTGATGGCGATGAGGATCGCGACCAGACCGACGGCGAAGGTCACGTTGCCCCACCAGTCCATCTTCGAGTGCTTGCGGACACCCGTGTCGCGCAGCTTCAGGTACGCCCAGATGGTTCCGACGACGCCGAAGGGCACTGAGACCAGGAAGATGTAATGCCACTGGATCGGCGCGAGCAGACCACCGACGAGCAGGCCGAGGAACGAGCCGGCGATAGCGGCGACACCGTTGATGCCCATTGCCAGACCACGCTGGTTCGGCGGGAAGGCGTCGGTGAGGATGGCCGACGAGTTGGCCATCAGGAATGCTCCTCCGACGCCCTGGATGATGCGCCAGAAGATCAGCCAGATAGCTGCCTCGCTGCCGTCGAACCAGGTGATCGCCAACAGGATCGACGAGACGGTGAAGATGGCGAAGCCCATGTTGTACATCCGCGCACGGCCGAACATGTCGCCGAGCCGGCCGAAGCTCACCACCAGCACTGCGGTGACGACGAGGAATCCCATCATCATCCACAGCAGGTAGCTGGTGTTCTCGGGGAGAAGCGGATTGAGGTTGATGCCCTTGAAGATGTCAGGGAGTGCGATGAGCACGATCGACGAGTTGATCGTCGCGATGAGCATGCCGAGCGTCGTGTTCGACAGCGCGATCCACTTGTAGTGGGGATCGTGAGCGGGAGCCTGTGCCGGTTGGGTGGACCCGGCGCCGTTAACCGCAGTGGTCATGTGAATCCTTTTGCAAAGTCAGTGAATAAAGAAAGTCGTCAGTGGAGGTGTCTGGTGGTGGAGATGGTGGGGGCACTCCGCGGAGCAGGTGATCCCGTCAGGTCGAGATCTCCTCTGCCAGCGCGTCGGCGAGGTCTTCGATGGCCGCATGGACGCGCTCTCGCTGCTGTGAATCGAGCCGCTCCATCGCGGCTCCGAGTAACTGGGCTTTTTTGGTACGTGCGTGCGTGATCACATCCGCCCCTTCGGGGGTTGCCACCAGGAGGCGCGCGCGACCGTCCTCGGGATCGGGTGTCCTGGTCACGTACCCGAGTTGCTCGAGGCTCGCGACGAGGCGTGAGATCGTCGGCAACGCCACCGACTCGCGCTCGGCAAGTGCCGACATGCGCAGCGGGCCGTGCGCGTTGATCGTCCACAGCGCCGATGCTGTTCCGACGCTGAGGTTGCCGGTTCCACTGGTGCGAAGTGCGCGGGTGACGCGAACCAGATGATGGTGCAGCACCGCGACGTCGTTGGTGCCTGTCCCGTCGAGCGACGTGGAGACGAGCGAAGTGGAGTCGGACAGGGTGATCACCTTCTCTATTGGTCGTGCTCGATTGGTCGAACTTGTCGATAACTGTGTTGTTTTCCGGGCTACGAATGCCCTGATGACGAGAAGTCGGTCAAGGGACCCAGACACCATCAATATAGTTGCTTGTTGCTAAGTAATCGAATCGTAAACTCGGCGAAGGGTGTTCGCCCGAGGGCGTCTGTTCTTCGGGAGGGATGAGCCGTCAGCGTCGGTACGTTGGATGTGGCGACCCATTCACCGACGAATCGAGGACTCTCATGACCCAGGTGATCATCATCGGCGGACACGGCAAGATCGCACTGCGACTGGCCAAGATCTTGAGCGACAGGGGAGACAAGGTCACCTCCGTCATTCGTAACGACGCCCAGTCCGACGACGTCTCGGCGACCGGCGCGGAGCCGCTGCTCGCAGATGTGGAGAAGCTCGACACAGCCGGCCTCGCCTCGGTCCTGGCGGGACAGGACGTCGTGGTGTGGTCGGCAGGTGCTGGTGGTGGAAGTCCAGAACGCACCTACGCCGTCGACCGCGATGCGGCCATCCGGTCGATGGATGCGGCGAAAGCGGCAGGCGTCGACCGATACATCATGGTTTCGTACTTCGGCGCCGGACCCGATCACGGTGTGCCGGAAGGTGATTCGTTCTACGCGTACGCGGAATCGAAGGCCGAGGCCGACGAGTATCTGAAGAAGACCGACCTGGAGTGGACGATTCTCGGACCGAGTGGACTCACGGACGACCCGGGCACCGGCCGCATCGACGTCACGCACAAGGGAGACTGGACGAAGGGGCACACCAGCCGCGACAACGTCGCGCAGGTCGCGGCGGCCGTGATCGTCGAGCCGTCGACCATCGGCACGTTCATCGAGTTCAACGACGGCTCCACGCCGATCGCGGAGGCCATCAAGCCCGCATAATCGAGTGGTGACCCCCGGCCTCGGTGACCCAGTGAGTGGCAGACTCAACGCCCTCGGCAGACTCGGCGACATCGTCGGGTCGTCGCACGTCCTCACCGACGCCGATGCGATGGCCGGTTACCTCACCGACTGGACCGGTCGCTGGACCGGCAGCGCCGTCGCGGTTGTCAGACCCCGCACCACCGAGGAGGTGGCCGCGGTCGTCGGGCTGTGCGCCGACGAAGGTATCGCGATCTGTCCACAGGGCGGCAATACCGGGCTTGTCGGCGGGTCGATCCCTCCCGCCGACACGTCGACTCCGGCGATAGTGCTGTCGACCGCACGTATGACCGACATCGACGAGATCGACACGGTCGGTCGCAGCGTCGGCGTGCAGGCAGGGGTGACGCTTGCGGCACTCGATGCGCGGGCGTCGAGTGTGGGTCTCCGGTTCGGCGTCGACCTCGCGTCGCGCGAGTCGGCAACGCTCGGCGGAATGGTGGCGACCAATGCGGGCGGCACCCGAATGATCCGGCATGGCAACACCCGCAGTCAGCTACTCGGGATCGAGGCCGTGCGCGCAGATGGACAGATCCTGCGCCGCTGGCGCAGTCTCGTGAAAGACAATGTGGGATACGACATTCCGGGCCTGCTCGCGGGGAGCGAGGGAACCCTGGCCGTCATCACGCGCGTGCTCGTCCGCCTGGTTCCGACGACCGGAGCGACCGTCGTATTCGTCGCCGCCATCGACGACGTATCGGTTGCACTCGCGCTGATCGACGCCGTCTCCGATGCCGGCCTGACCACAGAGGCCGCGGAAATCATGACCCAGGCGGGTGTCGACCTGGTGCACGAGCACGGAGTCCGACGGCCCGTGTCGAACCCTGCGCAGTTCTATGTCCTCCTGGAGGTCTCGGGTCCGCACGACGCGGAAGACGTTGTGCTGCAGGTGCTCGACGATCCGGCGGGCGTCGTCGACGCGGTCGTGGAACCGGGGCCTGCGCGCGATCTGTGGCTCGTGCGTGAGAGTCATACCGAATCCATTGCGCGGTCGACGACGACGCCGGTGGTCAAGCTCGACGTCTCGGTTCCGCTGCGGGAATTGCCGGTGGCCTTCGATGAGCTCGCCGCCATCGCTGATGACGATTGTTGGCCAATACTTTTCGGGCACGTGGGCGACGGGAACATCCACGTGAACCTGCTCGACGTCGCTGAGGAATCGGTGGAGTCGTTGAGTGACAAGGTGTTTCGAATTGTCTCCGCCCACGGCGGCAGCATCAGCGCGGAACACGGAATCGGCCGCGCGAAAGTCGCCTGGACCGGACTCGGCCGATCGGCAGTCGACCTCGACACGATGAGGGCGATCAAGGCTGCGCTCGATCCGTCGGGGCTTCTCAACCCGGGAGTTCTCTTCGGGTAGCGACCGCAACGCGCGGAACGCCCGCATTAGCGCCGACCACCTCGAACCCGCGATGCGAGCGTCGACACACTCGGTTATCCAACTTCTGACCGACCACATGACCGGTCCTGCGCCCACCCTTGACCCTTATGCTCAATCTCGAATTTCAGATCAAATTGAGTCAATTCACGGGAGAAGCAGTGCGCAACAGACTTCGTAGTCGTCTGATTCGTTCACGTCGCATCGGGTCGACGGTCGTCACGGCAGTGTCTGCGGCGCTCCTGGCCGCAGCGCTTCTCGCGCCGACGGCGGATGCGGCGACAAGCGTCGGTGCAGACCCCGTGGATAGCGGTCCCGTACAGTCCAACTTCCGTGCGGCGGCACGATTCTCGAATCCCGAAGCGAATCCACCGGGCGCGAACAACTGGGCCTGTCGACCATCTGCTGCCCATCCGCGTCCCGTCGTTCTGGTGCATGGGACCTGGGAATCGGCGTATCAGACCTGGGCAGGTTTTGCGCCGGTGCTTGCGAGGCACGGATTCTGCGTCTTCGCACCGAACCTCGGAATCCTGTCGGCAAGCGATGGTGGCGGAATACCCGCACGGCAGCACGGCGGCGAGTACGGCGCGGGCCACGTCGACGAGTCGTCGGCACAGCTTGGTGCGTTCGTTGATCGGGTGCTGCGGGCGACCGGTGCGCGCCAGGTCGATCTCGTCGGACACTCTCAGGGCGGTGTCATCGCGCGCGGCTACCTGAAGTTCCACGGTGGTGCGGATGTGTCGAATCCTCAGCGCAACAAGGTGTCTCACGTGGTGACGATGGTCGCGACGAATCATGGTACGACGATGAACGGATTGGTCGGTCTCGAGAACGATCTACAGGCAGTGGGCATCGACGTAAGCTCCGAGGTCGGCGCAGCGTCGGGCCCCGCCGGTGCGGATCAGCAGGTGGGGTCGGCGTTCATCACTCGACTCAACCGCGGCGGTGACACTCTGCCGGGAATCGGCTACACGGTGCTCACCACGATCTACGACGAGGTCTCCACGCCGTACACGGCGACATTTCTGACGGCTGGTCCCGGTGCCCGCGTCGAGAACACCGTGATCCAGAACGGCTGCGCAGGCGACCATACCGAGCACACCGACTTCACCTACTCGCCGCGAGCACAGTCGCTGACGCTGCGCGGCCTCGGCGCCGATGTCCCCGTGGTGTGCGTCGCACGGTGACGGCCGGGGGGATCATGCCCAGTTGAGATCATCGTGATTCTTGGTCTGGGCTCATCGGCGTGGTGGTGCGTAGCGTCGAACAACCGTGACTGCGACTCCCACGACCTCATCTGATCCGCTCGCCGGATCGGCGAACGCCGCGAGCACGCCGAACGCTGCGAGCGCAGAGCCGCGGACAGACGAGACCGATGGCGAGCGGCGTCGGCGGCTGCGCACTGTCGCGGTGGCGAGTCTGCTCGGGACGACCGTCGAGTGGTACGACTTCTTTCTGTACGCGACCGCGGCGAGTCTGGTCTTCAACACGGTGTTCTTCCCGCACCAGAGCGGATTCGTCGGCACTCTGCTCACGTTCGCGACCTTCGCCGTGGGGTTCGTGGTGCGTCCGATCGGCGGCGTCGTGTTCGGTCACATCGGTGACCGGATCGGCCGGAAGAAGACGCTGGCGTTGACGATGGTGATGATGGGCCTCGCGACCGCACTGATGGGCGTGCTGCCCACGGCCGCGCAGGTCGGGATCGTCGCGCCGATCCTGCTCCTGGTGCTCCGCGTCGTACAGGGGTTCGCGCTCGGCGGGGAGTGGGCGGGTGCGGTGCTGCTCGCCGTCGAGCACAGTCCGCGGGGGCGTCGAGGCTTCTTCGGTTCGATTCCGCAGATCGGTCTGGCGCTCGGCCTCGCACTGGGCACGGCGATGTTCGCGCTGTTGCAGGTGGTTTTCGACGACGACGCGTTCCTCGCCTATGGATGGCGCATCGCCTTCCTCGGCAGCATCGTGTTGGTGGTCATCGGGTTCGTGGTGCGCCTGAAGGTCGACGAGACGCCCGCCTTCCGGGAGGTCGACGAACTCTCCCAGAAGTCGTCCGCGCCACTCAAGGAGGTGGTGCGCCGACCGTATACGCGCAACACCGTGCTCGGGCTGCTCGCTCGCTGGGGTGAGGGGTCGGCATTCAACACCTGGGGTGTGTTCGCGATCGCCTATGCGACAACACAACTCGATCTGCCCAAGGTCTCGGTGCTGATCTCGGTGACAATCGCCTCTCTGGTGATGGCCGTGCTGCTACCGGTATCGGGTGTACTGACCGACCGGTTCGGTCCCAAGCGCGTGTACCTGGCGGGCATGATCGCCTACTCGCTCGCGGTGTACCCGGTGTTCGCGCTCTTCGGCACCGCCGACCTCATCTGGTTCACCGTGGGACTCGTGGCGGTGTTCGGCGTCGTGCACGCCCTGTTCTATGGCGCGCAGGGCACGCTGTTCGCGAGCCTGTATCCGACGCCGGTCCGCTACACCGGGCTGTCGGTGGTGTATCAGTTCTCCGGCATCTACGCGTCGGGTCTCACGCCGCTCATCCTGACCGCGCTGCTCGGCGCGGCGGGTGGCACGCCGTGGCTGGCCGCGGGCTACCTGGTGCTGACCGGACTGATCAGCGTCGTCGCCACCTCGCTGATCCGCCGCAGCGATCAGTTCTTCTGATCGCCTTCTTCTGATAGCTGCGGCGGTGCCGCGACTGATCACCGCGGCGGTGCCGCGACTGATCACAGCGGCGGTGCCGCGACTGATCACAGCGCCGCGAGAACCTCCGAGGATTCGACGGGCAGCGAGAACATCGGATAGTCGAACGAGATGGCGTTCTCGTGTTCGGCCGGCGACGTCGCGGCGGTGCAGTCGGTCAGCGTGATGACGCGGTAGCCGTTCTCGTAGCCCGATCGCATCGTCGACTCGACGCAGCAGTTGGTGAGGAATCCGGCGAGGATGATCGTCTCGATTCCCTTGCTGCGCAGGATGAAATCGATGTTGGTGCTCGCGAAGGTGTCGAGGCCGCGCTTGCCCTCGATGAGGATGTCACCTTCTGTCGGGGTGAGATCGTCGACGATCGCGGCACCCCACGTGCCCTTCACGAAGGCGTTGCCGTCGACGACGCCCTTGAGGATTCCGTACGGGTGCCGTGTCAGTTCGCCGTAGCCCGGCGCGAAGGTGATGGGTGCGTGCATGATCGTCACGCCTGCGGCACGGGCCTTGTCGACGAGTGTGACGGTGTTGGACAGCATCCCCGTCGAGTCCATGACCTCGGCGACGGCGTCGTGCAGAACGCCTCCGTCGCTGGTGAACTCGTTCTGGTACTCGATGAGCACCAGTGCGGTGGTTGCGGGGTCGAGGGTGAGCGTGTCGTCGGCCATGAGTACTCCCAGTGTGCAGTGATCGGGGTCACAAGAATTCAACTGCGTGCTGGGTCATCGCGCAAGGTTGTCGGTGAGCGCGCGTCCTCGCCGAATCGGTGAGACGATGCAGACGTGACGACCGATCAGGTGAGTGACCGGCTGGCCGAGCTCGCACAGCGCTGCGGAGTGAGCATCGGCTACACCGGTTGGGATCAGGAGTATCACGAGGTATCGCGGGACACGCTGGTTGCGGTGCTCGCATCGCTCGACGTCGCGGCAGGCACCGACACCGAAATCGAGCAGTCCCTGGCAGAACTCGACGTCGCTCCATGGCGGTCGTTCCTGCCCCCGGTCACCGTTGTCACCGAGGGGGATGACACGACATTCGCTGTGCACGTTCCGCACGGCGATCCGGTGGCGGTCTGCATCCGAACGGAATCGGGGGACACGCTCACCCCGACACAGCTCGACGTGTGGATTCAACCGCGGGACGTCGACGGTGTGCTCACCGGGCGGGCGACGTTCGCGTTGCCGTCGGATCTGCCGCAGGGCTATCACGAGATCGTCGCGGCCAATCCGGCACGCGACGTCGAAACGACCGCACCCTTGATCGTCACGCCACGTCGGCTCTCGACCGCAGACGACCTGCTCGGCGCGCAGCGGTGGGGGTTGGCACTGCAGCTGTACTCGGTGCGTTCGGCGTCGTCGTGGGGGGTCGGCGACTTTGCCGATCTCGCCCAGGTGTGCGAGGTCGCAGGCAGTGTCTACGGCGCCGACTTCGTGCAGGTCAATCCGATGCATGCTGCCGCACCGCGCCCACCCGTCGAGGCATCGCCCTACCTGCCTGCGACGCGTCGTTTCGTCAATCCGCTCTACATCAGGATCGAGGAGATCCCCGAGACCGACGATCTGCCGAAGGCGCAACGCAAGTGGATCAAGGGACTGCAGAAAGCGTTCTTCACCGACGACCTCGATCCGTCGAGAATCAAGCGCAACAAGTCATACCGGGCAAAGCTCGACGTGCTCGAACTCGTCCACGACGTTCCGCGAAGTAAGCGTCGCGATCACGCTTTTCTGCGGTTCCGAAAGCGAGAGGGCAAGGGGCTCAAGGGTTTCGCTACGTGGTGTGTTCTCGTGGAACGGTTCGGGAGTGATGAGACCACCTGGCCGGACAAGGCGTCTGATCCGCGATACCTCAAGCGAATTCGCCGTCGGTACAGCGATCGCATCGACTTCTACATGTGGTTGCAATGGATCTGCGACGAGCAGTTGGCTGCGGCCCAGCACGCGGCGACGTCGTCGGGTATGAGTATCGGGATCATCACCGACCTGGCCGTCGGAGTCGATCGACACGGGGCCGATGCCTGGATGCTCGGTGATGTGCTGGCGTCCGGCGCGACCGTCGGCGCTCCGCCCGACGGGTTCAATCAGCAGGGACAGGGCTGGAATCAGCCGCCCTGGCATCCCGGCCGACTCGCGGCGGCAGGCTATGAGCCGTATCGCGACATGTTGCGGACAGTTCTGCGGCACGCCGGTGGCCTCCGCGTCGACCACATTCTCGGGCTCTTCCGACTGTGGTGGATTCCCGACGGTATGGGGCCCGCCGGCGGCACGTATGTCCGCTACGACCACGACGCACTGCTCGGCATCCTCGCACTCGAGGCGCAGCGGGCCGGTGCGGTGGTGATCGGTGAGGATCTCGGAGTCTTCGAGCCGACGGTGCAGACCGCGCTGGCGCAACGCGGAATCCTCGGGACGTCGATCCTGTGGTTCGAGCACGGCCCATACGCACCCATCCCACCGGAGGAGTACCGCGAACTCTGCCTCACCTCGGTGACCACGCATGACCTGCCGCCGACGCTGGGCTACCTCGCAGGCGAGCACATCGATCTACGCGCGGAGCTCGGATTGCTCGAGACGTCGGAGTCGGAGGAACGCGCCCGTGACGCGCGCGACCGCGACGCCATCCTCGACCTCGCTCGTGCACGCGGGCTGCTCGATCCGGACACCGCGCTGACGAGCGCGGAGACCGTGGAAGCGCTGTATCGGCTCATCGCGGCAAGCCCGTCCGTGCTGCTCGGAGTGGCGCTCGTCGACGCAGTCGGGGAGCGTCGGATTCAGAACCAACCGGGCACCGACAGCGAGCAATACCCCAACTGGTGCATCCCCCTCGCCGACGAGGACGGGACCGTCGTGCTGGTCGAGGATCTCGCCAGCAGTCGTCGGTTCGCCGACCTCGTCGCGGCCCTGGTGGGAGAGGGCGTCGGCACGCATCGAGGCTCGCTGCCCGAGGACTGACCGGCCGACGTCTGACGGCATCGGTCGGGCAGAGGCGCAATCATGCGAAAGCGCGGGTGTTCTCGCGTCGCACGGCGACGGCGGTCAACACCAGCGCGATGAGCGCGAGCACACCGACGGCCACATTGAACACGACCCCAGACGTCTTGAGGCCCCAGTGCGATGCCGCGATACCCTCGCCGACGATGGGGATCGAGATGGCGACGTAGGCGACGACGAAGAACGTCGACATCACCTCGGCACGACGATCAGCGGGACTTGCGGCGACGACCGACGCGAGTCCCTTGCTGAACGAAAGGCCTTGTCCCGCACCGGCAATCAATGCTCCGATGACGAGCAGTGTGAACGAGGCGGCGAGTAGTCCGCCCACCAGAACGGCCATGCCGACGACCAGGAGCGCACAGCCTGCGATCAGTGCGCGTTCGGTGGGGATGGTGCGACCTGCGATCTGCGCTGCGGCGGACGCGCCGAACAGGAGGAACACCAGACCGCCTGCGAGTGCGGGCGAGTGGATGCCGAGCACGTGCGAGACGAACGACGGGGTGACGCCGGTGAATGTGCCCATCACCGCGAATCCCGCGAAGGCTGCGATCGCGGCACGCGTGAAGACCGCGCGTGTCTCCGGCGGCACCGACAGCTTCTGAACCGACAGTCGGGTCCCTGCCTTGCGCGTCACGGGCTCGGTCATGAACCAGATGCCGACGAACACGATCGCCAGCAGCACGAGGTCGACGATGAACGCGGTGCGCAGCGGCGCCGGGGCGAACTGCGCGAGCAGTCCGGCGATCAGCGGACCGAGGCCGAGTCCGCCGATGTTGGCCGCGGTCGCGAGTGCGGGCGCACGGTGACGCCAGCTCGGAGGCGCGAGTTCGATGACCGCTGCGGTCGCCGCACCTGCGTAGATACCCGCCGACAGGCCGGAGAGCACACGTCCGATCATCAGCTGCCACACCGGGCCCGCGGTCAGGAAGACGACGGCGCTGATCGCCGAGAGGATCGCGCCGGCGATCAGCAGGGGACGCCTGCCGAGGATGTCCGACCAGCGTCCGAAGCAGATCAGGGCAACGATCACCCCAGCCGCGTACACGGCGAAGATGATCGTCGTCGTGGTGACGCCGAATCCGAGGTCCTTCGCGTAGATCGAGTACAGCGGAGTCGGCAACGTGGTGCCGAGCATCACGACCGCGAACGCTGCGATGGCCGCGACGAACGACCGTGCCCCACCGGAGTGTGTTTCGAGGGAATCAGACCGTGCGGGAGCTGATCCTTCAGAGTGTGTGGGGCCGGGCGTCTTCGTCATAGGAGGCCTAGCGTCGAAGTGCCCCAGGGTATTCCGCAGCGGCATGTGGGTGCGCGACGGACCTGGTGCGCGCGACGAGGCCCCGGACCGGTGAGCTGGGGAAATGGTGAATGCGTGTCTGGTGAATGTGTGACGTACGTAAGGATGTGGGTGCTGCAGCACCCACATCCTTCGATTCGACACACATCTGGCGATCGATCGGAGCAGGCCGCTGCCGCAGCGTCGAATTCATGCCGTGAATGTCTCTATCGCCGCACACGGTGCACCGGCCCGTTACGGTGGATTCGTGCCAGCCATCGATCCCACGATTCTTGCCACCACGTCGCGCATGCCGTTCGCAGTCGACGAGATTCACAAGCTCGGCGTCACCGGACGTCGGGTGATCGCTGCCGATACGTTCAGTTCTGCGCCGGGAAGCCATTCGCGGGGAGCTGCCAAGCATTACACGGTGCCTGCACCGACCCAGGAGACCGAGGCGTTCATCGCCGCGGTCGTCGACATCATCGACACCGAGAACGTCACCTGGTTGTTGCCGATGTTCGAGGAGGTGTTCTACCTCGCCTACCATCGCGACCGGCTGCTGGCGGGGCACCCTGACCTGGAGCTCTTCTTTCCGGACTTCCCGACGCTGCATCGCGTACACGACAAGGTGAGCTTCGCCGAACTGTGTCGCTCACTGAATCTTCCTGTGGCCGAATCGATCACGGCGACAAACGACGATGAGCTCCGCGCGGCGACGACTCACTGGGAGCACTGGTTCGCGCGCGCCGCCTACGGCCGCGGTGGGCTCGACGTCGTCACGAATACCGGTCCGCTCGCCGCGGAGACGAGTCTCGACGGCGTACATCCCACCGCGGAGGATCCGTGGTTGGTGCAGGAGTACCTGAAGGGTGTCGACCGGTGTAGCTGGAGCGTGGTGCACCACGGCGAGGTGGTGCTGCACTCCTGTTACGAGCACCCGTTGGCCATCGACAATCGCGGCGGAATCGTGTTCGAGTCCGTCGATTCTCCCGAGTCGCTTCACGCGGCACAGACCATCGCGCGCGAATTGAACTGGCACGGCCAGATTAGTTTCGACTTCTTGGTGACCGACGACGGCGTGCACCACATGGTGGAGTGCAACCCGCGCCCCACCGCCGGATGCACTATCGCCACACCGGAGGAATTCGACGCCGCGCTGTTCGATCCGGGTGAGCTGGTCGTGGTGCCCCCAGGACGCAAGAAGATGATCAAGGCGGCCGTGATCCGCGACGTCCTGATGCACCCGTCGCATTGGAAGGCCAATCGCGCAGCGGCCAAGGGCGCGGCGGGTGTCTACGACCAACGCAAGGATCACCTGCCACTGCTGTACTCGGCGCTGTCGTTGCAGCACGTCGCCAAGTACCGCAGGCAGCTCGGTGTCAATCGCCAGAAAGGCGAGCAACTCGTCGCCACGCAATTCTTCGACGTCCTCTACGACGGCTCATCCATCGGCTGAGGTCCCGCCGACCGGAAGCCGCCACTCTTTGCCTCCGAAGTGACCTGGGTTACTGTGTTCGTAGGTCACAGATACTTCGGGGAGTGAGGTCGGATCGTGGTGCAGCCAGATCATGAGGTCGTCATCGTCGGCGCAGGTTTCGGTGGAATGGGCGGAGCCATCGAACTCAAGCGGCAGGGCGTCGAATCGATAGCGATTCTCGAACGCGAAGACGACCTCGGTGGCACGTGGCACGTCAATCACTATCCCGGTCTCGCCGTCGACATCGCGTCGGTGACGTACTCGTACTCGTTCGAGCCGAATCCGTTCTGGTCGCGGCTGTTTGCTCCCGGCGCAGAACTCAAGCGCTATGCCGAGCACATCGCCGACAAGTACGACCTCAAGCGTCACATGGAGTTCGGCACGAGCGTCGAGAAGGCCGAGTGGGATGAGCAGGCGCGGTTGTGGACCGTGTACACCGCCGACGGTTCGAGTCGTACCTGTCGGTACTACGTCACCGCCACGGGGTTCCTGTCGCAACCGCACGTCCCCGACTTTCCCGGTCTCGACTCGTTCGAAGGGAAGGTGCTGCACACCGCCGACTGGGAGGACGGATTCGACTTCACCGGGCGTCGGGTCGCAATCATCGGCACCGGGGCGACGGCGGTGCAGTTGATTCCCGAAGCCGCCCGCGACGCAGCGCATCTGACGGTCTTCCAACGCACACCGATCTGGGTGGTGCCCAAGGTCGATTTCGCCATTCCCGCTGCGCTGCAGAATCTGTTCGCCACTGTGCCGCTCACGCAACGCGCCGCTCGTCTGGTGAACACCTCGCTACTGGAGATGCTGATGGTGTTCGGCGTCCTGCACTTCAAGCAATTCAAACCGGGAAACAAGGCCGCGGCACTGCTGGCCCGGGCGCATCTGCGCGCTCAGGTTCCCGACGGCGCGACCAGGAGGGCGCTGACACCCGACTACGACTTCGGGTGTAAGCGACCGACATTCTCCAACAAGTACTTTCGGGCCTACGCCCGCCCGAACGTGACGTTGGAGACCGGCGGCATCGGGCACTTCGAACCCGACGCCATCGTGAGCGCCGACGGGACGCGGCACGAGATCGACACGCTCGTACTCGCCACCGGATTCGACCTGTGGGACACCAACTTTCCCGCGATGACCGTGATCGGATGGGAGGGCCGGGACCTCGGAAAGTGGTGGCGCGACAACCGTTTCCAGGCCTTCGAGGGTATTACCATTCCGCGTTTCCCGAACTTCTTGTCGCTCAACAGTCCGTACTCCTACAGTGGCCTCTCGTACTTCACGACGATCGAGGCGCAGATGAAACACATCGCCCGGTTGTTCGGCGAGATGCGTCGACGCAAGACGGAGGTCTTCGAGGTGACCGACGCCGCCAACGACGCGTTCCTCGACGAGGTCACCGAGCATCTGCAGTCGTCGGTGTTCTATCGCGGAAACTGTGCGACGTCGCGCAGCTATTACTTCGACCCGCACGGCGAGGCGACGCTCCTGCGTCCGAATTCGACGCTGACCACGCTGCGTGAGATGGACAGCTACCCGCTGGACTCCTACTCCTATCGCTGAGTGTTGCTGGGGGAGAGGAGGATTCGGTGCTGCGTCACGATCCGACGTTCGCGGTGAGGTTGATCAGCAGCGCGACGATCACGGTGCCGAAGAAGTAGCTCAGCAGGGCGTGGAAGACCAGTGTCCGACGAAGCCGTGACGAGCCGACGTCGGTGTCGGAGATCGCGTAGCTCATCCCGACCGTGATCGCGACGTACACGAAATCGCTGTAGCGCGGTGACTCCGACTGATGGAAATCGATGAGCGGCGCGTCGCCCTTGTCTTCACTGACGCCGTCGCCGCCGAAGTACATGCGTGCGTAGTGGGTTGCGTACATCGTGTGGATGGCGGCCCACGATGCCACCACCGACAGCAGTGCGATGAACAGGAGTACCGGGTCTTTTCGGGTCAGCACCTCGACGATCCCGATGAGGCTCACGAATGCTGCCAGCAGCACGATGACAAACGCGCCCAGGCGCGTCGGCTCCTCGCGACTGGCGTGCGTCTCGGTTGCCTCGTTGTCCATCGGCCACAACGCCAACCACGTCCACAGCACGAACAGGCCTGCGCCGATTGCCCAGCCGGCCAGCGGCGCAGCGGTGGGACGTTCCGACCAGATCCCTACCGCGACGGCCCAGCCCACCACGATGCTCACGAGGAGCCGAACCAGCACCGGTGCGTCGCCGCGGTGGATGCGCCACTTCGGATGTTGAGAGTTCATGGAGCAAGTACACACCGCGCGGCCCGCAATAGAGTGGGGACATGCGCGCGTGGTCAGTCACCCAGCCTGCACCGATCGACGAACACCCACTCGATCTGGTCGACAAACCGGTCCCGACGCCCGGTTCTGGCGAACTCTTGGTCAAGGTGCGCGCGTGCGGTGTCTGCCGTACCGATCTCCACGTCACCGAGGGCGACCTGCCGGTACGTCGGCCAGGCGTCACGCCAGGACACGAGGTGGTGGGTGAAGTCGTCGAGGTGGGGGAGGGTGCGCGAGGCTTCGAACGGGGCACGCGGGTCGGGGTCGCATGGCTCCACCAAACGGACGGCACGTGCACCTACTGTCGGCGCGGGAGCGAAAACCTCTGTCCCGCTTCGACATACACCGGGTGGGACGTCGACGGTGGATATGCCGAATACGCAACGGTGCCCGCCGATTTCGCTTATCGCCTTCCGGAGAACGTCGACGACGTCACCCTTGCGCCCCTGCTGTGTGCGGGGATCATCGGGTACCGCGCACTCAAGCGCGCCTCGCTACCGGAGGGTGGTCGCCTTGGCCTGTACGGCTTCGGCGGCAGCGCGCACCTCTGCGCGCAGCTCGCGATCGCGCAGGGCGCCGAGGTTCACGTCATGACCCGCGGCGCACAGGCGCAGGCTCTTGCCCGATCGTTGGGGGCGGCCTCGGTCAACGGTGCCTACGACGCCCCGCCGGTCCCTCTCGACGCAGCGATCACCTTCGCGCCTGTCGGCGACCTGGTCCCGGTGGCGATGCGCGCACTCGACCGGGGAGGGGTGCTGTCGATCGCCGGGATACACCTGTCCGACATTCCCGCACTGAACTATGAGCGAGAACTGTTCTACGAGAAGGAGATCCGCTCGGTTACCGCCAACACCCGCGACGACGGACGCGAATTCCTCGAGCTCGCCGCCCGCTACGGTGTCGCGGCGACGACACACACCTACCCGCTGTCGAAGGCCGACCAAGCGCTGTCCGACCTCAAAGCGGGCCGATTCGACGGCGCCGCCGTACTCGTTCCCGACTGACGAGTGCCACCAGTTTCAGACCGGTGCCAGCAGCTCCGGTCCGTTGTTGGCCACGCGGTTCACCAGTGGCGAGACCTCGCGGATCGCGATCGCGTCGGCGATGGCCTCACTCGGCGGCGCGAAGAGCTCCGACGGTGCGGGGTGGTCGGGATCGAGCCAGGCATCCCAACTGTCGTAGGGCATGATCCGCGGCATGCGGTCGTGTACCTCGCGCAGGTCGCCGACGGCGTCGGTGGTCAGGATGGTGCAGCTCAGCAGGGGTGGCGCGTCGGGATCTGTGCGGTCGTGCCAGGCCGACCACAAACCCGCCATGAACAGCCGTGTCCCGTCCTTGGGTGACATGAAGAACGGGATCTTGGTCGGCTTTCCCTTACTGTTTTCCGGGCCGGGCTTCCACTCGTACCAACCGTCCATGGGCACGAGGCAGCGCTTGGACTTCACCGAACTGCGAAACGAACTCTTCTCCGCAGCGGTCTCGGCACGGGCGTTGAACAGCAACGGTCCCTTGCCGACCTCTTTGGCCCACGTCGGTACCAGCCCCCATCGCATCGCTCGCACGCGCAGCCGCGGATCGTCGTGCGGGTCGCCGTGAGAATGACGTTCGACGACGGTCAGGATCGTCGACGTCGGTGCCACGTTGTAGTTGGTGCCCAGGGTCCGCGGTGCCTGATCGGTGTTCGGCTGATCGGGGCTCGGCTGGTTGGCGCTGGTCTGGTCGTCGGGTGTGGGTGGCGCAGCGGGCACCTCGTTGACCGCGTCGATCTCGGCCGCGAGCTTGGCAGGGTCGGTCGTCACCGCGAAACGTCCACACATGCAGTCCATGCTGTCACGAGGGGCTGACACGAGGGGCTGACAGGGACAGGGAAACGCTCAGGCGGCGATGTCGGCGGTGATGGCCGAGGTCGCGGCGACCAGGTCGGTGGGCGACAGCTCCACTTCCAGGCCGCGTTTACCTGCACTGCACAGGACGCGATCCCACTCGAGAGCAGAAGAGTCGACGACCGTCGGCAGCGCGGTTCGCTGGCCGAGTGGTGACACACCGCCGAGGACGTAACCGGTGGATCGGGTGACTGCTTTCGCCTCGGCCATCACCGCCTTCGACGCTCCGAGTGCTGCTGCCGCGGCCTTGAGCGACAGCTTGTGCGGCACCGGTACCACGGCGACGGCAAGGCCGCCGGGGCCGCCGGTCAATGCCACGACGAGCGTCTTGAAGATCTGCTCGGGTGCAACCCCGAGTGTCGACGAGAGCGCATCCACCGCTTCCGCTCCATACGCCTCGGACTTCCGATCGTGGGTGTAGCTGTGTACCTCGTGCGGCACATCAGCCCTGCTGAGCGCCGCGAGCGCGGGGGTGGCTGCCATCGGAACCTCCAGATGTGTCAGCGGGGCCGCAGACGCGGGCACCGGAAGAAATCGGACATGCGCGGAACAATTGTCGGCGCAGCCCTGTTGACCAACAATGTCAGGACGCTCGCAACCCCTGTTCAGCGGGCGATCACCACAGATCAATACCGCGACATCACATGCCGCGACATCAACAGCACGAGCGTATTCAACAGATCGAGGAGGTGGATTGCCGTGGGAGCGACGTTGCTCGAACGACCGAGGCAACCACGACCTGGTGAGCTGCGAGAAGGAGCCGGGTCGGTAAGCTTGATCGACATCACCGGTGCACCTGCGCAGACCCTCACCGGGTTGGGCGGCATCGGAGTCATCAGCGAAGGGAATTACGTGGCTTCTCCCGAGTCCCCCGACTCTGACGGCGGTGCTGACAGGACAAGCGACACCGCCTCACAAGCGTCGAAAACCGAAGCACCGGAAACCGAAGCGTCGGCAATCGACGATTTGACCGCAGCAGCGGGTTCGGCGGCACCTCGTCGCGCTGATCCGTCGGAGACCGACGCCGATCTGACAGAACGGTTCGAGCGCGACGCGCTCCCGTTGCTCGATCAGATGTACGGCGCGGCGCTGCGTATGACGCGCAATCCCGCCGACGCAGAGGATCTGGTTCAGGAAACGTACGTCAAGGCTTTCTCGGCATTCGCGTCGTTCCGTGAGGGGACCAACCTCAAGGCCTGGCTGTATCGCATCCTGACCAACACCTACATCAACGGGTACCGCAAGAAGCAGCGTCAGCCTGCCCAGTACCCGACCGACGAGATCACCGACTGGCAGCTCGCAGCCAATGCCGAGCACACGTCGACCGGTCTGCGTTCTGCTGAGATCGAGGCGCTCGATGCCCTGCCCGACGACGAGATCAAGGCTGCGCTGCAGGCACTTCCGGAGGATTTCCGGATGGCCGTCTACTACGCCGACGTCGAGGGTCTTCCGTACAAGGAGATCGCCGAGATCATGGACACTCCCATCGGAACGGTCATGTCACGACTGCATCGTGGTCGACGTCAACTGCGTGAACTGCTGACAGACGTCGCACGCGATCGTGGCTTCCTCCGTCAGCCTGCCTCCGAGAGCGGAGTGGCACGATGAGCGACTCGACTCCCGATGTGGCGCCGATACCGCCTGCCGACGATCCCGAATTCACCTCACTCGATTGCTCCGCGGTCATCGCCGATGTGTGGCTTGTGCTCGACAACGAGTGCGACGCCGCCGCTCGCGCCCGACTTCAACAGCATCTCGACGAGTGCCCGTCGTGCCTGGCGCACTACGGCATCGAGAGCCAGCTCAAGGCGCTGATCAACCGCAAGTGCGGGGGAGATCGTGCGCCCGACAGCCTGCGTGACCGGCTGCGCGTCGAGATTCGCAAGACTGTCGTCGTTCGCGAAACGCGGTATTCCGCGGGCGAGTGACCCGGCTTTCGACGAAGCGACGCAGGTCCAACCGGTACCGATTCCAGGATTCCGGGTGCGACGTGGGATAATCACTGAGCACATCGGAGACGAAGGAGGCCCGTCATGGGTAAGCGCGGACGCAAGAAGCGCGCACGCAAGAAGAGCGCAGCCAACCACGGCAAGCGCCCCAACGCCTGAGCTGCGTGCCAGACGAAAGCCCGGAGCGTGATCGACGGTCATACCGACCGCGTCCGCCCGGGCTTTTTCGTGTCGTGATCGCTTGCCGGCAGCCCGCCGCCGCGGTGCGCGCTCTGCCTGTCACAGCGGTGGACTAGGTTGTTCACATGGCAGAAGACGTTGTCGCCGAGATCGTGGCGAGTGTTCTGGAAGTCCGCGCAACCCCTGGTCAGCGCATCGAGATCGGCGACACGCTGGTGCTGCTCGAATCGATGAAGATGGAGATCCCGGTCCTCGCCGAGGAGTCGGGAACGCTCGCAGATGTCAGGGTCAAGGTGGGCGACGTGATTCAGGCAGGCGACATCATCGCCACCTACGAGTAGCCGCGCACCGTCACCGATGTCGACGCTGGCCGATCTCCTCGCCGAATACACAACACTCTCCGACCGTGCAGCGGCATATCTGCAGCGCGTCGTCGCCGAATGGCAACTGCTCGCCGACCTTTCCTTCGCTGATTTCCTGCTAGCAGTACGCGCCGAGAACGGCGAGGTGGTGACGGTCGCGCAGTGCCGACCCAACACGGCGTCGACGGTGTTCCCGAGCGATCAGGTCGGCATGGTCGTCGGTGCGGACGCCAACCCGCAGGCGCTGCGCGCATTCGACGAAGGGCACATTCTCCGCGAGGAGGACCCCACCTGGATCGGTCCGATCGCCATTCGGCGCGAGGCGGTTCCCGTCGGATTCTCCGGTGAGGTCATCGGTGTTCTCACCCGAGCTGTCGACCTCACCCATCCGCGATTGCCGTCGCCGCTCGAACTGGCCTATCAGGACTCGGCGAACGACCTGTGCCAGATGGTCGCCGACGGCACGTTCGCGCGGCTCGAGGTCAACCCGCGAGGCCTGTCGACCCCACGCGCGGGCGACGGTTTCGTGCGGATCGACGAGCGCGGCGTCGTCCTTTATGCGAGTCCCAACGCGCTGTCGGCGTTCCATCGCATGGGGTGGACGTCGGAGCTCTCGGGAAGACGACTGTCAGAGGTCACGACGTCGCTGCTGACCGACCCGTTCGAGTCTCACGACGCCGCCACGATGATCGACGTCGCCGCGGGCGTCGTCGCGCCGCCGGAGGGGCCGTACCCCGACATCGGGATGCGTATGGAAGCCGACGCGCGCCGGGCGACCGTGCTGCTGCGGGCGGTGCCGTTGCGTCCGCGCGGTGTGAGTTCCGGTGCCGTGGTGCTGATCCGCGACGTCACCGAGGTCAAGCGTCGAGACCTCGCACTGATCAGCAAGGACGCCACGATCCGGGAAATTCATCACCGGGTCAAGAACAACCTGCAGTCGGTGTCTGCACTGTTGCGTCTGCAGGCACGTCGCACGTCCAACGAGGAAGCGAGATCGGCACTCGTCGAGGCTGTCCGACGAGTGGCAGCCATCGCGACCGTGCACGAGTTGCTCTCGGGCAGCGTCGACGAAGAGGTCGACATGGACGAGGCCGTCTCCCGGTTGCTTCCCACGATGGTCGACGTCGCCGCCGGGGAGACGCCGGTGTCGGTGAGCCACCGTGACCGGCTCGGGGTGCTCCCGGCAGAGCTGGCGATGCCGCTCGTGATGGTGCTGACAGAGCTGATCCAGAACGCCGTCGAGCATGGGTTCGCCCGCCCGCGCGGGGATGACCGTGTGGATGACAGTAGAGACGGCACACCTCAAGTACATGACGACGCCAGGATCGAGATCTCTGCCGACCGCGACGTGCGGCGCATGGTCGTGACCGTGCGCGACAACGGTTCGGGGCTGCCGGCCGATTTCTCCATCAACGACTCGGAGCGCTTGGGGCTTCAGATCGTGCAGACACTTGTCGCGATCGAGCTCGGAGGTGAGTTGGAACTCGGGCCGAACCCGGAAGGTCGGGGAGCGCAGGCGCGCATCGCTGTTCCACTGCACGCCCGCACGCCGACGTGAGGGCAATACAAAAAGACCCGGCGCGATGGCCGGGTCTTTTTGTTGGTCCCCCACGGGATCGTGGTCGATCAGACTGTTTGTGAGTCGATCAGACGCTGCTGCGGGTCCGCGTGCGTGCCGTACGACGCTTCAGTGCTCGGCGCTCGTCCTCGCTCATGCCGCCCCACACACCGGCGTCCTGACCGGACTCGAGAGCCCAGGACAGACATTCGGCGGTGACGGGACACCGCGCGCAGACGAGCTTCGCATCGGCGATCTGTGCGATAGCCGGACCGCTGGTTCCCACCGGGAAGAACAGCTCGGGGTCCTCGTCGCGACAGATTGCCTTGTGACGCCAGTCCATTCCTTCTCCTTCAGGTGCGTGTGTTGCGCGCACCACTCGTCATCGAAATCTTGCTTCTTGTGGCTGTAACCATCAGTTCACGTAGACACACCAAATGTTTCCGTGCTGTTGCTTGTGAATACTTTCACGAATCCAGCTGAAGTCAATGGTGTTCCGCTGACACGTGTGCAATATCACTCTCCGTGGCCCTTGGCGGGAGGGGGGTGGTGCACTCGCGTCCGTGCCAATGTTCTATGCTACGCCGGTTGTTCGATTATTGCCGATATGTTTCCGCAGCTAGTGGCGTAGATCGCATTCTGACACCCAGGGGCGTGATCGTGGTCACCCGACGATTGCCGTCTGCCCGGGCGTAACCCGAAATTCATCTGACCCGAGAGTCAGGTGAGGCCGGTTGAGACGGTCGAGTTTGCGCTGCTAGGGGGCGATGTGCATGGCAGTGAAGCGCTCAGGGAGCGACGACGCCGAGTACGGACTCGCGGTGCGAGAAGTGGATCGACGTGAACGCCCCGACGTAGTCGCCGTCCATCTGGACGTCGATCGGCTCCTCGGCGTCGAATTGGACCCACTCGACGTCGTCGTCGCGAATGAGGTGTGGCGCTTTGGGGTCGCGCTGGGTGAGCAGTCGCGTGGCGAGTCCGACGTTGCGCAGTACGCCTGTCGACGTCGCCGCGAACAGGCCCAGGCGTGCGGTGAGGTCGGTGCCGGGGTTCGTGCGGATCTCGTGGTTGCCCAAGAACGTCCAGGGCGTGGTGTTGGAGACGAACGCGAATCGCACACCGTCGATCGGCTCGTTGCCGTCGAACTGCACGCGAAAAGGGGGCTGGCTCGACGATCCGCGTATGAAGCAACTGACCGTCGTCCACAGGTATCGGCCGGGTGTTGCCGCTTTGCCCGCGTGGCGTTTGTCCTCCATCGCGTGCACCACCACGGCGTCCATACCCATTCCCGCGTTGAACAGGAACCATCGAGTATCCGTGTGCCCCAAGCCGATTCGATGAATCGACGAGGCGTCGACGAGGTCGATCAGCTGGCGCGTCGCGCGCAGCGGGTCGGAATCGATGCCGAGGGTCCGTGCGAAGACATTGGCGCTGCCTCCGGGGATGATCGCGAGCGCCGGGCGGGCGAGTGTCGGATCGAACTCGGCCGGCGATCCGAGAATGCCGTTGGCCACCTCGTTGACCGAGCCATCGCCGCCGTGCACGACGACGATGTCGTATCCCTGTTCTCGGGCACGCGCGCCGAGTTCGCCCGCATGACCACGGTGCGTGGTGTGCTCGACGTCGACCGGGACATGGGCGCTGAGGGTATTGACGAGCGCATCACGACCCGCGGCGGTGGTCGCGGTCGCGAAGGGGTTGACGATGAGCATGACGCGCACGACTCCCGAGGATATGGGGTCGCAGCGAACGCCGACCCTGCGCCCCCGTACTCCGAGCACCCAATACTCTGGACGGGTGAGCAAAGAGCAGGACCCCGCCGGTCGTGGTGCCCGTAGGTCGGCACCGCGAGACGGGCGTGAGAAGGCCGAGACGACCTCGGACACGGACGAGCTATGTCCGGTTCAGCTACGCGTGGCGGGGGCCATCACGGCGCTCGAGGGCGCGATTGCGGTCATCTTCGCCGTCGTCCTGGTGATCCGTGCGGCTGCGGGCCACCATGAGGCCGCGATCAGCGGATATGGCACCGCGGCCTGGTTCGGAATCATCTTCGGTGGCGTTCTCGTCGGCGGGATCGCGCTGATGCGCGGTCGTCGGTGGGGTCGGGCCATCTCGTTGGTCGCTCAGATCCTGCTCCTCCCGGTTGCCTACTACCTGTTCACCAGCCACCAGGTGGGATTCGCGATCCCCTTGGCAATCGCGGCGGTGGTGACACTTGTCCTGCTGTTCCATCCGGCGTCGGTGCGCTGGATCTCCGGCGACCTCGACGCTTCCGAGTGAGTGACATGCCTCGGAGTAGGCGCTGGACGGGGCGTCGAAGCGAACTGGGGTATTGATTTCGATCACACGATGGAAATTGTGTGTGACAACCCGGTGCGCTCGAGACGTTGTGATCTGACGGGTCGTAGAGTGAGCGCATGACGCGGATGCTGGCGGTAGCGAATCAGAAGGGTGGCGTCGCCAAGACGACCACTGTCGAATCCCTGGGCGCCGCGCTCGCCGATCTCGACGCGTCGGTGCTCGTCGTCGACCTCGATCCACAAGGGTGCCTTACGTTTTCATTGGGGCACGATCCCGATCAACTCCAGGCGTCGGTCCACGACGTGCTGCTGGGTGATGAGGAAATCGCCGACGTTCTCCTCGACACGGCCGACAACGTCACGCTGCTCCCCGCGACGATCGACCTCGCGGGCGCCGAAGCGCTCCTGTTGATGCGGCCGGGGCGCGAGTACGCGCTCAAGCGGGCGCTCGCGGAGGTGGCCGAGGATTTCGACGTCATCCTGATCGACTGCCCGCCCTCGCTGGGAGTCCTCACGCTCAACGGGCTCACCGCGGCCGATGAGGTGATCGTGCCGCTGCAGTGCGAGACGCTGGCGCATCGCGGCGTCGGACAACTTCTGCGCACGGTCAACGAGGTTCAGCAGATCACCAACCCCAACCTGACGATGCTGGGTGCCGTCGCCACATTGTTCGACGCACGGACGACCCACAGTCGTGACGTCCTCTCCGACGTCTCGGATCGGTACGACCTCCCCGTGATCGAGCCGCCGATCCCGCGGACGGTGCGGTTCGCGGAGGCGTCGGCATCTGGCGCGTCGGTGATGCGTGGTCGAAAGAACAAGGGCGCCACGGCATATCGCGATCTCGCCGAGAACCTCTGGAAGCACTGGGAGGCAGGCGAGGACGTGCGGACCTTCGATCCGAGCTGAGCTTTCGATCCGAGCGTCAGCCCGCGTCGGTGGGAACCAACGCGCGGACCGTCGAGCCGGTTTGTTCGACGACGTTGCTGCCGATGACCCGAAGGCTCGTCGTGGCGGTGACTGAATCGCGAGGGAATGCGATGGAGCCGGTTTCGCGGCCGTTCGCAGGGTCGCGCACGCTGATGCCCGCCCTCGTGGGGAGCAGGAGTGAACCGGCCATGGTCTCGCCGGGCCCCAGCGTCTGCGGGACCTGATAGGTGGGTCGCATGGTCTGGCCGTCGAGCACGACGGTCGCGGCTCCGGTGAAGTAGGTGACGAGTCCCTCGCTGGTCAACGCGACGCTGTCGGCGGGCGGTGACTCCGGCCCCTGCACGGTGCTCACCGGTCCTTCGACCCCGTCGGAGTCGAAGACGCGAATCCTGGCCTCGCCGGGCGGCGTGGCGACCTGACCCGAGGCCCCCGTTCGGTCGGCTCTGCCGTCGTACACGGCGATCCCCGAACTGCTCATGGCGATCAGCACCGGCGGTGGCCCCGAGGTGGTGTCGGTGATCAACGTCGACCCGTATTGCTTGACCTTCTCGTCGCTGTCGAGCACAGCGCCGAGCACCGTGAGCCGATAGCCGGGGTCGTTCTTGCAGCGTTCGATGACTGCGACGCGATCGCCGCTGATGGTGCCGGAGTAGAACCTGCAGTCGACGCGGCCGGGTTGCGTGCCCGGCTTGACCGGGGCGGTGACCCGACCGTACTCGATTCCGCGCACCAGATTCGATCCCCACGTCTCCAGCCGATGGCTGCCGAGCGCGAGTACGTACCCCGAATCGGTGACGAGTCTCAGTTCGTCGTCGGCATCGGAGGTGCGCGCGCCCTTACGCTGCCCAGTCGAGGAGGCCAGGGCCGTCACCTCCGAGCATCCACGCGAGTTTCGGTACACCCCCAGCACCTCGTCGGCGCTCGTCGGCCAGGCGGCCGCGGCGGAACACAGCGGGATATCTCGTGTGTATCGCCACAGTTCGCGGCCCGTTGTCGGGTCATGTCCGACGACGGTGCCGTGGGAGTCGGTGCCGTTGTCCGCGGTGACCACGACAGAGCGGGACATCGCGGGCACGCTTGTCGCGTCCGACGATGCGGTCCACGCGACCCGCAATCCCTGCGGGACCGCCGTCGCGGGCGCGACTTCGGGTGCGGGCGCTGACGCCTGCGCACTGTCGGTGTGGCGGACGGGACTCACCGACCACACGACGATGCCGACCACGACGACGATCACCACGATGACAGCAGAAACCGCCAGGTCGACGCGTGTGCGTCGTTCGGGGGCGATGCGTGTCACGGGCGCCCCGGGCGCGGTTGGATCACCTCGGTGCAGTCCTAGTCGGCCGTGGCGGTCGCCGGTGCCGAGTCTGCGGCGTGAGTGGTGTTCGCGTCGGAGCCGCGGCCCGCGCCTCCGCGTCGACGACGACGCCTGCGCGGCTTGCTCTCGCCGCCTTCGGTCGACGCCGCGTTGTCAGTGGTGGACGCCGTCGCCTTGTCTGCACCGGACGCGTTGTCCGCGTCGGTCGAGGAGTTCTTGTCGCCGTTCGATGCGGCGGCGTTGGAGCCGGACTTGCCGCCTCGTGTGCGACGACGCGTCCGCGAACTCGCGGTGCGCTCGGCGCGGGGCGTGCGCTCGACGCGTTCGCCTTCGGGGCGCTCGCGCTTGGGTGCGGCGACGCGGCCGGTTGCCGACTCGGGGATACCGAGCTCTTCGCGGAGGTGTTCCGACGTCGAGTAGGTCTCGGCGGGCTCGGGCACGCCGAGCTTGAGTGCCGAATCGATGAGCTCCCAGCGATGCAGCTCGTCCCAGTCGACGAGTGTGATGGCGATGCCGGTGCGACCGGCGCGACCCGTGCGACCGATGCGGTGCACGTAGGTCTTGTCGTCGTCGGGGCACTGGTAGTTGATGACGTGCGTGACGTCGTCGATGTCGATGCCGCGTGCTGCGACGTCGGTGGCGACGAGCACGTCGATCTCTCCGGTGCGGAACTTCTTGAGTGCCTTCTCGCGTGCCACCTGACCGAGGTCGCCGTGGACGGCGCCGACGGAGAAACCGCGCTCGGCGAGGTCGTCTGCGACCTTCTGGGCGGTGCGCTTGGTGCGCGTGAAGATCATCGTCGCGCCGCGGCCGTCGGCCTGCAGGATGCGTGCGACGAGTTCGGCCTTGTCCATCGCGTGTGCGCGGTACACGTACTGCGTGGTGCGCTCGTGCACCGCGGAGTCGTTGGCGTGCTCTGCGCGGATGTGTGTCGGACGCTGCAGGAACGTGCGGGCGAGGGTGACAATGGGGCCGGGCATGGTCGCGGAGAAGAGCATCGTCTGCTTCTGCTCGGGCAGTGCCGCCATGATGCGTTCGATGTCGGGGAGGAAGCCGAGGTCGAGCATTTCGTCGGCCTCGTCGAGAACGAGAACGGCTACCTTGCCGAGGATCAGGTGGCCCTGCTGCGCGAGGTCGAGGAGACGGCCGGGGGTGCCGACGACGACGTCGACGCCCTTGTTGAGCTCGGCGATCTGCGACTCGTACGGGCGACCACCGTAGATGGAGGCGATGGTGAGGGGGCGCTGCTCGCCGGAGGGGAGCGTGACGGTGAGGTCCTTCGCCGCGACCTCGAGGTCGCCGGTGACCTGCACGCAGAGTTCGCGCGTCGGCACGATCACGAGCGCGCGGGGAGTGTTGTCGAGCGGGCGCAGGCCGCTCTCCTCTGCGTGCATCAGGCGGTGCAGCAGCGGAACGCCGAATCCGAAGGTCTTGCCCATACCCGTGCGCGCCTGGCCGATCAGGTCGCTGCCTGCCAGGGCGAGGGGGAGAGTGAGCTCCTGGATCGCGAACGTGTGGGTCTTGCCGTCAGCGATCAACGCATCGACGATGTGCTGGTCGACGCCGAGCTCGGCGAAGGTGGGAGGAGTGTGGGTGTCGTCGACGATGGTCGTCTGCACGCCGGGTTCTGTCATGTTTTCTTGTGTGCCTTTCGCATCTGTTCCAGCACGCACGAAAAGGCTCCACTGAGAAGGTCACCGCGATCTGTCGGCGATGACGTGCAGGTCTCCGCTTCCGGAGCAATCCGAACTGCGAAGGCGTGGGCTCGATGAGTGCGCGCGCAATGTCTGGTGCCCCGCGGTCGGTGTGGATCGTTGCCTACAGGTCGCGCGGTGTCGCGGCGACGATCTCGATCCCGCCCGGATGATCCCATTCAGTGTGTCCATGGGAGTCCTCGGCGTACCAAGATGTCACGGTCGCGTCAGTGCACCGTTGTCAAGTGTACTTGGTGAAGCGATCGCAGCCGACCTACCATCGCCTCATGTCGTCTGCCGCGCCTTCTGCTGAGTCATCTTCTGGGTCGTCCTCGTCTTCCGAGCCGGCCTCCGCCACGTCGGTCGATCAGGAGGATCCGGCGATCGGCAAGCTCTACTCGGTTCTCCTCGCGGGCGAGTTCGCCGCATTCCACCGGCTGATCGACGAGTCGGCGATGGCGCCCGACGTGCAGGGGCGTATCAACATCGCGCGCATGGTTGCTTCGGAGATCGCGCACTTCGAGAACCTGTCCGAACAGGTGAGCCGATACGGCATCGACCCGGCCGAGGCCGTGGTGCGCTACAGCGGGGTGTTCGACGAGTACCACCGCGTCACCAATCCCAAGACCTGGTACGAGGCGCTGGTGAAGGCATACATCGCCGACGGCCTGGCAGCCGACTTCTACGCGGAGGTCTCCGGTGCTCTGCCCGCGGGACCTCGCGCG
Source organism: Gordonia sputi NBRC 100414 (assembly GCF_000248055.1). Lineage (GTDB taxonomy): Bacteria > Actinomycetota > Actinomycetes > Mycobacteriales > Mycobacteriaceae > Gordonia > Gordonia sputi. The sequence goes on along the minus strand of NZ_BAFC01000034.1, from coordinate 63,378 downwards.
GTGGTCGCCGAGGTGATGTCGGCGACGGGCAGTTCGGCATTCGCCCGCGACGAGGTGCGCAAAGCCATCGACGCGAACCCGGCTCTGCGGTCGCCGCTGACGCTGTGGGGACGCCGCCTGCTCGGCGAGGCCATCACACACGCGCAGTGGGTGCTCGCGGCTGAGGAGGAGGTCACCGACCTGCTCTTCGCGGGCGCGGCGTCGTTGCAGGGCATGGCGGGATTCTTCGACGTCGTCGCCGACCGACACAGCGCACGCATGGCCGACCTCGGGCTCGGCTGAAACACTCCGATCCGCCGGTTGTTCGGGTTCGTTCGCTGTCAGCGGAGCGGGTGTCCGTGTGGCGTGACCCTGCACTAGCCTTGTGCCGAAGGCATTTAATTACTACTGTGCCGAAGGCATTGCATCAGCGCTGTGCCGAAGGCATTGCATCGGTCGCGCGAGTTCCGCGCGACATCGCCAACGGAAGGGTGGCCATGTCCGTCGAAGTGAAGATCGGCATCACAGACAGCCCGCGAGAACTGTCCATCCAGTCGACGCTCAGCGGCGACAAGGCATTGGCCGCTGTGGAGTCCGCCCTCTCGGGCAAGGAGTCGTTGCTGTCGCTGACCGACGACAAGGGTTCACGGTTCCTGATCCCGGTCACCAAGATCGCCTACGTCGAGGTCGGCAGCTCGGAGACGCGGCGCGTCGGATTCGGGAGCTGATCGCTCGAGAAAGCCAGTCCCGGCCCCCGACGGTCCTATCGACCGGAGGGGGGCCGGTCGGCATTTCGCGCTACTCGGTCCCGCCGGATTCGCCATGTTTCGGCACGTGCGACAACCCGCCCCAGAGCAGCGCGACCGTGGTGTCGACCGCTTCGCTCTTGGCAATGGGGCGCTTGGCCTCGAGCCAGTATCTGGCGTTGACCTGACTCGCGCCGACCAGTCCGGCCGCGAGCATCCGTGAACGGTACGGGTCGAGTCCTGAATCGTGCATGACAAGCCCGTAGACGGCGTCGACACAGGCCTCGGTCGCGCCCTCGACCCGACGGATCACCGCGGGATCCAGGGCGTCGGACGAGAAGATCAGCCGATAGCCGGAATTGTCCTCATCGATGAAATTGAAGAATGCAGCCACCGCAGCCCGGACGCGCTGGCGGTTGTCGGTGGTGGTGAGCAACGCGTTGTTCACGTCGGTCACGAGCTTCTCGGCGTGCGAGTCGACGACCGCGATGTAGAGGTCGAGTTTCGACGGAAAGTGTTGGTACAGAACGGGTTTGCTGACCCCTGCGTGGACTGCGATCTCGTCCATGCCCGCCGAGTGGTAGCCGCGTTCGACGAAGATCTCGCTGGCGGCGTCGAGGAGTTGTCGCCGCCGTGCGCTGCGGGGCATCCGGGTCCCGTTTCTGGTACCCGATGACGATGCGTTGGCGCTAGGTGGCATGGATATAGGGTACTCGGGCCTCCCCACAACGTGACCGGGGTCGCACCCTTTGTCGACTGTCCGGTGTCGCGCAGGTGGCTCACGGGTGGATGGGTGCCGTTGGCCTCCCCGGATTGAGTGGGTACCTGTGAGAAAGTTGTCCGTGTGAGCCACACAGACAGTGGGCCCGAACAGTCGGGGGACGACGTCGACCCATCCCGTCGGGGCGGCGCATCGACACGTCGGGTCAGGGCAGGGGACGCGGTGCCGCGTGCTGCGCGTGAGTCGCGTTCGCAGCAGCGGGCGGCGCGATCATCGGTCGAGGACACCACCCGGATCGAGACGATCCGGACCGGCGCGGCGTCGAACTCGGGCGCACGTCCGCGGTCGCGTCCGCTGCCGGATCAGCCGCTGCGTGCGCGCTGGGATCCGACCGACGACAACGGCAGGGCCAGGGTCGACCGCGACGCTCAACCGGAGCGGAAGAAGCAGAGCGCACTCGGTCGCTTCGTGTCCACCTATGGGTGGCGCGCCTATGCCATTCCGGTCCTGATCATCCTCACCATCGTGCTGATCGTGGTGACCGTGCGAGACGACGATTCGAGCTCGGATGCGTCGAGTTCCGACGTCACGCCCGCGGCTCAGCGGAACACCAACGTCACCAAGGAGACCAAGCCGGTCGGCGCCCCGACGTCGTCGATCAAAGACGTCTCGCTGCCTGCCGGAACGTTGCCCGACGGGGGTCCGTACACGCAGCAGGGTAAGAAGACCTTCCACGTCGTCCCCGGTTCCGGAAAGCAGATCGGTACCGGACCGCAGGTGTACACCTACACAGTCGAGGTGGAGGACGGCGTCGCGCCGTCGGATTACGGCAGCGATCGCACGTTCGGCAAGATGGTCGACGCCACGCTCGCCAACAGTCGGAGTTGGATCGGCGACGGCAAGGTCGCGTTTCGACGCATCGCCGACGGCGAGCCGGATCTGCGGATCTCGCTCAGTTCACCGGGTACCGCGCGGGAACTGTGTGGATACCAGATCAAACTCGAGACGTCGTGCTTCTATCCGCCCGACAAGCGGGTGACCATCAACGAGGCCCGCTGGGTGCGTGGTGCGCTCTCCTACGAGGGCGACGACGTCGCGTATCGGCAGTACCTCATCAATCACGAGGTCGGCCACGGCATCGGCTACGAACACCACGAACCCTGTAAACACAACGGTGCGCTGGCGCCGGTGATGATGCAGCAGTCCTTCGGGGTCGCGAACTCCCAGATCATGGCGCTCGACCCCGACATGGAGGCCGACAAGACCTTCGTGTGCAAGCCGAACCCCTGGCCGTTCCCCGACAGGTGAGCCACTCCTCGTCGTGCTGTCCCGTCGAGCCGTCGGGAATGCCCGTGTGAGGCGAGTCGTTGTCTGGGTGAGTTGGTTTTCCTTTTCAGACGGTTTTTCTTAGACGGAGGCGTCCACGTGTCCCTGCCACCGCTTCTCGCACCAGCGGCAGAACTCTCCAATGACGAAGTAGCCCGCTACAGCAGGCACCTGATCATTCCCGACGTCGGGATGGACGGTCAGAAACGGTTGAAGAACGCCAGGGTGCTCGTGATCGGCGCCGGGGGTCTCGGTTCGCCGACGTTGCTCTACCTGGCGGCAGCGGGTGTGGGAACCATCGGCATCGTCGAATTCGACGTCGTCGACGAGTCGAACCTGCAGCGACAGGTCATCCATGGGCAGTCCGACATCGGTCGGCCGAAAGCCGAGAGCGCCCGTGACTCGATCCAGGAGATCAACCCCTACGTCACCGTCAACATCCACGACGAACGCCTCGAGCCCGAGGGTGCGATCGAGCTGTTCTCGCAGTACGACCTCATCATCGACGGCACCGACAACTTCGCGACCCGCTACCTGGTCAACGACGCCGCGGTGCTCGCGCACAAGCCGTACGTGTGGGGATCGATCTATCGGTTCGAGGGCCAGGCGTCGGTGTTCTGGGAGGACGCACCCGACGGACGCGGCATCAACTATCGCGACCTCTATCCGCAGGCGCCGCCGCCCGGGATGGTTCCCTCCTGCGCGGAGGGCGGCGTTCTCGGCATTCTGTGCGCGTCGATCGGCTCGATCATGGGTACCGAGGCCATCAAACTCATCTGCGGTATCGGCGAGCCTTTGCTCGGCCGTCTGATGGTCTACGACGCATTGGACATGACCTATCGCACCATCAAGATCCGCAAAGACCCTGAGGGCGAACGCATCTCGGGACTCATCGACTACGAGGAGTTCTGCGGTGTGGTGTCCGACGAGGCCGCGCAGGCGGCCGACGGGTCGACGCTCACTCCGCGTGAGCTCAAGGAGCGTCTCGATTCCGGCGAGAAGCTGGCGCTGATCGACGTCCGCGAGCCCGTCGAATGGGACATCGTGCACATCGACGGTGCCACGCTGGTCCCGAAGGGCGACATCCTCTCCGGTACGGCGCTCGCACAGATCCCGCAGGACCGTCCGACGGTGCTGTACTGCAAGACCGGTATCCGGTCGGCCGAGGCGCTCGCCGCGTTGAAGCGGGCGGGTTTCTCCGACGCCACCCATCTGCAGGGTGGGGTCACCGCGTGGGCCAACCAGGTCGACAAGGAGCTGCCGGTCTACTGAGCGTCGTTCGTCGCAAGTCCCGGCGCGCCACGCGTCGCTGCAGCACATACGACGTTGCGCTCGGTAATCTCTGCAGACGTGCAGAATCCGCAACCGCCCGATCACGTGCTCAACACGTTCGGGCTCACCTCTCACCCGCCCATCGCCATGGGCGACACCTGGGTGGGCGGCTGGCGGGTCGGCGAGGTGGTGCTGTCCCTCGTGCCCGACCACGCGCGGGCAGCCTGGTCGGCGTCTGTGCGCGAGAACCTCTACGTCGAGGGTCTGCGGATTGCGCGGCCGTTCCGCGCGACCGACGGGCGGTACGTCGTGTCGGGGTGGCGTGCGGACACCTACATCGCCGGATCTCCTGAACCCCGACACGACGAGGTGCTCGCCGTAGGTGACCGTCTGCACGAGGTACTCGCCGACCTCGAACGTCCACGCTTTCTGTTGCAGCAGCCCGCGCCGCCGCACACCGACGTCGACGTGTTCGCCGCGGCCGACCGCGCCGCCTGGGAGGACGTGCCGTTGCGTTCGGCGCGCGCCGCCGGAATGAGCGAACCGAGGTCCGACGACGGCATGCGCAGCGTCGACATGCTCAAGACTCTCGGGACGCTACGCAAGCCTGTCGACGTGCCGTCGCAGGTGGTGCACGGCGACCTGTTCGGCACAGTCCTTTTCGCAGGTGCGGCCGCGCCCGGGATCACCGACATCGTGCCCTACTGGCGTCCTGCTCCGTGGGCATCGGCGGTCGTCGTCGTCGATTCGCTCGCGTGGGGTGGAGCCGACGACGATCTGGTGCAGCGGTGGTCCGACCAACCCGAATGGGCGCAGATGATGTTGCGCGCCACCATGTTCCGGCTCGCGGTCCACGCCCTGCACCCGCGCTCGACTGCCGGCGCGCTGCCGGGACTCGCGCGGGTCGTCGACATCGTGCGGATGATGCTCTAGCGGCGTTCTCGGCCGCAGCGCCACGTCACGGCGTCGGGATCTCCCAGCGGCAGTCGCGCAGCGCGACGCGGTCGTCGCGGATGGGTACGCCCTCGGTGCGCAGTCGTTCCAGTTGACGCGTCGCCAGGTGTGCGGCGGGGCGCCCCGACGCCGGAACAACCCGATGCCACGGCAGGTCGGCGGTGTCGGTGCGCATGATCCAGCCGACGATGCGCGGCGACGAGAGTCCCGCTGCGGCCGCGAGGTCGCCGTAGGTGCTCACCTGGCCTACCGGGATTGCCGCGACGAGCTCGCGCACCGCTTCGACGTCGGCCTCGCTGATCTTGGCCAACGGCTCCTCACTTGCCTTCGGGGAGCAGGCCTGCGCCTTCACGAATGAGTGTCGCGCACAGGTCGGGTTCGAGGAACGGCACCATGTGTGCGCAGTCGGCGTGGTGGACGGTGACGTCCGGGCGTTCCGCCGCGCAGGCGTCGAGGAATGCTCGACCGACGAACGGAGGATCGACGCGGTCGGCGACGACGACGTCGGTCCCGACGCCTCGCGGTGGCAGGACGAACGGTCGGGCCATCTCGCTCCACGCTGTCGCCGCGGCGGGCTCGCTGATCCGCCACCCGACCCGGCCGTGTGGAAGGTCGACGAGATGCTCGTCTAGTTCGCGATCGAGGTCGTCGGTCGGAACGTCTGCCCATCCCTCGGACAGCTTTGCGGCACGTGCGGCGTCGGCGTTGGCGTAGTCCCAGTTGTCGAGGCTGTCGGTCGAGACTTCGAGCGCGAACACCGGGTCGAGGCCCTGTGCGGGGTCGAGAAGGATGAGCCGACGGACCTGGTCGGGCATCCGGGCTGCCAGGCGTACGGCGATGGCACCACCGAACGAGTGACCGACCAGCACGAACGGTTCGTCGGCGCCGAGCTGTGTCTCGACAGCCGTGGCGACGGCGTCGACATGGTCGTCGAGGCCCCACGGTGGCCGCCACGGCGACCTGCCGTGCCCGAGGAGATCGGGTGCGATCACGCGGAGCTCGGGAATGCTGCTCGACGCGAAGTGTTCCCATCGTCGACCGTGGCCGGTGAGACCGTGCAGAGCGACGACCGCCTGGCCATCAGGAGGACCGAAGACGTAGGTGTGCAGCGGAGCCATGAACTCATCATGCCCCGCGTCGTATCCGTTTCAGTGCGCGCCACCCCGACTGCTCGCCGGGGTGGGGAACTCGTGAGAACGGGTGTCGTAGGCGCGTGATTCGATGGACTCGTGGCTCGACGACAAGGGGGGCCGAGACAGTCCCGGACAAACGCACCCCGTACACGACACCCCCGTGAGGGGCAGGGGGGCGGCACTGCGCTGCGCACCCATCTCGTCGCGTCGACCACTGATTCCGATGGCGCGCAGGGCGCCGGGCGGCCGAGGGTCTGGCCGGCGCAGGTGCAGGCTGTGATCGACGGCGCGGCACCGGCCTCTGGCGACGGCTCCGGCTGGCAACCGTGGCGGGTGCACGGCGGGCCGGGAACCGGCAAGACGTCGCTCGTCGTCGACGCCGCTGTCGCGCGGTTGCTGTCTGCCGATACGGACCCCGAGTCGATCCTGGTGCTCGCGTCGAGCAGGCGTGCGGCGGTCGCACTGCGCGAACGGATCACCCGCAGGGTGCTGGCTGAGTCGGGTGGCTTCGGAACGGGGGCAGGCGGCGCGTTGCGCGAACCGCTCGTCCGCACGATCCACTCGTACGCGTTCGCCATCCTGCGGTTGCAGGCGAGCGCGCACGGCAATCCGCCGCCCCGTCTGATCACCGGTTCGGAGCAAGACGTCGTGCTGCGCGAACTGCTCGCGGGCGATATCGAAGACGGTGCGGGCTACTGGCCGAAGCTGCTACGTCCCGCGCTGGGCACCGACGGCTTCGCGCAGGCATTGCGCGACCTCATGATGCGGGCTGCCGAGCGTGGCGTCGGCCCGGAAGAACTCGCGTCGCTCGGCCGCACACATCGCCGACCCGAATGGGTCGCCGCGGCGCGGGCATACGCACAGTACGAGCAGAACATGCTGTTGCGCGGGGCCGTGGGGCTCGCGACTCCCGGTGCGTCGGCGCCCGCGGTCGACGCCGCCGAGCTGGTCGGGTCGGCGCTGTCGGCGTTCGCGACAGATCCCGAGCTCCTCGCGGGTCAGCGCAATCGCATCCGGCACCTGATCGTCGACGACGCACAGCACCTCGACCCGCAGGCAGCAGAACTCGTCCGACTCGTCGGCACCGGAACCGAGTCGACGATCATCGCCGCCGACACCGACCAGTCGATCTTCGGATTCCGTGGTGCGAGTCCGCGTTTCGCCGACGGACTGGCCGATCCAGGATCCGAACGCGACGTCGTGCTGAGCGAGGATTTCCGTTCGCACCCCGACATCGGCGAGGTCGGCCGAGCGCTCGCGTCGCGGCTCCCCGGTGCCCGGCCGCATTCCTATCCACGGGCGTCGGCAACGGCGGACGACGACGCAGGCGCGGCGGTCAGGGTGTTCTCGTCGGCGGCCAAGGAGGCGACGGCCGTCGCCGACCTGCTGCGCCGCGCCCACCTGTTCGAGGGTGTCCCGTGGTCGGACATGGCGGTCATCGTGCGCTCTGTGCACCTGGCATTGCCTGCGCTGCGTCGAGCGTTCCGATCCGCGGGCGTCCCGCTCACGACGCCCACCTCCGATCTGCCGATCCACCGGCAACGTTCCGTTGCGGCGCTGATGACGGTGCTGTGCGCGGTCGCGGCGCGCTCGGATGCAGCAGAGGTAGCTCCTTCTCCCGACGAGACGTTCTCCATCGACGACACCGTCGCGTTGCTGACCGGCCCCATCGGAGCTGCCGATCCGGGCGCGATGCGCCGACTGCGTCGTGGTGTGCGCAGGTGCGACGAGAAGGCGGAGCGTGACGCATCCTCGGCCGGAGATGTCGCGGGTGAGGCTGCGGCGCAACGTGATTCGTTGACATCGTTGCGGGAGGCACTGCTCGACGACGAGGTCGCGCAGCGTTACCTGCGCGCGCTATCCGACGCCGAGGCCGCACCGTTGCGGCGCGCGCTCGACGTGATAGCTGCAGCGCAGCGGGCTCATGGTGCCCGCCGCGGCGTCGAGGAGACCCTGTGGGCCGCGTGGCAGGCGAGTGGGCTCGAGCGTCGGTGGGTCGGCAGCGCGATCAGGGGTGGGCCCGCAGGTGAACAGGCCGACCGCGATCTCGACGCGATGATGGCGATGTTCGAGGCGGCGGGCGACTTCGCCGACACGCTCCCGTCTGCGGGGCCCGCGGCTTTCGTGCACTACTTGAGCCAGTTGCAGATCCCCCGCGATTCCCGAACCGCTTCTGCGGCAGCCGATTCGGTGACGGTCCTGTCCGCGCATGCTGCGGCGGGCCGCGAGTGGGAGGTCGTCGCTGTCGCGGGTGTCCTCGACGGGCTCTGGCCGTCGCTGCGGAGTCGGGGCAGCGTGCTCGCCACCGCTGAGCTCGTCGACCTGCTCGACGGCGTCGCACCAGACGGGATCGACGTCGTCACGCGTGGTGCCGGGGCACTCGCGGACGAGCGGCGTCTGTTGCTCGTCGCGTGCACGCGGGCGCGGCGTCGACTTCTCGTCACAGCGGTCGAGGACGGTAGCGGCGACGCATCGCCGTCGAGGTTCGTCGCCGAGATCGCGGCGGCGCTCGGTGGCGAGTCCGACACGGACGCAGATGCGCCGCAGGTCATGGAGGGCGTCGCGCTCGATCCCGGCGTCGACCGTGTGCTGTCGCTTCCGTCGTTGGTGGCCACCCTGCGGTCCGTGGTCATCGCCGGTGCGCAGGAGCCAGAACTCGACGAGCGCACCAGGGCGGCCGCCGAACTCCTTGCCACACTTGCCGATTCCGACATCCCGGGAGCGCACCCGCGTGACTGGTTCGGTCTGGCAGAGGTGAGCACCGATGCGCCGCTGTGGCGCCCCGACGACGGGCCGATCACTTTGTCGCCGTCGAATATCGAGAGTTTGAGCAGGTGCTCGCTGCGCTGGCTGCTCGAACGCAACGGTGGGCGCGACGGCGATGCGACACCCGCCATCGCGGGCAGCCTGGTGCACACGCTCGTGCAGGCGGTTGCGGGCAACATCGACCCGGCCGAGGTGACCGGCGCGTTGCGCGACATCTGGGAGCGCGTCGACACCGGAGCGGCGTGGTACTCGGCGCACGAGTTGGAACGAGCGGAGGAGATGCTCACCAATTTCCGTGACTGGCTGCGTATTTCGCGCGACGAACTGCGGGAGCGTGGTGTCGAATCGGCCATCGACGCCACGGTGCCCGGCGTCGACGACGATCCACCGGTGCGGCTGCGTGGTCGCGTCGACCGACTCGAGGCCGACTCGTCGGGCAGGCCCGTCGTCGTGGATGTGAAGACCGCGAAGACCGCGGTGTCGCGCGCCGATGCCGAGGAGCACGCACAGCTCGCCGCCTACCAGGTGGCGCTTGCGCACGGCGGTGCGGCGCAGTTTCCGCCCGACACCGACGGCACGCTCGAACCCGGGGGTGGGCGCCTGGTGTTCGTGTCGGCGAACAATACGTCGACGGGCGCGGCCGAGCGTGTCCAACCTCCGCTGACACCGGAACTGCTCGATGAGTGGATCGGTGTGGTGCGGTCGGCGGCCAAGGCGAGCGTCGGGCCGGTGTTCGACGCGACGCCTAACCCTGGCTGCGCGCACTGCGCACTGCACACGAGTTGTCCCGCGCAGTTGCGTGGCAAGGCGGTGATCGATGACTGACGTCGATGTGCGGCGCGCGCGTGTCTCCGCGACTTCGCTTGCCGCAGCGCTCGGATTGCCCTCGCCGACACCCGAACAGGTCGCGGTGATCGAGGCGCCGCTGGAACCGCTGCTCGTGGTCGCCGGTGCCGGTGCGGGCAAGACCGAGACCATGGCGTCGCGGGTCGTGTGGCTCGTCGCCAACGGGCTGGTCTCACCCGACGAGATCCTCGGACTCACGTTCACCCGCAAGGCGGCCAGCGAACTGGGCGCCCGCATTCGGCGTCGACTCTCGATGCTCGCGGGGTCGCCAGCCCTGGTGAACTGGGACCCCGACGGCATGCTGGCCGCGCGGCTGCGTTCGGCCGACCCCGAGGTGAGCACCTATCACGCGTACGCGGGCAGGCTCATCGCCGACTACGGGCTGCTGCTGCCCGTCGAACCGAGTTCGACGCTGCTGAGCGAGACCGAGCTGTGGCAACTCGCGTTCTCGATCGTGTCGAACTGGACCGGCCCGTTGCACACCACCAAAGTGCCCTCCGGCGTGACCGAGGCAGTGCTGCGGTTGCACGGCGAGATGGCCGAACATCTCGTCGATCTCGACACGCTGACCGCGTGGGGCGACGACCTGCGGTCGATGGTCGACACATTGCCGCCCGGCCCGAGGCAGCGTGCGGCGCCGAGCAAAGACCTCGTCAAGATCCAGGAGGTCATCGACGAACGCCGTGAACTGCTGCCGATGGTGGCGGCGCTGCGCGACGCGATGCGTGAACAGTCCGCACTCGACTTCGGCAGTCAGATGTCGCTGGCCGCCCAACTGGTGCAACGCAATCCGGACGTTGCGGCGGGTGAGCGGCGGTCCTTCCGTGCCGTGCTGCTCGACGAGTACCAGGACACAGGCCATTCGCAGCGAATCCTGTTGTCGACGCTGTTCGGTGGTGCGGGTACGAAAGCGTCTGGAGGCGAACGTGTTCCGACGGTCGCTGTCACGGCGGTCGGCGATCCGATCCAGTCCATCTACGGCTGGCGCGGCGCGTCGGCGGCCAACCTTCCCCGCTTCACCGCCGATTTCCCGCGCTCCGACGGCAGGCCGTCGGAGCGGCTCGAGCTGCTCACGAGTTGGCGCAACCCCTCGCACACGCTCGAGCTCGCGAACCGGACCTCGGAAGAGTTGCGGCGCAGGGGAATTCCGGTCAGCGTGCTGCGCCCGCGACCCGACGCGCCGTCGGGAACGGTCTCGATGGCCCTCACCTCGACGGTGGTCGACGAGCGGGCATGGCTGGGGGAGGCCATCGAACGTCACTACCGTGATGCCGAGCGCGACGGCGTCGACCCGCCGACCGTCGCGATCCTGGTGCGCCGCAACGAGGATTCGGCGCCGTTGGCGGACGAACTCGAGAGTCGGGGAATCCCGGCCGAGGTGATCGGTATCGGCGGGTTGCTCCACGTACCGGAGATCGAGGACGTCGTCGCGACGCTGCGGTTGATGGCGGATCCGATGGCCGGGACCGCAGCGATGCGACTCCTGACCGGCGCGCGCTGGCAGTTGGGCGCCGCCGACATCGCCGCACTGTGGCGGTGTGCCACCAACCTCGCCGCCGACGCCTTCGCGGCATCCGGTGGTGCTGTCACCAGCCGCGAAGAACTCGACGCCGCGCTCGACGCCGTGCTGCCGACCGAGGTCGTCGACCGTGCCGGAATCGCCGACGCCGTCGTCGATCCGGGCGATCCGGAGGCGTACACACCGCAGGGATACGCCCGTATCCGGGCGTTCGGCGCGCAGCTCGAGGCGCTGCGCAGGCGCATCGGCCAGCCGCTGCCCGAGCTCGTCGCCGACGTCGAGAACACGATCGGTGTCGGCATCGAGGCTCAGATCAGGGCTCGTCGCATGCGCGGTGCGATCACCGGACGCGAACATCTCGACGCCTTTGCCGAGTACGTCACCGCGTACGCCGACCGTCCCGGCGCGAATCTGCCGGGCCTGCTGGCCTTTCTCGACACCGCCGAGACCATCGAGAAGGGACTCGAGCCCGGCAGGATCGAGGTGGCCGAGCAACGCGTCCAGATCCTCACGGTGCATGCGGCCAAGGGGCTCGAGTGGGATGTCGTCGCGCTGCCGCACGTCGCGGCACGGATCTTCCCCGGTGGGCGGGCCGATACGACGTGGATGCGCAGCGCCAAGGAGTTGCCGGGACCGCTGCGTGGCGACCTCGCGGAACCGGGGACGGGGGAGGGCTTCCCCACCTTCGACCTCGCAGCCGCGGGCATCAGCAACCGCAAAGAACTCGCCGAGGCGCTGACTCTGCACAAGGAGGCGATCGACGAGCGCAGGCTGGAGGAGGATCGTCGACTCCTCTACGTCGCGTTGACGCGAGCGCGCCACGATCTGCTCGTCTCGGCGCATCACTGGAGCGAGACCGGCGACAAACCGCGCGGCGGGTCGGAATTCTTCGACGAGCTCGTCGCCATCGTCTCCGACGCCATCGCCGACCCTGCCGTCGATTCCGAGGGCCTCAGCATCGACGAGCTCGCCCCGCCACCGGAAGACGGTGCGACGAACCCGTTGGCCGAGCAGACCATTCGTGCGCCGTGGCCCGCGGATCGGCTGGGTGCGCGTCGCGAAGGAGTCGACGCGGCGGCCCGACTCGTCCTCGATGCGGTCGCCGCGCGCAGTGCTCCGGCGCTCTTCGACGCACCCGCCGACAGCGGCACCGAGTCGGCGGCACACGGGCAAGACCCTGAGACCGCAGAAGAATCCGAGATCGCGCAGTGGAGAGCGGAGGTCGACGCCCTGCTCGCCGAGCATTACCGAGGCAACCAGGCCTTCGTCGACGTCGCGCTCCCGACGCACCTGTCGGTCAGCCAACTCGTCGAACTCGACTCGGACGAAAGGGAATTCGCACGACGACTCCGCCGTCCGACGCCGTTCCGGCCCAATCCGACGGCACGCCGCGGTACCGCTTTCCACGCATGGGTGGAGCGGTGGTTCGGTGCGACGCGGCTGCTCGATATCGACGAACTACCGGGTGCCGCCGACTCGTCGGCCTCGCCGGACGCCGACCTCGACGCGCTGCGCGAGGCGTTCCTGGCGTCGAAGTGGGCGTCGCGCAATCCCAGCGAGGTCGAGGTCCCGTTCGAGACGGTCATCGGCGACACGGTGATCCGCGGCCGGATCGACGCGGTGTTCGCCGAACCCGACGGCTCGTGGGTCGTCGTCGACTGGAAGACGGGTGCGGTACCCGGTGGTCGGCGTGACGGGGCGTCGAACGACTCGACCGTCGGTGGTGCGCAACGAGAATCCGTCGACATTCAGCTCGCCGCCTATCGGATTGCGTGGGCGCAGCTCGCAGGTGTTCCGGTGGATCGGGTGAGCGCTGCGTTCCACTACGTCCGGCACAACTACACGCTCGAGCCCGAGGTGTTGCCCGACCATGACGATCTCGTCGCGCTGCTCGCGCGAGAGTCGGATCAGTGATACACCTCCCGGATGCATTAGATTCACACCCTGTGAAGCAAAGGTGGTTCGGCTGATGCGCGGACGCGGATTCCGACGTCGATGGCGGGGCGAGGAGCTGTCCGACGGCCCCGACTACGCACTCGTCGGCGTCGTCCGTATTCCGGAGCTCAAGCAGAGTCCGGCTCGGGCCATCGGGCGTCGGGTCATCTTCGCGGTAGTCGCGCTGTTCTTCACGGCCGTTCTCGTCTACGTCGACCGCAGCGGCTACCGCGACGTTCAAGATAACGAGCTCTCGTTTCTCGACGCGATGTATTACTCGGCTGTGACGTTGTCGACCACCGGCTACGGCGACATCACTCCGTTCAGTCCGTCGGCTCGCCTGCTCAACCTGCTGATCATCACTCCGCTACGCGTGCTGTTCCTGATCGTGTTGATCGGTACGACGCTCGAGGTGCTGACCGAGCGGTCCCGCCAAGCTCTTAAAATCCAGCGCTGGAGGAACAACTTGCGCAACCACACCGTCGTCATCGGGTACGGCACCAAGGGTCGTAGCGCGGTCGACGCGATGATCGGCGACGGCATCAAGCCGGCCGAGATCGTCGTCGTCGACAACAACCCGGGAGTCCTCGAGCATGCGGAGGCCGACGGTCTCGTGACGGTTCGCGGCGACGCCACGAAGTCCGACGTGCTGCGGCTGGCGGGTGTCGCGCACGCCGCCAGCATCGTCGTGGCCGCCAATCGCGACGACACCGCCGTTCTCGCCACGCTCACGGCGCGCGAACTCAACCCGCGCGCGAAGATCGTCGCGTCGATCAGGGAGTCGGAGAACACGCACCTGATGCGGCAGTCGGGTGCGAACTCGGTGGTCGTGTCGTCGGAGACTGCGGGCAGGCTCCTCGGTATCGCGACCATGACGCCGTCAGTCGTCGAGGTGATCGAGGACCTGCTGACTCCCGACGCCGGGTATGCGATCGCCGAACGCGAAGTCGATCCGACGGAAACGGGAGGCTCGCCCGCCCACACCCGCGACATCGTCCTCGGCGTGCTGCGTAACGGTGTGCTGCACCGCGTCGACGACAGCGAGGTCGAGCAGATCGAGGCGGGCGACCGGCTGCTGTACGTCCGCAAGGGCGCGGGCGACTGAGGTTCGCCACCGGCGAGTGAGTCAGGGTAGAACAGTCTTCATGGGCGCCTTTGTCTTCGACCAACCGCCGCTGCTGTCTCGAGGCACGTTTGACCGTGCCGACGAGGTCCGCGACGAACCCGACCGTATGCTCGCAGGCTGGCCGACAGCGCGCGTACTTCGCATCGATACCGGCGGTCGCTATCCCGTCGAGCCCGACGGGGCGCTGCGGTGGGTCGACAGTTCTGAGTTCGGAGACGAGCCTCCGGCCGATGCGGTCTTCCTCGCACACACCGACACCGACCTGTGGACGATCAGGGTCGAAGCACTCGACGGCAAGACCGCCGATCCTCGACGCGGAGCCTCCCGACTCGACGCCGACGAGGCCGGACTCCTGGCCACCGCGCTCGGTATCTTGAACTGGCATGCGACAGCACGGTTTTCACCCGTCAACGGCTCCCCAACCGTCCCGGCACGTGGCGGTTGGGTGCGTCGCAATCCGGAGACCGGCGTCGACGAGTTCCCGCGCACCGACCCCGCGATCATCACCGTCGTCCACGACGGCGCCGACCGAATCCTGCTCGGACGTCAGGCCGTCTGGCCCGACCGGTGGTACTCAACGCTCGCGGGCTTCGTCGAACCGGGAGAGTCGTTGGAGCAGTGCGTGATCCGAGAGGTTCACGAAGAGGTCGGGATCACCGTGAGCGAGCCGCGATACCTGGGATCGCAGCCGTGGCCGTTCCCCAGATCACTGATGCTCGGTTTCTCCGCGCTCGGCGACCCCGCCGAACCGCTCCAGTTTCTCGACGGCGAGATCGGCGACGCGCAATGGTTCACGCGCGCCGAGGTACTCGACGCGCTCGACCGCGGCGACGAATGGCTGCGGGGCATGCCCGAACCCGACGTCGCCGACGGCGAGGACGCCCCTCGGCTACTGCTGCCCGGCTCGATCTCCATCGCGCGGGCGCTGGTCGAGGCCTGGGCGCGCACGCCCGCCTGACCGGGCCTGTCTCAGACGCCGAGCTTCTTCTTGACGTCGGTGATCGATGGGTTCGTGGCGGTCGTGCCGTCGGCGTACTGGACCGTCGGGACCACGTGGTTGCCGCCGTTGACGCTGCCGACGAACTCTGCGGCGTCGGGGTTGCGCTCGATGTCGATCTCGGTCCACTCGAGGCCCGAGCTGCGCAGGGCCGTCTTGAGTCGCGCGCAGTAGCCGCACCACGACGTGGTGTACATCGTCAGTGCGGCGGGGGTCTGATTCTCAGATGTCTCGCTCATGGCATCCACAACACGAACTCGTCGGCGCGTGTTCCCGACCTGTCTCCACGGTGAGGGTGTGGCGCGCTTGTGGACAGCGGTGAACGGGCCGGCGTCGGCGTCGTATCGGGGTGCCATAGTGGAACCCGTGTCCGACAGCCCCTCATCGCCCCGCGCACGTGACCGCAGCATCCTCGACGGACTCGACCCCGAGCAGCGGGCCGCAGTCCTCGCGCCGCGCGGTCCGGTGTGTGTGCTGGCGGGTGCGGGTACCGGCAAGACGCGCACCATCACGCGACGCATCGCGTATCTGATCGATCAGGGGCAGGTCAATCCCGGTCAGGTGCTCGCCGTGACGTTCACGGCGCGGGCGGCGGGGGAGATGCGCGGCAGGCTGAGGTCGCTCGGCGTCGGCGCCGGCGGTCCGAGCGTGTTGGCGCAGACGTTCCACGCTGCGGCCATGCGCCAGCTCCGCTACTTCTGGCCGCGCGCGTTCGGCAGTGCGTCGTGGGAGCTGCTCGACAACAAGTTCCCACTTGTCGGACGTGCGGCACGCAAAGCCGGACTCGACAGTTCCACCGACACCGTGCGCGACCTGATGTCGGAGATCGAGTGGGCCAAGGCGTCGCTCATCGGACCCGAGGACTACGTCGCTGCCGTCACCCGTGCCACCAGAGAGACGCCCGCACCCGCCGCGCAGGTCGCCAAGGCTTTCGCCGCCTACGAGGACGCCAAGGTCTCACCAGACGGCGACCGCCTCCTCGACTTCGACGACCTCCTCATCTACATGACGACGATCATCGAGTCCGACGCCGGGCTTGCCGACGAATTCCGTTCGCGCTACCGGTGTTTCGTCGTCGACGAGTATCAGGACGTGACGCCGGTGCAGCAGGGTCTGCTCGACGCCTGGCTCGGTCCCCGCGACGACCTGACCGTGGTCGGCGACGCCAACCAGACGATCTACACGTTCACCGGCGCCACACCGAAGTACCTTCTCGATTTCGGCCGCCGATTCCCCGACGCCACGCTTGTGCGCCTCGAACGCGACTATCGGTCGACGCCGCAGGTGGTCAGCCTCGCCAACCGGGTGATCGGGGCTGCGCGTGGGCGGATCGCCGGGACGAGACTGCAACTGATCGGACAGCGCGACGCCGGACCCGAACCCGAGTTCGCCGAATACGACGACGAGCCGAGCGAAGCGTCGGCCGTCGCGTCGGCCATCAAGCGTCTGATGAACTCGGGTGTACCCGCCTCCGGGATCGCGATTCTCTACCGAATCAACGCACAGTCGGAGAATCACGAGCAGGCGCTCACCCAGGCGGGCATCCCGTACCAGGTGCGTGGTGGCGAGGCGTTCTTCACCAGGGCTGAGGTCCGTCAGGCCATGCGGCAGCTCTCGCTCGTGGCGCAGCGGGGAATCCGCGACGACGTCGAACTTGCCACGGTGGTGCGATCGGTCCTCGGCGAGCTCGGCATGTCCGACGACGAGCCGACGGGTGCGCAGGCGAAGGCCCGCTGGCAGTCGCTGCGTGCGCTGTCCGGGCTTGCCGACGACATGCTTGCCGACAATCCCGCCCTGACACTGCCCGAGCTCGTCGCAGAACTCGACGCGCGGTCGCAGGCTCGGCACCCACCAACCGTCCAGGGCGTCACGCTGTCGTCGCTGCACGCGGCGAAGGGCTTGGAATGGGATGCGGTGTTCCTTGTCGGACTGACAGAGGGATCGCTGCCGATCAGTCAGGCCATCAAGGGATCGTTCGACGACGTCGAGGAGGAGCGTCGACTCTTCTACGTCGGCGTCACCCGAGCCCGCGAACATCTGCACATCTCATGGGCGATCGCCCGCAACGAGGGCGGTCGAGCACGACGTCGTTCGCGATTCCTCGCCGACCTCGTGCCCGACGACTCGCCCGCGTCGCGTATCGCACCGGCGTCGAAGCGAGCACCGCGGAAGGGACCGACGTGCCGGGTGTGCGGGTCGCGATTGCTCGATTCGACTGCAACTCTGCTCGGCCGGTGCGCCGATTGCCCGTCGGATCTCGATGAGGGTCTGCTCGTGGCGCTCAAGGAGTGGCGCCGGACGCGAGCGGACTCGAAGAAGGTTCCCGCCTTTGTCGTGTTCTCCGACAAGACATTGCTTGCGATCGCAGAGCAGCGGCCGACGGATTCCGCTGCGCTGGTGTCGATCTCGGGTATCGGTGCCGCCAAGCTCAACGAGTACGGCGAAGAGGTCATCGAACTCGTCAAAACCGCAGGTCAAAAATAGGTTGTGCGCTCTACGGCGAACCGAATAGTCTGGTTCGCGTCAGCACGGGAAGGTCACCGGCATATTCATGTGTGCCACGACCCCTCGCGAAACCATCGAGACCGAAAGGAGTGGATCAGTGAACGGAATCGCCAACGCAATCGTGATTGCGAAGACGATCGCAGCGATGCCAGATGCTCATCGCATCACGCACCATGCGCCGCGCGCATACGCCGTCAGTGACCACGCCTGGCGTGCTGCAGACCTGCAGCCCGCACCGTGTCTCGGTGCCACCGGTTTCCCACCGGCAGCACCGGTAGCGAGCACTGCCGCAGCGAAGCGAGCGATGCAGCGGTTCCCCGTACTGACTCGGGATCTCTCCACGTAGGAGGGTTTCGACAGCCACAACGGCCACGGGTGAATCGCACAAGGCGACCCGTGGCCTTTCTCGTGACGGATCACCGAACCACCACACCAGTGGATCGGCAACTCCCATCACGTCGAGGCCGAGGGCCATCGCCACAGACGATGACCAACCTCGAACAGATGTGGAGTACCAGATGACCGTCGAATGTGTTCTGGAGTCCTGTATCTCGGCGGACCGTGAGGTCGCTGCCGGGAACGCGCTGAGTGCCGCACCGGCACTCACCGCCTCGACCCTTCCGTGCCAGGAAGCCGACGCCGACCTGTGGTTCGCCGAAGACCCCCGTGACCTCGAGCGTGCCAAGGCGATGTGTGCCGACTGCCCGCTGCGGGCGCAGTGCCTGCAGGCTGCGCTTGATCGTGCCGAGCCATGGGGCGTCTGGGGCGGCGAGATCTTCGAGCGTGGTGCCGTGATCGCGCGCAAGCGCCCCCGCGGCCGCCCGCGCAAGACCGCGGCCTGACATGGATGGACACGACCCACGCGGCCCCGCCTCATGCGACACGACGTCGCAGATGGCGGGGGCCGCGTTGCGTTCTGGCTGACCTGCGACGTGGTGCGTCGGTCACCGTGGGGGACGCGCGGTCAGGGTCGCGCGCGAAAGCGGACCGCCCACTCGTTCGTCTCGACCTCGACGTCGGTGAAGCCCGCTGCGTTGAGTCGCTCGGCCAACGTCGCCGGATCGACCGGCACGCAGACGTCGCCGGCGTGCAGCGCGCGAAAGTCCGGGCTATCCCTGCTGTCGGAACCCGCGAAGACGCCGTCCGCGGTCAAGAGTCGACGCGCCTCCGCGAAGATCGCGTCCTGAAGTTCTGTCGATGGCACGTGATGCAGCATGGTCAGACACACGACGGCCGTGTAGCGCGAGCCTTCGAGTCCAGATGCCGTGCCATCGGCGTGGATGACAGTCACGTCGTCTGCCTCGGCGAAACGATCGGCAAGCGCCGCAGCCAGCGCCTCATCGACCTCAACCGCGGTCAGGTGTTGAGTTCTCGTACGCAGGATGTCGGTGGTCAAACCCGGTCCGGGGCCGAATTCGACGGCATCCGAACCCAATTCGACGTCGTCGAGCGCCCACGGCACGATCCACTGTGACAACGCATCTGCCCACTCGGTGCTCGCGCACAACTCCAGATGCTCCTTGTTCATCACCGCATCATCCCGCAAAGCCTGCCGCCACAGGAAGACTCCGTCAGCGTGGGTATCTGGTCAGCGCGGCTATGTGGTCACCGTGGGTATGTGGTGATTGTTTCGCCTGTGCGGGTGCTGGTCCAGGTGATGGAGAGGTCGGTGTGCATGGTGGGTGTCCAGAAGCCGAGGTGTTTGCGTTGGTGGTCGGGTCCGCAGAGGGGGACGAGGTTGAACAGCACGGTCCAGCCGCCCGCGTGGGGGTCGGCGTGGTTGAACTTGACCAGGTGGTCGAGTTCGGTGTGTTCGGCGGGTTTGCCGCATTCGGGGTAGCGGCATACCCCGTGCAGGGCGATGACTTGTTGGCGTAGCCGGTCGGGTGGTCGGTATCGCAGCGCCCATGGTGGTGGTGCTGGGTAGCCGCCGTGTCCGGTGGGGTCGGCGGGAGGTGCGGGATTGTCGGGCAGCTCCCATGCGGCGAGGTTGGATTCCATCGCGGCGAGGTTGAGTCCTGGCGAGGTGAGGTTTGCTGCGGTGAGGTCGGGAAACGCGACGGGTCGTGCGATGACGCCTGCGGCGAGTTCGGCTGCGTGGGCGGGGTCGATCACGCCGAAGCCGACGAGCCGGGGAACCGCGACGCCGGCGGGATCGATGAGTACTTCCAGCGCCGTCTGTTGTGCGGGCTCGGCTGTCGGCTCTTCGGCATGGTGCTCATCGCAGGTCGCGCTGTCAGCGGCCACCTCTGCGTTGGCCTCGCCGGTGTTGGGCAGATCCTCCGCGGGTGCCTCGCCTGCCTCAGTCACACCTGCGTCAGTCACACCTGCGTCGGCCTCGCCGGTGTCGGGCTGGTCGAGCGGTGCTGTGTCGTCGAATGGTGCTGTGTCGCAGTCTGTTTCGGGCTCGGATGGTGTGGCGGGGCAGGTGGTGTTTCCGCAGTGGCAGGTGAGGTGGGCGCCGGGGAGGCCTTGGATGTCGGCGAGGGCGGCGACGCGGCGTCGGCCGTGGGTGCGTGGGTCATCGGCACAGAGTCGTTCGTCGATGAGTGTGGAGATGCGCTGGGCGAGGTGGAGGCCTTGTTCGGCGGGTAGGCAGCCGTCGAGGGTGACGTGTCCGTGTGTGTCGGGTCGGATGTGGATGTTTTGGTTGCGGTCGGCGAAGTCGTGGCGGGCACCGGTGGCGGCGTCGGGGTCGAGAGCGATGACCAGTTCGGTGAGTTGGTCTCGCAGGGTGGAGTCGGCGGAGGTGCGTCGGGCGAGTTCGAGCGCGAGGGGTTCGGCCTGTGCTCGTAGTGACGGGTCGAGGATCGAGAGTTGGTCGGCGACGAGCTCGATGCGGGATAACCGGATGTGGCCGTCGAGGAAGGCGAGGGTGGTGTGGGGGAGGTCGGTGAGGTGGGCGCCGAGGATGGCGTAGCGGCGCGCGAGTGATCGGGAGATGCCGAGTTGTAGCGAGATTTCGGCGATGGCTGCTTTGTCGACGGCGTGGTGGGTGTGGGGTCGGGTGGCGGCGACGACGAGCATGTCGTCGGCGATCGATTCGCCGATGCGATAGGCGAGAAGTGCGGTGCGTGCTTCGGCTTGGCGTGCGAGACGTTGGGTGGTGCGGGCGACGTCGTTGAGTTCGACACCGGACAGGTGACTGATCGTGTCGATGTCGTCGGCGGTGAACGACAGTGGCGAATGCGGGAACGGTGACGTCGGGGCGTGGTCGTCGATGATGTCGGTAATGGCCACCCCTTTTTGCCGTGTTGTTGGTGATCGCTTGTGTGTTCGATCTGACAACAACGCTACAGGGTGGGTACGACAATTCGGACAGCGTGGAGAGCGGAGAACTCAGTCGGCGAGCCCCGGCACCCACTTCTCCATGATCGCCCGGTAGGGGGCCTCGGCGTCGAGTTGCGAGGCGATGCCGACGCAGCCCGCGAGGACACGGAACACCATCACATACTGCTTGGGCACGTTGAGGTTTCGCGACGTCTTGTACACATCGCCGCGCACGTCGGTTGCCTTACCCGCGGCGCGTTGGAGCCACTTACGGGTGAAGTGGAATGACTCGGTGTAGAGCGGGTCGACGTAAGGCTTCAGGTAGGCCTCGATGTCGGTGGGGCTGACCCGGTCGGCGCGGGACCGCAGGATGAAGCCTGCCTTGATCATCTCTTCGGTCAGCTCGTCGTACTGCTTGTCCCGAGCGAGCCGCAGGATGGGACCGGTTTCCGGAGGCAGTCCGTTGGGGTAGTGGCCGACGGCGCCGAAGTCGAGTACGCCGAAGCGACCGTCGTCGGTGATGAAGAAATTGCCCGGATGCGGATCGCCGTGCAGAAGTCCGACACGGAACGGTGAGCTCACCTCGAACGTCGCCATGCGTGCGGCGGCCTCGTTACGGGTGGCCTGATCGCCGGAGGTGATGATTTTCGAGAGCGGCGTGCCGTCGAGCCACTCCGACACGACCACCTTGGGTGCGCTCGCGATGACCTTGGGGATGACGAAATCGGAGTCGCCGTCGAATGCCTTCGCGAAGGCGCGCTGATTATCGGCCTCGCCGAGATAGTCGAGCTCGGCCTCGGTGCGGTCGATGAGTTCGTCCATCATCGCCTTGACGTCCGTACCGGGCGAGAGCTTCTGCAGCAGCCCCGACATCCTCGACAACGTCTTGAGGTCGGCTTTCAATGCGTGGTCGGCGCCGGGGTACTGCACCTTGACGGCGACCTCCCGGCCGTCGGACCAGATGCCCTTGTGGACCTGACCGATGCTTGCCGACGCCGCGGGCTCGTCGGAGAACTCGCGGAAGCGCTGACGCCATTTGGTGCCGAGTTGTTGGTCGAGAACCTTGTGGACCTTCGGCGCGGGTAGCGGGGGAGCCTCGGCCTGCAGTTTGGTGAGCGCTTCACGGAAGGGTTCGCCGAGCTCGTCGGGAATCGCGGCCTCCATGATGGACATGGCCTGGCCGACTTTCATCGCGCCGCCCTTGAGCTCGCCGAGCACCGAGAACAGTTGGTCGGCGGCCTTCTCCAAGAGTTCCTGGTTGACCTCGTCCTTGTCTTTTCCGACCATGCGTTTGCCGAGGCCCGCGGCCGCCCGACCTGCCATACCGATCGGTAGCGTCGCGAGCCGAGCGTTGCGACGATGCTGCCCGCGTGTGATGTCGGTCATGGTGTCCTTTCCCCATCACAGGATAGAGGACCGACCTGAGGATCGGCCTCAGCCATCACTCCTGGAGTTATCCGGCGGCGTCGTATCGGCACCTGCACAGCGGATGTGGAACCCATGTCTTCGTGACGATCCGAGTCGGCTCGGAATGGAGTTCGACGGTGCGCCCGAACAGCTCGGGTTGTCGCGCGCTCTGGGGCGCGCAGATCGCCACGGACAGTTGCTCGATGTGTTCGTGGGCGAGGGCGGCGGTCGCCCGGACCGTGGCCGGCCGTCCGTGACCCGCGACGCGCACCAACTGAGCCGAGACGATCGGCCACTCGGGATCGCGGTCGGCGCGATGCAGATCGATGCACGACAGACAGCTCGTGAGTCGCGGCAAAACCAGGGGTCCGACGATCCCGACCCCATCACGCATCCGCACCTGCAGATGAGGCTTTCCCGCGTCCATGAGACCGGAGACGAGCATCGTGTCGTGTACGAGATAGTCGGTGAGCACCACCAGATCCGTCGGCCATCCCGACACCGGATGCTCGGGCGATGGCCGTCCGCTCGATCGGGTCACGGAGAACCCGGCGTCGGCCAGCGACGTCGCGAGATGTGAACCCAATGGGCCTGAGCCGTGGACGCGGATGCGGCGCAGGCGCTCGTCGATACGACGTGGCGAGGCCAGTCCGTGCAGCGCACGGCCGGCCGCGACCATGTGCTCGAGCAGGGTGGTCAGGTCGTCAGGAGTCAGGCCGGTTGTCGCGAGTTCGCCTGCGACGTCGGACATTCGCTGAGGGCTCTCGAGCGTCACGAGTAGATCCGCGAGTTGGCGTGCCGACACGTCGCGGTCGAGTTCGACCACGATGCCGCTGTCGGGGCCGCTACCGATCTGCAGCCGATTGCCAGGCCGGATGACCACGACGGTGCCCGGAATGACAACCGGCAGAGACTCATCCAACTCAACTGCGACTGCCGTCGATGTCAGCAGTTCACGTGCACGTCGCGCCATGCGGCAACTCTGCCAGCAGAATCGTGGCTCGCGCCGATGAGCGCGACGTTATCCACAGCCGCCGCAGTGCGTCGACCTTTATGCACAGATGTCGCCGTCAGGCGTCGCCGTCGTCCTTCTTGCCGTCGTCCTTCTTGTCCTCACCGCGTTCGCCGTCGGACTCGGGCTTGTCGTCGGAGTCTTTCGCTGCCTCTTCGGCGAGCGTGCGCTCGAGCTCGGCGATTGCCTCGTCGATGCCACCCACGTCGCCGCCGATGACGCGATCGATGAAGCCCGCGGGATTGTCGAGGTCGTCGGCATCGGGCATGAGGTCGGGATGCGCCCAGACGCCGTCGCGGTTGTTGATGTCGCTGGCCTCGGCGAGCTGACGCCACAGGGTCGACGCCTCGCGGACCTTGCGGGGACGCAGCTCGAGTCCGACGAGCGTCGCGAACGTCTGCTCGGCAGGACCGCCGGACGCGCGACGTCGACGCATGGTCTCGGTGAGCGCGGCGGTGCTCGGGATGCGATCAGAAAGTGCCTGTGACACAACCTGTTCCACCCAACCCTCGACGAGTGCGAGTAGCGTCTCGAGCCTGCTCAGCGCAGCCTTCTGCTCGGGAGTCGTTGTGGGCTCGAAGGACGCCGACGAACTCATCAGCTCTTCGAGCTTCGACGGATCGGAGAACAACTGCGCCGGATCGATATTCGCGGTGAGGTCGGTGATTCCACTGAAATCGACGGTGATGCCACGCGCGTACTCCTCGACCGTCGCGAACAGTCGCTGACGCAGCCACGGCACATGCGTGAAGAGGCGCAGATGTGCTGCCTCACGCGCGGCGAGGAAGACGACGATCTCCTGTGCCGGCTGCTCGAGTCCCTCGGCGAACGCCGCGATCGCCTCGGGCAGCAGCACTGCCTCACCCTCGGGTGCGAGCGGCAGACCGATATCTGTGGAGGTCAGAACCTCCTTGGCGAGTTGGCCGAGTCCCTGCCCGAGCTGGGTGCCGAAGGCCATGCCGCTCATCTGGGTCAACATGCCCATCATCGGACCAGCGAACTGCGCTGCCTCGGGAGGCAGGTTCTGCTCCCAGGTACGCGAAAGCTGTTGGGCGACGGGATCGCAGAGGCGCTTCCACGTCGGCATGGTCTCTTCCAGCCACTGCACCGGAGTCCACGCGACGGACTTGCTGACACCGCTGGGCAGTGTGGTCGCGTCGTCGAGCCAGACGTCGGCGAGACGAACCGCGTCGGTGACGGCGTTCGTTTCCCGCTCCAGGACAGGGGTGAAGTTGCCGATCTGTTGGCGGGCGAGGTTCGACGCGAGGTCGTAGTTGACCGGCCCCGATGCCTTGCCCTGACCACCGAATCCGAAGCCTCCAGAACCCATCCCGCTGAGCATGCTGCCGAGCTGGCTGAATACCTGGCCGAGCGCCGCGGGGTCGAGCGACTCACCGCCGAGCGCGAAGCCGAAGGGGTTCTGTGCGGAATCGCCGCCACCAGAGGCGCCGCCGGACGCACCACTGCCCTTGTCGTCGCGGTTCTTGTCGCGGTTGTTGTCGTCACCGTCGCCGGACGGGGAGAAACCGAAGGGCAAATCACTCATGGGTTCCACGGTACCGTCCGAGTCGACCATGGGTGACCTGCACGACGTTCGCCTTGAGCGTAGTTCGCTCATGATCTTCGACGCTGCGCGACGTCGACTCAATCGTGCTCGCTCGCGCCTGCGTGCAAGTGCCCCTCGCGGCGTCGATTATGGTGGGCGGAATGACAGGTCCCGCAACGATGGTGCGGCAGCATTCCCGCCGAATCGCCACCATCGCAGTGACGACGCTGCTCCTTCTCATCCTCATTGTCGTCGGCACAACCGTGCAGGTGCCCTTCGTGGCGCTCGGACCAGGACCGACCGTCAACACGCTGGGCAAGCTCGACGACAAGCCCGTCGTCGACATCACCGGTACCCCCGTCGACCCGACGACCGGAAACCTCAACCTCACGACCGTGTCGGTCAACGACGGCCTCACCCTGTTCGACTCGATCCGCCTGTGGGTCTCCGGCCGCTACACCGTGCAGCCCCGTGAGCAGATCTTCCCGCCCGACCAGACGACGCAGCAGGTTCAGGAACAGAACCAGCAGCAGATGTCCGGGTCGGAGAGCACCGCGACGGCCGCCGCGCTGCGCCACCTCAACCGTCCGACCAAGCTGATCGTCGACTCGGTCGCCGCAGACGGACCGTCGTCGAAGGTGTTGCGTCAGGGCGATCAGATCCTGTCGGTCGGTGGGGCAGCGGTGTCGACGTCGGAGGACGTGCAGTCGGCTGTGCGTAAACAGAAGCCGGGTGCGCAGATCCCGATCGAGATCGATCGCGCGGGCACCAAGCAGACCGTCACGGTCACCGCGGCCGCTCGCCCCGACGACAACGACGTCGCCTACATCGGACTCACGCCGGATGTGGTCAACGCCGACCCCAACCTGAAGATCACCTACAACGTCGGCGACATCGGCGGCCCGTCAGCCGGTCTGATGCTGACACTCGCGGTGATCGACCGCCTCTCAACCGGCGAGCTGACCGGCGGCAAGTTCATCGCGGGCACCGGAACGATCGCCGACGACGGCCAGGTCGGCCCCATCGGCGGCATCACGCACAAGACCCGCGCCGCCCGTGAAGCCGGAGCAAATGTCTTCCTCGTGCCGGAACGCAACTGCACCGAGGCCAAGTCCGACGCTCCCGACGGACTGCAACTGGTCAAGGTGAACTCACTCGACTCCGCGCTCTCTGCACTCGACGACGTGCGCGCAGGCAAGGATGCGCCTCACTGCTGAGTTCTAGCCCTGTGGTCCGCGGTCGTCGAGCGTGGCAGCCAGGGCCGACTGCAGCGTCGACGCCAGTTCTGGATGCGTGAGCAGTTCCATCGGAGCATCGGGATTGTCGTCCGGAGTGGGCTGCAGCCGCATCAACGACAGCGTCTTTCCCCCACGCAGTGCGCCGACCGCCAGGCGTGCCGTGCGCGCCGACGGGTGTCTGCGGGCCGCGGCGCGCGCTGCGGACTCGCTTGCGGCCGGATCGCCGAGGAGTGGTTCGAAAGCGGAGTCCAGGTCACCTTCGGCATCCGGAGGCAAAACGACGATCTCCAGGACCAGCGCCACACCTTCCACCGGCGGGCTCCACGTCGCCGTCGCCAAGAACTCCTCGAGCTGCGCGTAGGGTTCGTCGCCCGCGGCGACCTCGAGTGGCTCCTGCGCGACGGGGCTCAGCGCAGAGTCGTCGTCCTCGTCGACGAGCCCAGGATTCTGCGCGGCGATCAGACTCGTCGGCACGAGCGCGAACACCTGCGGCGGTTGACCCCACCCGCCGAGTTCGACGTGATCGAGCACGTCGTGCAATGCGCGGCCGAGATCGTCGGGGGAGAACTCGTCGGTCATGGCTGTCAATACTGCCTGCTGCGCTACGACGACGTACCGGGACCACGGGATCCAGTGGCACCCGTGCGGGGACAGTACAGTGAATGCCACGATCGCGCTGAGAGGTGCGGCAGCCCCGGAGATGTCCGAAATGACCGAACCGGGTACGCCCTGCAATGATCGTGCTGAGAACACCGATCGCACTGAGAACGATGGCACTGGGAGAGTGGGTTAGTGGGCGTACGCGGGCCGGCGGGCATGCCGACACTGTCGCGCAAGAGCAAGATCGCCATCGGGGTGGGTGTGGCCATCCTCGTGGTGCTGTTGGTGGGGCCACGGCTCGTCAGCATCATCACCGACTGGCTGTGGATGTCCGACGTCGGATACACCGAGGTGTTCTCGACGATCGTCTGGACACGCATCGCGTTGTTCTTCATCGTCGGGATCGTCGCGGGTGGTCTGATCTTCGGTGCCGTTGCGCTGGCCTATCGGTCGCGCCCGGTTTTCGTGCCCGCGAGCGGCCCGAATGATCCGTTGGCGCGGTACCGGGCGTCGATCATGGGCCACATCCGCTGGTACGCGATCATTCCGCCGATTCTCATCGGGCTGGTCTTCGCGCTCGTCGCGCAGGGGTCGTGGGCCACGGTGCAGACCTTCCTTCACGGAACCGAGTTCGGGCAACGCGACCCGCAATTCGGCCTCGACGTCGGGTTCTACGCCTTCGACCTCCCGTTCTATCGGTTCGTGCTCAACATCCTGTTCGTTGTCGTGGTGATCTCGTTCTTCGCGAGCCTGATCACGCACTACCTGTTCGGCGGCATTCGTCTCGGCAGTGGCGGCAACTCGATCACCAATGCCGCCCGTATTCAGTTGGCTGTTCTCGCGGGAACCTTCTTGTTGCTCAAGGCGGTGTCGTACTGGCTCGATCGGTATTCGCTGTTGTCGAGTCAGCGCAAACAGGAGATCTTCACCGGCGCAAGCTACACCGATATCAACGCGGTGTTGCCGTCGAAACTGATCCTCATGGTCGTCGCGATCATCTGTGCCGTCGCGTTCTTTGCGGGCGCGGTGATGCGGGATCTGCGTGTCCCTGCGCTCGCGACCGTGCTGATGTTGTTCACCGCGCTCGTCATGGGCGTCGGGTGGCCGCTGGCGATGGAGCAGTTCTCGGTCAAGCCGAACGCGGCCCAAAAAGAACTCGAATACATCCAACGCAACATGGACGCCACGAAACAGGCATATGGCCTTGTCGACGGCACCAACGTCGAATATCAACGTAATTGGACACAGCAACAGGCAGATCCTGTCGCGGTCAACAACGACAGCGCCACGCTGTCGAATATCCGCATCCTCGATCCGAACGTGATCGAGCCCGCGTTCACCCAGCGTCAGAAGCTCAAGAACTTCTACGGATTTCCGACGCAGCTCGCCGTCGACCGTTACAACGTCGACGGTCAGCAGCGCGATTTCATCGTGGCCGCACGCGAACTCGATCCCAGCAAGTTCGACGCCAACCAGCAGAACTGGATCAACAAGCACACGGTGTTCACGCACGGCAACGGATTCATTGCTGCGCAGGCGAACACCGTCGACGAAGCGTCGTCGGATGCCGAGAGTGATCGCGGTGGCCTGCCGGTCTTCGCGGTGAGCGACCTGGAGAACTACCAGACCGAGAACTACAAGGCCAACGCTCCGATCAAGGTCAGCCAGCCGCGTATCTACTTCGGTGAGCTGATCGCCAAGGTCGATCCCGACTATGCGATCGTCGGCTCGACAGAAGGCGACCGCGAATACGACCTCGACGGCAAGAACTACACCTACAGTGCCGATTCGGGTGTCTCGCTTGGCAACTGGTTCAACCGGATGCTGTATTCGGTCAAGTACACCGAGCGCAACATCCTGCTGTCGAATGCGATCAACTCCAACTCGAAGATCATCTACAACCGTGATCCGCGGGACCGCGTGAAGAAGGTCGCTCCGTGGCTGACCGTCGACTCCAAGACCTATCCGTCGGTGATGGCCGACGGATCGATCAAGTGGATCGTCGACGGCTACACCACCCTTGCGACATATCCGTACGCGCAGAAGACGTCGCTGCAGGATGCGACGACCGACGCCCAGGAGCTCAACCGCGGACAGACGGGCCGGACGCAGGTCAACAAGCAGGTGTCGTACGTGCGCAACTCGGTGAAGGCGACTGTCGACGCCTACACCGGCAAGGTGACCCTGTACGAGGTCGACCAGAACGACCCCGTGCTCAAGACCTGGATGAAGGTCTTCCCAGGAACGGTCAAGCCGCGCAGCGAGTTCGACAAGCAGAAAGACCTCAAACAGCACGTGCGCTATCCCGAGGATCTGTTCAAGATCCAGCGCGCGCTGTTGTCGCGCTATCACGTGTCGGACCCGGGAACGTTCTTCCGCAGCAACGATTTCTGGTCGATCCCGAATGATCCGACGAAGGACGACGCGACGCAGCAGGGTCTGAGTCAGCCGCCGTACTACTTCACCGCGGCATCGCCGCGCGGGCCGCAGGCGGAGTTCCAGTTGACGACGGTGATGAACGGCTTCAACAGCCGATTCCTCTCGGCGTACATGACGGCGTCGTCGGACCCCGACGACTACGGCAAGATCACCGTCAAGACGCTGCCGACGACCAAGCAGACCGTCGGACCGCAGCAGGCGCAAGAGAACATGAAGAGCGCAGGACCCGTGGCATCCGACCGAAAACAGGTCGAGGACACCACCAAGGTCACCTACGGCAATCTGCTCACCCTTCCGGTGGGGCAGAACGGCGTGCTCTACATGGAGCCGATGTACACGCAGTCGAAGACCGACGACTCCGCGATACCGAAGCTCTACCGCGTGCTGGTCTACTACAACGCCGCCAGCGACGAGGCTCGTGTCGGCTACGCGGCGACGGTTGCCGAGGCGCTCAAGCAGGTGGGTATTTCACCCGCCCAGGCGACGACACCCGAAAACGGGCCGGTCGACGTGGGCGACAACGGTCAACAGCCGATCGCGCAGCCGACACAACCGAGCCAGCAGGGGCCGTCGTCTCCGCAGCGTGACGCCGCGGTGAAGGAGATCGGTGCTGCACTCGGCCAGCTCAAGGATGCGCAGAGCAAGGGCGACTTCACCGCGTACGGGCAGGCGCTCGACCGGCTGAACAAGGCTGTGCAGAATTACGAGGCGCTGCCCTCTGGCAACTGACCTCGAGCAACGGTGACTCTCGGCGTCGGACCATAGCGGTCCGGCGCCGAGCGTCGTTGTGGGGTCTTGTCTCGCCGATCTCATTGGGAGCCGAAATGTGCTCTGGCGCACTGAAAGCCGTGGTTCACGGGACCGTCACATCGATCGTTCACGATGCAAGGATCTTCGATGACGATGGCTAATGTGACAATCGCGAGTGCTCGATTAGCCGGGTGCTGATTGTTCGTTGGGGAGGTCGGGGAAGATGCCACCGCTGAGTCGGCTCGCTCGAATCCAGATCGCTGTGCTGATCATCGCCGGACTTGTGGTGTCGATCTTCGCGGGCATCCGCTATGTGCATCTCAATCGTGTTGTCGGCGTGGGGATCTACACGGTCGACGCTCATCTGCCGGATTCCGGTGGCATCTTCACCAACGCCGAGGTCACCTACATGGGCGTGCCCGTCGGTCGTGTCGGCACACTGACGCTCAGGTCGGACGGGGTGACTGTCCCGTTGATTCTCGAATCTTCCGGACCCGACATTCCCGCGAATTCGGTTGCCGTGGTGGCGAATCGGTCGGCCATCGGTGAGCAGTACATCGATCTACGGCCGCAGTCGGGTTCCGGGCCGTACCTGCACGACGGATCGGTCATCACGAAGACCTCTGTCCCGCCGCCGATCGAGGACGTCGTGTCGTCGGCGCTCGACTTCACCTCGTCGATTCCGATCGACGATCTGCACACCGTGATCACCCAGCTCGGCGCGGCGTTCAACGGGCAGGCGGATAACCTCACGCGGCTCGTCGACTCGCTGGGGAAGCTCTCACGCGCCGGGGTTGACTCACTGCCGCAGGCGATCTCGCTGATCAATTCGGCGGACTCCGTTCTCGCGACGCAAGAGGCGCAGTCGGATCAGATCCTGGCGTGGTCGCGCAGCCTTGATCTGATCACCGCGACGCTCGCGTCGTCGGATCCCGATCTGCGCAGGCTGCTGACAACGGGAACGACCTCGGCCACGCAGATCTCCACACTCATCCAGCGCAACGGTGGCGATATCGGCAAGGTGGTCGGTCAACTCTCTGAGGTGGCCCGCACCATCGAGCCCGCCGGCTACAACATCGGCAATACCTTCGCGATGCTCAGTCTGCTGTCGGCACAGGGGCATACGACGGCGCCGGGTGACGGTCAGATCCACTTCGGTGTGGTGCTGGAGACCAATAACCCGCCGGCGTGCACGCAGGGCTATGAGTCGACCGACGCGATGCTCGCGCGGGTTCGACGTGAGAAGCCGACCTTCGACATCAACTACGACGAGTTCCCGTTCAACACAGAGGCGCACTGCACAGCGCCCTTCGGTAACCCGACGGCCGTCCGTGGCGCACAACGAGTTTCAACCGCCAACCCCGACATCCCGCAGCCGTGGGACTCGACGCCGAAGAAGGACCCCGACAAGCTCAACCTCAATCCGCTCGCGCAGCAACTCGCGGGCCTGATGGGCGTGCGGTCGTCGTGACGTCGGTCACCACGACGCTCGCCGAAGCCACTTTTCGACGCATCGCCGCAGGTCAGACCGGCTGGCGCAATGGATTTGCATCTGCGTCGAACGCACCTGTAACGTGGTGTTCACCAACGCGGGGTGGAGCAGCTCGGTAGCTCGCTGGGCTCATAACCCAGAGGTCGCAGGTTCAAATCCTGTCCCCGCTACTAAGAACCGGCCCCGCCGGGACGAGGAACATCGTCCCGGCGGGGCCGGATTCATTGGTGCCAGTGCGGTTCCCGCTCATCGCGAAACCATGTCACCGCGGGTAGGTGACGATCACCTGGCCGCTGCGCCGGCTTCGCCATTCCACTCTTCGGTCGGTGTGGAGCGTCGGAACCCACTCTCCAAGATGTTTCCGCTGGTGATCGGCCCGGCACAGTGGGATGAGGTCGTCGAGTACCGTCCAGCCGCCGGCCTCGGGGTCGGTGTGGTTGAAGGGTCGCCAGTGGTCGAGGTCGCACAGGTGAGAGGGCATGCCGCAGAACGGGTATCGGCACCAGGCGTCATTGGCGAGCACCTCGGCGCGCAACGTGGCGCTGGGTGCATAGGTCAATGCCCCAGGTGGTGGCACGGTGTGAGAACCGTGTCCGGTCGGATCGGCCGGTGGTGCCTGGGGTCGGTCGGAGATCAGCGGGATGAGTGGTCCGGCGGCACGTACGGATTCGGGGTAGTGAATGGTCTTCGCGACGTCGGCGAGGGTGATCGCATAGGTGGGGTCGATCGGCCCGTATCCCTGTAACCGGGGTACAAGCACACCGTCGGGGTCCGTGAGCACTGTCAGCACGGGTGCATCGGGCATCACCATGGCTCGTCCGAACGGGACCGGTGCCTCAGTTGGGGTGTGGGGATCGGTCGGGTCGGGAGCCTCGGGTTCGGCGACGGGCTCCACCGCGTCGGCGGGTTCGACACGTTGGTGTGCGTCGCAAGGTTCCGGCGCACTGGAAGTCTCGACGTCCCGGGCTTCAGGAATGTCATCGTCGGCGGGCTCAGGCAGCAGGGCGTTCCGTGCTGGGCAGGTGTCGAGGCCGCAGTCGCAGGTGAGGTGCGCTCCCGGTACGCCGGTGATCTCGCCGAGCGCGATCACTCGCAGTGGCCCGAGCCGACGGGGATCTTTGCGGCAGGTGCGTTCATCGATCAGCGCGTCGATCTGCGATTTGAGGAACACCCCATAGTGAGCGGGGATGACCGCATCCAGGTTGGAGTGGCCCGCAACCTCCGCGGTGATGGTGACGTCACCCACCAACTCGGCGATGGTGTCGCGTTCCTCGGTGACACTGTCGGGACTCATCGAGATCAACGCGGCGTCGAGCTGTTGGGACAGCACCGGGTCGGTGGTGGCGCGGGCCCCATAGTCCAAGACGATCTCTTCGAACGACATCTCCGAGTCATCACCCTCGATGCAGTCGGGATCGATGTCTCCACCACGTTGGGCAGCGCGCGCCATGATCGAGGCCCGGTTGGTGGAGTAGTCGCCGTTCAGATAGCCGGCGCGGATGAGCGGGAATTTCTCGAGGAGATCCGCCAACGTCACCCAACTCCCGGCCTTGCTTCGAGAGACACCGAATTGCAGAGAGACTTCGGCTCGTCCGAGTTTCTCTGCATGCTCGATCACCGAACCCCACACACTGGTCTCGGACCGACCGGCGAGGTGCTCGCGATACACCCGCTCAGCCAGAGCCGCGCCCGCAAGGACCGTCCGAGCCTCGTGCTTGCGGGACTCGCGCAACAACTCCCGGCCCGTCTCGGTGAGCTCCTCTCGCGACATGGATCTGATCGTGGCGGCGTCGGCATCCGGATCGGTGAACGTCAACACACTGGACATCTGAATAACCTCCCCTCCGCGGCGATCGAACCTATGGGCACAAGTGTACGAAGGAGTACCGACAAATCCGGCACGGCAGCGGCCGGGCTGGAGGAATTTGTGGACAACTTTTTTCGGCGCACCTCGCGCCCCGCCCGCCGATCACCGATGGTCGGCGGCGGCCTTCGACCCGACGCCCGCGTGCTCTGCGGTCTCTGTCTTCGCTAGAGCCTCTGAGTCGCCGGAACTCTCTGGCGCGGTCGAACTTTCGCTTCTCGGCGTGTTGTTCCCGCCCAACCGGCGCCACAGCGCCGCGACGGCAAATACCGCGGCGGCGGCGATCACCAGGCTGACGACGGCGATGACCTTCCACCACGTCGACCCGTCGGACGACTGTTGCTGAGCAACAGTCGAGTTCGCATCGGTGGCCGACGCCGCGCCGTGCGCGGCGTCATGATCGCCCGACGCGGGGCCGAGCGTCACCACGGGTGCGGGGTGTTCTGGTTCCGTCTGGGCGTCGGCCGCCTGTTCGTTCCAGGAGACGACGGTGCCGTTGGCATACCGCTGCTGTGTGGGGAGCGTGACCGACGTCGTGCCTGCGGGCCAACGGCCTCCGGAGAACGCGAAGACACCGTATTCGGTTGGCTTGAGCCCACTCTCGGGGTTGCTGGCTTGCCACGTGATCTTCGAGACGCGCTCGGAGCCGTTGGACTGCGTCTTCTCCGTCGTGGCCGTCCACCCCGGAATCGGTAGTGTACGAACGGAACTGAGATCGACCCCGGTCGGCAGCGTGACGCTGATCGCCGTCGTCGTGGTGTTGTCTTCTTCGCTGGGTACCACGAGTCGTACCTGGCCGTAGCCGCCGGAGCTCGGCTGCGAGGTCGGGTCGACGGTGACATGCGCTGCGGCCACACCGGCGACCGACGTCGTCAACGAAAAGGCAAGTGCGGTAAGGCCGAAAGCGAGCCGACGTGCTGAGCGGTTCATGCTGTTCTCCTGGTTCTGAGTTCTACGGGTTTTAGACAACGCGGTACGTGAAGTCCTTGACGTGCGCGATCGAGTCGCCGGTGACCGGGTTGAGGGTGAGCGTCCCGATCCACTCACCGGTCGTGGGCACGGTCACCGCCGGACTGATGAACGTGACCGGCGCGGGGCGTCCGTGATTGATGTCGCCGGGTAGCCGGTACGAGAAGTCGACGGGCAGGCCGCGGACCCCGGAATCGGGTTGTCGGAGTACGAGACTGATCGAGGTGGGCGCCGCCACACCCGTCTGAGGGGCTGTCGGCGTCACCACGACACGAAAGGTCTCGGGGCCACGACGCGCGGGACCGACATCGATGCGCAGCGCGTACTCGCCGACCGTCGTCTCGATGGTCCTCGTCGGCGCGTACGCCGCAGCGGCGGGCGTGAGTGACGAGAGCACACCTGCGACCACGATGATCGCGCAGCCGACGACCGCCTCGACTCCCACGCGTGTCCGAATCCGCGCTGCCACAGCAGGACCGGAGACGTGTTCTCGCGCGGAACGTCGAATTCGACGGTGACTGGACGCGCCGAGCGCAATCGCTAGCGCCACCATCGCGAGCTTGACCAGCAGTGTCACGCCGTAACTCGTGTGCACCAGCGCAGCGAAGTGTCCGACGCCGATCACCGCGGCGACGACTCCGGTGGCAACGATGGCCGCCACGCACGACGCCGCAACCACCGACCACACGCCCAATCGGCGCAGTCGTTGCGACGACGGGTCGTCGTGGACCAGAAGCCACGTCAGCACGAGGAGCCCGCCGATCCACCCGACCATCGCGACGACGTGAATGAACGTGGAGACGAACCGAATCGGCCCGGAACCGCCGTGGCCATTGGCGACCACGGTGGCCAGGGCCGCGAGACCACAGACGCCGGCCACCGAGAGTCGCGTGATCTCGGAGCTGTCCCAGCGCGGCGTCTGACCGGGCGCGCGACCGACGACGAGTACCGCTGCGACGATCACCGCGATCCGCAGGTAGACCAACAACGCATACGACGACGCTCCGAAGTCGGCGAACCCGTCCCACGTCGGACCGCTCGGCGTTGCCGACGCATCCCAGATGTAGGCGACGACGATCTGGACGAGCGAGAGGATGACCGCGACGGCCGCCGCGATCCGCGCGAGGCGCCACGTGGTGCGCAGCCGAGGCGGCGACGCGTCGAGCAGCAGGGCGGCCGGTATGAGGCCGAGTGCTCCGATCAGTGCGATATAGAGCAGCCCGGTCAGCACTCCGCTGAGCAGACCGGCCAGCGCGCTCGGCGTCGGAGCCGGTGGAGGCGCCAATGCGATCGCAGGTACTCCGACGCCGAACTGGATCGAGCCCCCGACGGGATGGTTGTCCGCGGAGACCACCGTCCAACTGGCGATGTAGGAGTCTTTGCTCAGGTTGGGCCGCAACGGGATCGACAGCGTGCGACCACCGTCGAGGAGCTTCGGCTGACCCGACGTGACGGCGCGACCGGACGAGTCGAGGACGCTTGCCGTTCCCGATGTCGCCGAACGCGACACCGGCTCGTCGAAGGTGATTCTGACGTCGTGCGGCGACGTGGAGATCTCCGACCCGTTCGACGGTGAGGTCGCGACGACGACGGCGTGCGCGCTCGCCGGAGCTGCCGCGCACGTCGACCACGCGTATGCCGCGAGAATGGCGAACGCCAGCAGGATGACGCGGCGAGCAGACCATGGGGTCATCCGTCGCCGCGACGCGCTGCGGTGAGCGCGTCGTCGGGTGTTGTCGCCTCCTCGTCGAGCAGGGTGAGGATGCGCGATTGCAAGGCGACGAACTCGGGATTCGACGGATCGCGTGGTCGAGGCAGGTCGACGTCGATGATCTCTCGGATACGTGCGGGTCGGGGCGAGAGGATCGCGACGCGGTCGGCGAGGATCAGTGCTTCGGGGACGTCGTGCGTGATGAGCACTGCGGTGAAACGTCTTTCGTGCCATAGGCGCAGCAGCTCGCCCTGCAACACCCGGCGTGTCAGAGCGTCGAGTCGGCCGAGCGGCTCGTCGAGCAACAGCACCGACGGATCGTTCACGAGTGCGCGGGCGAGTGCCGCGCGCTGTGCCATGCCGCCGGAGAGTTGCGCCGGCCAGGCGTCGGCGAAGTCGGTGAGTCCGACGAGATCGATTGCGGCGTCGATCTGTTTGTCGGCCTCGCGTCCGAGTCCGCGTGCCTGGGGCCCGAGTGCGACGTTGCCGCGCACGGTGCGCCACGGTAGGAGAGTGGGATCTTGAAAGACCAACGCGCGACTGGGATCTGGCGCGGTGACCCGTTGCCCGTCGACATCGACCGTGCCGAACAGTGGATGGTCGAGGCCTGCGAGAAGCCGGATCAGCGTCGACTTGCCCGATCCGCTCGGGCCGACGAGTACCAGGAACTCGCCCGCATCGACGGAGATCGAGATGTCGTCGAGCACTGCGAGATCGGTGCTGCCGCTACGGAATGCCTGTGTCACGTGGCTGATGTCGATCACGCCGCCTGTCGTGGTTGTACCTGCGGAGTTTGTTGCAGGGGAGGTCTTGTTCACCATCGGGTCAGCTCCTTCTCCCAGCGCAGTGACCAATCACGAAGGCGGAACAGCAGACTCAGCAGCACACCGCAGACCACGACGAGGACGACGATGCCCGCGTAGACGCCGGGGAAGTCGCCCCAGCCCTTCTTCCAGTTGAGGTACCAGCCCAATCCCGAGTTCACACCGAAGTTCTCAGCCACGGTCAAGCTGACGAACGAGGCGCACAGACCCATGAAGGCGCCGGTGAAGATGCTGGGCAAGGCGCCGGGAAGACTGACGCGGAGGACGAGGAAGCGGTCGCGCGCTCCCAACGTCTGCGCGACGTCGAAGTACGATTTCGGGATGCTGACGATGCCCGCGCGGGTCACCACGGTCAGCGGGAACCACACGCTCAGTGCTATGAGAAACACTGCGCCCGAATAGGCAGTCGGGAACAGCACGAAGATGATCGGCACCCAGGCGAGCGTCGGTACCGGCCCGAGGAACATCAGGATCGGATGGACCCAATAGTTCGCGGTCTGCCACCAGCCGATCACCACACCGGTGGTGACCCCCGCGATCACACCGAGGATGAATCCGACAGCCAGGAGCTGCAGCGAGTTGCCGAGGCTCTCGGAGAGAATCCCGCGGTCATCCCAGAGTCGGGAGGCAATAGGTTGTGGTGCAACGAAATACGGGGGCTTGAGGAGACTCGTCGTTGCGGTGGAGGCCTCCCAGAAGATCGCCCAGAGCGTGGCGCCGAGTAGCCACGCGGCGCCGTGCGAGAGTCGACGCGAGGCGCGTGCACCCAGGGCTCCTGGTCGGGTACTGACGGCCCACGTCGCAGCGGCGATGGCCGCGATGACGAGTCCGACGACGGCGACAAAGGTCGACGACTGGTCGATCAGTGTGATGTCGCGCTGGGAGAGTCGGGGACTGTGCGGAGCGAACGCCACAATTGCGGCGAAGGCGATCCACGCGAGAATCCCGGAGGCGACGAGCAGTGGATCGACTCGGACCGGGTGCGTGACCTTGTCGAGCGCGGCGTGGATGCGCGCGGCGCCCTGCACCGTCGGGCGCTCGGCGGCGTTGTGTGCGTGGCCGGTGGTGTCAGGAGTCTCGCGACTCCGCAGACCGGGTTCTGTGCGCGGCACGTCGCGGTTGGTTGTGGTGGTCACCGATCGCTCCGTCAGAAGTTGAGACCGAGGTCGACGAAGACCTGGTCGGCGAGTGCTTTGGAGTTGGTCTCCTTAGGTAGGTATCCGGTGTTGATGAACTTCGCGATGCCGGGTTCGAGCTGTTCCTGCAGGTTGCGAGGTGAGGGGTCGAAGGTCAGCGTGCGCAGCACCGGCAGGATGTTCTCGGGCTTGTCGGGAACGTAGTTTCGCGTGGACTCGATGTGCGCGGTCTCCTCGAGATTCGAGCCCACCCAGCGCGATCCCTGCGCCCACGCGTTGACCAGCTTGCTCGCCGTCACCGGGTCCTCCGCCACGAAGTCGTTGTTGAGCGCGACGGCGCAGCACGGATACGCGGAGTTGCGGCTGATGGTGTCGTTGTTGGACAGCTCTTTTGCCCACCCGTCGTGCACGCCCTGGATGATCGGAAGGAATCCGCCCGCGGTGGCGATCGCGTCGACCTTGCCGTCCTGCAGGGCCTTGGGCAGCAGATCTTGTTGGATCACAACCCATTCCACTTCTTTCGCCGCGGGGCTCGAGTTGATTCCGGCGTCGAGTAGATCGAGCGAGAAGAAGTTGGTGGCCGACCCCTGGAGGTCGCTCACGCCGATCTTCTTGCCGCGCAACGCCGCGACCGTCGGGACCGAATTGTCGTTGCGCGCATAGAGATCGAGGCATCCGTGATGCAGACCGCCCGAGAGCTTCACCGGGGTGCCGTTGTAGATGGGGCCGAGGAAGTTGAAGAAGATGCCGTTTGTCGCAATGTATTTGCCCGAGCCGACGGCGGCGGGGAGATCTTCGTTCTCGCCCGCCTTCTTGAGCACGACGTCGAGGCCCGCGTTCTTGAAGAACCCCTTCTCGTAGGCGATGACGAGCGGGGCGTCGCACACACCGCTCGGGGAGGTGAGTGTCAGTTGCTTACCTGCCCACGACTTGGTGACGGTCAGTCCGTCGGCAGGCTTGTCGGCGTTGGCGTCGCTGCGCAGCAACCCCCAGGCGCCGAGGCCACCTGCGGCGACGAGTCCCGCTCCGACCGCGCCGAAGGCGAGGAGTCGACGACGCGACACTGTTGTGCGGCTGTCGATGTCGACGTTCGCGTCGACCAACTCGGGGTTGTCGGCTGTTGGGTTGTTCGCGGGCGTCGCGTCAGTGGGCGCATCGTCGGACATGGGTGGACCTCCGGGTTGTGTGGACTGTGGGCTGTGGACAGTGGGCGGTGAAGCAGAGCAGTGGAGCGCAACTCGCTCAGGTGGTTTCCGTCACCAGTCCGGCGACGGTGATGTCGGGTGTTGCGGCAACAATGTCGGCGGCCGTGGCGATGCCGACCGCATAGCCGTTCTCGACGAGGACGACGAGGGAATGGCCGTCACTTCCGGAGCGGCCGGCGCCGAGACGCGCGGCGACGTCGACGATCGGCTCGTCGATTCCCGCCAGATGTGTTGGGGGAAGCAGGTACTCGCACAGATGTGCGTCGTCGTCGGCGTCGACGAGTGTCGACGCGTCGACCGAGCCGACGATCTCGGCCGCGACCACCTGATCGCCTGCGCGCGGCAGATGTACCGGTAGGGACGGAATGTCGGCGAGTAGCGCGCGCGCCTGCGCGACGGTGGCATTCGACGGGAGTCCTGGATACGCCCGCCTCAGGCGTCGCACGGCTGGCTGCTCGCTCGAGTTCGCCACACCGAATCCCCAACGGCTGACCCAGGTGTCGTTGAAATACTTCGAGAGGTAGTTGCGTCCGGAGTCGGGGATGAGGACGACCACGACGTCGTCGGGACGCAGCGACGTCGCCACCCGTAGCGCGCCCGCGACAGCGAGCGCACCCGAACCGCCGACGAGTAGCCCCTCATGACGGAGGAGTTCTCGCGCGGTGTCGATGGCTTCACGGTCGGTGATCGGCACGAACTCGTCGACGACGTCGGGGTGAAACGACTCGGGCCAGACGTCGTCCACTGTGTCGGGGTGGCGGTAGTGGCCGACGGACTCGATGTAGAAGGCTCGACCTTCGCCCCCGCTGTAGGTGGAACCCAGCGGGTCGGGCGCGATCACGCGGACCGCGCCGTCGGAAACGTGCTTGAGGAACTCGCCGGTTCCGGTGATGGTGCCCCCGGTTCCGACGCCTGCGACGAAATGCGTGACGGCGCCGTCGGTTTGGCCCCAGATCTCAGGGCCCGTGGTCAGCGCGTGCGCGGCGGGGTTGGCGGGATTGTCGTACTGGCCGGCGAGCCACGCACCCGGCGTCGTCGACGCGATGTGCTCAGCGACTGATCGGACGTGCTCGGGATGTCCGATCGGCCGACCACCAGGTGTCACCACGACGCGTGCTCCGAGTCCGCGAAGAAGGCTGATCTTCTCGGCGCTGGTCTTATCGGGGACGACCACGATGATCGAGTACCCGCGCGCGGCGGCGATGATCGCAAGTCCCACTCCGGTATTGCCGGACGTACCCTCGACGATGACACCGTTCGGTTTGAGCTCGCCGGAGCGTTCGGCGGCGAGGACCATCTCGCGTGCTGCCCGATCCTTCACGCTGCCACCGGGATTGAGGTACTCGAGCTTGAGCAGAATGGTGGGAGCGACATTGCGTGCCAGAGCGTTCAGGCGCACGAGCGGTGTGTTGCCGATGGCATCACCGAATCGTAGACTCCGCCGCTGCCCGCCCGGTTCGTCGGCGAATCATCCTCGTGCAGAGCCGGTCTCGCCGCAGAGCTCACGAGCATCTCCCATCGGTCACATGTCCTGGCAGCCGCGCATCGTGGCTGCTGCCGACGTCATGTTTCCCGATCATCAAGCGCGCGAGAAGCTTTGGAATCGGAGCGGTTCTGGTGTTTCTCAGGGTGCGCGAAGAGCGGTCAGCGTCACCGTTCTGCGGTGGCGGAACCCGAGGGACTCGTAGAGTCGTATTGCGTTCTCGTTCAGTCCGTTGGCGCG
Organism: Gordonia sputi NBRC 100414; assembly: GCF_000248055.1. Taxonomy (GTDB): domain Bacteria; phylum Actinomycetota; class Actinomycetes; order Mycobacteriales; family Mycobacteriaceae; genus Gordonia; species Gordonia sputi. Next base: position 22,367 of record NZ_BAFC01000034.1, on the reverse strand, counting down.
GAGGAATGGCACGCGCCCGGCGTCGCGGACGCCCGCGGCGACCGCGAGGACCAGTGCGGAGGCGTATCCACGGTTGCGATGATCGGGGTGGACGCAGACCGCACTGATCTCCGACCATCCCGGTGGGCGGAGGCGTTCACCGGCCATGGCAACCAATGCGCCCTCGTGGCGGATGCCCACGTATCCGCCTAACTCGATGGTGCGTCGAAGGAAGGGTCCGGGCCGGGTCAGCTCGACCAGCGCGAGCATCTCGGGGACGTCGTCGAGTGTCAGCTTCTCGATCCGCGGCGATCCGGTGGAAAGCCGCAGGGTCGGGTCGACGTGTTCGCCGGTCATCTGGACGGCGACGTGGCGAGCGACGACCGAGAAACCTGCCTCGGGAGGCCGCGTGAGATCACGGAGGGTGAACTGGACTCCCTCGGGCACCAGCAGGGTGAGATCGTGCCAGTCCTCGGTCGTGATGTCGGGCGGATGGCCGATGAAGCCCGCCACCAGCGGGTGGTACCGCACGATGCGTCCGCTCCGGACCGCGAAGTGGCGATGGCCGTGGGCGAGTGACTGGTTGACGGCGTCGTCGAGGACTCGATCCGTGTCACGCGCGTCGGAAAAGATTGCTGTCATCACACCTCCCGGCAGTGGATGCAGAAGTAGACACCCGATTTACTAGACACCGGGGTGGCCGATGGTGGCAGTCTTAGGCTCACATCGATTTTCACTTTGCGGCGCGAGCGGCACGGTTTGTCTTTATGTGAATTCGACGATCCGGCGTTGATGAGCACCTTCAATCAGAGATTCGATATACTCATGTCGATTCGATAGCGATGTGTGCGCTGTGAGTTGTTGGGGCAACTCGGCGCACAGTCCGTCCGGGGGGATGAACCGTGCGGTCGGCAGTGTGGCGTGTGCGAACACGGCACGCTGGGCTGGTGCAGTGACGCTCATCACGGGCTGATTGCGCCAGCTGGGATAGCTGCCGGGGTTGTCGGATTTCAGCGATGACGAGGGAGGGGACGCCGGAATGGCGACAAAGAAGATAGTCAGGTTCGTCGACGATCTCGATGGTTCTGAATTGGACGAAGCGGTGACCGTGGTTTTCGGTCTCAACGGAAAACAGTACGAGTTCGACACCTCACCTGCGCATGCGAAGGAATTCGCACAATCGCTTCAGAAGTATCTTGCAATTTCTCGCGTTGCGGATGGTTCGGGCAACGGGCACCCGTCCAAGCGGGCGCACCCCAGGACGCAGGCGATCCGCGCCTGGGCACGCGAGAACGGTTACGAGATCAGCAACCGCGGCCGCATCTCGTCGGAGATCGTGTCGGCATTCGAGTGCGCGGTCTGAATTTGCGGCTCGTGTCGCATCGTCGGGACTAACGTGGGGGTCATGGCGACCGATAAGCAAATCCACGAACACATCAACGACCTCATCGCCGAGGAGCACGAACTTCGCACCAAGGTGGGCCGCGGCGACATCACGCCCGACGAGGAGAACTCGCGTCTGTCGCAGATCGAGGTGTCTCTCGATCAGGCCTGGGATCTCTTGCGGCAGCGTCAGGCCAAACGGGATGCCGGCCAGGACCCCGATTCTGCGGCAACAAGGCCGGCCGACGTCGTAGAGAAGTACCTGGACTGAGCGCGAGAAGAGCGTTCGATGGCGAGTTACGAGGACACGTTCGCGCGCAGCGTCGACGATAGGGAGAACTTCTGGCTGCAGGCAGCAGCCGACGTCGAATGGTCGGTTCCGCCGACCGTGGCACTCGACGATTCGGCAGCGCCGATGTACCGCTGGTTCCCCGACGGCCGACTCAACACCTGTTACAACGCGCTGGACCGGCACGTCGCCGCGGGGCACGGTGACCGTCTCGCACTGATCTGGGACTCCGCGATGGTCGACGAGATCCGCGAGTACACCTACGCCGAGCTGCTGGTGGAGGTCTCGCGATTCGCCGACGTGCTGCGCCGCCGGGGTGTCTCGCGCGGCGACCGGGTCATCATCTACATGCCGATGATCCCCGAGGCAGCGATCGCCATGCTCGCCTGCGCGCGGCTCGGTGCAGTGCATTCGGTGGTGTTCGGCGGCTTTGCCGCCCCCGAACTCGCCACACGCATCGACGACGCCGAGCCGGTTGCGATCGTGACCGCATCGGGCGGCCTCGAGCCGGGACGCAGCGTCGAGTATCTGCCGATGGTGGCAAGCGCCCTTGACCTCTCCGACAGCGCTGTCTCGACGGTCATCGTGAAGGATCGCCCGCAGGTGGCGGGTTCTGCCGCCGACCACGGCTCGTCCAGCAATGAAGGGGACTCGTCGAGTAATGAAAGGCGCGACTGGCTCGACTGGGATGCCGAGATGGAGACGGCAGGTCTCACCGAACCCGTCGACGTCGCGGCGACCGACCCGCTCTACATCCTGTACACGTCGGGCACCACGGGAAAGCCCAAAGGCGTTGTGCGCGACAACGGCGGGCACGCTGTCGCACTGACCTGGTCGATGGCCAACATCTACGACATCGATGCAGGCGACATCTGGTGGACGGCGTCGGACGTCGGGTGGGTTGTCGGCCACTCGTACATCGTCTACGCGCCGCTGCTCGTCGGCGCGACGACGGTGATGTACGAGGGCAAACCGGTTGGCACACCTGATGCGGGAGCCTTCTGGCGAGTCATCGCCGAGCATCGGGTCAAGGCACTGTTCACCGCGCCGACCGCGATCCGGGCGATCCGCAAGACCGACCCGGACGCGAAACTTCTTGATCAGTACGACATCTCGTCACTCCGCGCGCTCTTCGTCGCGGGTGAGCGGCTCGACCCCGACACGCTCGCCTGGTCGTCGAACGTGCTCGGTGTGCCGGTGATCGACCATTGGTGGCAGACCGAGACCGGATGGGCGATCGCGGCCAATCTGCGTGGGCTGCAACCGATGCCGGTCAAGGCGGGATCGGCGACTGTCGCCGTCCCCGGCTTCGGAGTCGGTGTCGTCGACGCCGAGGGGAACGTCGTCGATGCGGGCGCCGAAGGCAATATCGTGATCGCACTGCCGTTGCCCCCGGGCACACTGACCGGACTGTGGGGCGACGAAGAGCGTTATCGCAGTTCGTATCTCAACGCCTTCCCCGGCTACTACCTGACCGGCGACTCCGGATACATCGACCACGACGGCTACATCTTCATCCTCGGACGATCCGACGACGTGATCAACGTCGCCGGGCACCGACTGTCGACCGGAAGCATCGAGGCCGTCGTGGCGTCGCATCCGGCGGTCGCCGAATGTGCCGTGATCGGCATCCACGACGACCTCAAGGGTCAGCGGCCGAGTGGCTACGTCGTGCTCAAGTCGGGTGTCGAGATCGAACCCGACACGCTGCGTGACGAGCTGATCGCGAAGGTCCGCGACGAGATCGGGCCGGTGGCGACGTTCCGCGACGTGACCGTGGTTGCCGCGCTACCGAAGACACGGTCGGGCAAGATTCTGCGAAAGACCATGCGGCAGATAGCCGATCATCAGGAGTACGCCGTGCCGTCGACCATCGAGGATCCGGACGTCCTGGCGCGACTCGCGCAACAGATCGGACAGTGACATCACGGACTTCGCGCCCAGGGGCGACGGCTCTATAGATCCGGACGCGCCGGCCGACCGGCCTCTGCACCTGCAGTTCGGAGCGATCGCACTGGTCTTCCTCGGCGGGATCTGCGGAACGGGTCTGCGCTACGTGATCGAGGAGGCATTTCCCACGGTCGGCACGGGATGGCCGTGGGCGACGTTCGCGATCAATGTCAGCGGCGCGTTCGTGCTCGGCGCGTTGCTGGAGTTCTTGGCGCTCGCGGGCCCCGACGACGGCTGGCGTCGCACTGTGCGTGTCTTTGCGGGCACCGGACTCTGCGGGGCCTTCACGACGTATTCCACGTTCGCGCTCGAGACCACCCAACTCGGCCATCACGGCGCGCCCGAAGTGGCGATCGCGTATGCGGTGGTCAGCGTCGTGCTCGGTGTGCTCGGCGCCTGGGCGGGCATCGTCGTGGCGGGAACCGCGGGTCGACGACGTGCGGTGCGACGAGGCGGTGTGTCGTGACGGTGCTGGCGATACTCGTCTCAGGTGCGCTCGGGGCCGTGGCACGCTTCGTCGTCGATGGCGCGATCAAGCGGTGGCGGAATACGACGTTCCCGTGGGCGACGTTGATCATCAACGTGTCCGGCTCGTTGCTGTTGGGTCTGCTCGCGGGGCTGGTGATCTACCACGGGGCGCCGAGTGAGCTGCAGGCCATCGTGGGCACCGGATTCTGCGGCGGCTACACGACTTTCAGCACGGCGAGCGTCGAAACGGTGCGTCTGGCAGAGCGGCGCGCCGGTGGGCTCGCGCTGTGCTATGCGGTGGGCTCGGTGGCGGCGGCCACTGCGGCCTGCGCCGTCGGACTCGCGCTCGCGTGGGCTGTGTGAGGGGTCGGGAAAGAGTCGAGCCCTGCGGCACCGTGGCGCCGCAGGGCTCGTTATTCGTCGAGACTCAGTGTCTCACTTGAGTTCTGCGCTGCTCTTGTTCAACACGCGGCGAGCGATGATGAGCTGCTGGATCTGCTGGGTGCCTTCGAAGATGTCGAGGATCTTCGAGTCGCGGGCCCATTTCTCGAGCAGCAGGCGTTCCGAATATCCAAGTGTGCCAGTCAGTTCGACGGCCTTGTTGGTGACATCGGTGACGGTGCGGCCAGCCTTGGCCTTGGCCATCGACGCCTGTAGTGAGTTGGGTTCCTTGTTGTCGGCCATCCACGTGGCGCGGATCGTCATCAGGTAGGCAGCCTCGAAGTCGGACTCCATCCGGATGAACTCGGCCGCGGCGGCATGCTGGTTCTCGGCGGGCTTGTCGTAGTCGATCTCGATGCCCGCCTCCTCGAGGATGCGACGCAACTCCTCCAGGGCGGCGCGCGCAACACCGATGGCCATACCCGCGACGAGGGGGCGGGTGTTGTCGAAGGTCTGCATGACTCCGCCGAAACCCTTTTTCGTATCCACCTCGGGGCTACCGAGCAGGTTCTCCTTGGGGATGCGGCAGTTCTCGAAGCGGATCACCGCGGTGTCGGAGACGCGGATACCGAGCTTGTGCTCGAGCCGCACCACCTCGACGCCCGGATGCTCACGCGGCACCACGAAGCTCTTGATGGCCGCACGCCCGAGGCTGCGGTCGACGCTGGCCCACACCACGATGTGGGTGGCGCGCGAACCGGACGTCACGAAGATCTTCTCGCCGTTGATGACGTACTCGTCGCCGTCGAGTGTGGCGGTGGCGGTCACCGCGGCCGAATCGGAGCCGAAGCTGGGCTCGGTGATGGCCATGGCGGCCCACACCTTGCCGAAGCGCTTGAGCTGCTCGTCGGTCGCGACAGCGGCGATGGCCGAGTTGCCCAGTCCCTGGTACGGCATCGACAACGTCAAACCGACGTCGCCCCAGCATGTTTCGATGACGTTCATCACCGACTGCATGTTGCCGCCGTTGATATTCGCGCCCTCGCGCTCCGGCTTGGCCTTCTTCTCCTGGCTTCGTCCGCCGTCGGCACCGGCACCGGCCTGACCGGTCTCGGCGAGACCGTCGTACAGGCTTGCGAGAGTGTCGAGTTCGACCGGGTAGGAGTGCTCGGCGAGGTCGTACTTGCGCGAGATGGGGCGGAAGATCTCGGCCGCGGCCTGGTGGGCCTGGTCGATCGTGGTGTTCAGCTTCCGGGGGAGTTCCAGATTGATTGCCATGTCAGTTGCTTTCTCGGTGGGTCTCGTCGTCGGAAGAAGTCGCCGTCAGAGGACGACGATGCCCTCGCCGATGCCTGCGCCGCGCAGGTCGCGGTACCAACGCTCGACCGGGTGCTCCTTGGTGAAGCCGTGGCCACCGAGCAACTGCACGCCGTCGAGTCCGATCTGTAGTCCCTTGACGATGGTCAGCTTGCGTGCGAGTGCCGATTCGCGGGCAAACGACAGACCCTGCTCGGCCCGCGATGCGCCGCGCAGTGTGACCAGGCGGATGCCGTCGAGTTCGGTGGCGATGTTGGCAACCATGAAGGCGACGGCCTGACGGTTGGAGATCGGCTCGCCGAATGCCTCACGCTCGTTGACGTAGGGGATCACGTAGTCGAGGACGGCCCTGCCGGTTCCGGCGGCAAGCGCCGACCAACCGAGGCGCGACAGACGTACGACGTCGCGGTAGGCCGCGAGGGCTGCCTCGCCGGTCTCTTCGCCGAGGAGCGCGCTCTCGGGGACGGCAACGTCTTGCAGCAGTAGGCGACCCATGCCCGCGGCGCGCACACCCATGCCCGGATCTGCCTCGACGATCAGTCCCTCGGAATCGGATTCGACGATGAACAGCGCGGGCCGGCCGTCGAGCTGGGCTCCGACGATGAACAGTTCCGACGATCCCGCAGCGGGCACGAACGACTTCACGCCGTTGAGTCGGTAGCCGCTCGGCACCCGAGTTGCCTTGGTCTGCAACGAGAATGCGTCGAACAGAGCGCGCGGCTCCGCGATGACGACGGACGACTGCGGCACGTTCTCGCCTGCGAAGTCGGGCAGGTAGGTCTTCTGCTGACTGTCGCTACCGAAGTTGGTGAGGGTGGTGGCGACGCCGCTCGGTGCGAGGAGCGGAAGGGCTAGTCCCATGTCGCCGTAAGCCATTGCCTCGGCAACCAGGGCGTTGGTGACGACGCCACGCTCGGACGCCGCGCCGTCGAACTGCTCGGGCACGTTGATCATCGTGATGCCGAGTTCGGCGGAGCGCTTGACGATGTCTTCAGGTGCGCTCGCGGCGGCGTCGGCATCGTAGGCTGCGGGGCGCAGGATCTCCTCGGCGAATTCCTTCACCGTTTCGGCGATCATCTGCTGCTCGTCGTCGGGGTTGAGGTTGAAGTAGTCCTTCGGTGTGGTGCTCAGTCGTGCCGCGCCACCCGAGCCGCCCTGCACCTTCTTGAACGCGCGGTTGGCTGCGCCGAGGGTCTGGAAGCCGGTCTTGGTCGCCTGGTAGGCGATTCGGTTGATGGGCTCACGGATCTGGTACTTCTCCGCGAAGTCGGAGCCGGTGACCGTCGTGAGCACACGCATCGCGGTGCCGATGGCATTGCGCTTGTGCGGGTTCTTGCCGACCGCAGAGGTGTCGCGGGGTTCGGTGTGAGTCGTCATGACAACCATTTCTCTTCGCACGGGTGCTTGGACTGCGCGTGAGCAGTATCTTACTCGGTAGTAAGTACAAACCTTACTACTCGGTAAGGAGATTGTCACGCGCTCGTCGAACGTCGTGTTCTCATCGCCGGTTTAGGCTGGTCACGTGTCAACCGATCGCACCGACCTCCCGGGTCCATACACAGCGGCACCGTCGGGTGCGGGTGGCCGACGGGTCGGACCGGCGATGGTGGTCGCGGTCGGTGGGGCAGCGCTGCTCACCGCGATCGTGTGGCCGCTGGGATCGGTTGATCACGGCCGCGACCTCTGTGTCTTCCGCGCGCTCACGGGTCTGCCGTGTCCGGGGTGCGGACTGACGCGCAGTTGGGTGCACCTCATGCATGGCGACGTGGGCGGGGCGTTCACCTACAACGTATTCGGACCGTTGACGCTGGTGGCGACCGTGATCGCCGTCGCCGCCGGAGTCTGGTGTCTCGTCGCAGGTCCGGGAGCGTTGAAGCGGCTCCGGCTACGTCGAGCGCTGCCGGTGTTGGTGGTGGTGCTCGGGTTGTGGCTGGTCTACGGCGTCGCTCGCATCGTCGACGCTGCTGCGGGCTGGGGTGTGTTCCCAGCGGTTGTGTGATCCGGGGTTCGGCTGGACCAATGCGTAAACCCGTGCGGGAGAGCACAGTGGACGCATGGAGATCACCCACTTCGGCCATTCCTGCATGCTCGTCGAATTGGAGGGGACTCGTATCCTCTTCGACCCGGGCACCCTTGCGCACGGCTTCGAAGGGCTGACCGGACTCGACGCGATCCTGATCACCCATCAACATCCTGATCACTGCGACGTCGCGCGGCTGCCGAATCTGGTCGGTGAGAACCCTCAGGCGATCCGTATCGCCGACCCGCAGACCGCCGCACAACTCAACTCCGACGATGCGGCAGGGGAGTGGACTGCGGCACTCGCGGGCGGCCAGGTCGGTGTCGGCGCGGTGACCGCGCGATTCACCGGAGGGCGTCACGCCGTGATCCACCCCGAGATCCCCGTCGTCGACAACGTTGCGTATGTGCTCGGAACATCAACGGCTCCAGGGCGTTTCATGCATCCCGGTGATTCGTTCTACATTCCGTTCGAGCAGATCGACGTGCTCGCGCTGCCCTCGGCGGCGCCGTGGATGAAACTCAGCGAGTCGGTCGACTACCTGCGCGCGATGGCGCCGCGGGTCGCCGTCCCGATCCACCAGGCTGTGCTCTCCGACGCGGGTACCGGTGTTCACTACTCGCGGCTGACCGAGATGAAAGATCCCGGCACCGAGTTCGTCGTGCTCGATGAGGAGTCGGGAACGCAGGTCTGACGAAGGCTGTCCCGGCTCATGCAGGAGGTGCGAAGAACTCCAGCGCGATGTTGTCGGGGTCGCGGAACGAGATGCCGGACCCATAGTGTGCGTGCTTGATATCGCTGTGCGCGACGCCGAGTTCGTCCAAGCGCACCAACCAGTCGTCGAGCTCCGCACGACTGACGGCGAAGGCGATGTGGTCGAGTCCCGTCCGGTGTTCGTCGAAGCTTCCCGACGCCGCCGAGCCGGTGTGCGTGTGCAGTCCGAAGAGGGTTCCGCCATCGAGTGCGAACACCGCGTGATGGAACTCGCCCGACTCCTCATCCTCGTCGAGCACTGGCGCGGCGTCGAACAGAGCCGAGTACCAACGAGTGCTGGCGTCGAGGTCGGTGACGGTGATGGCCACGTGGGTCAGTGCGGGAAAGCCGGGCATCGCGAATCTCCTGGGGCGTCGGGTCTTACACGCACACGCTAGAAGCTGTCGCCCGTCGCCACGCCGGGATTTCGCAGGGACTATCCGAGCGGACAGGTAGGTCGGGCGCGGCGCTACGGCTACCCCTCGAGGGCGGTGAGCACCTCGTCGTGGAGGAGTCCGTTGGTCGCGACCGCGCTGCCGCCGCCGGGGCCGGGCGAGCCGTCGAGCGAGGTGAAGCGCCCGCCTGCTTCGCGGACCAGCACGTCGAGCGGGGCGAGATCCCACAGCGACACCTCGGGTTCTGCCGCGATGTCGACCGCGCCCTCGGCGACGAGGCAGTAGTTGAGGAAGTCGCCGTAGCCGCGCACTCGCCAGACACGGTCGGTGAGGTCGATGAACTTGTCGCGGACGCCGCGGTCGGCCCAGCCGGACAGGCTCGAGAAGGTCAGGCTCGACGACGCGAGGTCGGCGACCTGCGAGACCGTGATCTGGCGCGCGTCGCCGTGATCGAACGCGACAAACGCCCCGTGGCCGGCGGCGGCCCACCACCGGCGGCTCAACGCAGGCGCCGACACCACGCCGACCACCGGCACGCCGTCGACCAGCAAAGCGATCAGCGTGGCCCAGATCGGGACGCCGCGCACGAAGTTCTTGGTGCCATCGATGGGGTCGACGACCCATTGCCGACCGGTCAGGATCGCGTCGCCGCCGAACTCTTCGCCGAGGACCTCGTCGTCGGGGAACACGGCCGCCAGACGTTCGCGGATCATCCGCTCGCAGGCGAGGTCGGCGTCGGAGACCGGGGTGAGGTCGGGTTTGGCGTCGACCTCGAGGTCGATCGCGCCGAAGCGCCCCATTGTCAGCGTGTCGGCGGACTCTGCGAGAGAGAGCGCGAAATCGAGGTCGGCGGTGGCGTCGGAACCGGGCGTCGGAAGCACCCGGTCAGCGTAGCGCTTGGCTGCGTCGCGAAAACGGTCGACCGATGGCTGCCACGATGACCGTCGACGCTGCGTTCGCAGCCCGAAATGCCCGGTCGTGTCGGTAGGGTTGAGGCCATGTTGACCGTCATTCTCGTCATTTTGCTCGTCGTCGCCGTGATCGCGATGATCATGCGTTTTCGCGGACAGCGAATCGGCGGATTCGGTGGCAACACGGCGGGCTACGCGCAGGGGACCCTGACGGTCACCGGCGTGAGTGATCAGGGCGAGCCCGACAGCAAGGGGCAAGCGTTCTGCACCATCTCCGGAACGATCAACGGTCCGGGAACCAACCCGACCGAGGTGTACGGAACGATGATCCTCGCGGTAGGCGAGCCGTGGCCGCAGATCGGATCCGAACATGCCGTCGTCTACAAACCGGGCAAGACCGCGACGACGTGGAGTTTCGGCCAACTGCCTCCTATGCAGGCTCCCGACGCCCCGCCCTCGGTACCGCCGTCGGCGTGAGGAGTGGGGGCACATCGGCGATCAGCAGTCGGTACCCTGGTAAACCGTGCATCCTGACGTAGCAACCGATCTCGAATCCCTCGACTCGACCCTGACGACCGTCGAGAAAGTCCTCGACGTCGAGGAGTTGCGCCGGAGGATCGACGAGCTCGAGATGCAGGCGTCCGACCCTGATCTGTGGAACGACCAAGACCACGCGCAGAAGGTGACGAGCGAACTCTCGCACGCCCAGGCGGAGCTGCGTCGCGTCACCGAGTTGCGGCAGCGACTCGACGACATGCCCGTCCACTACGAACTCGCGGAGTCCGAAGAGGGTGAGGCACGCACATCTGCGCTTGCCGACGCCGACGCCGAGCGCGAATCCCTGCGCAGCGACATCCAGGCCATGGAGGTCAAGACCATGCTCGCCGGCGAGTACGACTCGCGCGATGCCGTGGTCAACATCAGGTCGGGCGCCGGCGGCGTCGACGCCGCTGATTGGGCCCAGATGTTGATGCGCATGTACATCCGCTGGGCGGAGAAGCACGGCTACGGCGTCGAGGTCTACGACACCTCCTACGCAGAAGAAGCGGGTCTGAAGTCGGCGACGTTCGCGGTCAAGTCGCCCTACATGTACGGCACGCTGTCGGTGGAGCAGGGCACGCACCGCTTGGTCCGCATCAGCCCGTTCGACAACCAGGGTCGTCGCCAAACCTCGTTCGCCGAGGTCGAGGTACTGCCCGTCGTCGAGACCACCGACCACATCGACGTCGACGAGAACGACGTGAAGGTCGACGTCTACCGGTCGTCGGGTCCGGGCGGTCAGTCGGTCAACACCACCGACTCCGCGGTCCGGTTGACCCACATCCCGACCGGCATCGTGGTGACCTGTCAGAACGAGAAGAGTCAGCTGCAGAACAAGGCGTCGGCGATGCGGGTGCTGCAGGCCAAGCTCCTCGCGCGCAAGCAGCAGGAGGAACGCGCCGAGCTCGACGCGCTGAAGGGCGACGGCGGATCGAGCTGGGGCAACCAGATGCGCTCCTACGTGCTGCACCCCTATCAGATGGTCAAGGATCTGCGGACCAACGTCGAAAACAACAACCCGACCACGGTTCTCGACGGCGACATCGATGAGTTCATCGAGGCCGGCATCCGCTGGCGGATGGCTGATGCCGATGCGTGAGGTCTTCGCGCAGGCAGGGTCGTCGGTGCTGGCGCGGGCCGACCTCACCACCCTTGCCTTCGCACCCGGTGCGACGGAGTCGGTGATCGGGCGCTTCTATCGGTGGATGGCCACCAACGGCCTCGAGATCGTCATCTGGATCCTCGGCGGCATCCTCGTCGTGCGGTTCATCCGCTGGTCGGCGCAGAAGTTCAACGACCGCATCGAGGCCAAGTTCCACGACAGTGATCTGATCGTGCAGAGCGAGGACTCCAAACACCGTCGCGCGATGATCGATGTGGTGTCGTGGACGCTCGTTGTCGTCGTCGGCATCATCGTGTTCCTGCACATCCTCACCGTGTTCAAGGTTCCGCTGTCAGGATTGGTCGGCCCGACCGCCGTGGTCGGTGCCGCCCTCGGTTTCGGCGCCCAGCGGGTGGTCCAAGACATCCTCGCGGGATTCTTCGTGGTCGCCGAACGGCAGTACGGCTACGGCGACGTCGTGGCTTTGACCGTCACCGGCAATGGTGAGGCCGAGGGAACCGTCGAGGACGTGACCTTGCGCATCACGCGGCTGCGCACGTCCGAGGGCGAGGTCATCACCGTCCCCAACGGCCAGGTCATCAAGACCACCAACCGCTCGAAGGATTGGGCGAGAGCTGTCGTCGACGTTCCGGTTCCCGCCGACTCCGACATCGGGGTGGTCAACGAGGTTCTCTCCGAGGTCGGCCAGCGGTTCTACAACGATCCGTACTGGCACGACCTGCTCCTCGACGCCCCGTCGCCGCTCGGTGTGACGAACCTCGAACTCGATTCGATGACCGTCCGAATGGTGACCAGGACACTTCCGGGTAAACAGTTCGAGGTCAGTCGCGCGCTGCGCGCATGGATTGTGCGCGCGTTGGCTCGTCGCGGTATCAACGTCGCTTCCGGTAAAGAGGTGCAGGCCGGGTCAGCGCCGCCGAGCGGTCATGCCGAGGCCGATGCACAAGCATCGTCGGGGGGTGACAAGTGATGGTTCATCGTCATGACGGCCCCGACCACGCCGCGAGTCGCTCCGACGACGACGCCGCGAAGGCAGCGGCCGAGGAGGTCGTCGCCAAGATCGAGCAGGCAGAAGCCGCCGCCGACAAGCAGGAAAACGCCAAGGACAACGGCAACAGCAACGGCGACGCGAAAGCCGACTCGGACGCGAAAAGCGACTCGGACGCCGATCGCACGGCGGCCCCGATCCCGCCATCGGACGAGATCGGCGATCCACACAGTCTGCGCCATCGACGCGACTGGCATCACATTCCGCACACCCGGGTCCGGACCAGTACGGCGATCGTGTCGGTGCTCTTCATCGTGTGCGTCATTGTCTACGGCTACACCTCGCAGCGATACGGAATCGTCGACGCTCCTGCGCCCCAACCGACTCATCACCGCACGTCGGTCGAGACGACTCCGGAGACCACGTACTCGACGCCGTCCTCGTCGTATCCCTCGACGTCGGTGCCGTCGGGCATCTCGGGGGAGTCGGAGAATCCGAGCGAAGAGCCCGGTCAGGGAGGCGCCGTTCCGGGCACCCAGAGTGGGCAACCGACCACGACCGGTGGCAACGGCTTCTCGGACTTCTTCAACAACCGGAACAACCAGCAGGAGACGACGGCTGTCCCGTCGCGCTGACCGGGCGGGTCGGCGCGCGGGTGCGCACCTGAACAGACCTCTCAGGCGTCACCGTTACACTCTGTTGTCGTGATCAAGCTGGAGAACGTGACGATGAAGTACAAGGCATCCAGCCGACCCGCCCTCACCGACCTCGATCTCGAGGTCGACAAGGGCGAGTTCGCGTTCCTCATCGGCCCCTCTGGTTCTGGCAAGTCGACGTTCTTCCGGCTGCTGCTCAAAGAGGATCGGCCGACGAAGGGTGAGGTGTACGTCGGCGACTTACACGTGAACCGCCTTCGCGGACGCACGGTGCCCAAGCTGCGGCAATCCATCGGATGTGTGTTCCAGGACTTCCGGTTGCTGCAGCAGAAGTCGGTGGCCGACAACGTGGCGTTTGCGCTCGAGGTGATCGGCAAGCAGCCGTCGACCATTCGCCGTGTCGTACCTGAGGTCCTCGAGTACGTGGGTCTCGAGGGCAAGCAGGACCGTATGCCCTACGAGCTGTCGGGCGGTGAGATGCAGCGTGTCGCCATCGCGCGGGCGATCGTCAACCGGCCACTGGTCCTGCTCGCCGACGAACCCACGGGCAACCTCGATCCGGAGACCAGCGAGGAGATCGTCGACGTGCTCGACCGCGTCAACCGGCGCGGAACAACCGTCGTCATGGCGACGCACGATCGGCACATCGTCGACGCGATGCGACGTCGGGTACTCGAGTTCGACAACGGCAGACTCGTCCGCAACGACGCACAGGGCGTGTACGGCATCGGCTGACCGTCGGCTCAGGTGAGCGCGATCGCGCGCCACCGACCATGTCGACGCCCGTCAGTCCGCGTACCACCAGCCCGCGTACTCCACAGACCAAAGGACGTGTAGCACCAGCATGCGAGCGAACTTCATCATCCGCGAGGTCTTCAACGGTCTCCGCCGCAACGTCACGATGACGGTCGCGATGATCCTCACCACTGCCATCACTCTCGGCATGCTCGGTGGCGGATTGTTGGTCATCCAGATGGCGAACAAGAGTCAGAAGATCTTCCTCGACCGTGTCGAGATGCAGTTCTACATCAACGACGACGTCAGTGCGGCCGACCCGGATTGCCAGAAAGCACCCTGTTCGACGCTGCGCACCGACCTCGAGAACGAGCCGGGAGTGGGCTCGGTGACCTACGTCAGCAAGGCTGACGCGTACAAGGCGGCGAAAGCGGCGTTCGAGCAGAGCGCACCGGAGATCGCCGACATGATCTCGCCCGATGCCAACCCCGCGTCGCTCAAGGTTCGGATGAGTGACGCCAACCAGTTCGGCGCGGTGCTCGACAAATACGCCGACCGGAAGGATCTCGGCGTCGATGGCGTTCTAGACCAGCGAGAGCTGGTGAAACGTATCTTCAGCGTGCTCGACGGGGTGCGCAACGCGGCGTTCGCGGTGGCCGCGGTCCTTGCGGTGGCGGCGATCCTGTTGATCGTCAACACGGTTCAGGTCGCGGCGTTCACCCGGCGGACGGAAGTGTCGATCATGCGGTTGGTCGGTGCGACCCGCTGGTACACGCAGCTGCCGTTTCTGTTGGAGGCCGTGTTCTCGGCCTTCATCGGTTCGTTGCTGGCGATCGGCGGCCTTTTCGCGGCGAAGGTGTTCTTCTTCGACAAGGCGTTGAACGACCTCTACGGCGTCAACATCCTGGCCAGGATCACCGCGGGCGACGTGCTGTTCGTGTCGCCGTGGCTGATCCTTGCCGGAATTGTGTTGGCAGGCGCGACGGCATATGTCACGCTGCGTGTCTATGTTCGTGAGTGAGGCTCGAAGCGCGGGCTTGTCGACGACAGGGAAAGGAGGTGGAAAGTGGCGAAGGAAAAGGGACGGAACGTGATCGCGTCGAACCGTAAGGCGCGCCACGACTACACCATCCTGGACACCTACGAGGCCGGTGTCGCTCTGGTTGGGACCGAGGTCAAGAGTCTTCGGGAGGGCAAGGCGTCGTTGGTCGACGCATTCGCCACCATCGACGACGGCGAGGTGTGGCTGCGTGGCCTGAACATCGCCGAGTACGGTCGCGGTTCGTGGACGAACCACACACCGCTGCGTAAGCGCAAGCTGCTCATGCATCGGAGCGAGATCGACAATCTGATCGGCAAGATCCGCGACGGCAACCTGACCTTGGTGCCTTTATCGCTCTACTTCAACGACGGCAAGGTCAAGGTCGAGTTGGCGCTTGCTCGGGGTAAGCAGGCGCACGACAAACGCCACGACATTGCTCGACGCACCGCGCAGCGCGAGGTCGAACGCGAGCTGGGTCGTCGGGTCAAGGGCATGTGACCACGACGTCGTCGTATCGTCGAACACGTTTCTCGGTGGTTGCCGCGCTGGTGGCGGTGATCGCCGCGTTGGCGGCTGTCGCGTGTACGCCGCAGCAGGAGGGTCGGATCGGCGGTGATGGGCCAGCGATCCCCGGGCTTGCGGCGGTTCCCCCGATGGGGTGGAACAGTTGGAACACCTTCGGATGTGGGATCACCGAGCAGATCGTCCGTGCGCAGGCTGACGCGCTCGTGTCGTCGGGGCTGCGCGATGCCGGCTACAAGTATGTGATCGTCGACGACTGCTGGGCCGCGCCACAGCGCGACGCCTCGGGCAGGCTGCAGGCTGATCCTGTGCGATTCCCTTCCGGGATGGCCGCACTTGGTGCCTACCTTCATGAGCGGGGCCTGCTCTTCGGTATCTACTCCGGCGCGCGGGACAAGACCTGCACGCAGTATCAGGGCACGTATCCAGGGGCGACGGGCAGCGGTGGTCACGAGGTGATCGACGCTCAGACGTTCGCCGGGTGGGGCGTCGACTATCTCAAGTACGACTGGTGTTCGTCGAATACGTCCCACGACGATCAGGTTTCGTCGTTCACAGCGATGCGAAATGCGTTGCGCGACACAGGCCGTCGCATCGTGTTTGCGATCAATCCCAACAGTGGCTACGCCGGATCGGTACCCGGTGCCCAATTCGATTGGGGCGGAACGGCAACGACGACCCGTGTGACCAACGACGTCACACCCGCGTGGTCGACCGCGAATGGGCCGTCGGGGTATCAGGGCATCGTCAACATCGTCGACGTCGCCGGGCCGCTGACCGCGCGGGTGAAGCCGGGGTCGTTCATCGACCCGGACATGCTCGTCGTCGGATCTCCTGGGCTCACAGCGGCGGAGCAGCGTACGCAGATGTCGATGTGGTCGATGATGGCTGCACCTCTGATTGCAGGCAACGACCTGACGAACATGTCGCAGCAGACGCTCGACGCGTTGCGCAACGCGGCAATCATCGCGATCGACCAGGACTCGCGAGTCGTCGCAGGCGCGATGGTCGACGACGATCCCGAGGTGTGGTCGCGCGCGATCGGCGACAAGGGTCTGGTCATCTCGCTTACCAACCGTTCCGATCATGCTCGGACGCTGTCGGTGTCGTTGGGGAGCGTCGGACTCGTGGGTGATGCGTCGGTCACCGGTGTCGACGCGTGGACCGGGCGTTCGTTCACGGCGCAGCACGGTGAGTTGTCGGTGCCGGTTGGGGTGCACGACACGGCTGTCCTCGAGATTCGCTGAGTGCGATCGTCGCCGGGTCACGTCGACGACTCGGGGGTATCTCGGGACGGTCGTTAGCATCCCAATCTGGTTTCGACTGACGATGAGCGGCGTGCCGAGTCTGGAAGGTTGCTGTGAGCGACGGTAAACATGCCGGGTGATCACGAGGGGACTACCACAACCGGAACATCAGCCACAGGCATCACAACTGTCACAGTCGGAGTGCACGCTACGACCGCGCGAGGCGTCGAGTTG
Source organism: Gordonia sputi NBRC 100414 (assembly GCF_000248055.1). Classification (GTDB taxonomy): domain Bacteria; phylum Actinomycetota; class Actinomycetes; order Mycobacteriales; family Mycobacteriaceae; genus Gordonia; species Gordonia sputi. The sequence continues at coordinate 5,434 of NZ_BAFC01000034.1, read as the reverse complement.
GCGTCGACGCGGTACGTCGATCGTCGCCACGTTGCTGGCCGTTGTCGCAGCGACAGCGGGGGCGGTGCTCACGGGTACCACCGTCGCGGCTCCTGCGTCGGCGGCGGTAGTGCGCATCGATCGGGTCGACGACCAACTGTCGATCGTCTACGTGTACTCGCCGTCGATGCGCAAGGTGATCCCCAATCAGGTATTGCGACCGCGAGGCGAGGGCTCGGCACCGGTCTTCTATCTGCTCAACGGACGATCGGGCGGCGTCGAGGGTGATAGTTGGCTCAAGCAGACCGACCACCGATCGTTCTTCGCAGGCAAGAATGTGACAGTGGTATCGCCGCTGGGTGGGCCGTACGCCTGGTACGCCGACTGGCAGCGGCCGGACCCCGCGCTCGGGGTCAACAAGTGGGAGACCTACCTGCTGCGGGAACTGCCAGGTGCCATCGTGGGCCCGTTGCGCGCGAACGGCCGCAATGCGATCGCCGGGCTATCCCTCTCCGGTGGTCCCGCGCTCGACATCGCCGGGCGGGGTGGATCGCTCTATCGCGCGGCGGCGTCGTACAGCGGTTGCCCTGCCATCAGTGCGCCGCCCGCGACCGCAGGCGTCTTCGCCACGACATCGATAGGCGGTGGCAACGCGCTGAATATGTTCGGACCTCCCGGATCGCCCGCGTGGATTGATCACGACCCGTCGCGGAATCCTGCACGACTGCGGGGAAAGGCAATTTATCTGGGCGCGGCGTCGGGGTTGCCGGGACGAACCGACGGTGCTCCCCTCGGCGCACCGTCGTTGCTGGCCGGACCCGCCGAGGTGGAGATGGGGACTCATTGGTGTACCGACCAGATGGCTGCCGCTCTCAATGGGGCGGGGATACCGCACACGTACCGTGTGTTCGATCAGGGCGCGCACACATGGTCGTTGTTCGCCACTGAGATGCGTGACAGTTGGCGGGTCATCGGACCAGCGCTCGGCGCGTGACAGATGGGCGGCGCGCGGCAGTGATCAGGGGCGAACAGAAAAGGGAATGAACCGCGTGCCGTGGGTTGTTATAGTGGAGCTTCCGCCGGTTTCCGGTGGAACCATCTCGGGGCTGATCGGTTTCGACTACGTGCGTCGAGGTGGGGGAAGCGTGTCGGTGCAGGCCAGAGACCACCGTTAAGCGTCGCGGCAACCAATTAAGCGCCGATAAGAATCAGCGCGACTACGCACTCGCTGCCTGACAGCGACTGCGTGTCTGTTGGCCCGGGTTTTGCTCCCTTGCCCGGTGCCGGCATCATCTCAGGGAGCTCACTGTCCACTCCGGTCGCGGGAGTGAACGGGACATCTCACAGCGACTGGGATCGTCCTCTCGGCTTGTTCGCGTGACCGAGAGATCCGAGTAGAGATATAGCGGACTGCACACGGAGAAGCCCTACCGAAGCGACGGAGGACCCGGGTTCAATTCCCGGCAGCTCCACGAAAGCCTCCCACCTGTTTACGCAGGTGGGAGGTTTTTTTGTGCGGTGCCCTCGCCGTACATGGTGAGCCAGAACGATCGAGCCATTGCCGAGGCGAACGCGCGGTCGTAGCCGTCGTCGGCGAGTTGCATGACGTCGGAGAAGCCTGCCTGCATGCCCACCACGATGAATCGAGCCGTCTGATCGGGCTCGATGTCGGGGGATGCGATTCCCGCGGCCTGCTCGGTGCGGATTCGTTCGGCGATATCGGCCGTGTAGTTCTGCAGGCCTCGTCGGAAGTTGTCGCCGAAGCGGGTGTCGGTGCTCGTCGTCTCCAGATACGCACGCCAGATCACACGGTAGCGGCGTGCGGAGGCGAAGAGTTCGACGATGACGTCGGCCAGCGCCTCCGGACGTGCCTGCGACGGTTCCTTCCAGTAGCGGTCGGCCGTCGCGACGAACTCGGCGAGCAGTGGAGTGGTGAGCTGCAGAATGAGCGCGGTCTTGTCGGGGAACCACTGATAGAACGTCGATCGGGAGACCTCGGCGACCTCGAGGATGCGTTCGACGGGGATGTCGGCGTAGTGCTCACCGGTTTCCAGAATTGCCGATGTCGCATCGAGGATTCTGCTCTCCGACATCGTTTTCCGCCTACCCGCCCTTGGCATGCGCACACGGTACCGCGTGGAACAGGTAGGCGATGCCCGGTGTGCAGCGCGCAACGGATTTCCGCGATAACCGGTGAAATCAGCTGTCATCGGCAAGTGCGCGACCGACGATGTCGAGCGCTGAACGCTGCCACAGTGAGACGTGGTCGAGCATCGCGTGCCGCCCACCCGGCACCGAGACGAACGTGGCGTCGTAACCGGCGTCGCGCAGTTCGGCGATGCCTTCGACGGTACGTCGTGGTGATGTGAGGGTGTCGGCGTCGCCGTGGATGGCGCGCACGCGCACGCCTCGACGGATATGGCGCCAGTCGCGATGCTGCCACCAGGGGGCCAGCGCGAGTATGTCGGCGACCCGTGGGTCGGCGCCGAGGTGTGCCGCCACGCGCCCGCCCATCGAGTGTCCGATGAGGACGACGGGAACGTCGGGGTTGTCGCGAGTGATCGAATCGAGCGCTGCCCGCGCATACGGAAGGGGGCTTGCCTGGCCGCCGTTCCATCCGTACACGCGGTAGCGGACCTGCCGTACGTCGACGGCGCTGCCGAACCTCGCGCGTATCGACCACGTGAATGGGTACATCCTCAGCGCTGTTCCCTGGGTCGCTCGGAACGGGCGGTAGCTGTTGTCGGTCCCACCGGGCAGGACGAGCACATTCAGTCGCGGGGTCATCGACTCCAGCATGACGCCGGTGGAACAAGGGACTGACGGCGGCGCCGGGTTTCGGGCACAATCTAGGACTATGGCTTCCCCACGTGCCGGCACTCCGGCTCAGCCCGAAGACCTCATCGACGTCGACGCCGTCGTCGGCGCCTATTACGACAAGGTGCCCGATCCGGACGATCCCGGGCAACGGGTCGTCTTCGGTACCTCGGGGCACAGGGGGTCGAGCCTCGACTCCGCGTTCAATGAAGCGCACATCCTCGCGATCACCCAGGCGATCGTCGAGTATCGCGCAGGCGCGGGTATCACCGGCCCGTTGTTCATCGGATTCGATACGCACGCACTGTCGGTTCCGGCGTGGAAGTCCGCACTTGAAGTTCTGGTGGCCAACGGGGTGACCGTCTATACCGCCGAAGGCGACACCTACACGCCGACCCCCGCTGTCAGTCGCGCGATCCTCGCGTTCAATGCTGCCAATCCCGGTGTGCAATCAGACGGCATCGTCGTCACCCCATCACACAACCCGCCGCGTGACGGCGGCTTCAAATACGATCCGCCGACAGGTGGCCCCGCCGATACGACGATCACATCGTGGGTCGCCAACCGTGCCAACGAATTGCTGACGGCGAAACTCGATGGGGTCAAACGCATTCCGTTCGAAAAAGCCCGACGCGACGAATTGGTACACGACTATTCGTTCGTCATGAATTACACCGACGGCCTGGCATCGGTCGTCGACCTCGAGGCGATCCGCAAGGCGGGGATTCAGTTCGGTGCCGACCCACTCGGTGGTGCGTCAGTCGGCTATTGGGCCGCCATCGGGTTCCGGTACAACCTCGACAAGCTCACCGTCGTGAATCCGACTGTGGACCCGACGTTTTCATTCATGACGCTCGACACGGACGGTCAGATCCGGATGGACTGTTCGTCGCCGGACGCGATGGCCTCGCTCATCGAGTCGCGTGATTCCTACGACATCGCCACGGGTAACGACACCGACGCCGACCGTCACGGCATCGTCACCCCCGACGGCGGGTTGATGAACCCCAATCACTATCTGGCAGTTGCGATCGACTACCTGTACACGCATCGGTCGAACTGGTCGCCTGACGCCGCGGTCGGGAAGACTCTGGTGAGTTCGAGTCTCATCGACCGGGTCGTTGCGGGCATCGGCAGGAAGCTCATCGAGGTGCCGGTGGGGTTCAAATGGTTCGTCGACGGCCTGCTCGACGGCAGCATCGCGTTCGGCGGCGAAGAGAGTGCAGGCGCGTCGTTTCTCACGTTCGACGGTGGTCCGTGGTCGACCGACAAGGACGGCATCATCATGGCGCTGCTGGCGTCGGAGATCCTCGCGGTCACCGGCAAGACGCCGTCGGAGCGCTACCGCGAGCTGGCTGCGGAGTACGGCGAATCCGCTTATGCCAGAACGGATGCGCCCGCCACCCGCGAACAGAAGGCGGTGCTTGCGAATCTTTCCGCTGATCAGATCACTGCCACCGATCTCGCCGGCGACCCGATCACCGCGGTCATGACGAAAGCGCCGGGCAACGATGCGCCGATCGGCGGTGTGAAGGTCACCACCGCAGACGCCTGGTTTGCCGCGCGGCCGTCGGGTACCGAAGACAAGTACAAGATCTATGCCGAATCGTTCAAGGGCGTCGAGCACCTCGCGAGGGTGCAGGAGCAGGCGCAGGAGGTCGTCGACGCCGCCCTGTCGTGACTCGACGGAGCTTGTCATGACTCGACGGTGCTGTGGCGGATCACCGGTGCGTTAGGCTCGCCCGTGGTGCCACGCTGCTGACCGGTGTTGCGCACCCGCTCCGCAGGAGGGCACGGCGACCACACGAAGGATGATCTGTGACTGACAGGCGCAAGCCACCCGCATCGACGTCGAAACACCAACCTCGCTCGACGTCGAGCACGTCGACGTATGTGTTGTTGGGAATCGCGGTAGTGGTGGTGATCGCTCTGGTCGTCGGCGGCGTGCTGTGGAACCGCAACCGCGACCACGGGGGGACAGCGAACGAGCAGGTCCTCAACTCCAACGCCGCGTTGATCATCGGAGCTCCCGACGCGAAGACGACGATCGACGTCTTCGAGGACTTCATGTGCCCGGTGTGCAAGCAGTTCGAGGAGCAGTCGGGTCAGGCGATTGTGAGCGCCGTCGATGGGGGCAGGCTTCGAGTTCGCTACCACATGTTGAACTTCCTCAACCGCCAGTCGGCGTCGGGCAGCTACTCGAGTCGTGCGGCGGGCGCTCTGCAATGTGTTGGCGCAGGGGAGAATAAAGAGGTCTTCTTCAAGTTCCACACCGCGCTGTTCGCGGATCAGCCGAAGGAAGGTGGCCACTCCGATAAGTCGAACTCTGACCTGGCGAAGGTCGCGGCCGAGCAGGGCGCCAACGCAGTGACGCAGAAATGCATCGCCGATGGGTCCAAGGTCGCCGAGGGGGAGAAGGCGGCAGAAGAGTCAGAGAATCAGCTGGCCAAGGCCACAGGGGGACAGGTCGCCACACCGACGGTGCTCTCCGGCGGCGTGCCTGTGGACGGGATTCTCAACGGAACCGGATGGCTCGACTCGCTGCTCGGCAAAGCGAGTGAATAGTCGTTCTCGGTAGTCGCTGGAACGGTCGTGGATCTCACAGACCCAGATCTCACACACGTAGATCTCAAACACG
>NZ_BAFC01000035.1 GCF_000248055.1 Gordonia sputi NBRC 100414 | reverse complement strand
GAGATATTGTCAAGATCTGTGGATGAGGTTGTTTCAGGCAGCCTCCTGCTGGTCGGGTGAGGCGGTGCCGGGTTCGACGAGTTCGCCGTTTTTGAAGGTGGCGCCGGCCCGGACGTGAGCGACGAGGTGGGGTGCGTTGACGGCCCGCCATTTCGTCTGTGCGGCTTCGATGAGTTTGTAGGCCATCGCCAGTCCCGCGGCCCGTGAGCCGGGGCCCTTGGTCACCTTGGTGCGCAACCGGACCGTGGCGAAGGTCGACTCGATCGGGTTGGTCGTGCGCAGATGAATCCAGTGCTCGGCCGGGTAACGGTAGAACTCCAGCAGCACATCAGCGTCGTCGACGATCTTGGCGACCGCTTTGGGGTACTTGGCGCCGTAGGTCTTGGCGAAAGCCGTGATCGCGGTGCGGGCGTGGTCGATGTCTTCGGCGTTGCAGATCTCCTGCATCGCTTTGATCGCATTCGGATGGGCCGACTTCGGCAGTGCGGCAAGCACATTGCCTTGTTTATGAAACCAGCACCGCTGCTCTCGGGTATCCGGGAACACCTCGCGCAACGCAGCCCAGAACCCCAGGGCACCGTCCCCGACGGCCAGGTTCGGGGCCGCCATGCCGCGGCGCCGGCACGACCGCAACAGATCGGCCCACGATTCGGTCGATTCGCGGTAGCCATCGGCCAGGGCGACGAGCTCTTTACGGCCGTCGGCCCGCACACCGATCATCACCAACAGGCACAGTTTCTCCTGCTCAAGCCGGACTTTGAGGTGGATTCCGTCGACCCAGAGGTAGACATAATCGCTGGTGATGTCGCGGTCTTCGAAGGCCGCGGCTTCCTTCTGCCACTGGCTGGTCAACCGGGTGATCGTGGCCGCCGACAACCCTGCACCCGAACCGAGAAACTGCTCGAGTGCCGGCCCGAAATCCCCCGACGACAACCCGTGCAGGTACAGCAGCGGCAACACCGCGCTGACCTCCGGACTCTTGCGTGCCCACGCCGGGATGATCTTCGACGAGAACCGTTGACGTTCACCAGTTTCAGGGTCGACCCGCTTGTCGTTGACCCGCGGTGCCCGCACCGGCACCGCACCAGCAGCGGTCATCACCTCCCGCTCGTTGTGGTAGCCGTTACGCACCACCAGCCGGCGACCGTGCTCATCGACCTGATCGGTGAACTGATCGACATAGGCAGCGACCTCGGCCTGCAGGGCTGCGGCGAGCATCTGCCGGGCCCCGTCGCGCACGATCTCATCGAGGATCGACCGGTGATCGTCGTTGGACTGGTTGGGACCATCAGGGGCGTTGACTACCGTGAGCATGAGGCGTGCCTTTCCGCCAGCGCTGCAACGCTGACTTGATCAAGTGACTACCGGGATCATTCTGCGGGAAGGCACGCCCTCCCAGATCCACAGGTCTTGATCATTCCTCC
>NZ_BAFC01000036.1 GCF_000248055.1 Gordonia sputi NBRC 100414 | reverse complement strand
GAGCAACGTATTCGCGAACTCGACTCCCTGCGGTGGGTCTTCTGTTCGGGCGAGGCGTTGCCGCCTGCCACCGTTGCCGCAGCCCATCGATTGTTGCCGGACGTGTCGATCCACAATCTCTTCGGGCCGACAGAGGCGGCCGTCGAAGTCGGCTACGCCGATGTCACCACACGAGATCGCTTGATTCCCATCGGGATTCCGGTGGCCAACACGTCGAT
>NZ_BAFC01000037.1 GCF_000248055.1 Gordonia sputi NBRC 100414 | reverse complement strand
AAGCCTGCTTCAAGATCGTGTTCGCTCGCCGCAGTTCACGGTTCTCCCGCTCCAACGCCGCGATGCGGTCAGCGTCCTCACTCGTGGTGCCCGGGCGGACCCCGCCGTCGATCTCGGCCTGACGAACCCAATTGCGCAACGCCTCGGGATGGACTCCGAGCTGATCGGCGATCCGCTTGATCGCACCTCTCGACGAATCGGGATCTCGTCGCGCTTCACATGCCATCCGGGTGGCCCGGTCCTTGAGTTCCTCACTGTACTTGCGTGGTGCTGCCATGCTCTCCATCCTTCACAGGTTCGAGAGCCTCCGACAGACCCGGGGCGGTTCACTCGCTCAAGCGGCGATCAGCACCACTGACACCGAATCAGTGACGGTTCCGGGGCCCTGTGTCCACGGGCTTGTGTCGCGACGTTTCTGAAGGTTACGGCCGCACTGGATGGGGCTCTCGACCGTTTAGTCGGCGGAGGTGTGCGACTGGTCAGTTTGGCCGTTCTGCCAGGCCCACACGACGATCTCGACGCGAGTGACCACCATCCGTACCTGTTAACTCGAAGTACGCTGCCTTCACTGAATGTTCACCCGCAAATGGCACGTATCGGACCGCACCAGGCGATATCGTTTAGCGTCAACAAGCACCGCCGAACACGTGGCTCCCCCCTGCCGCGTATTCGGCGGAGGCGGTCCCAGCATCTCCTCGACGGAGTCACAACCGACGGCGAGCTCAAACCGGACTCCCGGGATCGGGTGCTGGCGGAACTGCGCGGGCACTTCCGTCCCGAGTTCCTCAACAGGGTCGACGACATCGTGTTGTTCACCCCGCTCACGCTGCCCCAGATCGAGCACATCGTCGAACTGCAGCTCACCGATCTCCGGAACAGGTTGTCGGAGCGCCAGATACACCTGGAGATCACGCCGGAAGCACGCCGGCTCATCGCCGAACACGGTTTCGACCCGGTCTACGGTGCGCGACCGCTACGGCGGTACATCGCCCACGAGGTCGAGACCAAGATCGGTCGTGCGCTGTTGCGAGGCGAAATCGAACCGGGCGGCACCATCAGTGTCACGGTGGACGGCGACGAGCTCGCCGTCACGTATGCGGAACCCGCTGTCGCGCCGTAGTAATCTCGCCAGGTGGATCGCGTCGCGCACATCGGTCTTGACCCGGTCACCGACCGGACGCTGTAGCTTGCTCGGCGCCACCACCTCGCACCGGATACCCGCCGCCGTCAGGTCGCGGTACAGACCGAACCCGGTCGGACCGGCTTCGTAGGCCACCGCAACCGGACCCGGCAACGTCGCCAGCCATGATCTGACGTGCTCAAATGAGGGCGTCAGCCTCGCCTGATGCAGCTCACTTGTTTGGCCGTCAACCGCCGCCGCCACGATCGATCGTGCGTGCACATCGAGTCCTACACTCGTACGCTCTGTAAACACCGGGGCCTCCCACAAATGTCGGATAGGCCGGGCAGGCGCCTCCTGCTCGGTAACCCACGAGTCTTTGTGCGTGAGGCTCCGGCCCGCAACCCCCAACACATCGTCGGGAGCTACCCATACCGTCTAGCCAAGAATCCCGAACACTAGACATCCAACCGCGGCCGCGACCGACCCCGCATCCCGGGCGCGCACATTGAGGTGCGCACGTCTCGACAGCCAGCGTCTCAACTCAGTACCGGATCAGGTCTCGAGCGGCGAAGTCGAGCTCGTGGTCGCGCCATCCGCGGTGGCGGTGGGCTGGTCATACACGCTGTGCAGCATCGCTTTTACCGCCGGCCACATGGACTTGGGGCACACTGCCATGAGGTTGGCGGCGTAGTGGGTGCGGCAGCGCTGCCATACCGCGCCGGGCAGGTTCGCTGCGATCGCCTCGATGAGCCCGGCACGAGCATCGGAGGTCACCAAGCGCACCCCGCCCAGGTCGCGGGCCACCAGGTCGGCGAAGAAGGTGTTCCGCGATGCCTTGGTCTCACTGGTGGCCGCCTGCATGCCCAACACCTCGCGGTCGATGGCTTGCGGATGGAGGGCTTCGCACTAATTGTGCCGGTGGCCTCTGACAGGTGTCAGTGGTCGATGTAGAGGCGTGCTGCATGCTGCTTGGCAGTGTCGCGGTGTCCTTCAGCGGCGCGGAGCGCATCGCGGAGAGATGCCAGTGCTTCGGTGATGCCGGCGATGGCTTCGGCGGGAGTGGTGGGCGCCCCAAGGGTGTCGGTGGTGAGGTCGTCGCGTTGGGCGAGGTCGCGGTAGCTGCGCTCGATGTCGAGGACCTGGCGTTGCAGGGCGTTGATGGGGTCGTAGAGCGCGTCGATGGCGTGGTCGAGTGTCCGGCCGGAGTCGTTCACGATGCTCCTCATGGTGTCAGGGACGTGTTGTGGCGCTGTGGGTTAGGTTAGGTGCGGTAGGCGTGGGCTCGGTGGTCGATCTTGACGATGACGATGGTGTGGTTGGGATCGTCGATGCGCAGCAGGATGCGGTAGTCGCCGCGGCGTGCGCTGTGAAGGCCTTCGAGGTCGTCGCGTAGCGGTTTGCTGAGGCGGTGCGGGTTGCCGGCGAGGGGCCCGGAGATGAACTCGATGACAGCGTGGACGATCCGGGATGGAAGGCGTTGCAGATCGCGGCGTGCGGGAGATGCGACCTCGACGCGGTACTCATCGGCCGAGTCCGTGGGGTTGTCGCTCACTGGGGCGGCATGCCGTGTTCGGCGCGCAGGTCCTCAAGGGAAACGGTTTGGCCGGCGGCGTACTCGACGTCGGCAGCCGCGACAGCTTCGCGGATGCCGGCGCGTGAGAGCCAGTAGATCGTTTCGTGCAGCGATTCGAGGTCGTCAGCCGACATGAGCACCGCGGCAGGTTTGCCGTGTTTGGTGATCGTGATGATGTCGTGCGTGCTCTCGGCGCTGTCGATGAGCGCGGAGAGCTTGTCCTTGGCTTCGCCGAGAGGCACTGTCGTCATGCATTCAGTCTAGCCGCTAGACTGGCCAGAAACTAGCCCTATATTTAGCCGATAATAGTAATTATGACATTTCGGGCCTGGATGGCGGAGTTCGCGTAGACTGTCAACGAGCTAGTCGCATGGCTCCTCCCCGAGTTGCACACGAACACCACACGGTTCCGCAGCGCGCAAGGGCAAGGTCTTCACAGATCCGGCGGACGTTGACCACCTTCACTTTCAGTGTCGGTATGTGTGGGTGCCGATACGGCAAGGTGAACGGACTTACGGTCATGGCTAGCACCAATCACAGGAAGCGCGCGCGCAGTTACCAACGGGCGCACGGCGTTTCATATACTGTCGCCCTGCGAGCAGTCACAGCAGGCGACGGGTGGTCCAACGGAATCACCCCTTGGCTCCGACAATCCCAGAAGCCCTTCAACTGCTATTGGTGCGGCAGCGTAGAAGCGATCCTCTCCTGGGGCGACATCGGCGAAGACACCGAGCGCATCGAGTTTTACTGCCAGAATCCTGATTGTAATGCCCGCGAGGTAGACGTTCTCGTCGTTGACGACGGAACTGATACGACCCGCCGCCGGGCGGACGCTAAGGCGCTCCAACGCTTCCCGGGCGAAGTTCTCGCCGACCCGGTGCTGATCAACGACGACGAGCAACTGGGGTGGATGGTCCGTACGAGCCCACTCCCCTCGGCGCGCACGAGCGGTCAAGTCCAGTGCCTCTTCTGTGGGAAGCAAACCTGCGACGTCGACCCCGCCGGCGACTCTGACATCGGGCGTCTGACCCTGTACTGCCGGAATCCCCGATGCGCCGCCGACACGGCGATCGCTCTAGTCGGCCGAGACGGGACTCCAGCCACGCAAAACCGCGAGGACGTCACAGCGCTGCGCGAGATCGACAATCCCCCGCCACCCCCCTCCGCCGACGGGGCACCACGCATTCGACCAGTTGGTCACCGAACAGACGGTGTACTCGATCGCCGGCGAGGTTGAGGCCGTGCGTCAGCAGAAGGACGGGCGCAGCGTGCCCCGGCAACCCCTCTCCGGTCCGACCCACAAAGATCCCTACATATGGGGGCAAGGATTGCTCTCAAACAGAAAAACCGAAAGAATGCCCAGGTGAATGAGGGTATGCAGAAGGCCGAGTACGTCGCACTCGGCTGCGAGCGCGTTATGGAAACCCTCACCAGCGAGTACGCCGTGCTGCACTCTGAACTCGAAGCACGGCTGGCCGAAAAGTACCACTACCAGCAGGTTGAGGTCATCCAGCCTCACATCCTCACCGTGGCACTGCGGGAACTCGCCGCCGCCGGGCACATCACATTTTCACGTTCGACGACCACGAACACCGCTCAAATCATCACCACGATCGAGCCGGCAGCCACCCACAAAATCAAGACACGGGTCAGCAAGGCCTCCGCGTCGAAGCGCAAACTCTATGGTCGGTACCTCAGCTGGAATCACGCAACGCAGCGGTTCCCCTCCGGTCGGCTCGGGCCCGCC
>NZ_BAFC01000038.1 GCF_000248055.1 Gordonia sputi NBRC 100414 | reverse complement strand
GGTTGTCGACTGCCTGTTCGAGTTTCTTGCCACCACCTCCGAACGGCGCTAAGCCGAAGTCGGAGCTCGTCAGGAGTGGTTGCTGGCGCGCGTAGTCTCGCCCGCTCATTGGTTGCCTTGTCGCGACGGAGGTTGGCTTCATCTATGTCGGCTCGACGGATGCTTCTAGGAGTCCTCATAATCGGCCGCCGAACGCGCTCCGATCACTCATGTCGATCAGATCAGGTTTGTATCTTGTCCGATCCAGTCCAGGATGAGAGTGAGGGGTGGCCTGAGCTGGTCACTGTCACCTTTGTTTGGATCTTCGACGAGCTAGGCGTCCAGGAAGGCGTGAGAGTGGCGGATCGAGATCCAGGTCAGTGCGAGAGCGTTGGGGGCCTTACTGCGACATGGAACCCTGCAACCCCGCCACTGTCTCTTGTAATACGAAGTGCCGCGTGGCCTTCGGCGATCAGTTGTTGGAGGGTCGAGTGGGCATAGGACGTTCACCGCGTGCCCTGGTATGGGAGGTTCTCAGCGATCGTGGCGCAGGTAAGTCACTCAGGTGTGTGGTGTCGAGGGCCGGGTGTTGACCATGCTGCTGGGCGTAGGAGGCGGGCACCGTTGAGTGCGACGAGGATGGTGGAGCCTTCGTGGCCGGCGACGGCGAGGGGCAGGGGCAGTGTCCCGATGAGGTCCCAGGTGACCAGTGTGATGATGACGGTCGCAGCGATACAGAGGTTGGCAATGACGTAGCGGCGTGCTGTGCGCGACAGACGGATGAGGGCGGCGACGGCGCGGAGGTCGTCGCGCACGATGATGGCATCGGCGGTGTCGAGGGCCAGGTCGGATCCGTGGCGGCCCATGGCGATGCCGGTGCTGGCGGCCATGAGTGCGGGGGCATCGTTGATGCCGTCGCCGACGAGCAACACCCGCTGTCCGTCGTGTTCGGCGTCGGTGATGATGCGGGCTTTGGCTTCGGGCAGTAGTGCGGCGTGGACCGATGTGATGCCGGCTTGTTCGGCGATGTGGTGTGCGACCGTCCGATGATCGCCAGTGAGCACCATGGGCGGCTGGGAGGTGATGTCAGCGACGTCGGCGACTGCGTCGGCGGCGTCGTCTCGGAGGCGGTCGACGAGTTCGATGTGGCCGGCGGTGTCGCCGTCGATGACCACGCTGACTATCGTGCCGGTGGCGTGGCCGGCGTCGGCACGTTCGACCACGACGTGCTGGCCGTCGATGTCGCCGCTGACCCCTCGTCCGGGGAGTGCCCGGAACTCGGTGACTGTCTTGGCTTCGAGGTTGCGGTGATCAGCCGCGGCGACGATGGCGCGTCCGAGTGGATGTTCACTGGGTCGTTCGGCTGCGGCGGCGGCGGTCAGGACCTGTGCCGGGGTCCGGCCGCGCTCAGTGGTGATCGCGGTGACCTCGGGGCGTCCCTCAGTGAGGGTGCCGGTCTTGTCGAACGCGACCAGGGTGGTGCGACCTACCATTTCCATCACTTCGGCGGATTTGACGAGGACACCGTGTCGGCCGGCGTTGGCGATCGACGCGAGCAGTGGCGGCATCGTGGAGAGCACGATCGCGCACGGGGAGGCCACGATCATGAACACGATGGCCCGCAGCAGTGCATCTTCGAACGAGTTGCCGAACACCACTATCGGCACGCCGAGTACCAGCAGGGTGGCCACGACGACGGTCGTCGAATATGTTTGCTCGACTTTCTCGATGAACAGTTGAGTCGGCGCTTTCGTCTGCGACGCGTCTTCCACGAGGGTGACGATGCGGGCGATCACCGACTCCGAGGCCGGGCGCGTCACCTCGACTGTCAAGGCGCCGGTGCCGTTGACGGTGCCCGAGAGCACCTCGTCGCCGACCTGCCGCGTGATGGGCACGGATTCACCGGTCACGACCTGCTGATCGACCTCGCTCATCCCGGCGACGACAACGCCATCGGCGCCGATCCGTTCGCCCGGTCGCACCAGAATGCGTTGCCCGACTTCGAGGTCGCGGCAGTCGACGATCTGTGTGGTGCCGTCGACGGCGATCAAGGTGGCACGTTCAGGGGCCAACCCCAGCAGCGAGGTGACCGAGTCGGCGGTGCGCTGGGTGACAAGCACCTCCAACGCCCCGGAGGTGGCGAAGATGACGATGAGCAGCGCCCCGTCGAACACTTGCCCGATCGATGCTGCTGCGAGGGCGGCGACGATCATTAGCAGATCAACATCCAAGGTGCGCTCGCGCGCGGCTTTCAGACCGGCCAATGCCGGCTCCCACCCGCCGCACGCGTAGCACGCCAGATACACCGACCACCACAGCCACATCGGCGTCCCGGCCAACTGCATGGCCCAGCCGATCACGAACAGCGCCAACGCGATCGCCGCCCACCGCACCTCCGGCAATCGCATTCCCGTTCGCAGGATCGAGGGAGGTGTGGCCAGCACACGCCCTCGCCCTGACATCGTTTCCACGGTCGAGGTCATCGCTGTTTCACCTTTTATCGAATCGTGCACGCGCCCGGCTAGGGACGTGGCTGTCCGAGACGGACCACCATCGCGGCCCACGATAACAGAACGAATGAAGACGTCTTCATATGAAAGCGAGCAGGTAAGATGCGACAGCATGGGCCATGGCATCGAGGGACGTGACCGCCCTGTCGCGCGGTTGGACTCGGACTCGGCCGCACACGTCGCGACGACCCTGCAAGCACTGGCCACCCCGAGTCGTCTGCTGATCCTCACCGAGTTGCGCCACGGGCCCCGCTCAGTCACAGACCTCGCCGACGCCGTGGGCATGGAACAGTCCGCGGTCTCGCATCAACTACGACTGCTGCGCAACCTCGGCCTGGTCACCGGCACCCGCGCCGGCCGTTCCATCACCTACAGCCTGTATGACACCCACGTCGCCCAACTCCTCGACGAAGCCGTCTACCACAGCGAACACCTGCGCCTCGGCCTCGCCGACCGCCCATCAACCGCCAGTTAAGTACGACGGAGCCGAAATCAACTCAGCCAGGGGCGGATCGCCGAGTAGGTGAACCGCGAGTGATCGTCGACAACGGGGGAAGCTCACAAATCATGGATAATGACGATTATCCACATCTTTGACTGAAAGTCGCTGCGTGCCAGGAGGCTAGGCACATCAGTACC
>NZ_BAFC01000039.1 GCF_000248055.1 Gordonia sputi NBRC 100414 | reverse complement strand
GACCGCCGCCGAGAGCATCACTCAGATGCTGCTCCAAGAACGTGCGGACAAGTACGGCGTCGTGCGGATCGACGAATTCGACCTTATCCAGAGTAGCAGCCCAGAGAAGCATGCGGAACTCACCGCGGCCTGGATCACCCACTGCGGCTACCTTGTCGACGGCAACTTCGTGCTGACCCGAACCTCCTCGGTGCGCGACTACGCCGCCGCCGTTCTGTCGATGGACGGGTCTCCACTCAGCACTCAAGAGATCGTCGACCGCTTCGTCTTCGAACGGAGCCCGCGCTCGCTCGGGAACGCACTGAGCGGTGACACCCGATTCGAGCGGGTTGATCGTGACCGCTGGGCCCTCAAAGAGTGGGGTCTCGACGCCTATGCAGGTATCAGGTCGGTCATCCGAGAGCAGGTGACTCGGAACGGAGGCCGGGTCAAGTTGACGGCCCTTGTCGAACACATCACAAGCCGGTACAGCGTCAGCGGGAGCAGCGTGGTGTCATACGCGGGCGCAGCTCCATTCGCGACGAAGGATGGGATCGTGCAACTCGCGACCGAGGACCGAGCCTCGCGTAAAGCACCGGAGCGCACACGCCGCTTGTTTCGCCGCGTCGACGGCTGGGCATATCGCGTGCGGATCAACAGCGATCATCTTCGCGGCAGCGGCTCTGTCGCACCGTTCGCTATCGCGACCGTGCTCGATATCCACGCCGGCGAGACTAAACACCTCGACAGTCGGCTTGGCCCGCAGTCGGTTGCCTGGACGGGACTTCAACCTCAGTTCGGCACGATCCGCCGCTTCCTCATCGCCGAGGACGTCGCCGCAGGTACCGAGGCGTTCCTCGTCCTGAACGACGACTCGACCTTCTCGTTCGAACTTGCGCGCAGCCTTATCGGCAACCCTCTAGCCGATGCACTCGCGCTGGCTGGAGCACCCGTCATCGACGACCGAGCAGACGCCCTTCTAGCATTAGCTCGAGCAATCAGGCTGCCCGACGACTCTCCCGTAACCAGTATCATTGGCGGGTACCGGGAACGGGGCGACGACGATATCGCCGAGCTTATCACGTCAGCGCTTGAGTATCTGGGAAGCTGTCACGCGCAGAACGATGTGGAACACCGGACCGACGTCGACGACATCCTGGATCTCCTATGACCAACGAGTCTCCCAGGGGCCTCCGATCGCTCGCATTGAGCGACAGGTACCGCAGTGATCACGAAGACGTCGTCAAGACATTCTTCGTGCCGGCTTTCACCGTCGCTTCGAGCTACAGCCGCGCAGTCGGCTACTTCACTTCTACTAGCCTTGCCCTCTATGCGCGAGGGATCGAAGCCTTCGCGGCCCGGGGAGGGTTGATGCGGCTCATCGCCTCGCCGCACCTCACCGAGGACGACGTAGTGGACATCGAGCGCGGGTACGACGTACGAGAGGTGTTGGGTCGCTCCGCGATGCGTGAGCTCGAGGAGGACCAGCCTGAGACGGTGCTCGACGGCCTTGGAATCCTCGGTCGCCTTATTGCCGATGGCCGGCTCGACATTAGGTTGGCGTTCGTGCAGCAGGAGGGTCGTATCGGGATCTACCACGAAAAGATTGGCGTGTTCCGCGACGACCTCGGCGACTTGGTTGGCTTCACCGGCAGCAGCAACGAGACCCTCGGCGGCCTCATGGCCAACTTTGAGTCAGTCGAGGTGTATCGGGGCTGGATCGCTGGAGACGGCACACGAGCAGTGCGACTCGAAGCCGATTTTCGGGCGCTGTGGTCCAACCAGACTCCGCACCTCTCCGTTGAGCGGTTCCCCGACGTGGCCCGGGAGCGACTGGTCAAGATCGGCAATGACCGGCCACACCGTGGCCTCCCAGGAACGGATAATGCACTGACGCCGGTACACGCCGAGATCAACGAGCCGTCGCGTCTCACCCTGCCCGTCTCACTTACTGTGCGCGACTACCAACGGGAGGCTGTCACCTCGTGGCTCAGTCAGCAGGGTCGCGGCATCCTTAAGATGGCCACTGGCACTGGCAAGACCAAGACCGCCATGATCGCTGCTACGCAGCTCGGCAACGTACTGCGTCAGCGAGAGCAGCCCCTAGTGCTTCTAATTGTTGCGCCGCTGACGCACCTAGTCGACCAGTGGATCACCGAGGTCGAATGCTTTGGGGTGCGGCCGATCGCGGTTTACGAAAGCAGCCAGAAGTGGTTGCCGCTCGTCGAGGAGCAGCTGTCCGCGGCTCGAATGGGTCAGCATCCTATCGTGGCGATGGTGGCGACAAATGCCTCCTTCTCCGGTGAGAAGTTTCAGTCTGTGCTGTCGCGGATCAACCTGCCGCTGCTAATCATCGGAGACGAAGCGCACAACCTCGGATCGGCCGCCTACCGGTCATCACTCCCGGAGAACGCCACCTACCGTCTGGCGCTTTCGGCAACACCCGAGCGATGGTTCGACGATGACGGAACCGACGCTCTGATCGACTACTTCGGACCGATTGCCTTCGAGCTGGGTCTCAGCAAGGCAATCGAGATGGGTGCACTCACGCGGTACGAGTACTTGCCTCGCGTTGTCGAGTTGAACGATGCCGAGGCCGCCTTGTACGTCGAACTGTCTGCGCAGATCGCGACCCGCATAGCGACCGGAGATAACCTCAAGGACGCTGATCCAAACTCCCCGCTCGGATTCCTCCTGCGTCAGCGCGCCGGGGTGCTAGGCCACGCCGAGGGCAAACTGGAGGCTCTTCGCACCGACCTCGAAGCTCGTCGCGATGACTGGTTCCAGCTCATCTACTGTGCAGAAGGCCGGCGACCCTCTCGGCCCGGTGAGGAATCCGGGCCGAAGCAGGTCGACGCGGTCATGAACCTCGTTGGCCATCAATTGCGCCTCTCAGCCCACACTTACGTATCCGAAACGCCGCGCTCCGAGCGCGCGGCCATCCTTCGGCGATTTGGGGCGGGGAACGATCTTCGGGCATTGGTTGCGATGCGCTGTCTGGATGAGGGCGTTGACATACCAGACGCCCGTACCGGATATCTATTGGCGAGCAGTAGCAACCCTCGGCAGTTTATCCAGCGCCGAGGTCGGCTGCTACGGCTAGCGCCGGGCAAGGAGCGCGCCACGATATTAGACTATCTGGCCGTCCCTCCAGCGGGGACAAGCATCAACTTCAATGTCGAACGGGCATTACTCGTTCGTGAACTCGAACGCGCAAACGAGTTTGGCAAGCTGTCCGAGAACTATGAGACAACACTTCAGCTGCTGCGGCCGCTCAAAGAGCGCTATCAGCTCATGGACATATAGAGGTCAAGATTATGAAGAGCCCGAAACAGGGAGAGGAAAGCGTGAGCCGCACTGAGAAGCAGGTACTCGAGGAGCTCAGTCATGAGCAGCGCGCTCTGCTTAAGCGAGTGCTGGAGATCGAACGCTCCAAACTTCACATCACTGCATATGACGCGACCGATGATCTGGTCGCGGCGGTTAAGGAGATCATCCCGTGAAGCTCCAATCGATCACGCTGACCAACTTCCGGCAGTTCGCGGGTACCCAGACGTTCGACTTGACCTCCGACAAGCTCAAGCCGGTCACTCTTCTGTTTGGCGCCAATGGTGCCGGCAAGACGACGCTGCTCAACGCATTCACCTGGGGTCTCTACGGCAACATGTCCGAGGACGTCGAGCAACAAGACCGCCTAGTGACGGATGGCGTTTGGCGAACCCTGCCCGTCGGCGACTCGGTCGAGGTCGCCGTCGAGGTACGTTTCGATCACGAGGGACAGGACTACCGATTGCTGCGGAGCGCAACCCTGCGCAAGGAGGCTGACGTTCAGGGGCCACCCTCAGCCACGCTCCAGCTTTGGACGACCAAAGCTGACGGTTCCTCCGAGGTCAGCGGTGCGCCTCAGGAGACCATCCTGAGCATCCTGCCGGTGGGCGTGAGCCGCTTCTTCTTCTTCAACGGTGAGCGCATCGAGAACTTAGTGAAGAAGGGCGCGTACGCCGAAGTTCAGAAGGATATCAAGGTGCTGCTCGACCTTGAGCAGGTAGAGCGAGCGATCGCTCACCTACCAAAGGTCAACCGCCGGCTGACCGATGATCTGAAGAAGCACGGCGGCGCAACGGCAGGTGCCATCCAAGACGCCATCGACGCTCTAACTGATCAGCAGGCCAAGGCGAGGGAAGGCTTGAAGGTTGTTGAGGCAAACCTGGCTGCGCTTGATGACGAGCGGAACCGTACCGAAGAACTTCTTAGACAGCATGCCGAGTCCGCCCCGATTCAGACCGAACGTGAAGCTGTCTCCCAAGAGTTGGCGGAGGCCCGAGCTGCGCGTGATGCTGCGCTGAGCGAGCGCAGCAAATTAGTAGCTACGCGCGGCTTTCAGGCGTTCACCAGCGCTCTCGGAGAGGCCACAGAGTCCATGGCCGAGTCGCTGTACAGGAAGGGCGCGCTCCCAGCGCCCCTGAAACGCGAGTTCGTCGACAAACTTCTGGAAGAAGGTGCCTGCATCTGTGGAACACCTCTCGCCGAGCACACAGAGTCGTGGGAGCACGTGAACGAGTGGCGCCAGCGGGCTGGTCTGCAGGCCGTCGAAACGGCCTGGCAGCGAGTCAGGGGCCAGATCGCGCCCCTGGCGGACGCCCGGGAGGGGCTCCATGACTCACTCGCCAACCTAATGAAACGCATCGATGTGGAGGTTGAGCGTGTGGCCCGGTTGGAGGCTCGCAAGTCGGAGTTGGACGGCAAGCTGAAGGACAATCGCTTGGAGGACGTGCAAAATCTCGAGGCCAAGCGCATGGATTTGGAGGACAGAGTCGCAGTCACGAACCAGCGTAAAGGCGCGATCGAAACCGAGCTGCTTACTGTGGCGAAGGAGATCGAGCAGAAAACCAAGGAGCGTTCGCGGGCGCAGGTTACTGACGAACTTGCCAACAAGGCGCGGTCGCGGTCTGACCTAGTGACGTCCGTCAAACGAGCCTTGGAGGAGATCCTCGCTATCCGAGAGGAAGACATGCGTCTTCGCCTTGACACCGAATTGAAGGCCGTATTCAAGAGCATCACACACCAGGCGCACGTGCCTACCCTCAGCGCAGGCTTTGAGCTAAGTCTGCATAAGAACGTTAACGGGGTCGATCTACCGGTCCCGAAGTCCACCGGCGAGAACCAAATCCTGAGCCTGAGCTTTGTGGCCGCGGTGTCGAAATTGGCCCGCGAGATCCGGCAGGAGAGACGTGCAGAAGGTCCCGGTGCCGACGACGCTGGAACCTTTCCGATCGTGATGGACGCAGCATTCGGATCCCTTGATCAGGATTACCAGGAGGCTGTGTCTCGTGCGCTTGCCCAACTGGCGCCACAGCTCGTTGTGCTCGTCAGCAAGAGCCAGGGCCTTGGGCGAGTCGTAACCGAGCTACTCCCCTACGTCAGTCACATCGGAGTCATCGAGACCCACACGACCGCTGCTGGGAATGTCACCGACGACATAGAGCTCGAAGGCATCTCGTACCCATACATCCGATCGGCCGAGACTGACCACTCTGAACTGAAGGTGATCAAATGAGCACGCCCTCAAGCGACGTTCGCGCTCGCCGACCCCAGCAGCACGATGCCCTGATGTTGGAACTCCAGTCCGAAGGCAAGTTCCCGGCGTACCGCGACATTTTGCTGTTTGCTGCAGCGGTCGGCTATCGGCAAGACCGCCGTGTGCCATTCGTTGCGACGTCGGGCGACGCGATCCGTAGTGACGTACTCACGGCGCCGGGCTTCAGCGATACTTTGATTAACATGATCGCCGCGAACGTGGTACATGACCCAGAGATCATGGACGACACCAGGATGGACGAGCGATTCAAGATATTCGAGGAGTACGCCAACGGCGGCCTGGAATATATCCAGGAGCAGGTGAACGTCCGGCACCGCCCGGCCGCTGTGGTAGTAATCGACCTAGTGACGGAAGCACTCGCCGACGATAGCGCCGCTAAGCCGGTCTCGGTTGCTGATCTTCTCGGTGGCGTCACTTGGGGGTAGCGACCGGTACGCTGGATCAATCTCCCAAGAGTTGGAGGCCCTTCGCCTGACTTGGCGGATCTACGCCAGCCCGCGAGACCTTG
>NZ_BAFC01000040.1 GCF_000248055.1 Gordonia sputi NBRC 100414 | reverse complement strand
GGCGTGCGCGGATTCCACGACTCGCCGGTGCGTAATGCCTCGACGAGTCGCTCGCCGGATCGAAGCATCTGCACCCACCAGTCACGCTGTTGAGATTGCACTGACCGCGGGAATTCCCCGATGACATGTGATGAGTTCGAAGCTGCGTTGGTGCCATCCCAGACGCCAAGTTCCAGTTCCAGGGTCGAGCTAAGAATAGCCATGGCTTGCCACAGCACGAATCGAGTTCGCGGAGTAATTGGCCACGGGTTCCAAATGCCCGCAACGAAACGGTCGTACTCGTCAGGCTCATCGAATATGGGGTCATCGGGAATAGGTCGATCAAAGTACTCAACGACCCAGACTGCCTCGCCCGAATCGACCTCACCCTCCTGGTCACACTCGACACGCCAGAACCAGTGCGCCCGGGCATGATGGCTTTTCCACCGAACATCATTCAGAACTTCGTCAAGTTCATCCGGGCCGAACAACCTTCGTTCCATTGGCTCATGATCGCCGGATGGCCACGCCGAATCACTGGACTCGCCTTGGATCTCAACGTCGCCCGACAGTAAACGAAGCCGACACCCAACACCCGGCCCTTCGTCATCCAGATAGTTGTCGATAAGAGCAAGGATGCTCAGGTCGTACGCCGCAGATGCGTGCCTCACCAGGTCGTCGCCGCCTGACTCCGAGAAGTAGGACGGG
>NZ_BAFC01000041.1 GCF_000248055.1 Gordonia sputi NBRC 100414 | reverse complement strand
GGGAACCACATCGAGGAACACCGACAACATCGACGGCACGAAATGCACCGACGTCGCCCGCGTCGCCCCGATCAACTCCGCAAGATACAACGGATCCGCATGACCACCCGGCCGCGCCACCACCACCTGCGCACCAGACATCAACGGCGCGAACAACTCCGGAACCGACACATCAAACGTCACCGGCGTCTTCAACACCACCCGATCGCCTGCCGACCACGGATATTCGCCCAGTCCCCACCACAACCTGTTGAGCACGGAACGGTGCGAGACGGTGACACCCTTCGGCCGACCCGTCGACCCCGACGTGAACAACGTATACAACGCCGCATCACCCGACAACGACCCCAACCGCTCACCATCAGACACCGCAGCCACCGACACATCCACCGACCCCGACGCATCCACCTCAACCACCCGCACACCATCACCCAACTCCACCACCGCCGCAGGCACCGCACCCGCAGCAACCACCACCACACCCACCCCAGCAGTACCCACCATGTACTCCACCCGCTCCACCGGCGCCTGAGTATCCAACGGCACATACTGACCACCCGCAGCAACCACCGCATGAATAGCCACCACAAACTCCACCGACCGCTCCAACGACACCCCCACCGCCACCTCAGGCCCCACACCCACACCAATCAACTCACGCGCCAACACCGCCACCCGCGCACCAAACTCCGCATACGACACCACCCGACCCTCACACCACAACGCAGGCGCACCCGGCGACCGAACCACCTGCGCCGCAACAGCATCAGCAACCGTCT
>NZ_BAFC01000042.1 GCF_000248055.1 Gordonia sputi NBRC 100414 | reverse complement strand
GTGCCGCGGGCACCTCGACCTGCGGTCCGACAGACCACCGTTCGACGGTCGCCCGCTCGGTGCTGTCGAGCAACGAGATGTCGGCAACCAACGACTGCGGTCGACCCGCGACGGTGCGCAGGATGACACCGAGCGCCTCGGCGAAGACGCGGATCTGCTCGTCGTCGAATGCGCTCGGCAAATACTTCAGGGTGATCGACAGTCCGCCGTCGCTCATGGGCGACGTGACCATGTTCAGCGGGAAGTGAGTGGAGTCACTGACCACCACCTCGGTGATATCGAGCCCTGTGCTCGACGGGTCGGTCGTCGAAATCGACTCGGTGTCAACGGGATAGGACTCGTGGACGGTCAGCGTGTCGAATAGGGCACCGTCGACACCGGCGAGCGCGATCAGCTCCGGCAGCCCGAGGTGTTGGTGATCGAGCACCGCGACCTTGGACTCCTGCAGTGCTGCCACCACCTCGGCGATCGGCTTCGACGGGTCGACGTCGACGACCGCGGGCAACGTGTTGATGAAGAGGCCGACCATCGACGCGGCGTCGTCGAGGTCGGCGGGTCGTCCGGACACCGTCTCGCCGAAGGTGACGACGCGTTCCCCCGTCACCCGGGACAACAACACCGCCCACGCGAACTGCAGAACTGTCGCCAGCGTCGAACCCTGCGCCCGCGCCACGGATTCGAGCCCCGCGACGAGTTGTGCGTCGACGACCGTCGCATGGTTGCGCGGCAGCGCGTCGGCGGTCGCCACCGCGCCGGGCGCTACGAGTGTCGGGCCGTCGACCGGTGCGAGCACCTCACCCCAGGCCGCCAGCCCCGCAGCGTGATCGGCGCCGGCGACGCGACGCGCGAAGTCGCCGAAATCGCTTGCCCCGGTGAGCTGTCCACCGGTGTAGGTCGCCCCGGTGGCGTAGAGCGACAACAGGTCGGCCAAGACGAGCGGGCCCGACCAACCGTCGAACAGGATGTGATGGTTGGTGATCACAACTGTGACGCCACCGGAGTCACGGATCGCCACGACCCGTAACAGCGGGGGCGTTGCGAGGTCGAATGGTGTGACACGCTCGGCGGCGACGACCTCGTCGACCGCCGCGTGCCGCTGCGTGTCGTCGACGTCGCCCAGATCGAGTGTGCGCCACGGAACGTCGACCGACGGATGCACGACGGACACCACCGCGCCGCCCGCAGTCTGCAGATAGCTCGACCGCAGGGCGGGGTGATGGGAGAACAGCCCTTCGACCGCGCGGCGGAGTCGGATGTCGTCGACGGGCGCCGCCAGGCGCAGAACGGCTTGTCCCACATACACATCCACGGCATCCTCGCCGCCTGCGTCGGCGAGCGCCGACTGCAGGAAGAAGCCGTGCTGCAGCGGAGTCAGCGACCATATCGCAGCACCGGGATATGCCCTGGCCACGGTATCGATGTCGGCCTGCGTGATGCCGGTGCCGGGCAGATCCGACGGTGAAAGACCCGGATCGCCGAGTGCCGCAACCTCGGCCGCGATCCCCTCGAGTTCGCGGAGCCATGCAGCCGCGAGGGCTGAGACGTCGTGCGTGGTCAACACATCCTGCGCGTACAGGAAGTCCGCGGACAGAACACGTCCGTGCTCGCCCGGACGAGACGCGATGTTGACCGTGAGCACGTTCGTCGCAGGCATCAGGCCGGACACCGTCGACGCCAGCGCTGGCGCGTGGGTGTCGACCGCGAACGGAACCCCGGTGTCGGCCTCGGTGACGCCCTGGCCTACTGCACCGAGATAGTTGACGCCGATGGCCGGAAGATCGCAGCGCCACAACGGACTTCGCTGATCGGCACGCAGTAATCCGAAACCGATGCCGTTGGTGGGGCGGGTCAGCCGCTCCTCTTTCGCTGCCTTGACGGCGTGAATCCCGTCAGAACCCGGATCGACGACGAAGGGCGCGATGGTCGTGAACCAGCCCACCGTGCGTGACAAATCGGCCCTACGGGGTTCCGCGGCGTCGAGGAGAACCTCCTCGTAGCGTCCGTGCCCCTCGGTCACCATCGCAACCGGGCCATCTGCTGCCAGCCCGCGATCGTTCTGCCACGAGCGCACCGCCCGCGCGAGCGCCGCGATCAACACGTCGGCGGTGGTCGCGCCGAACGCCTTCGGCAGGTCTGCGAGTACGGCCTCGGTCAGTTCCGGATCGAGTTCGACGGTCACGGGTGCGGGCGCAGTCTGACCGACCGGCGCGTCGACGTCGAACCCGGGCGTGCGAAGTCCGGTGCGTGGCATCCAGTAGTCGAGTTCGTCGTCGACCCGCACCGTTGCTGCCAGTGCGTCGTGCCAGGCTCGGGCAGAGGTCACCTCTGGTCGCAATGCCATCTGGGCGCCGGAGCTCAGCGCACCCCAAGCGGTGATGACGTCCTCGATGATGACTGGCCACGAGACCGCGTCGACGGACAGGTGGTGGATGGCGAGAATGACACGGGCGCCGTCGTTTCCGGACACGAGCACCGCAGCGATCACACGCCCCGCAACGGGGTCGAGACGGCCGAGGGCTGCAGCGTGCTCGGCACGGATCAGCGTCTCGAACTCTGCTGAATGAGTGCTGGTGTCGGCATGGACGGCGCGCACCTCTGCGCGCGCATCGGGTGCGCCTGCGAGCAGACCCCACCCGTCGTCGGTATGTCGGAGGCGCAGCGCAAGCATCGGGTGGGCAGCCACGACGGCGTCGAGAACGGCCGCGAGCATGGCAGGACTCAGATCTGCGGGGGCGATCGTCACCACGGACTGCGAGAAGTCGCTGAACCGCGCGGGTTCGCCGGCGGTCTCGAGCAGCCATGCGACAACCGGGCTCAGCGGCACCTCGCCGGCACCACCGCCGTCCGGCTCGGACAGGAGGGGCACGCTCGCGCGGCCATCACTGCCTGCGCGGACCATCGCTCGAATCGTCTTGTGTTCGAAGATGTCTCGCGGCGACAGGGCAAGGCCCGCGTCGCGTGCGGCCGACGCGAGTCGGATCGACATGATCGAGTCGCCGCCGAGCGCGAAGAACGAGTCGGTGACGCTGACCCGTTCGATCCCCAGGATGCCCGCGACCACTGCGGCCAACTGGCGTTCGGCGGTCGATGCGGGCGCGACATAGTCGTCGCCGTCGGGGACCTCCGGAGTCGGGAGTGCACGTTTGTCGAGTTTGCCGACGGGCGTCAGCGGAAGTTCGTCGAGGACGGTGATGGTGGCGGGCACCATGTGCGCGGGCAAACGTTGTTCGAGGTGTTCTCGCACCGCCGACACATCGAGCCCGGCATCTGCAACCACATAGCCTGCGAGCGCTGTGGCCACGGAACCACCCACGCCGATCACGACGGACGCGGAGACGTCCGGATGTGACGACAAGGCGGCTTCGACCTCGCCCAGCTCGATACGCAGACCGCGCAACTTCACCTGGTCATCGCTACGTCCTGAGTACTCGAGCTCCAGCTCGCCGCCCTCGGTGCGGCGCCATCGCACCACATCTCCGGTGCGGTAGAGGCGGTCGCCGCCGGCGCCGAAGGGGTCGGCGACATAGCGTGCGGCGGTCAGGTCGGCTCGGTCGAGGTAACCGCGGGCCAGTGCGACACCACGGACGTAGAGCTCGCCGGGAACATTCACCGGAACCGGCTGCAGGGCGTCGTCGAGCACGAGCAGGCCCACACCACCGATGGGTCCGCCGATACGCACCGGGACGCCGACGCTGCGTCGGCTGTTCGCGACGGCGACCGACGTCTCGGTCGGGCCGTAGGCGTTGAAGAAGGCGACCTCGTCGGCCCACCGATCGACGAGTCGCTGCGGCAGCGCCTCACCCCCGGATGCCAGGAGTTGCAATCCCGGGACGGCTGCGGGATCGATTGTCGCGGCGACGGTCGGCGTCATGAACGCATGCGTGACCGCAGCCTCGCGCATGAACTCTTCGAGCAGTTCTCCACCGATCGCACCCTCGGGCCGGTAGGCGAGCGTCGCTCCCCCGGTTGACGCGATCAGCCACTCGAGGATCGACGCGTCGAAGCTCGGAGATGCATATCCCATCACGACCGACCCGGCGCCCGCCCCGTACCGGCTCAGGTCTGCCGCGTAGTTGTCGATACCTCGGTAGGTGACAGCGACGCCCTTGGGCCGACCGGTCGACCCGGACGTGTAGATCACGTAGGCGAGAGCGTCGAGGTGACGCGGGCGCACCAGTTCGTCCGACCGTAGCGGCTCAGACGCGTGCCCAGTGGAATCCTGATCGGTGATGACGTCGGAGACCACCGACCACTGCACCGAGGAGGGCAACTGTTCGCGCAACGCCGACGTCGTGAGACCGAGGGACACACCCGAATCGGACAGCATGTAGGCAATGCGCTCGGCCGGATAGTCGGGATCGATCGGGACATACCCGGCACCGACCTTCGTCACCGCCCACACCGCGGTGAGCAGGTCAACGGAGCGTCGAATCGCCAGTGCCACCAGCGATTCGGTGCCGACACCCTGTGAGATCAGCCAGCGGGCGCAGGCATCCGACCGTGCGTCGAGTTCGGCGTAGGTCGCCGCGGCGCCAGACGCGTCGGTGACCGCGACGACGTCGGCATGCTGTGCCGCCACATCGCTGAGAACGTCCGCCAGCAGGCGCGGTGTTGCCGCCGCACCGCCGCAGACCGACGACAATTCGTCGTACTCGCTGTCGTCGAGTAGGCGTGAGCGGCCCACCGGCAGCGCCGGCTGTTCGGTCAGTTCGGTGAGCTGGCGAACGAATCGGTGGGCAATCGACTCTGCGGTGTCGGCATCGAAAATGTCTGTGGCGTAGACGAGTTCGCCAGACCAGCCGTCACCGGTCTCCCTCAGACCGAAGGTCAGGTCGACCTTGGCCGGAATCTCGTCGACGTCGACGGGCTCCACGGTGAGGCCGGGCAACTGAGCGGCGGCGATACCGCGTGCGGCGAGCTCGGGCATCGCGGATTGATCGAACGTGAGCATGACCTGGCTCAGCGGCGCAAAGGATTCCGACCGTGGCGGGTCGAGCGCCTCGACGACGGACTCGAACGGAAGGTCGGCATGCGCGAAGCCTTCGAGGTCGACGCCGCGCACGCGGTCGAGGAGTTGGGTGAAGGTCAGTGTGGGGTCGACGCCCACGCGCAGGACGAGAGTGTTGACGAACATTCCGACCAGTGGGTCGAGGACGCGCTGCCCACGGCCCGCGATCGGGGTCGAGACCGCGATGTCATCGGTCCCCGACAGACGGGCGAGCAATGCGCTCAACGCCGCGTGCACGACCATGAACGGGGTCACTCCGGACACACGTGCCAACTCGGCCACGCTCTCGGCCACCGATGCCGGGATGTCGAATGACGCACGCGCACCACGCATCGACGCCACGGTCGGCCGCGGCCGGTCCGTGGGCAGGTCCAGCACGTCCGGCAGTCCACGCAACTGTCGTGACCAGTAGCCGAGCTGGCGACCGATGATGGAATCCGTGTCGTCCGCGGAACCGAGAACGTCGTGCTGCCAGATGGCGTAATCGGCGAACTGGATTTCCAGCGGCGCGAATTCCGGTGCGGCACCGGCAGTTCTGGCCATGTAGGCGGTGACGAGATCTGTGACGAGCGGTCGCAACGACTCGCCGTCGGAGGCGATGTGGTGCATCACCAACGCGAACACCCACTGCCCCGGCGCCTGCTCCCACAGGGCGGCACGGACCGGCAAGCCCGTGGTCACGTCGAAACCCGTCATCGCGACGGTCTGCAGTTGCGACCAGGAGTCGACGTCGCGCCAGTCGAGTCGCTGCTCGATCTCGTCGACACCGCCGATCACCTGAACCGGATCGTCGTCGACGGCGGGGAAGGTGGTCCGCAGCACCTCGTGGCGCTCGATCACGTCGCTCAGAGCCGCGCGCAGGGCCTGCACATCGAGGTCGCCGACCAACCGCAGCAGCGCCGGAATGTTGTAGGTCGGCAACGAGGTGTCGAACTGATTGATGAACCACATGCGACTCTGCGCAAACGACAACGGGATTCGCTCTGGGCGTGGCAGTGCCACCACCGCGGGTAGACCGGCGGCACGCTGAGCCGACAGTTCGGCGAGACCGCGAACCGTCGGGGCGTCGAACACGTCGCGCACCGAGAGGTCGACCCCGAGTGCGTCGGACGCGCGTCCGACGATGCGTGCGGCGGCCAGCGAGTTGCCGCCGAGATCGAACAATGAGTCGGCGACGCTGACCCGTTCGAGATCGAGCACGTCCGCGACTATCTCGGCGAGCATCTTCTCGGTCTCCGTGCCCGGCGCCACGTACTCGGACTCGACCACGATCTCAGGGTCGGGAAGCGCGCGACGATCCAACTTGCCGTTCACCGTGAGCGGCAGATCGTCGAGCAGCATGACCACGTCGGGAACCATGTAGTCAGGAAGCAGCGCAGCAGCATTCGACCTGATCACCGTCGGAGACACCTCGGCGCCCTCGCCGAGGACGGCATAACCGACGAGTTGTTCGATTCCGTTCTCCCGCGTCATGACCGCAACCGCGACAGCATCCACCCCTGGTGTGGACAGCAGTGCCGCTTCGACCTCACCGAGCTCGATCCGGAAGCCGCGCAACTTGATCTGGGCGTCGGATCGGCCGAGATATTCGAGGGTGTCACCGTGGCGGACCGCGACGTCGCCGCTGCGGTACATCCGTTGTCCGTCACCGGCGAACGGGTCGGCGACGAAGCGCACACCCGTCAGTTCGGGTCGGCCAAGATACCCCCGCGTCACCTGCGTTCCACTGACATAGATCTCGCCCGGCGTTCCGTCTGGCACCGGCCGCAAACGCTCGTCGAGCACGTGGATCTCGAGGCCCGGCAGCCCGTCGCCGACATCCGATCCCTTTGCCGTCGTGACGAATTCGGGATCGAGCGCACGGAACGTCGAGTGCACCGTCGTCTCGGTGATGCCGTACATATTCACCAGCACGGGCCCAGGACGTCCGGCTCCCGCCATGCGATCGGCGTACCACCGTGTCACCTGGGCGAAGTCGAGCGCCTCACCGGCGAAGACCATATAGCGCACCGATGGCGACAACTCGTCGGAAACAACAGACGCCTCGCCACGCGGGCGCACGGCGGCGGCAAGCTGATAGAACGCCGACGGCGTCTGCGACACCACGGTCACCGACTGTTCCGCGAGCAGTGCCGCGAACTCCGCGGGGCTGCGCGTCGTCAGGTAATCCACGACGAGCAGACGGCCGCCGAACAGCAGCGGTCCCCACATCTCGAACACCGAGACGTCGAACGCGTAGGAGTGGAACATCGTCCACACGTCGTATTCGGTGAAGCCGTAATGCTGTTGGGCTGCGGCCAACAGCGCAACCACCGACCGATGTTCGACGACGACACCCTTCGGCCTGCCGGTGGAGCCGGAGGTGAAGATGGCGTAGGCGGCCAGTCGCGGGTCGAGTGCGGCAGGCAATTCCCCCGACGCGTGACGTGCACGGTCGGCGAGTTCGGCCGTCGTGGTCAGGGCGACACCGAGGAGGTCGAGTGTGGCGTGGCCGCCCTCGCCCGAGATCACCACGACGGGGGCCGCGTCGTCGACGACCATCTGCAGGCGATCCGCGGGGTGAGAGGTGTCGAGTGGGAGGTAGGTCGCGCCGACCTTCAGGATGCCGAGGATCGCCACCATGACGTCGATGCTGCGGGCAGTCGCGAGTCCGACGACCGAGCCCTGTTCCACGCCTGATGCGCCGAGCCCCACAGCGACGGCGTCGGAGAGCTCGTCGAGCTCCCGATAGGTGAGCTCGGCCCCGGAGGTGTCGGTGACCGCGAGCCGACCGCCGAAGCGCCGCACCGCGAGTCGAAAGAGGCCGGGCAACGACTGCCAGTCGTCCCCGCCGAGCGTGTCGACGGCCGCCGCGCGTATCTGTCCGAGATGCTCCTGCGTGAGGGCGGCCGATGCCGCGGGGTCGGCGCCGGGTGTGGTCACCAGGGGCGCGATGGTGGCTGCGACAGCGGCGTCGGCGTCGATACCACGTGCGGCGAACACCGTGGCCATCGGCGCAACCCGGGCTTCGAGTTCACCGAACGTGAGCGTGGTCGGTGTGGACAGCGCGAGGGCGTCGGGATCGGTCCGTGCGGTCACCCCGATCAGATCCCGTGTACCGGGACGGCGACCCCACCCCGAGCATGTTTCTACTGCGTTCGCGTCGATACCCGTCACGGCTGTGTCGAGACCTTCCGGCTAGATGGGATCTACAGGGGTGGATTTGTCGCGCACCGCGACACTATGAGCGCGGGAGTGCAGTGCACTCAGGACGTCGTCGAGCTCGTCGGGACCCGCGGTGGCGAGTCCGGGAACCAATGTCATGAGAGCCATCGTGAGTGCCGAATCAGGATCGGGCACAACAGCACCCAGCGCCGACACATGCGCCGACAGTTCACCGAAACTGACCGCACACGCATCGGGCAGGATCGCCGCATCCGGATCGAACGTCGCCGCGTCCGCGATCAGCTCGAACAGCGACGCCTGCTCATCGCCATCAGCGGGATCGTCGACCTGATCGGAGTCGATGACCATGCTGGCGTCGCCCACGGCGCGCTCGGGATCGTCGAGCAGTTCGGCCAGCAGCCGGACGTATCGGTCGGCCATTCGGCTCACCGTCTCCTCGTCGAAAAGAGCAGTGGCGTAGATGAACTGGGCACGCAGCGCACCGCCTCGCGCCTCCCGTTCCGGATCGTTCGGGAAGAAGGTGAGCGCCAGGTCGACCTTCGCGGACGTCAGTTCCTCGCGCACGGGCTCCACGGTGAGTCCGTCGAGGCGGAGCACCGGGAACTCGACGTTCTGGAACGCCAGCATCACCTGGAAGACCGGGTTGTGCGCGGTCGGAGGTCGCGACATGATTCGCGCGACGATCTCGTCGAATGGGATTGCGGCATGCGACATGTCGGCGAGGTCGTCGCCGCGGACACGATCGAGCAACTCAAGGAACCGCTCGCCTCCGTCAACCCGCGTGCGCAGCGCAAGGGTGTTGACGAACATCCCGACGACGTCCTCGAGCAACGGCTCTCCGCGACCCGCGAACGGCGTGCCGATCACGATGTCGTCCCGACCCGAGAGCCGCGCGAGCAGCACCGCGAACACCGCGTGCGTGACCATGAACTGGGTGGTGTGGTGCTTGCGGGAGATCTCTTCGAGCTTCGCGACAACGTCGGACGGAATCTCGAAATCGACTGCGGCACCCTCGAAGTCGGGAGTCCTCGGACGTGGTTTGCTCGCAGGCAGCTCGAGGATCTCCGGCAGGCCGGACAGCCTCTCCTGCCAGTAGGCGAGTTGCCGCTCCTGCTCGGACACGCCGTCGTCGACCACAGCGAGGCGCTCGGAGAGCCACATGCTGAAGTCCGCGTACTGCACGGCCAGTGGCTTCCAGGCGGGTTCGGCCCCACCGTGCCGCGCGGCGTAGGCGGCCATGAGATCACGCGCGAGTGGCATCATCGATGCACCGTCTGCGCTGATGTGATGGACCACGAAGACGAGGACGTGCTCGTCTGCGGACACCCTGAGCAGCACCGCCCTGACCGGTGGCCGCACGGTGATGTCGAAGCCTGCACCGGTGATCTCGGCGATCTCAGCGCTCAGGGAACCCGCCACGTCGCGCACCTCGAGCAGCACATCGTTGTCGAGCGCGTCGGCGGGCATGATCACCTGCACCGGTTCACCATTGATCATCGGGTAGACGGTGCGCAGAGCCTCATGCCGCCGGCCGAGGTCGATCGTGGCACGGGTGAGTGCCGGAAC
The DNA here is from genome assembly GCF_000248055.1 of Gordonia sputi NBRC 100414. Taxonomy (GTDB): domain Bacteria; phylum Actinomycetota; class Actinomycetes; order Mycobacteriales; family Mycobacteriaceae; genus Gordonia; species Gordonia sputi. The sequence continues at coordinate 83,892 of NZ_BAFC01000042.1, read as the reverse complement.
GTCGAGGTCGCCGGACAACCGCAGAGCCATCGCCACGTTGTACGCGGCCGACTCGGGTTCGGCCCGGTTGATCAGCCAGAGACCCCGCTGCATGCCCGACACGTGCACGAGTTCTGTCCGGCTGCGCGCGTGGAGCGCGGGCATGCCCTGACCGGTTGGCCCCGACGTCAACGCCGCCGCGAGCGCGGAGACCGTCGGACGCTCGAAGAGCAGTTTCACCGGAACCTGACGGTCGAGCAGCGCCGACAAGCGTGCCGTGACCTTGGTGGCCGAGAGTGAACTGCCGCCGAGATGGAAGAAGTCGGCATCGGCGGAGACACGTTCGAGTCCGAGCACCTGGCCGAAAACGCCTGCGACCACCATCTCCAGCTGCGACCCCGGCTGCCGGTACGGGGCGGCGGTGCCGAAGTCGACCGCGGGCAACGACTTTCGATCGATCTTGCCCGATGTGGTGAGCCGGAATTCGTCCACCACGACGAGTGTGTGCGGCACCATGTAACCCGCAAGTCGCGTGGCGGCGTGCTCGAGCACGTGCGCAGGATCTGCGGACGCGCCCGCGGCCAGCGTCGCATACGCCACCAACACGTCGTCACCATTGGGCGCGGGCACGCCGAGGCATACCGCGTCGGTGACGAGAGGATGGTCGACGATCGCGGCCTCCACCTCCCCCGGTTCGATACGCAGGCCACGGATCTTGAGCTGGAAGTCGGTGCGTCCGATGTAGCGCAAATCGCCACGCACGGTACGGATCACGCGATCGCCGGTGCGATACATGCGCTCGCCGGGAGCGTATGGGTCGGCGACGAACCTCGACGCCGTCAGGTCGCTGCGGCGATGGTAGCCGCGAGCGAGTTGGACGCCACGCAGATACAACTCGCCGGGTACGCCCGTGGGGACCGGCCGCAGCGCGCGGTCGAGCACGATCGCACCGACACCGGGGATCGACAAACCGATCGACACCTCGTCGTGCTCGGTCATCGGTCCGGCGGCGGTGGCCCAGATGCTGACCTCCGTTGGCCCGTACAGGTTGTGGAATCGACGCCCGGCCCTCGCCCAGCGTCGCATCAGGTCGGGTGGGCATGCCTCCCCGACGCTGATGACCCGACGCAGCTTCGGCACGGCCGCCGGCTCGATGGTGCTCAGCGCCGATGGGGTCATCACCGCGTGCGTCACGCCCTCGTCCCTCATCAGGGTGGCGAGCTCGTCGCCGCCGAACACCCCGGCCGGGCTGATGACGAGTCGGGCGCCCTGTCCGAGCGCCATCAGGATCTCGAAGATCGACGCGTCGAAACTCGGTGACGCGACGTGTAATACGCGTGACTCGGTGTTCAGCCGCAGTATCGACTGCTGGTTTGCGACTACATTCGACAGTCCGCGATGGCTCAGCGCCGCAGCCTTGGGGCGCCCGGTCGACCCGGACGTGTAGATCAGGTAGGCGAGGTCGTCCAGTCGCGGTGTGCGAATCAGTTCCGCATCACGCAGCGGCGCGCCACTGTGGCCCGCCAGCCGGAACTCGGTGTCCTCGTGACCGATGACGAGCCAGTCCATCGCGTCCGGGAGACGCGACGCGCTCTCCTCGACGCTCAGTCCGACCGCCGCTCCGCTATCGGCGAGGATCTCGGAGATGCGCGTCGCGGGCAGACCCGGGTCGATACTGACGAATGCCGCACCCGACGCGGCAACCGCGAGCATCGAGAGCACCGATCGATGCGAACGCGGAATGCAGATCGCGACGATGTCGCCGGGACCGACACCCATCGAGACGAGTTCGCGCGCAAGCTGATTGGATCGAGCAACGAGCATCGACCAGGTGATCTCCGACGTGCCGACGATGGCCAGCGAATGCGGGTCGGCCTTCTCTGCGCCGACCAGGAAGAGGTCTCGCAGCAGCGCGGGTGCCGCGAGTGCCTCGCCACCGGAGATCAGCTCTACCCGATCCTCATCGGCGACGATGTCGATGGTCCCGACCGAACGAACGGGCGCGGCGACCATGGCGCGCAACACCAGATCAAGTTGTGCAGCAACACGTTCCGCGGTGCGATGTTCGAAAATGTCAGCGGCATAGGAGAGTTCGAGATCGTAGCCGCCCGCGTCGGCCTGATCCGTCACCGTGATCGACAGGTCGAACTTCGCGGCGGGCACGCGCGCGTCGATGAGTCGGGCCGATTCGTCGAAGTGGTGCAGGGTGGTCGCGTGTCCCGGATGCATCGTCAGTGCGACCTGGAAGAGCGGGGTGTGCGAGGCGGAGCGTTCCGGACTCACCGCGTCGACGATCCACTCGAAGGGGATGTCGGCGTGCTGTACCGCGCGGGTTTTGGTCTCGTGGGCGCGCTCGAGCAGATCTGCGACGGTGTCGACCGACGACACCGCGGTACGCAGCACCACCGTGTTCACGAACATTCCGACCAGTTCCGCGGTGGCAGGCTCGTCTCGGCCTGCCACGGCCGTACCGATCGAGACCTCGTCGACCTCCGCCCATCGCGACAGCACGATTGCCAGCGCAGCGTGCACCACCGTGAACGGTGTGACGCCGCGGTCTCTCGCAAGACCCCTGATACCCGTCGCGAGGTCGGCATCGATATCCGCGTCGATGTAACCGCCGGCCCCGGTCGCGACGTGCGGTCGAGGACGATCGGTGGGAAGCATCAGCAAGTCGGCCACGTCCGCGAGCTCGGTTCGCCAGAACGACAGGCCCTCGGCGGCACGTTCGGTTGGCGACTCCAGCTCGCCGAGGAGTGTGCGCTGCCAGATGGCGAAGTCGGCGTACTGAACCTCCAACGGCTCGAGGTCGGGGTTCTTGCCGTCACGAAGGTTCGTGTAGGCGACCATGAGATCACGGATCAACGGCTGAAGTGAGAACCCGTCTCCCGCGATGTGGTGCAACACGGTGACGACGACGTATCCCTCACGATCACGCAGGATGCGGATCCGGAATGGGATCTCGCGTACGAGATCGAAGCCGCGTGCCGCCTCTGCGGCGATCAACTCGTCGAGTCGATCCACCGCGTCGAACACCTCGGTGTCGAGGAACTCCATCGCCTCGGCGGTCGTGAGGATCTCCTGCACGGGCTCACCGAGGTGGGACCCGAATCGTGTACGCAGCGTCTCATGACGCTCCACGAGGAACTCGATCGACGCGTGCAACGCGTCGACATCGACCTCGTGGCCGAGTCGAACGGCGCCGGGCATGTTGTATGTCGCGGCGCCGGGATCCATGCGATTGACGAACCACAGCCGAGTCTGCGCGTGCGACAACGGGATCATGGCTTCCCGTTCGACGCGACGCAACGCCACATACTCCTGCTCGCCGCCGAACTCGGTCAGATCGGCGATACCACCGATGTCCAGAGCCGAGAACACGGTGGTCAGATCGACCTGGAGATTTCGTTCGCTACGCGCTCGCGAGACGAGTCGCGCGGCGAGCAGCGAATCGCCACCCAGCGCGAAGATGTTGTCGCGCAATCCGATCCGCTCAACACCGAGGAGTTCGGTGAGCAGCGAGGTGAGTGCGAGCTCGACTCGCGTTCGCGGCGCGACGTACTCGACGGAGGGGTTCAGTTCGGGCGTGGGAAGCCGCTTCCGATCGAGCTTGCCCGACGGGTTCAACGGGAACTCGTCGAGTCGCATCGCGGCAACCGGGACCATGTGCGAGGGCAGATTCCCGCGGCACCATGCCAGTGCCGCGCTCTCGGTGACGTCGGTGCTCTCGGACCGGACGTACGCGACGAGCACGGGTCCCGCCGCGAGGTCCGTTCGAGGCACCACGGCACTCGCGTCGACTCCGGGCATGGCGTCGAGGACGGCCTCGATCTCGCCCGGCTCGACGCGTTGTCCGCGGATCTTGATCTGGAAGTCGGTCCGTCCCAGGTAGTGCAGAGTCCCATCGTCGGCCCACCTGACCAGATCGCCGGTCCGGTACATCCGGGTGCCCTCGGGCCCGAACGGGTCGGCGACGAATCGTTCGGAGGTCAGCCCTGGACGACCGACGTAACCGTCGGCCAGCTGGACACCGGCGAGGTAGAGCTCACCCGCAACACCGACCGGCACCTGGGCCAGGGCGCCGTCGAGGACATGCACCCGGGTGTTGGCCACCGGCTTGCCGATCGGGACCGGACCGTCGTCGCTGCCCACCGTGCATTCGGTGACGTCGACCGCCGCCTCGGTGGGGCCGTAGAGATTGACCAGGTCGGCGTGTGATCCGGCGATCACCCGCTCGGCGAGATGCCGCGGAAGCGCTTCCCCGGAGGTGAACACGCACCGGACCGTCGACGGCAGAAGCGTCGAGTGCCCCTCGTTCGCCAGTACCTCGGTGTACACGTCGAGCATCGATGGCACGAAGTGCAAGACGGTGATGCCACTCGAGATGATCAACTCGCGCAGGTACGCGGGATCGCGATGCCCGCCCGGCTTGGCGATCACCAGTCGAGCACCCTGTCCGAGCGCCCAGAGCAGCTCCCACACCGATACGTCGAAGGTGAACGGCGTCTTGTAGAGCACGACATCGTCGGTGGCGAGGCTGTAGTTGTCCTGCATCCACCCGAGCCGGTTGATGACGGCCTCGTGGCTGACCTGGACGCCCTTGGGCACACCGGTCGAGCCGGAGGTGAAGATGACATAGGCGGCAGTTGCCCCGCCACCCACAGACTCTTGTACCAACTCCCCGGTATCGGGAAGCCCGCTGTCGTCGAACCCGTCTTCTTTGAACCCCTCGTCAGTGAACGCGCACTCGACGAGATAGTCGTCGTCGATCACCAGTCGCGCGCCGACGGTGTCGGCGATGAGCGCGCGGCGCTGGTCGGGCTGCGTCGGGTCGACGGGAACATACGCCGCGCCCAGGGTGAGCACCGCATAGATCGCTACCAGCTGGGCAGGCCCGCGGTCGAGCGAGACGACGACGTGATCGCCCCGGCAGACGCCCGCCGAACGCAGCATGGCCGCGAAGCGCCTCCGCAACTCATCGAACTCCCGGTATGTCCACTGAAGGTCGCCGAACTCGATCGCCGTGGCCGTCGGTGTCTCACCGACCGCTGCCTCGAAACCGTCGAGGAGGTGGGCGGACGGCGCCGGGAGCGGCCGCAGTGGACCGACGCCGAGGTCGAGGAGGCCCGCACGTTCGCCGGAAAGCAGCAGATCGATGTCGCCGATGGGAGTGTCGAGCTGCGCGAAGACGCGATCGAGGAACGCGAGGAAACGCTCGAGGTGGCCGCGCAGGTCGGCCTCGTCGTAGAGATTGGGGTTGCCGTGCAGGTCGACGCCGATCCGTGCGCCAGGACTCGCCTGGTACAGATTGAGCCGCAGATCTTCGAGGATGCCCGACGACAGGATGTGGTAGTCCACGCTCGCACCGACCAACTCGATGGGCTTGTCGAAGAACATGATGTTCACGATCGGCCCGAACGACGCGGTGTTGGCGTCCTGCAAACCCGCGTCGAGGCGGATGTCCTCGAACCGGTAGCGCTGATGTCGGAGCACACCGGTGAACTCGAGCTGCGCCTGCTCCACGAGGCCGCGCATCGACAGGCGCGTCACGTCGCGAAACCGCACGGGCAGCATATTCGAGAGCATGCCCGCCGCACGCTTGATCTTTGCCGTGGCACGTCCGGTCACCGGAAGGCTGAGAACGACATCGTCGGTTCCCGCCATCCGGGCGAGAAACGCCGAGAATCCGGCGCTCAGCAGCACCGCAGGCGAACTGTTCAGCGACGCTGCAAGACGCTCGATGGTCTGCTGGCGAGCGGCATCGATCTCGGCTGCGGCGACCGCATTGCAGGGCGAAAGTGGAACCGCTGCCGATTGCTGAGCCAGCGTCACTCGCTCTGGTAGGTCGTGGACGCGATCGGCCCAGTATTCGCGGTCGGCCTGGCGGCGGGTTCCTGTCAGATACTTCTGATCGTCGGCAACCAATTCATCGAGCTTGGCGCCAGGTTTCGAGACGTATTCCGCCCCCGTGACCTCAGCGTTGTAGCGGTTGAGAATCTCGTACACCACGGTCAGTGCCGCGTATCCATCGAGCGCTATGTGATGTGCGCGCACGTACCAGAAAACCCGGTCGTCGGCGACGCGGAGAAGTGCGCAAACGACGAGAAGGTCTGACTGCAGATCCATGCTGCCGCGATAATCCGAGTTCATCCAGTCGTGGGCGCTCGCGACCGGATCCGATTCGCCACGAAGGTCGACATAATGAACACCGTTGTCGACCGACTGATCGACAAACTGCATCGGCACACCGTCGACCTCGACGATCCTGGTGAAGGCCATCTCGGTCTCCCTGCCGACCTCCGTGATCACCCGACGGAGCAGTTCGACGTCGAGCGGCCGATCGCCATCGCGGATGTCGATGTACTGCGCGACGGTGACCGAGTAATCAGGAGAGAGACTTTCCGCGAACCACATGCCGCGCTGAGCGGCCGTCAGCTCGAGTAGCGGACCAGCGAGTCCCGCTTCACGACGATCGTCCGCCGCGTGCTGTTGGCTCATATCCTCACTCCCGGGTTGTCCCGACTCGCCCCGATCCCCGCTGGCTACGTCGGCTGGCTGCGGCCGGCCTGCCCTGGAAACCGATCCCGCCATTTACCCGACCTAGTCTCACCCAAGGTGTATTTCCGCGGAAGCAAACGCTCGATAATTCAATCGAAGGAAGTAGTTCAGAAATTATTACCAGGCCGGATAAGGTGACAAAAATACTTTCTCGACATTGATCGCTCATGCCGACCGCGTCGTTACACATGTCCCCCGAACGGGCTAACTTCCTCGCACATCGAAATCGATTTGAGCAAAACTGGATCAGGTCGACATTCGACATGTAGTCTGCGCTCAATGCGGAATCCGGATCATTTTGGCTGATCCGGCATTCGGTGGTGCACAGGTCACGCCACCACTACAAGATGAGCCGCCACAGGGGAGAGGAGTGCCGAATGGCACACCCGTTCCGCAGACACCTTGCCTCGCCCAGCACAGGGTCGGGCGCTCGGCATCGTGCGGCCCCCGAGGTCGCCATCACCGCCAATGGCCTGCGTAAACGCTTCGGAGACCACACCGCCGTCGAAGATGTCACCTTCGACGTCGAGAAGGGGTCGATCCTGGCGCTCCTCGGACCGAACGGTGCAGGAAAGACCACCACGGTCAACATGCTGTGCACCCTGCTCAAGCCGGACGACGGGTCGGCGACCGTTGCCGGTCACGACGTCGTGGCCGACGCCGCGGCGGTCAGACGATCCATCATGCTGACGGGCCAGTTCGCCGCACTCGACGAGTCGCTCAGCGGGCGCGCCAACCTTGTCCTCTTCGGCAGGCTGATGGGACTGACGAAGCAGGCCGCGCGAGAGAGAGCCGACGAACTACTCGTCGAATTCGGCCTGACCGACGCCGCCGAGCGCCGCGTCGGAAAGTACTCGGGCGGTATGCGACGTCGAATCGATATCGCTTGCGGCCTGGTCACCCGCCCTGAGGTGGTCTTCCTCGACGAACCGACAACAGGTCTCGACCCGCGCAGCAGGCAGGACGTCTGGCGGCTCGTCTCCGCACTTCGCGATCAGGGCGTCACGATCTTGTTGACCACCCAGTACCTCGAAGAAGCCGATTCCCTGTCCGACCACATCGTGGTGATCGACAAGGGTCGGGTGATCGCTTCTGGAACCGCGGCGGAGCTCAAGGCCGCGACCGGCGCCTCGCACTATCAGGTGACGCCAACCGCTGCGGAGGAACTCGAACCCCTGCTCGCCTGCCTCGGCGATCTCGGCGCGACACGAGCGAGCACTCAGTCGGTCGACACGACAGGAAGCGACATCGACACGATCGCCGTGTCCGTGCCGGCGCCAGAGGGTGCCGACACCTTGGTCGAGATCGTTCGTCGAACGACGCTCGCGGGAATTCGGTTGTCCGACATAACATTACGACGTCCGAGCCTTGACGAGGTCTTCCTCGCGCTCACCGGTCCCGACGCCGTATCCGATGACGATCTACACGAGGAGCACCCGTCCGACCGGAGCGCCAGCGCATGACGCAGGCAGCCCCGAAGAATCTCACCGCGCTCGTCGCTGCGCCCGAGTCGGGAGCCGAGCCGCGCGCCCGTGCACTGACACAACTCTGGGTGCTCGTCGGACGAGGAGTCGCCGGAATCGTCCGCAACGGCGAGTTCATCTTCGCGTTCGTCGCCCCGGTGCTGCTCGCGGTCTGCTTCTATCTGCCACTGCGTTCGATCATGGACGCCGACCCCGGGATGGACTACGCGCAGTTCCTCATGCCGATCATCGCACTCCAGTCGGTGGGCTTCGTCGCGTCCGCCGCCGCCATGCGCGCCGCGAACGACGCGACGAAAGGGGTGCACACCCGCTTCCGTACCCTCCCCATGCGCTCGTGGGTTCCGGTGACCGCACGTCTGGGCACCAACGGGCTGCTGTTGGCCCTCTCGGTCATGTGCGCCACCGCGACCAGTCTCGTCATGGGTTGGCGCCCTCACGGCTCCGCTGCCGACACGATCGGACTCTTCGCCGTTGCACTCGTGGTCGGCATACTCATCGCGGCTGTCGCCGACGCCATCGGTCTGTTGTCCGACAGTCCGGAAGCGACGAGCCAGGCGCTCTCACTCCCGATACTGATTCTGGGCATGATGTCCACCGGCTTCGTTCCCGAGAGCCAGTTCCCCGAGTGGATCGCCCCCTTCGTGCGCAATCAACCGATCTCGCAGTTCGCCACGTCGATGCGCGCGCTCAGCGACGGCAGTGCGACACGGGAGATACTCATGCCGACGGTGTGGTGGTGCATCGGCCTGGCGGTCGCTGCAGTCGTGCTCGGCGCCCTCGGAGCAAGGAAGGCCGCTCGATGACCACCGAGATGCCGGTTGCAACCCCGCGGTCCGAACGGTCGCTGCGCGCATGGGCAACGCAGAGCGGCGCGCTGACATGGCGTCAGGTGTCGGTGATGGTCGGCGACAAGGGGATGCTCGTCCAACTCGTCGTGGTCCCCGTACTCACACTGCTCATGTTCAAGGTGGTGCTCGGCGACGCGCTCGGCGGTGCAACCGGACAGGACAGCTCCTACTCGACGGTGCCGCTGGTCATTCTCGTGAGCGCCATGTTCGGGTCCGTTGCGGCAGGCGTGCGTCTGAACTCCGAACGTGACACAGGATTGTTGACGAGGTTGTACGTCCTGCCGATCCATCGCGCCGCCGACCTCACCTCACGGCTCGGCAGCGAGGTGGTGCGCATCGTCGTCGTGACCGCACTGCTCCTCGCGATCGGCACCGCCACGGGCTTTCGGATCACCGGCGGTGCGGCCTCGGTCATCGGGATCATCGCCGTCACGCTGATGTTCGGCATCGCCTACGCAACCCTCGTACTCGCGCTCGCGGTGAGCGCAGGACCTGCCGCTCCGCTCGTCCCCCTGCTGTCGTTGATCTCGAGCGTGTTGATGTTCTTCAACTCCGGCTTCTCCCCCATCGACGCCTACCCGGGATGGCTGCAGCCGATCGTCGCGAACCAACCCATGACACCGACGATCGAGGTGATGCGATCACTGGCAAATGGCGAACCGGTGGCGCACAACTTCGTCAAGGTCGCGATCTGGTCGGTCGCGATCATCGCCGTCTGCCTGATTCCGGCGCTGCGCGGCTATCGGCGCGCGGCCACCGCGCACTGACGCACCCGACCCCACAGCACGCTGCCTCGCGCTACCGTCGGATTCATGACAACCGACAAAACCGGAGCCGAAACGAACGTCACCCACCTCGCCGACGAGAACCGCTACCAGATCAGCGTCGACGGTAGGGTCGCAGGCCTCACCGCCTACCGGGACCGCGATCATGACGGCAGCGCCGAGCGCGTTTTCTACCACACCGAGGTCGGCCCCGACTTCGGCGGACGCGGCCTGGCCACGATCCTCGTCCAGGAAGCCCTCGACGACTCGATCGCCGCGGGCAAGCTGATCGTCCCCGTCTGCCCGATGGTCCGACACTTCTTGTCCGAGCATACCGACTACGCGGAGAAATCCCGAAAGGTCACGCCCGACGACATCAACTGGATTCAGTCAGTGACCACGTAGCCGCAATCGGGTCGAAAGTCCCTGGTCCAGCGCGCGTCGTCGTCCCTATTCTTATTGTGTGAGCGGGGGTGGACGACCGCTCACCGCGACGGTCGAGCTGCTCACCGGCCACCTCTCCGGGTGAGTAGCGGCGCACCGATCACCGACCCGCCTGACCATGTCGTCAGGCGGGTCGAGTCGTTTCTGCGGCACACACACGGCCTCGTCCCACCGCACTCAGAAGAAGCGCACAACACACGACCGCACAACACGACAACCGCACAACACGACAACCGCACAACACACAACAATGGCCCGCCCCCGGAAAGGGACGGGCCATTGCCGACTGTGAAGTTGTATGGAGACGGCTCTTACTTGGCCTTCTCCAGCACCTCGACGAGACGCCAGTGCTTGGTCGCAGACAGCGGGCGGGTCTCCATGATCCGCACGCGGTCGCCGACGCCGGCATCGCCCTTCTCGTCGTGGGCCTTGACCTTGCTCGTGGTCCGGATGATCTTGCCGTACAGCGCGTGACGCTTACGATCTTCCAGCTCGACCACGATGGTCTTCTGCATCTTGTCGCTGACGACGTAACCGATGCGCTCCTTGCGACGGTTCCGCTCAGCGGTGTTGGTTTCGGTCACCTTCTGGTCCTCACTCATGCGTCATCACCATCCGGTCCCGACGCCAAACCAAGCTCACGCTCGCGCATCACGGTGTAGATGCGTGCGATCTCGCGACGCACGGTCCGCAGACGACGATTGTTGTCGAGCTGGCCGGTAGCCATCTGAAACCGAAGGTTGAAGAGCTCTTCCTTCGACTCTTTGAGCCGGTCGACCAGATCGGTGTCGCTGAGATCACGAAGCTCAGCTGCTGCAACTCCGAGTGCCATCAGAACTGCTCCTCTCTGGTCACGATCCGGGTCTTGATGGGCAGCTTGTGCTGCGCGCGGCGCAGGGCCTCGCGAGCGGTCTGCTCATCGGGGTAGGTCATTTCGAACAGCACGCGACCCGGCTTGACCGGGGCAACCCACCACTCGGGCGAACCCTTACCGGAACCCATGCGGGTCTCGGCAGGCTTCTTGGTCAGCGGGCGGTCGGGGAAGATGTTGATCCACACCTTGCCGCCACGCTTGATATGCCGGTTGATGGCGATACGAGCGGACTCGATCTGACGGTTGGTGATGTAGGCGCTCTCCAGAGCCTGGATGCCGAAGTCACCGAACGTCACCTTGGTGCCGCCCTTGGCCTGGCCCTTGAGGCTCGGGTGATGCTGCTTGCGGTGCTTGACCCGACGAGGGATCAACATGCCTCAGCCCTCCTGCTTTTCTGCTCCGGCGCCGGCGCCAGCAGTTGCCTCGGCAGGAGCCTCCGCTGCCCGACCTGCGTCGGTGCTGGTGGCCGTGGTGCCAGAGGCACCGCTGCGGCGAGGACGGCTGGGACGACGCGGACGACGATCCTCGGCTGCCGGCGCGGCTGCGGACAGCTCACGCTTGCCACCGACGATGTCACCCTTGTAGATCCAGACCTTCACACCGATGCGGCCGAAGGTCGTCTTGGCTTCGTAGAGTCCGTAGTCGATGTCGGCGCGCAGCGTATGCAGCGGCACGCGACCTTCGCGGTAGAACTCACTGCGGCTCATTTCTGCACCGCCGAGGCGACCCGAGCACTGGACTCGGATGCCCTTCACGTTCGGCTGACGCATCGCCGACTGGATCGCCTTGCGCATCGCACGACGGAACGCCACGCGGTTGCTCAGCTGCTCCGCGACGCCCTGCGCCACGAGCTGGGCCTCCGACTCCGGGTTCTTGACCTCGAGGATGTTCAGCTGGACCTGCTTACCGGTCAGCTTCTCCAGGTCGCCACGGATGCGGTCGGCCTCGGCGCCACGGCGGCCGATGACGATGCCGGGACGAGCGGTGTGGATGTCGACGCGGACGCGGTCACGCGTGCGCTCGATCTCCACCTTGGCGATGCCTGCACGCTCGAGCCCCTGCGAGAGGAGCTTGCGGATGGCGACATCTTCCTTCACGTACTCCGCGTACTGCTTGTCGGCGTACCACCGTGAACTCCAGTCGGTGGTGATGCCCAGACGGAAGCCGTGCGGGTTGATTTTCTGGCCCACTGTCAGGCTCCCTTCTTCTTCGGCTGACGCGACCGGCCGCGTGCGGACGATGCCTTCTCGGGAAGACTCTCGACCACAACAGTGATGTGGCTGGTGCGCTTGCGGATACGGAACGCGCGGCCCTGTGCGCGCGGCTGGAACCGCTTGAGCGTGGGGCCCTCGTCAGCGAATGCGGTGGCGACAACCAGGGTCCGGCGATCCAGATCCAGGTTGTTCTCCGCGTTCGCGACAGCGCTGGCGAGAACCTTGTAGACGGGCTCCGACGCCGACTGCGGTGCGAACCGCAGGATGTCGAGCGCCTCGTCGACGTTCTTGCCGCGGACCAGGTCGAGTACACGACGGGCCTTCATCGGCGTCACGCGAACGAACTTGGCCGTGGCCTTCGCGGTGGGATTATCGGTCTGCGTAGTCATTACCGGCGCTTCGCTTTCCGGTCATCCTTGATGTGACCCTTGAAGGTACGGGTGGGGGCGAACTCGCCCAGCTTGTGCCCGACCATGTTGTCCGAGACGAACACCGGGACGTGCTTGCGACCGTCGTGGACGGCGAAGGTGTGACCGATGAAGTCGGGGATGATGGTCGAACGACGCGACCAGGTCTTGATGACCTGCTTGGTGCCTTTTTCGTTCTGCGTATCCACCTTGGCAAGCAGGTGGTCGTCGACGAACGGGCCCTTCTTGAGGCTGCGTGGCATTCTCTAACTCCCTCCTGTGCTTATCGCTTGTTCTTGCCGGTGCGACGGCGCCGGACGATCAGCTTGTCGCTGGCCTTGTTCTTACGGGTACGGCCCTCAGGCTGACCCCACGGGCTGACCGGGTGGCGACCACCGGAGGTCTTGCCCTCGCCGCCACCGTGCGGGTGGTCGACCGGGTTCATCACGACACCACGGACGGTCGGGCGCTTGCCCTTCCACCGCATACGGCCGGCCTTACCCCAGTTGATGTTCGACTGCTCGGCGTTGCCGACCTCGCCGACGGTTGCGCGGCAGCGCACGTCGACGCGACGGATCTCGCCCGACGGCATACGGAGGGTCGCGTACGCGCCTTCCTTACCGAGGAGCTGGATCGAAGCGCCCGCGCTGCGAGCCATCTTCGCTCCGCCACCCGGACGCAGCTCAACAGCGTGCACCTGGGTACCGGTCGGGATGTTGCGCAGCGGCAGGTTGTTGCCGGGCTTGATGTCGGCGGCGGGACCGCTCTCCACCACGTCGCCCTGGGACAGACCCTTGGGCGCGATGATGTAGCGCTTCTCGCCGTCCACGAAGTGGAGCAGCGCGATGCGGGCGGTGCGGTTCGGGTCGTACTCGATGTGAGCGACCTTGGCGTTGACGCCGTCCTTGTCGTTACGACGGAAGTCGATCAAGCGGTATGCGCGCTTGTGACCGCCGCCCTTGTGCCGGGTGGTGATCCGGCCGTGTGCGTTACGTCCACCGCGACCGTGCAGCGGACGAACCAGCGACTTCTCGGGGTGGTCGCGAGTGATCTCGGCGAAATCAGCGCCGGACGATCCGCGACGACCCGGGGTCGTCGGCTTGTACTTACGAATAGCCATGAGTTCTCAGTCCTTCTCTGAAGTCCCGGTCAGCCGACCGGTCCTCCGAAGATCTCGATGGGCTTGCTGTCTGCGGTCAACGTGACGATCGCGCGCTTGGTGGACTTGCGCTGGCCGTAGCCTGCGCGGGTGCGCTTGCGCTTGCCCTGGCGGTTCGCGGTGTTGACGCTCGTGACGGTCACATCGAAGATCTGCTCGACGGCGATCTTGATCTGCGTCTTGTTCGAGTCCGGGTGAACCAGGAAGGTGTAGACGTTGTCCTCGATGAGTCCGTACGACTTCTCCGAGATCACCGGCGCCAGGATGATGTCACGCGGGTCAGCCTGCGTAGCCATGCTCAGGCCTCCTCTGTCTCATTGGCGACGGACTTGGCCGTCGACGTGTTCTGTGCGATGAACGCGTTGAGCGTCTCGACGCTGAACACCAGTTCGTCCGACTCGAGGACGTCGTAGGTGTTGAGCTGATCGGGAGCGATCGGCAGCACGTTCTTCAGGTTCGCAACGCTCTTCCACGCGGTCAGGTCTTCGCGGCCGAGCACGACGAGGAACTTACGTCGGGTGCTCAGTGCCTCCAAGAACTGCCGAGCGCTCTTGGTCGATGGCGCCTGGCCTGCGACGAGCTCGGTGATGACGTGAATGCGCTCGTTACGAGCACGGTCACTCAGCGCGCCGCGCAGAGCGGCTGCCTTCATCTTCTTGGGGGTGCGCTGGCTGTAGTCACGCGGCTGCGGGCCGTGGACGACGCCACCACCGGTGAACTGCGGTGCGCGGGTCGAACCCTGGCGGGCGCGACCGGTGCCCTTCTGGCGGTACGGCTTGGCGCCGCCACCGCTGACCTGTCCACGGGTCTTGGTTGCGTGTGTGCCCTGGCGAGCGGCGGCCTGCTGGGCCACCACGACCTGGTGCATCAGTGCGATGTTCGCGGGTGCGTCGAAGATCTCGGCGGGCAGATCAACGGTTCCGTTGGTCTTGCCGTCGGCGGTCTTGACGTCCAGCGTCAGCTTCGTTGTGGTTTCGGTGCTCACTTCGCACCACCCTTCACAGCGTCACGGACGACCACGATTCCGCCCTTACGGCCGGGGATGGCGCCCTTGATCAACAGCAGACCGGCCTCGGCGTCCACCTTGTGGACGGTGAGGTTCTGCGTGGTCACGGTGTCGTTACCCATGCGACCGGCCATCCGCATGCCCTTGAAGACACGACCCGGGGTGGCGCAGCCACCGATCGAGCCAGGGGCACGGTGCACGCGGTGCGCGCCGTGGCTGGCACCAAGGCCGGAGAAGCCGTGGCGCTTCATCGCGCCGGCAAATCCCTTGCCCTTGGAGGTGCCGGTGACATCGACCAGCGCACCGTCGGCGAAGATCTCAGCGGTCAGTTCCTGACCGACCTCGAACTCGCTGGTGTCGGCGACGCGGATCTCGGCCAGGTGGCGACGCGGCGTGACGCCTGCCTTCGCGAACTGGCCTGCGACCGGCTTGGTCACCTTGCGGGGATCGATCGCACCGTAGGCAAGCTGCACGGCGGTGTAGCCGTCACGCTCGGCGTTACGGAGCTGGGTGATGACATTCGGGCCTGCCTGAATGACAGTGACCGGAACGACACGGTTGTTCTCGTCGAAAACCTGGGTCATGCCGAGCTTGGTGCCCAGAATGCCCTTGGTCGCGCTCTGATTACTCATGATTTCTCTTCGCCCCCGCCCTACTGGATGTTGACGTCGACACTGGCCGGAAGGTCGATGCGCATGAGCGCGTCGACGGTCTTCGGCGTCGGGTCGAGGATGTCGATGAGTCGCTTGTGAGTACGCATCTCGAAGTGCTCGCGGCTGTCCTTGTACTTATGCGGCGAGCGGATGACGCAGTACACGTTCTTTTCGGTGGGCAACGGCACCGGGCCGACGACGCGTGCACCCGTACGGGTCACGGTCTCCACGATCTTGCGCGCCGAAGCGTCGATCGCCTCGTGGTCGTAGGCCTTGAGCCTGATGCGGATCTTTTGTCCCGCCACGCTGTGTCCTCTTCCGTCAGTTGTTCTCGACAGACAAACACCGCGCACCTGGGGCCGACACCGGCCGGCGGGCACATAGATCTCCGCGTGAGTCGGGGATCGACGCTGTTCATCTGTCGTTGTACGTTGGCTCGTCGCTGGTACGAGCCGGTGTGCTCCGGCACCCGCGGTCGGGCGTGTCGTGTCCGTGAACCGGATTCGGCGCACGCGTTACACGCCCTTGGTCCCGAACTCGGGGGCCTTGGGAGTCATTCACCCGATCGGGGCCGCAGTGAAACCACGTCCGCCGGTCAAGGCAACCCGACAAGTATGCACCAGGTCGGGGCCTCGATTCAAATCCAGGTCGGGGCCAGCGGATTCTCTCGCTGAGAACATGCGACGATACCCATCTACTTCCCTACTTCTCACCGACCGATTGGGAAACCGTGGACATCAGGCTCGACGACCCGACCGCCCCCTACGTCGCCGACCTTCTCGAGCATCATCTCCGTGAGCTGCGGTCGGTGATGTCGGAGCACGCCTTCGCCCTCGACGCCTCCGGCCTGTCCGCTCCCGGCGTCAGCTTCTGGACAACATGGACCGGCGCACCGGACGACCAACAACTCGCAGGATTCGTCGCCCTCAAAGAGCTGGACTCGACGCACGGCGAGGTGAAATCGATGCGCGCCGCTCCAACGGCACGCGGTACCGGCGTCGGCCGCGCGCTGCTGACTCATGTCATCGACGAGGCCCGTCGACGCGGGTACCGGCGGGTGAGTCTGGAAACCGGCACAGCGGAGCTGCACATTCCGGCGATCTCGCTGTACCGCAGTGCCGGGTTCGTGTCGTGCCCGCCGTTCGCCGACTACCAGGCCAGTCCGCACAACCAGTTCATGACGCTCTTGCTATAGCCAGTCCGTGCTCACCCCGCTCGATCCGCCGGCGGTGTGACATTTCCGAATCAATCGAGTCGGAATGTCGCCACGGGCGGTCCCAATCCGCGACACATGATTAGCGTGGACGCAGGGACATCCACATCCGGCCCGCCCAGCCCTCGGGTCGATGACAGGTCCGCACATGAGTACGGTCATCCCCCCACGCGCCGACAAACCCCCGCATGCTGACAAGCCCGTCAGAACGCCACGCGCCGTCACGCCGATGCCGACGTCGAAACGTCCACGTCCGAGCAACGTCACGCTCAAGGTGACCATGGCGCTGACCGGCACGGTGTTCGCACTGTTCGTGCTGGTTCACATGATCGGCAACCTGAAGGTCTACACCGGCCCCGGCCACTTCGACGACTACGCGCACTGGCTGCGCACCCTGCTCGAACCCCTCCTGCCCTACGAGGGCATGCTGTGGATCTTCCGCGCGGTCCTCGCACTCTGCCTGGTACTGCACGTCGGAGCGTCGTTCATCCTGATCGGGCGCTCCCACAAGGCCAAGGGTCGCTTCCGGCGCAAGGGCATGAGCATCAAACGACTCCCCGCGACGCTGATGCCCTACACGGGCCTGGTCCTGCTGATCTTCATCGTCTTCCACATCCTCGACCTGACGACCGGGACCCGACCCGCGGCCAGCGACCACTTCGTGTCGACCACCGAGACCAGCTCGCACGCCTATCACAACCTCGTCGAGAGTCTGCAGCGCTGGCCGGTGGCCGCGTTCTACATCCTGGTGATGGTGCTCCTCGGCACGCATCTAGTGCACGGGCTGTGGAGCGTCGTCAACGACCTCGGCGCGACCGGGCACCGCACTCGACGCCTCGGCGCTCTCGTCGCGCTCGTCGTCGCGGCCGCGGTGATGATCGGCAACATCTCGATTCCCATCGCCGTTCTGGCGGGATTGGTGAGCTGACGATGACGCACACCGCACCCGACGCCGCGACGTCTGATCTCGAGGCCGACCTCGACGACCTCCGCCGCATCGGCACCGACCTGACCGGCGGAGTCCCCGACGGCGACCCGGCAACCGCGTGGCAGCGTCGACGCGACGCCTACAAGCTCGTCGGCCCGCTCAATCGGCGCAAGTTCACCGTGATCGTGGTGGGTACCGGTCTGGCGGGAGCCGGATGTGCCGCCGCTCTGGGCGAACTCGGCTACAACGTGTCGTCGTTCACCTTCCACGACGCCCCGCGGCGAGCCCACAGCGTCGCCGCGCAGGGCGGCATCAATGCCGCACGCGCACGCAAGGTCGACAACGACTCGGTGCACCGCTTTGTCGTCGACACCGTCAAGGGTGGCGATTTCCGTGGCCGCGAGGCCGACGCCTTCCGCCTCGCTGAGGAGTCGGTGCGGGTCATCGATCACCTCAACGCCATCGGCGCGCCCTTTGCCCGCGAGTACGGCGGATCGTTGGCCACCCGCAGCTTCGGCGGGGTGCAGGTGTCGCGCACCTACTACACGCGCGGCCAGACCGGCCAGCAGTTGCAGGTCGCGGCGTCGCAGGCCTTGCTCCGACAGGTCGCGGCGGGCACCGTCACCCTCCACACCCGCCAGGAGATGCTCGATCTGATCGTGGCGGAAGGTCGTGCGCAAGGCATCGTCGTCCGCGACCTGGTGACCGGCGAGATCACCGCGCAGACCGCGCACGCCGTCGTGCTCGCGACCGGCGGGTACGGCACCGTCTACTTCCAGTCGACGCTCGCGCGCAACTGCAACGCGACGGCGTCGTGGCGTGCCCATCGTCGTGGTGCGCTGCTGGCATCGCCGTCGTTCATCCAGTTCCACCCCACCGCGCTGCCGGTGAGCGCGGAGTGGCAGTCCAAGACGACGTTGATGAGCGAGTCGCTACGCAACGACGGCCGCATCTGGGTTCCGAAGAAGGAGCACGACGACCGTCCGCCCGGCGACATCCCCGACGCCGAGCGCGACTATTACCTCGAACGCCGCTACCCCGCCTACGGCAACCTCACCCCGCGCGACGTCGCATCGCGGGCGGCCGTGACCGAGATCAACGGCGGGCACGGAGTGGGGCCGCTGCACAACAGCGTCTACCTCGACTTCGCCGACGCCCTTGCGCGCCTTGGCAAATCGACCATCTCCGAGCGCTACGGCAATCTTTTCTCGATGTACCGCGACGCCACCGGCGAAGACCCCTACGAAGTCCCGATGCGTATCGCGCCTGCGGCTCACTTCACCATGGGCGGCCTCTGGTCGGACTTCGACCAGATGTCGTCGATCCCAGGTCTTTTCGTCGGCGGAGAGGTGGGGTGGGGCTACCACGGCGCCAACCGCCTCGGCGCCAACTCGCTGCTGTCGGCATGCGTCGACGGCTGGTTCACCCTGCCCTACTCGGTGCCGAATTACCTTGCGCCCCTGCTCGGTGAGCAACCGCTGCCACTCGATCACGAGGCTGTGCAGCACGCGGTCACATCGGTGTGTGATCGGATATCCCGGCTGATCGCGGTCGACGGAACCACCGGCCCCGACCGCTTCCACCGCAGGCTCGGCGAGATCCTCTATCGCGGCTGCGGCGTCATGCGCAGCGCCGACTCGTTGACGACGGCCATCGCCGAGATCCGCGAGCTGCGCGACGAATTCTGGTCCGACGTACGGGTTGTCGGCAGCGGCGCGCAGTTCAATCAGGAACTCGAACGGGCGGGCCGCGTCGCCGATTTCATGGAACTCGCAGAACTGATGTGCCTCGACGCGCTCGATCGCGACGAGTCGTGCGGCGCGCACTTCCGCGTCGAACACCAGACCGCGCAGGGCGAGGCGCTGCGCGACGACGAGCATTGGACCTTCGCCTCCGCGTGGGAGACCACGCCGACCGGGGAGCAGATCCGCCACCGCGAACCACTCGAGTTCAGTGCGGTGCCGTTGCAGACACGAAACTACAAGTGAGACTTGATCAGTGAGGATGCCGGCATGAGAATCACCATCGAAGCCTGGCGGCAGGCCGACGCCGACGACGACGGGCGTTTCGAGACTTACGTGGTCGACGACGCGACGGCCGAGATGTCACTGCTCGACGTCCTCGACCGCCTCAACGATCATCTCGTCGACGCGGGCGAGCAACCCATCGCCTTCGACTCCGACTGCCGCGAAGGCGTGTGCGGCGCCTGCGGGATGATGGTGAACGGGCGCCCACATGGTCCGACACCCAACACGCCGTCGTGTCGACAACACCTCCGACACTTCGACGGCGCGACCTGCGGCTGGAACCGTTGCGCGCGAGCAGTTTTCCGGTCATCCGCGACCTCGTCGTCGACCGGTCCGCACTCGACAGGGTGATCGAAGCCGGCGGGCACGTCGCGGTTGCGGCGGGTCAGGCCCCCGATGCCGACGCCGAACTCGTCGACCACAACACCAGCGAGAAGGCCCTCGATTACGCGGCCTGCATCGGCTGCGGCGCATGTGTCGCCGCCTGCCCCAACGGTGCCGCGCACCTGTTCGCGGGCGCCAAACTGCTCCATCTGGCCGCACTGACCCAGAGCAAACAGGAGCGTGGCAGGCGGGCGCACGCGATCACCGGGCAGATGGAACAGGACTTCGGCCCGTGCTCCACCTACGGGGAGTGCGCCGACGTCTGTCCGGCCGGGATTCCGCTCGACGCCGTCGCCGGGGTCAACCGCGAGGCGTTGCGATTCGGATTGCGCCGCAAGGCGAATTGAGCGTCACCAGATCCCGATGAGTTTCATCCACGGCGCGCCGATCGCGGTCCAGATGATGATGTTGACCACCGACATCAGGAAGCCGACGCGGAACCACTCACTGGTCTTGATGTAGCCCGACCCGTACATGACACCGGCCGGACCGGACGAGTAGTGCGCCAATCCGCCGAACAGGCTGCCGATGAAACCGAAGACCAGCGCACTGAACAGCGGCGGCGCTCCGGTGGCGACCGCCGCACCGAGGAACACGGCATACATCGCGACGATCTGCGCGGTGTTCGACGCGAACAGATAGTGCACGTAGAAGTAGACGAGCGTGAGGACGGCGAACGCAACCAGCCACGGCAGGCCGTCGACGCTGGAGGCCACCTTGTCGCCGACCCAGTCGATCACCTTGAGCTTGCGGAGTTCGTCGGCCATCGCGACAAGCACACCGAAGAAGATCAGCGTCTGCCACGCTCCGGTGTCGGTGACGATGTCCTTCCACGTCAGCACCCCGGTGACGAGAAGAATCGCGATGCCCGCGAAGGCGGTGGTCGTGGCGTCGACGTTCAGTTGTTTGCCAAGACACCAGAGGACGAGCAGCAGCACGAACGTGGCGGCGAGAATCCACTCGTTGCGCGACATCGAGCCACTCTTCTTCAGTTCGTCGCGCGCGAGGGCGGGGGCCTCCGGTGTCTTCTTGAGCGTCGGCGCGTAGATCTTCGACATCACCCACGGCGTCGCGACGAGGCTGACGAGACCGGGAACGATCGCGGCGAGAGCCCAATTGCCCCAGGTGATCTCGATCTTCATCTTCTCCGCGGCCTCCTGGGCCAGCGGATTTCCCGCCATCGCGGTGAGGAACATGGCGGAGGTGACCACGTTGACCTGCAGCGCCGTCAGCATCAGGTAGGCGCCGAGCTTGCGCCGCGAGGCGTCGGTCTTCGGCGTCGAGTCGACGAGTTCGGCGAGCGATCGCACGATCGGGTAGATCACTCCGCCCGCGCGTGCGGTGTTCGACGGCGTCGCGGGGGCGAGGATGAGATCGGCGATCCCCATCCCGTACGCCAACCCGAGACTCGACTTGCCGATCGCGCGCACGAAGATCAGCGCAACCCGACGCCCGAGACCCGTGACGATGAACGCCTCGGCGATGAAGAACGACGCGACGATGAGCCAGATGGTCGTGTTCGAGAAGCCCGCGAGCGCCTCTTTGGGCGTCATCGTCTTGGTGACCATCGCCAGCGCGAGCCCGATGATCGCCACCGAACCCGTCGGCAGCGGCTGCAGGATGAGTCCCAGGATCGTCGCGACGAAGATCCCGAGCATGTGCATGCCGTTGGCGTCGACGCCTGCCGGAGCCGGGATGAAGTAGATGATCACGCCGACGATCAGCGGAATGCCACCGCGCCACCACGTGGGGCTGAGATGGAAGTGGTGCGGGTGTTCGGCGTGGTCGGCGCTCGACGTCGGGCTGTCCGAATCGCCGTGATCGGTCGCATCGGACTGCTCGGTCGAACTGGGCTGGTCGGTCGAATCCGGGTGATCTGAGGGCGGTGGGTCCTTCTCGGAAGGAGGCGTCACCCCATCAAGGTTCCTCGCCCGAGTAGCATCCGGGCAATGTCCGACGCCAAATCGTCATCAACGCCAACGCCCGTGACCCGCGCTGCTCTCTCGCCCACCTACGCATTGCGCCGAAAACTTCCCGACAACGCGCTCGGAAAGACGCTCTTCTCCCTCGGGATGTCGGTGCGCGTGCCGTACTTCGGCACGATCCTGCCGTTCGTCGACGAGATGCAGCCCGGATACTGCAAGGTCACCGCACCCAAGTGGTTCGGCGTCTACAACCACATCCACACCTTCCACGCCATCGCTGCCTGCAACCTCGCCGAGGTTGCGATGGGCATGCTGATGGAGGCGACAACACCGACGACGCATCGGTGGATTCCGAAGGGAATGACCGCCGACTACCTGACCAAGGCGACCACCCGCCTGTCGGCCGTCGCCACGCTCGCAGAACCCGTCGACTTCGCCGACATCGACTCCGGACGCGATGTGGTGGTGTCGATTTCGATCACCGACACGCGGGGCGTCGAGGTCGTCCACTGCGAGATCACCACCTGGGTCACGCCGACCGCGTGACCTGGCGCACCACTCGCCCTGCCGGGCCCTGGCGAAACTCCTAGGCTGAACAAGTCAAGCAACCGAGAGGACTGACTACATGTGTGGCATCTGCGGTGAAATCCGGTTCGACGGCTCGGCGCCCGACGCCTCTGCGGTCGACACCATGACCTGCTCGATGACCCGTCGCGGTCCCGACGGTTCAGGACTGTTCGTGAAGGGGTCGGTGGCACTCGGGCATCGACGGCTCAAGATCATCGACCTGTCCGAACGCGGCGCGCAGCCGATGGTCGACTCCGAACTCGGTCTCGCGATGGTGTTCAACGGCTGCATCTACAACTACAAGGAACTGCGCGCAGAACTCGAGGGCAAGGGCTACCGCTTCTTCTCCCACGCCGACAGTGAAGTGATCATCAAGGCGTTCCACGCGT
Source organism: Gordonia sputi NBRC 100414 (assembly GCF_000248055.1). Classification (GTDB taxonomy): domain Bacteria; phylum Actinomycetota; class Actinomycetes; order Mycobacteriales; family Mycobacteriaceae; genus Gordonia; species Gordonia sputi. Next base: position 61,069 of record NZ_BAFC01000042.1, on the reverse strand, counting down.
GGGGCACCGACTGCGTCGATCACCTCATCGGGATGTTCGCGTTCGCCGTCGTCGACACCGACTCCGGTGTGGTGACCCTCGCGCGCGACCGGCTGGGAATCAAACCGCTCTATCTCTCGGAGACTCCCGGACGGCTGCGCTTCGCGTCGTCGTTGCAGGCGCTCCTGCGCGCGGGCGATGTCGACACGACGCTCGATCGTGTTGCGCTGCATCACTATTTCAGCTTCCACGCCGTGGTTCCCGCACCCCACACCATCTACAACGGCGTGCGCAAGTTGCCGCCGGCCACCGTGCGCGTCATCCAGCCCGACGGACGCAGCACCGAACGTCGTTACTGGGAACCGGTTTTCGCGCCCGACCCCAGCCGTGCCGACTGGGATGCGGTGCGCTGGCAGGACGAACTGATGGATTCGCTGCGCACCTCGGTTCGACGTCGCATGGTCGCCGACGTCCCCGTCGGCGTGCTGCTCTCCGGCGGAATCGATTCGTCGTTGGTCGTGGCACTGCTCGCCGAGCAGGGGCAGAAGGATCTCGCGACGTTCAGCATCGGATTCGATTCCGCGGGAGGCGAATCCGGCGACGAGTACGCCTACTCCGACCTCATCGCCGACACGTTCGGCACCGATCACCACAAGATCCACATCGGCACCGATCGCCTCCTGCCCGCCGTCCCCGACACCATCGCGGCCATGAGCGAGCCCATGATCAGCCACGACTGCGTCGCCTTCTATCTCCTGTCGCAGGAGGTCAGCAAGTCGATCAAGGTCGTGCAGTCAGGGCAGGGCGCCGACGAGATCCTCGGCGGCTACTCGTGGTATCCCCCGCTGCAGGGGATCGCACGCGAAGAGACCACCAAGGCCTACCGCGAGGTCTTCTTCGACCGCTCGCACGCCGATATCCTGGCGCTGCTCAACGATCAGTACCTGCTCGGCGACAGCAACTACGACCCCAGTTGGGAATTCGCACTCGCACACCAGTCCGCCCCCGGTGCGGATTCGGCCGTCGACGCCGCGTTGCGTCTCGACACCACCGTCATGCTGGTCGACGACCCGGTGAAACGAGTCGACACGATGACGATGGCGTGGGGCCTCGAAGCACGTGTGCCGTTCCTCGACCACCAATTCGTCGAGCTCGCCGCGACATGCCCGCCCGACCTCAAGCTGAATCCGAGCGGCAAAGGGGTGCTCAAGGAAGCATCTCGAAAGTTGTTGCCCGCAGCGGTGATCGACCGCACCAAGGGCTACTTCCCCGTCCCCGGCATCCGTCACCTCGAGGGCGGCGTACTCGATCTCGTCACCGACACCCTGCACGCGCAGTCGGCGAAAGACCGTGCCCTGTACCGGCCCGAGACCCTCGACCGGTTGTTTGCCGATCCCAACGGCACACGCACCACGCTCGATTCCAACGAGTTGTGGCAGCTCGCCGTACTCGAAATGTGGCTGCAGGCCATGGAAGACATCACCCCACGGTGAGCGCGGACGACATCACCGACACCGGAATCGTCGACGAACAGGTCGACGAGACCACTCTCGTCAACTTCGACGATCGCGGGTGGCACACCTACGGGCCGTCGGTCTCGCCGGACGGCAGGGCATTCGCCTACATCGTCGACGACGGCGCAGGCTATCCGCGTGCGGCACAACGCGTGTTGTCGCCCGAGGGTGTCGGCGAGCTGCGCTGGGTCAGCGTCCCCGCAACCGGCCCCGTCCGCAAGCTCGTGCACTCGATGGACGGCGAATGGCTCGCCGTCGAGTTGGCGCCGAGTGGCGGTGAGCACCACCAGGTCTGGGTTGTCACCACTGATCCCGACGACAACAGGTCGCATCGCATCGGGAGCAACCGCCAGGAAACCGAATCCGACTGGTCGAACCGGGCGACGCTCGGTTCCCGACGTTCGTTCGGCACTGTCTCGCTCGTCGGCTGGGACACCGACTGGGTCCTGATCACCGCGACGACCCCCGACGGCACGGCGTATTCGGTTCGCGCACATCCCGGAACGGGCGCGACCGAGATACTCGACGTCCGCGTCGGCGGCGAGTTGATCGACTCCTGGAAGGGTGCTGCGCTCCTTCGCGTCGGCCCGCGCGGATACCACGACATGCTGCTGCTCCGCCGCAACGACGCCGACGACGCCACCGGCTCGGACGAGATGTCGATGTCGACCATCCTGCCCAACGACCCCGGCTCGGTGACCGATCAGGGCTACATCCTCGACCAGGGATTCGACCACCCATCGCTCGTGTTCGTCGGCCCCCCACAGGATTCCAGCCGCGACCTAGACAGCGTGCAGGCCTTGGTGACGAGCGATTTCGATGCCAAGTTCCCCCGCCTGCTCGGCGTCGAGGTCTCCAAGACCGGAAAGCGTTTCCGTGTCCTCGCCCAGCGCGCGGGCGCGGGACTCGACGAGTTCGCGGTCAGTAACGACCAGTCGACGGTCGCGATGCTCTGGAACGTGGGCGGCCAAAGCGAACTGCAGATCCTCACCCTGCCGGATCAGACCCTGCACGAACCGATCCCGCTGCCCGGCGACGTCGCGTCGGACCTGTCGATCAGTGCCGCCGGAACCATTGTCGCACTGACCATTTCGTGCCCACAGCACTCACCGCTCGTCCATCTCGTGCACACGCCGACATCCACCGTGACCCCAATCCGCGACGACGTCATCACCGGCACCGGCCCGTCGTCGGCGCTGCGTCCGGAGTACCGCGAGTTCTCCGCGCGCGACGGAATGCCCTTGTCCGGCTGGCTGTATCGCGCGAAGAGTACCGACGTGGGCCCGCCGCCGTGTCTGCTGTACTTCCACGGCGGCCCCGAGGCCGAGACCCGTCCCGACTACCAGTTCCTGTTCGGACCACTCGTCGACGCCGGGATCTCGGTGTTCGCACCCAATGTGCGCGGGTCGTCGGGTTACGGTCGTCTCTTCTCTCACGCCGACGACCGGTACGGCCGGTACGCGGGCATCGACGACGCGGCCGACTGTGCGGCGCATGTGTGTTCGTCCGGCGTTGCCGATCCCGACCGCCTCTACGTCTCGGGACGCTCCTATGGCGGTTACCTCACGTTGGCGGCGTTGACTTTTCATCCCGAAGTGTTCGCCGCGGGCATCGCGATCTGCGGCATGAGCGACCTCGAGTCGTTCTTCCGGAACACCGAACCGTGGATCGCCGTCGCGGCGTACACCAAGTACGGGCACCCCGAATCCGATCGCGAACTACTCCGCGATCTCTCTCCGATCCACCGCATCGACGACATCACCGCGCCGCTGCTGGTGGTCCACGGCGCACACGACACCAACGTGCCGGTCAGCGAATCCCAGCAGATGGTCGACGAGTTGCGTGCCCGCGGCGGGATCGCCGAACTTCTGATGTTCGACGACGAGGGCCACGAGATCGTCAAGCGCCACAATCAGCAGCGACTCACCGAGGCTGTGGCGCAATGGATCACACGTCACCCCTCTGCTGCGTCGGCACATCGGGAAGTTCGAGACCGCAAGCAGGGGCACGTGCACCATGAGTAGCAAGATGACCAACCGCCTGCTCGTCCAGCTCGCCGAGACCCGGTCGGGCAACGATCGCGCCAACGTGCTCGAGGAACTGCGTCGACTGATTCTCTCCGGCGGCGCGCCTCCCGGAACTCAGATCATGCTCGCCGACATCGCCGACGCGTTTGGTGTCAGCGCGATCCCTGTCCGCGAAGCACTGAAAACCCTTGTCGGCGAAGGTCTCGTCGACCACCAGCGCAATTCCGGTTATCACGTCAGCCAACTGTCCCTTGCCGAACTCAAGGAGATCTACTTCGTTCGCGGTGTGCTCGAGCAGGCCGCTCTCGCCCGATCCGTCTCGAACATCACTGACGCGCAGATCGCTGCGGCCACCGAGTTTCACCAGGAACTCCTGACCGCAACGAAGTTCAACGACGGCAAGGCCTTTCACGATGTGTCGCGGCGGTTCCACACCACGCTGACCGCCCCGTGCGCGATGCCGCGTCTACTCAACATGTTCGACGCGACCTGGAACCTCACCGAACCATTCCAGGTGATGCGGTCCGTCGACTCCCCGACCCAGGCGAAGCTGAACTCCGACCACGCCGACCTGCTCGACGCCTTCACCGCCCGCGACACGTCGGCCGTCCTCGCCGCCGCGGGTGTTCATCACGCCCGGCTCGAGGAAGCGATCATCGAGACCAGCGAATCACTCGGTGTGCGACCGGATCTCGGCTGACGGAACATTCCGGGACGTCGGCTCGGCATCCGGGTTCGCCTCATGATCGGATGCCGCGACGGAGATGTCGGAGGTTGCCGACGCGGCTTCGCCGGAAGAGGCTGCGCGCGGAAAGGCAAGGCGTACCGAGAGATACGCGAACACCGGTCCCAGGAAGTTCATCGCGACCACGGACACCCACGCGGCCCAGGGATTTCCCGCGTCGAACCCGAATCCGCCGAAGAAGGTCGCGAAGTACGAGGCGAAGCCGAGGAACATGCCCGGGATCAACGCGAGCGCCCCGATCCTCCCGGAGAACATCAACGCCGAGTTGACCACGAAGATGATCACCGCAAGCACGAGGTTCTGCGCAAACCGCCCCTCCCCGGCGATCGTGCCGATGTGCGTATCGATGAGCACGATGACGAGCGCGAACGTCGACCCAACCGGCATGGTCAGCCACAAGCGCCTGGCGTTCGCCCAGGACGGACCGCCGAGCAAAAACGTTCCGGCCCAACCGATGAAGATCGCCCAGGGCGGTAGGTTGAGCGCGGTCCCGCCGATGAACGCGGTCAGACCCGCGAGGATGGACGCGACGATCTCGTGGGGAATGCGGTCACGCATGGACAACCTCCAACAATTCGGTGGATCGGGTGGTACGGGCGACGACGCGCCCGTCTTTGATGACAAAGCAGCGGTCAGGCCGATCAAGTAGGGCGTCGGCGACATTGTGTGTCGACAGCACAACGAGATCCGCTCGTCGGCCCGGCGCGATTCCGTACCGGTCGGCGATACCGACGATGTCGGCGGCGGAGTAGGTGGCCATGTTCAGCACCTTGGCGAGATCGTCGGGACCCGACAGATGCGAGATCTGCGCGAGAAACAGGCCGATGTCGAGTAGGTCGGCATTCCCGTAGGGCGTGAAGGCGTTGCGCACGTTGTTCGACGAGAAGGCGCATTGCACACCCGCGTCCCACAGATCGCGCACCGGAACCACACCTCGTCGAATGTTGTGGGTGTCGGTGCGCCCGCCGAGGTGAATGTCGGTGGCAGGCAGGGGAACCACCGCGACGCCCGACGCCGCGAGGTCGGCGAGCACGGCGCGACGCTCACCGACGGGCAGGCCCGCCAACGACGTCATGTGCCCCACCGCGACCCGCCCAGCCATACCGCGGTCTGCGGTGACCTCGGCGATCCGTGCGGCCAGACCGAAACGCGGATCGGACGCGTCGTCGGCGAAGTCGGCGTGCATGTCGACTCTTACCCCGAACTCCTCGGCGAGGTCGAAGACCATGTCGATGTGGCGGTGGCAGTCGGCGACGTCGGCTTCGTTGTAGGTACACCCGCCCACCACGTCGACGCCGCGACGCAGCGCCTCACGCATCAGGTCGATGGTGCCGGGCGCCTTGAGAATTCCCTCTTGTGGAAAGGCGACGATCTGCAGATCGATGCGCCCGCGATACTCGTCGCGCAGCTCGAGCAGTACCTCGACGCCGAGCAACCCGATGATCGGGTCCACATCGGGATGAGCCCGAATCAGGCTGGTGCCGTTGATGATCGCCTGATCGATCACCTGCCGTGCACGGTCGGCGACAGCATCCGGGGTGAAGCGACGTTTGAGCGCGCCGGTCACCGAGATCGCGCCCGCGAGCGTGCCGTCGCGGTTGGGTTCCTCCTTGTTGAGGAGCGCCTTGTCGAGGTGCATGTGCGATTCGATCAGGCCCGGAATCACCACGCGGCCCGCACATTCGATCGTCTCGACCGCCACAGCCGTGCTCTGCGAACAGATGTCGCGGATGTGCCCGTCGTCGATCTCGATGTCGACGACTGGGCCATCGTCAGACAACCGTGCGTCGCGCAGAACCAGGTCCATGTGGTCGCTCCTTCGGTGGTTCGACGCCGCGTCACACGGCGTCGAGATCTGTCTTCACCTTCGGTCGGAGTTGTTTCCTCGCACTGCACGAGCCGTAACGCATCGGTTAAAGTTGGTCATACCAAGAGACCAAGATTCGCCAAGTACGAGGAGAGAGCATGCTGCGTCGCGGACACACACTCAGTGCCAGCACTGCCGCCTACCTGGAGAAAGTGGTGGTCGACGACCTCTCCCCCGGCGACAAGCTGCCGCCCGAGCGCGTACTCGCCGAGAACCTCGAGGTCTCCCGCACCACGATCCGCGAAGCACTCAGCGACCTCGAGCAACGCAGACTCGTCACCCGCACACCCGGACGCGGCACCGTCGTCGCACCCCGCTCGGCCAACGCCACAGCACTGTTGGAGACGATGAGCGCCGACGCCGAAGAAGATCACGTCGCCGAACTACGCATGCTGATCGAACCGCAGGTCGCCGGCCTCGCAGCCGACCGGGCAACGGCATCGGATCTCGTTGCGCTCGAATCCATCCTGGCGTCGACCCACACCGGCCTCAATCCCACCGAATCGCTGGCCCAGGATGTCGCCTTCCACATGCAGCTCGCGCGTGCCGCACGCAACCCACTGCTGGTGTCGCTGTGCCAACTCAGTGCGGGGTGGGTCCAGACGGTTCGCGCGCGCTCACACGCCACCCGCGAAGGTCGACGCAACTCCTACAACGGCCACCGGGACATCCTCGAGGCCGTACGCGCCAACGACCATGACCAAGCGGTCGCCGCCATGACCGCACACCTCGAAGAAGTCGTCCGACTCGTCGAACGGAGCAATCAGTGACAATCCAGAACTTCGGGACCGCTCAGCCTTCCGGAACCACCCGCACCGCAAGTGACAACGTCATCCTCCCAGCGGGTTCCGGCCCGATCATCGGCGATGACTACCTGGCCTGCCGGCACGACGACGTCTTCTGGGGCGATCTGCCCTGCGCGACCGACACCGCCATCATGTCGATCGACCCGGGAACCAGCGTCACCATCGACACCCTCAGCCACGAAGGCATTCTCGCCGACCAGGGGCGCGATCCCCGTGGCTTCTTCGGCGGGCACGGCGTCGATCCCGACATGGTGCTCGACGAGGCAGTCGCCCTGTGCGCCTCCGACCGCACGCATGTCCAGGGCGTCGACGGACCGCATGTCGTGACCGGACCCATCGAGGTGCGTGGTGCGCAGCCCGGCGACCTTCTCGCGATGACCGTCGTGGAGACCAGGCGTCGGGTCCCCTACGGCGTCGTGTCGAATCGTCACGGTCGCGGTTCGCTGCCGGGCGAGTACCCGATCGGCGGTGCGACGTACAGCGCATTCGTCTCGGTGGAAGGCGAGGGCGACGAGGCCCGCGGAGTTCTGCCCCTATCGTCCTCGAACCCGCAACTGGCCGCACGCTTTCCGCTTGCCCCGTTCCTGGGCATCATGGGCGTTGCCACTGCAGGCGCCGTGCGGCGCAACTCGATTCAGCCCGGCCCGCACGGCGGCAACCTCGACCTCACGCTCCTGACCGAGGGCGCGACCCTCTATCTGCCGGTGCAGGTTCCCGGTGCGCTCGCGTATGTCGGTGACCCCCACTTCGCGCAGGGCGACGGCGAGGTCGCCCTGACGGCGCTGGAAGCGTCGCTACGGGCAACCATCCGATTCGACGTCATCCCCGCCTCCGACGTCGCCGCACGCTTTGGCGGCCTCGTGGCCCCGGTCGCCGAGACCCGGGAGTTCTTGATCCCGACCGGCCTCGACCCCGACCTCGATGTGGCCGTGCAGAATTGCGTCCGGTCCGCGATCTCGCTGCTGGGAGTGCGATACGGCATGGAACCCCCACAGGCTCTCGCCTATCTCAGTGCCGCAACGGATTTCAACATCTCGCAGGTCGTCGACCTCGTGAAGGGCGTGCACGCGCGGATTCGACGATCGGATTTCGCGCAGTGACCGCACCCGACGACCTCGGCGCCGTCGTACGTCGTTTCTGGGCGGCGGCGGTAGGAGACGACCGCACAGCACTGCACCGGTTTCTGTGCGCCGACGTCACCTGCGTCGCAGGACCGGGGGTGCTCCACGGCGTCGCCGACACACTGCGTTCGGGCGCGCTCACACACGCCATCGGCAGCTTGCGTGATGTTCAGATCCGCACTCGTGCAACCGATCTCGGAGACGCTCTCGTCGTCTACGACGTACCCGACGGAGGCCGGGCCGTGCAGTCGCAGCTGTGGCGACGCGACGACACGACCTGGCGGCTCGCCACGGTCCACGCGAGCACGCCGCGTCGCGGATTCGATTCGACGGTGTGGCGAGTCGTCGGCGATCCCCTCGTCGCGTCGAGCGCACCGGGACCGCTGACCGGGACGACAGTCGCCGTCAAAGACGTTTTCGCGGTGGCCGGTTTCGCCACCGGCGGCGGGGTACCCGCCTACGAACAATCGGCCCCGATCGCCACTGAGCACGCCACAGCCGTTGCGCGGCTGCTGAACTCGGGTGCACACATTCGCGGCATCGCCCGCACCGACCAGTTCGCCTACTCGATGGCGGGCGACAACCCGCACCACGGCACACCCCCCAACGCCGCGGTCCCGGCAGCGCTTCCCGGTGGCTCGTCGAGCGGCCCCGCAAGCGCCGTCGCACACGGCGACGCCGACCTCGGGCTCGCGACCGACACCGCCGGGTCGATCCGCACCCCCGCGTCGTATCAGGGTCTGTGGGGCCTGCGTTCGACGCACGGGTCCGTCTCCACGCGCGGGTTGTTACCGCTGGCACCGGATTTCGACGCCATCGGACTCCTGAGTCGCGACCCCGACATCCTGGCACTGGCGACCACGACACTGCTCGACGACCCGTCGACGACCGCCATCGGTTCCGGTGTGGCAACACTCGACGACATCCACGTCGACGACGTCGAACTCGCCCGTCTTGCCGAGGCATTCCGCGTACACCAGGCGTTCCAGGCATGGTCTGTCCACGGCGACTGGATCACCGCGCATCCCGGTGCACTCGAGGGATCGGCAGCTGCGCGGTTCGCCGCAGCGGCAGCCATCGACGCCGACGACGACGCCCGAGCACGTGACGACCTGGCTGCCCTCGCGGCGCAGATCGACAAGCGACTCGGCGATGACCTCCTCGACATTCCCGCGGCCGCAACGGCCGCACCTCGCCGGTGGGCATCCGACGCAGAGGTCGAGAAGACCCGAACGGCCACACTGCAACTGACGGCGATCGCGGCCGCGACAGGTCGACCCGCGGTGACGTTCCCGCACCGCGAGACGTCGGATGGCCCGATCGGACGCAGCCTCGTCGGCCCGCGCGGCAGCGACACCGCACTCATCGCCCGGGCGATCGACTTCGCGACCGCGCGTCCGGTTGCCACCCCAGAACCAGGAGGATTCCCGCGTTGCTGACCCGCATCTACGCGATTCCCACCGAACGTATGCACCTGGCACTGATGCTGGCTCTGACGTTCACCACCGGCATCAACGACGCCGTCGGCTACCTCGGTCTCGACAAGGTCTTCACCGGCAACATGACCGGCAACGTCGTGATCCTCGGCATGGCGCTCGCGGGCGGTTCGGGTCTGCCGATCCTCGGACCCGCAATGGCACTCGCGGGCTTCATGGTGGGTGCCGCGATCGGCGGTCGCACACTACGGCGCGCCGACCGGCGCTGGACGCTGGGCTCCACGATCCTGTTCGCAGTGGTCTCGGCAACGATGGTCGCCCTGGCCATCACCCTGTTCATCTCGGGCGACGACCCGGAACATGCGGTGATGATCACGGTGACGACGATCGCGGCCACCGCGATGGGCATTCAGGCCGCCGCGGCCCGCGCTGTGGCCGTCAAAGACGTGACGACCGTCGTCGTGACCTCGACCATCACAGGCCTCGCCGCCGACTCCTTCTTCGGGTCGGGCCGCGGCGGCGGAACAGGTCGACGCACCGCCGCGGTCGTCTCGTTGATCGCGGGCGCGGCACTCGGTGTGGTGTTGATGCGCATCCACATGGGCACCGCGCTACTCGTCGCGGGTGTGGTGATCGCGGCGGTCGCCGTCGTCGGCGCCGTTCACGATTCGCGCACCGGTCGCAGGTACCGATCCGCGACGCACTCCGGGACCATCGCGGACTGATCCGCGAATATATTCGGTGTGACGCGGAATATATTTGCGCGTTAATTGTCGGGTAACAAATCGTTCTTAGTTTCGACTCAGGCACTTCGGAGACCACTCCGATGTCACCAAGGCCCGAGGAGAATCATGAGCGCTTCACCCGACGCGCAAATCGCCACCGAGCACCATAGTGCGGCGGGCGAGAGCATCATCAAGGTCGGCTACGACCAGCAATTGACGAACGAGGATCTCGCTCCGCTGAAAGAGCAGAGCTGGACCTGGTACAACATCTTCGCGTTCTGGATGTCGGACGTGCACAGCGTCGGCGGCTACGTGTTCGCCGGAAGCCTTTTCGCACTGGGCATCTCGTCGTGGCAGGTCCTCGTGGCACTGTTGGTGGGCATCGTCGCCGTCAACCTGTTGTGCAACCTGGTGGCAAAGCCCTCCCAGCAGGCCGGTGTGCCCTACCCGGTCACCACGCGAATCTGCTTCGGCGTCAAGGGCGCCAACATCCCGGCGATCATCCGCGGCTCCATTGCCGTTGTCTGGTACGGAATTCAGACATACCTGGCATCGACGGCATTCGGTTTGCTGGCATTGAAGTTCTGGCCGGCACTCGAGCCGTATGGCGAGAACGGTTCTCACTCCTTCCTCGGCCTGTCACTGCTCGGCTGGGCCGGTTTCGTCGTGATGTGGGTGCTGCAGGCGCTCGTCTTCTGGAACGGCATGGACACCATCCGCAAGTTCATCGACTTCTGCGGACCCGCCGTCTACGTCGTCATGATCGCCCTTGCGGCGTACCTGATCGCCAAGGCCGGGTGGAGCAATGTGCACTTCGACCTGTCGGAGGGCTCCGGCATCAGCGGCACGTGGCCGACCATCACCATGATGATCAGCGCCTTCGCCCTCGTGGTCTCCTACTTCTCGGGTCCGATGCTCAACTTCGGCGATTTCTCGCGCTACGGCAAGACCTTCGGCGAGGTCAAGAAGGGCAACTTCTGGGGCCTCCCGGTCAACTTCCTCTTCTTCTCGATCCTCGTCGTGTGCACCGTCTCGGCAGGCGTCACCGTGATCGGCCGCGATGCTGACGGCAAGATCGTCACCGACCCCGTGCACATCGTCGACAAGATCGACAACACCACCGCTGCTGTCCTCGGCGTGCTGACGTTCGCGATCGCCACGATCGGCATCAACATCGTCGCCAACTTCGTCTCCCCAGCATTCGACTTCTCGAATGTCGCGCCCACCAAGATCTCCTGGCGCATGGGCGGCATGATCGCAGCGATCGGGTCGGTCATCATCACGCCGTGGAATCTGTTCAACAACGCGAGCGCGATCCACTACACAATGGACACCCTCGGAGCCGTGATCGGACCGCTGTTCGGCATTCTCATCGCTGACTTCTACCTCGTGAAGAAGCAGAAGATCATCGTCGACGACCTGTTCACCATGAGCCCGGAGGGGGCCTACCACTATCGCGGCGGCTGGAACCCGGTCGCGGTCATCTCCGTGGTGCTCGCGTCGATCATCCCGATCTGCTTCGTCATCTGGGGCACGTCGTACGAGGCCAGCTTCACCTGGTTCATGGGCGCCGCAGCAGGTCTCGTCTTCTACTACGCCGGAATGAAGTTGGCCACGCCGTACTTCCTCCACGGCATGCACGTCCCTGCGGCAACCATCACCACCGACATGGAGGTCGCCGCCGACGGCACCATGCTTCCCGGTTCGCCGACGGCAAGCCCTGCCGCCGACGCCAAGGCCGGCACACAGGGCACAACGGATTCGACGTCGAGTCCCGAGGCCGAGCCCGCATCCTGACACCCGTCTCGTGGCGATACCGCTCCGACGCAACTGCGTGGGTCGCGATGTCGCCACGAGGCCGTGGTCTAACTCCTCGCAACGCACGAACCCACGAGAACACCCCTACACGAGAAGGCAAGGGAGACAACCACACCGATGAAGTTGTGCGTCATCAACCCCAACACGACCGCGGAGATGACCGCGGTGATCGCCTCGGCAGCACGGTCGGTGGCACGGCCCGACGCCGAGATCGTCGCGATCACCTCCGAGGCCGGACCCGCGTCGATCGAGAGCCACGTCGACGAGGCGCTGTCCGTTCCGGGACTACTCCGCGCGATCAGCGCCAACCCCGATGCCGACGGATACCTGGTTGCATGTTTCGGCGACCCCGGCCTCGACGCCGCTCGTGAACTCGCGGTCGCACCCGTTCTCGGAATCGCCGAGGCGGCAATGCATCTCGCCGCGCCGCTCGGCCGAGGGTTCTCGGTGGTCACCACATTGCACCGGACGATCGGACGAGCCGCAGATCTGGTGTCGCACTACGGATTCAGCACGCAGTGCCGCGGCATCCACGCATGTGAGATCGCCGTACTCGAACTCGAGACCAACCCCGACACCGCCGAGATCCTCGCGAAGGCGTGTCGTGAAGCACTCGCGACGGACGGTTCCGACGCGATCGTGCTCGGCTGCGCGGGCATGGCCGACCTCGCAGCCGAACTCTCCGCCGACCTCGGAGTCCCCGTCATCGACGGCGTCGCCGCCGGCGTCGGGATGCTCTCGGCGATGGCAGCGATGGGCCTGCACACGGGTACCGCGTCGGGTGAGTTCGCCTCGCCACCGGCCAAGGAGTACCGCGGCCTACCGCCCGAGCTCGATCCGCGATGACCCCGCAGGTTAGGGTTGATCCCCATGACCGCCCCCGCCGACCGCGCGGCGTCCGACCACGACGCTGAAGTCACCGAACTGGCCTTCGCGGCCGCTCGTGGCGACCGTCGGGCGCTCGAGCAGTTCGTGCGGGAGACGCAGCGCGACGTCTGGCGATTCGTCGCACATCTCGCCGACCCCCGCGTCGCCGACGACCTGACGCAGGAGACCTACCTCAGGGCGATCCGTTCACTCCCCCGCTTCGCAGGCAATTCGACGGCGCGCACCTGGCTGCTCGCGATCGCACGACGCGTCTGCGCCGACGACGTACGACGTGCGATGTCGCGCCCGCGTATCGCGGGAGGCGTCGACTGGATCGACGCCGCCGACACCCGGCAGCCGCGCACGACCGGTTGGGAAGACGTCGTCGACGTCAATCTTCTGCTCGACGATCTGCCTCCGGAACGACGTGAGGCCCTGGTATTGACGCAGGTCCTCGGGCTGTCGTATCAGGAAGCGGCCGAGGTCACGGGCTGCCCGGTCGGCACGGTGCGCTCGCGAGTCGCCCGTGCCCGCGAAGCGCTGATCGGAGCAGCCAACGCTCCTCGTCGGGGTGAACGCACCAGCTGACCTGCCCGTGACGCAGGTGGGGACCTAAGCCTTATGACTTTTCTCAGGCAGGCTTGCGTACCCTTGAGAACGGCGATGGACCGGTATCCCGCCGTGTCGGCGCATTCGTGTCGACGACGATGTGGTCGGTCCTCACCCCAGATGACGAGCGAAAGAGATGTGAGGGACCTGTGGCCGACAAGCGTCGCAAGCCGATCGTTGACCCGCGAGCGGCGGAGAAGCGCCGTTCCCTGCTGATAAAGATCGGTGCAGCCGTCGTGCTGGTCGCCCTGGCGGTCGGAATCGGCGTCTGGGTGCTGGTCTCCCACGAGTCGGCCACCGGATCGTCGAGCAACGTCACCGTCGCCACCGACAACGCTTATCGGATCACCACGGCACCCAAGGGCACCACCCCGCCCGTCACGGTGACGGTCGTCGAGGACTTCCAGTGCCCCGCCTGCCGCGCGTTCGAAACCCAGTTCGCCGGTGCCATGGATCAGATCCGCAACAACCCGAAGGTTGCCGTCGATTACATGCCGATCGCGTTCCTCGACCGCATGTCGACCACCAATTACTCCTCCCGCTCGGCCAACGCCTCGGCGTGCGTCGCGCAGTCGACCGCCGGTGACGGCAACTTCGACACCTGGCTCAAGTTCCACAACGCGCTCTACGCGCAGCAGCCCGAGGAGGGCGGCCCCGGCCTCACCAACGATGAGCTCAACTCGATCGCCAAGCAGGTAGGGGCGACGAACCTCAAGCAGTGCATCGGCGATGGGCAGTTCAGCGGCTTTGTGAAGGACACCACCCAGAAGGCGCTCAACTCCGGCGTCAATGCGACCCCGACGATCAAGATCAACGGGCAGCCGGTCCAGCTCAGCACGCCCGACGCATTGATCGCAGCGGTCAACGAGGCAGCGAACAAGTAGTAGCCGACCGACACCATCGCACCCGATACGCGAGGCAACAACGATGAGCACGACACACGCCGACGACAACGCGCACGTACCTGTCGATACCGAGAAGGAATCAACCGACGCGACGCGGACCGTCGACGACGCTGACGTCGCCGATACCGCTGAGCAGTCGGGTTCACGAGGTCTCACAGGCCTCGTGCACGTGAGTCGGCCCACCGCGCTGATGTTCCTGATCCTCGGGGTGATCGGTTTCGTCGCGGCGTCGACGCTCGCGATCGAGAAGATCCACCTCCTCCAGAACCCCAACTATGTGCCGAGTTGCTCGATCAACCCGGTTATCTCCTGCGGCTCGGTCATGAAGAGTTGGCAGGCGGGGCTGTTCGGGTTCCCCAACCCGTTGATCGGTATAGCGGCGTTTGCGGTGGTCATCGTCACAGGTGTGCTCGCGCTGGCCGGGATCTCCCTCCCCCGCTGGTACTGGCTCGGCATGGCACTCGGCAGCTTCGCGGGCTTCGTCTTCGTCAACTTCCTCGCCTACTCAGCGCTGTACAAGATCCACGCGTTGTGCCCATACTGCCTGGTCGTCTGGGTCGTCGTGCCCATCATCCTGGTGCTGAGCATCAACCGCGTGATCGGAGACAGCAGGCTTGGCCGCGAGATTCGCGGCTGGCTGTGGGTGCTGCTGCCCGTCTGGTACGCGATCGTGATCGTCGCCATCCTCGTCGAGTTCTGGGACTACTGGCAGACGCTGATCTGACGCGGTAGGCGCCGTCCGGAAAATCCCCGGGAACTGTCCGGCATCCCCGCACGACATACTTGTAGGAGTACGTGCGCGGCCAATGCCTGCGGATCGTCGTAGATCTCTTGTCGAGGATCGATCTGCTCGTGATCGGGGCATTCCCGAACGCCTGCGGCGCGCGCATACGGACGACGAGATCGAGGACGATGTGACCACGCTGGAATCCCGCACGAGCGCGACCGGAGAACCCGAGTCGACCCAAACCGGGATCGCCGACGCCGCGAACACACTGCAACGAATCCAGCTCGACGTGACCGGCATGACCTGCGGTGCGTGCGCGGCGAGGGTCGAACGGAAGCTGAACAAGGTCGACGGCGTCAAGGCGTCGGTGAACTATGCGACGCGCGTCGCGACCATCGACGCCGTTGCCGATGTGAACGCCGACTCGCTGTGCGAGGTCGTCGACGCGAGCGGTTACGGCGCGAGCGTCCGCAGCGACACTCCCACCCCCATTCCCGACACCGACGGCGACGAGGCAAAACGCCTGTTCCGTCGACTCGCCGTCGCGCTGATCCTCTTCATCCCGCTCGCAGATCTGTCGATCGTGTTCGCCGTCGTGCCGTCGACGAGGTTCACGGGATGGCAGTGGCTGCTGCTCGCGCTGGCGCTGCCGATCCTGACGTGGTGCGCGTGGCCGTTCTACCGCGTCGCCGCGAAGAATCTCCGCACCGGCAACGCGACCATGGAAACGCTTGTCACACTTGGTGTTCTCGCGGCGGCCGGGTGGTCGCTCTACTCGATGTTCTTCGCCACGGACACCGCTTCGACGAGTTCGCAGGGTGTGTGGGCTGCCATCTGGAGCGCCGACTCCATCTACCTCGAGGTGGCAACCGGCGTCACTGTCCTCGTGCTGGCCGGCCGCTATTTCGAGGCGCGCGCACGCTCCCGTGCGGGCGGCGCACTGCGGGCATTGGCCGCGCTCGGAGCCAAGGATGTCTCGGTCCTGCTGCGCGACGGCACCGAGATGCGCATCCCGGCGGGTGAACTGTCGGAAGGTCAGCGTTTCGTCGTCCGTCCGGGTGAGACCATCGGCACCGACGGCCTGGTCATCGAGGGATCGGCCGCCGTCGACATGAGCGCGATGACGGGCGAATCGAAGCCGGTCGACGTCGAGCCGGGTGAGCCGGTGATCGGCGGCACCACCGCGCTCAACGGGCGTCTGATCGTCGAGGCCGCGGCCGTCGGACCCGACACCGCATTCGCAGGGATGATGCGTCTGGTCGAAGAGGCTCAAACCGGCAAGGCCAATGCCCAGCGCCTCGCCGACCGCGTCGCCGGTGTCTTCGTACCGGTCGTCGTCGCGATCGCCGTGGTGACAGTCGGCGCGTGGCTACTCGCAGGCGGTCCCGTCGAACGTGCCGTTGCCGCGGGTCTTGCGGTGCTGGTGATCGCATGTCCGTGCGCGCTGGGTCTCGCCACGCCGATCGCCGTCATGGTCGCGACCGGCCGCGGTGCCCAGCTGGGCATCTTCCTCAAGGGCTATCAGGCTCTCGATACCTCCCGCTACATCGACACCGTCGTCTTCGACAAGACCGGAACCGTCACCGAGGGCGCGCTGTCGGTGACGCAGGTGTACAGCGACGACGAGGCGCAGCTCTCCGATGAGCGCCTGCTTGCGCTGGCGGGTGCCGTCGAATCCGCGTCCGAGCATGCCGTCGGTTCGGCGATCGTCGCGGCGGTCGACGAGGCGGACCGCCTCGAGGTCACCGACTTCCGCGCCGAACCCGGACGCGGCGTCGTCGGAACGGTCGACGGGCATCGGGTCACCGTCGGGTCGCCTCGCTGGGTGTCGCAGTCGGTCGACGACGCGGGCGGCGTGATTCCGGCGGCGACTGCTCGCCGTCGACGAGACGCAGAAGCCAAGGGCGAGACCGTGATCTACGTCGCTGTCGACGGCCGACTGAGCGGACTGATCTCCGTCGCCGACACCGTCAAGTCCAGTGCCGCACCCGCCATCGCCGCCCTACAGGCCGCAGGCATGCGCACCGTTCTGCTGACCGGCGACAACTCCGGCGCCGCACACGCGGTCGCCGATGAGGTGGGCATCACCGACGTCATCGCAGAAGTGCTTCCCGACGCCAAGGTCGACGCGATCCGGGAGCTGCAGGACGCTGGGCACTCGGTGGCCATGGTCGGCGACGGCATCAACGACGGTCCCGCACTGGCCACCGCGGATCTCGGCGTTGCGATCGGTCGCGGTACCGACGTCGCGATCGGCGCCGCCGACGTCGTGCTGGTGCGCGACGACCTGCGTGCCGCCCCCGCCGCGCTGAGCCTCGCGCGTGCCACCCAGCGCACGATCCGGACCAACCTGATCTGGGCGTTCGGCTACAACGTCGCGGCCATCCCGATCGCTGCGGCCGGCGTGCTCAATCCGCTGATCGCGGGCGCCGCGATGGCCCTGTCGTCGTTGTTCGTCGTCTCCAACAGCCTGCGGCTGCAGCACTTCGGCGCACGCAAGTAGCGCCGGTCTACGGGTGGGGAGCGCTATCCCGCTTTGCGCTTCGCGCGCAGCGCGGCAAGGTCGGTGACGTCCGACGCGGCGTCGTCGTCACGAGCGTCGTCGTCGATACTTGTTGCGGCACTGGGTATCTGATGTGCCGCCCGGCCACGACGTCGTGATCTGACCCGCGCGGCCACGGCGAGCGCGATTGCCACGACGGCAAGCACGATTTGCACCACGGGGTACCAGAGCGGCGCGGAGCCGGTGAGATAACCGACGCTCAAGACGACTGCGGCGACAGCACATGCAACGGACGCGGCGTGCAGAGCCACCACCGCGCGACCAACACCGTCGGCGTTGTGACGACGCGTGATGCCGTCGGGTTCGGAGGTCTGCGATGCCTCTAGGATCGTCGCGCTGAGGTCTGGCGCAAGGTCGGCCGCTGCGAAGTTCATGCCCTGCGCGGTGCTGTACCAGCGCTGACATGCGGGGCACTGTGCGACGTGCTCGTCCACGCGCGCAGCGGGCACCGATTCACGCTCGCCGTCGATGCGCGCCGACAGCGACTCCCGTGCCACCTCACATCGCATGGTGCCATTGTCCTCGCGCGGTCAAGCCGTCGAAACTCTCTGCCCGACAGACCGGATAGAGCCTGCTCATCGACGCGACTTCGACAGCTCTTCGAGCATCGCGTTGTAGGAGTCGAGCTCGGTGTCCTCGTAGGTGTCGGCGTGGCGATCACCACGGTTGGCCTCGCGCCGATCGACCTTGGCCCACTGGGCCACGATGGCCACGACGACCAGAACGACGGGCACCTCGCTTGCGCCCCAGGCGATTGCGCCACCGAGCCACTGGTCGTGGAGGCGGTCGGTCACCCACGGCAACATCAGTTCGCTGTAGAACTTGTCGCCGACCACCGTCGACATCGTCATCAACGCGATGCCGAAGAACGCGTGAAATGGCATGACGGCGAACAACAATCCGATGCGGGCGAGGAACGGGATTCGACGCGGCCCCGGGTCGATGCCGATGATGACCCAGTAGAAGAGGTAGCCGACGATGATGAAGTGCACGGTCAGCAACACGTGGCCCCAGTGATACCGGGTGAGCGTGCCGAAGATGCCGGTGAAGTAGACGACGTAGAGCGACAGCACGAAAACCACCAGCGCCACGATCGGATTCGACAGCACCGCCGTCACCTTCGAATGCAGCACGCGCAGCAGCCATTCACGCGGGCCGGGAGGTTCGTCGCCGTGAGCCGCGGGTAGCGCACGCAGCGCAAGGGTCGCGGGCGCACCGAGCACCAGCAGCACCGGCGCGAACATGTTGAGCGCCATGTGTTCTGCCATGTGCACGCTGAACATCGCCGAGCCGTAGGCGCGCACGCCCGACCCGGTGACCACGACGACGACCAGGCAGCCGAGCACCCACGAGATGGTGCGGCCGACGGGCCACTCATCGCCACGACGCCGCAGACGGCGCACACCGAACAGGTAGAGAATGGCTGCGACCACGGCCGCGACACCGATCAACAGGTCGGGGCGCCAGAACGTCGCCAACGTCCATGTCGTCGGCGGGCCGGGCAGCTCGTACCCGAGAAAGACGTCCCATCCGGTGAACTTGTGCGCCAGCAGGCCGGGGGCGACGCGGGTGTCCATGACGGTCCAGCACGCGACCGCCGCCAGCATGAGCACAGCACCTAGGGTCACGATCCGACGCCCCGCGTCACCATCTGTATCAGCGTCGTCTGTACCGGCGTCGTCTGTATCGGTGCCGGCCTGTCGACATGCGCGATAAGCGGAAACACTCGTCGCGAGCGCCACGGCGACCAGCACGATCATGACGATCGCGGCGAGACCGAAGGCGGTGTCGAAGGCGTATCGCACTGGCAGCAGGAAGAGGGTCAGCGCCAAGCCGTATACGAGCGCGACGGCGTCGCTGATGACGAGGATGAGCGCGCTGCGCCGGGACACCACAGTGCGCGCGACGTCGGAGGTGATGCGCGGCGCGCCGGCCCACGCGACTCGGAACCCGAGTGACACTCCGACGGCAAGCGCGAACCCGATCCCGAGACTCGTGTTGTAGTCGTGGTTCGGCCCCTGCCCCGCGTTGCTCGCGAGTGGCAGCGCGACCATCGCGATCACGGCGGGTATGAGGAGAACGACGTGCATCATCCACGCGAGCGAGAACCTGATGAGCACCGCGATCACGGTGGCGCACACCGCCATCACGATCCAGGCGACGGCGGCCTCGCTGACCCCGATCCCCTCTCCGAGGAAGCCCTCACTCACCAGTCGCCACGGCGTCGTTCCGGAGGCGTCGGCAGCGGCGACGGCAACCATCAGCCACGACAGCACTGCCCAGCCGATCGAGAGTCTGCCCAGCATCAGATGCGCGCGGTATCCCGTCACGTCGATGCTGCCCTGATCATCCGGATTCGACGCGGTGATGATGAAGACGAGGCCACCGAGCGTCAGTGCGGCAGCGAGAAAACCGAGGAAGTAGCCGACGACGTCCGCGGCCGCGGTGAACGTACCGGGGAACGGGTCGCCGCTTTCGAGGTGGCGGGCGTCTCCACTGGCGAGCGCATAGATCGCGACACCCAGCAGAGCCACGGCGAAGGCCGCGCCGAGAATCATGGTTGGCCGGATGCGTGCCGCGTCGGCCCGCGTTGCACCTTCGCCCTGCGTTGCACCTTCGGCCTGTGTTCCACTGTCGGCGGCGGTCATCACTTCCTCCTTGCCCGCCGAGCACCAGCGAGTACGACGTTTCGCTGATCTGACGTCGTCGCCAGTCTACGGCCCCGCATCGTGGGTCCCGCTGCCCGGGCGAGCACGGGAGGTCCGGGTCACACGCAGGTCAACCGAGGACTCTCGCACTGTCGGGCTGGTTGGTCACTCGAGATGAGAAGGCATACGCACGTTCTTGGCGGCCAGTAGTGTCGCGAGCCCCTGCGGGATGACGGCCAGCGCGAGCACGCCGAAGGCGATCGACCACGACCCCGTCACGTCGTGAATCCATCCGATGGCGATCGGACCCACCGCGGCGAGGATGTAGCCGACGGACTGCGACATCCCCGACACCTGGCCGGTCTGCGTGGCAGACGAACTGCGCAGCACCATGAACAGCAGCGCGAGGCTGATGGCCGCACCCGGACCCGCCATCACCATGCAGACCCAGAGCACCGTCGCGTGATCGGTGAAGACCAGCCCGACGAAGCCCGCCGCACAGACCGCGAGAAATCCGAGGGTCACCAGACGTTGATCGGCGAACCGCCCAGCGATGATCGGAGCCACCAGCGACATGATCAGCGCGACCACCTGCCCGATCGCCAGCACGTTGCCCGCACTCGACGGTGTGCTCCCGTGGTCGATCAGGTACTGCGGCAACCACGCGCTGAACGTGTAGAAGATGAACGACTGCGCCGCCATGTAGCCCGTGATGGCCCATGCGATCGGATTGGTCCAGAGGCCCGGCGCGCGCGGCCCCACCGCGACCGTGTGAACCCGACGCAGTTGCGGCGCCCACACGACCATCGCGACGATGGCCAGCAGAGCCCACATCGCCAACGACGCCCGCCAATTCTCGTCGAGCGCGGTGTCCATCGGCACCATGACCGCTGCGGTCACCGCCGCCCCACCCGACAGGGTCATCGAGTACAAGCCGGTCATCAGACCGGAGCGATGCGCGAAATCACGCTTGATCAGCGCGGGCAACACGACGTTGCACACGCCTATCGCCGCGCCGAGGATGGCCGATCCCAGAAATAGCGTCGCCACAGAGGGTATGAGGCGCAACAGGATTCCGACGATCAGCAATGCGAGCGACGCGAAGATGGTCCGTTCGATTCCGAAGCGGGCTGCGATCCGCGGCGCGATGGGCGCGGTCAGTCCGAAGAACAGCACCGGCAGCGTGGTGAGCAGACCCGCTGTCGCACTGGAGAATCCGAGGTCGTCGCGGATCACATCGATCAGCGGCGCCACCGACACGACGGGCGGCCGCAGATTGGCCGCAACAAGCATGATCGCCACGGCTGCGAGAATCGCTGCGCCGCCACGCAATTCACCGGGATTGAGTCTGACCGAGTGTTCCGAGGGCGTCTCGGACGCCACCCGGGTCGGCGAGATGGACGTCCGACTCATCGGCGCACACCGCCTTCCGCCTCGGCCAGGTAGTCGAGAACGGCCGCCCGCGCGGCCCGCTCGTCGCCCGCGTCGATCGCGGCGACCACGTCACGATGTCCTGCCGGGTGCGCGTTCGCTACCACCGACAACCCTGCGATGTCGGCGTGTGCGCGGTGCATCACTTCCAGGACACCCGAATAGATCTCGATGAGCAGCGGATTACCCGACGCCGCAACGAGTTCGGTGTGGAAGTCGATGTCGGCGCGCGCGTACGCGTCGATGTCGCCCGTCGCGAGGATGCCCTCCGCCGTATCGAGCGCCTCGCGCAGTGCGCGCTTGGCATCTGCCGTGGCGTCGCGCGCAGCGCCCGCGGCCGCCTCCGACTCCAGCGCACGACGCACCTGTAGCAGGTCGAGCATCTCCGACGTCGCCGTGCGGGTCATCGCAGCGGCAAATGTGTTGGCACTGCGGACATAGGTGCCATCGCCACGACGCGGCACGAGCATGCCCGAATGCTCCAACGCACGCACAGCCTCGCGAATCGTGTTGCGCCCCACTCCGAAATCGCGTACCAGCTCCGGCTCTGCCGGGATACACGTGCCCACCGGCCAGACGCCGTCGCGGATGAGCCGCTCCATCCGCTCCACGACCAGTTCGCTGGTGCGCTTGGGACGCTCGATGACCTCAGACATGAACACATCCTAACATCCCATGTTTGTGTCTCAGTCCGCGGCGAGCGCGTCCCCGATCACCGCCGCTACCATCATCGTCGTGGCATGGGGTCCGCTACGACCCGCGGACGGGAGGATGGAACCGTCGACGACCCGCAGGTGCCCCACGCCGCGCACACCCCCGAGCCAGTCGGTGCGCCCACCCATGGGCGTCGATCCCCAGGCGTGTTGCGACGTCCGCAACACAGGGTCGATGGCGATCGACTCGGCGACGACGAGCTCGCCGAACGACGACGACCTCAACATCTCGACCACCTCCCGCGCGGTTCGCGAGAGATGGCGCAGCACTCGAGCGTCTGGCCGGTCGAGCCGAACGCCGACGCCCCCGCCGTCGAGATACACCTCTCCCGAGGCACCCGGCGTCATCGCCGCCACTCCGACGGCGGGCCCGGTCACCGCGAGACCTCCTATGTATCGCGCGAAATCGTCTCGGTAACAGCGGATCTCGAGACCGTCGTCGGTGTGCACGACCGTCGGCAGCAACGGGCCCGGCGTGAGTTGCTCGCGGAGGCGATATCCGACGAGTACTTCGCGGTGCTCGCGCACACGCATACGCTCGGCTGTGACGCCCGACCTCAGCAACACCGTGGCGCTGCCGAGGGTTCCGGCGCACAGGATCACCTCCCGTGCGCGGATGTCCTGACCGTCGCACATCACGCCGACAGCGTTCCCCTCCGCGAGGAGAATTCTCTCGACCGTCACTCCCGTGCGGACTCGCAGATTCGGCCGGTCGAGGTGCGGACGCAGGTAGGCGTCCGCGGCGGTCCGTCGAATTCCATCGACGCTGTTCGAGCGCACCCGATTGACCCCGACCAGCGGCCACGGGTCGTCGAGCGGTCGAGTCGGATATGTTCCTCCCCAATACTTCTCGAACGCCAGCGCCGCGGGGGCGAGATCGGCATCGGGAAACGGATGTGCACCCATCTTCTCGTCGACCTCGGCGTACGCCCCGTCGATGACGTCGGGTGTCCACGGTCCCTGCCAGGCGCCGAAATCGCCGCGATGAAAGCGCATGAAGTAGCCGCCGTTCACCGTCGACGATCCGCCGAGCCCACGTCCACGGACCACCGGCAACCCCGACGACTCACGATGGTGGGTGACATAGCGCTCGCCGTCGGAGATCGGCAACCTGCGTAGGTCGAGGACGTCGGCATCCGGCCACTCCGACGGCCCCTGCTCCAGCACGAGCACCGATCGCTTCTCGTGACGCGACAGTCGCTCGGCGAGCACACACCCGGCGCTGCCCGCGCCGACGATCACAACGTCGACGCTGCGTGAGCCTGCGGTCGATGTGGGCACAGCACAGTCGAATTCGACGCCGCTACGGTGTCAGTACCGGGCGCAACGCCGCGAAGTCGCGGTGCGAGAGCACCCCTTGCCAGAGCCCGGTACCGTACGCGAGATCGTCGAGACGTCGGCACAGCAGGTAGCCGAACGGCCCCATGGTCGGCGCCACCGCGGGTTCCGCGGCGACGGAGCGAATCCATTCCACGACGCCTTCGGCGATCGCGATCTCGATCACGATTCGTCGGAATCTCGGTGAGATCAGCGCCAGCAGCAACGCGACGGGCCAATAGTGGCGACACACCGCGCCCGCGGCCTGCAGTAGTCCGAAGAAGGTTGCCCGCGAGGTCATCTGTGCGGATACCCGCGTGGCCTCCGGCAGTTCGCCCAGTCGTGTGCGGAGCCGATGCCCCACGCGGAGCAGAATCACCATCGCCACCGCGAGACCGATTCTGGTGTGCGTCAACAACGCCGCGACCGCTGCGGCCATCGACATCGACATCACGACCGGAGCCACCGACTCCCCATGCCGCTCGGCGAGGAACGCCGCGCCGGTGCCGTAGAACCGCCGGCGTCCGAGCACGGTGCGCATGCTGGTGCGGTGATCGTGCGCGACAGTCGCGATCGGGTCGTAGCGAATACGCCAGCCGTTCTCGTGCGTCCGCCAGCACAGGTCGACGTCCTCGGCGACGCGTAACGATTCGTCGAATCCATCGAATGCGCTCGCGCGCACCAACATTGCCGCACTCGGCACGTACGCGATCGGAGTTCCTGGGACGACGCCCGCCTCGCTGGGCCCCATGTCAAGTGATGAATGGCCGTTCTCGTAGCGCTCGGCGAGCGACCGCTTGTGGTGCTCGCCTCGCTCGTCGTCGCGGTCGAGCCCGACGATGCGCGGCGCCGCGATTGCCACTGCCGGATCGGAGAAGTGACCGAGCAGCATCATGAGCCAGTCGCTGTGCGGCACCACGTCGGAGTCGACGAAGGCGATGAACTCGGTGTCGGCAGCTGCGGCGCCCGCATTTCGCGCGGCTGCCGGTCCCCGGTTCTCGTCGAAACGCAACACGCGAACCTGCGGACCCTGCGCAACGATGGGAGTGCGCGAACCGTCGTCGACGACGATCACCTTGACACCGCGGGCGGCATTCAGGAGACGGTCGACGCCGGATTGGTTGTCGCGCACCGGAACAACGATCGTGACGTCGTCGGTCGACGGTCCGTGCATGGGGCGGGGATTGGCCATTCCCGCGTCGAGAAGGCGGCGGGCCAGTGTTCGCGTCGGGCCGTCGCACACTTCGATCCGACCGTCGACCGACGTCATCCCCAGCGCGGCGTCGGACAGTCTCATCAGCCGAGTCGGCGAGCCGCCGACGAGGTAGCGCAGATCACCGTGTCGGGCACATCGCAGGTCGATTTGGACCTGGAAGCCGTTCGGCAGGTCGCGACTCGGTGCGGGCACCGGAGGTGCGTCGGTGGGTGCGTTCATCGCAGACGCCCGTTCTCGGCGACGTCCCATTGCTGGATCGCCGCGCCGAGTCGACTCACCAATCGGTCGAGGTGCACAGCGCCGTCGTCGGCAGATGCCGTCGTCGGATCGCCCAGCACGCCGTTGGCGCTGACCGCGGCCACACCCCCGTCACGCATCGCCGGTAGCAGCGTCGCAACGGGTGCGCGATTACCGACGACGACGCTGTCACGACGCACAGCATCGGGCGAAAGGTGAAGCAGCACTGATGTTTCCGTCGTACCCGCGTGCGCATCGGCCCCATCGAACGCGCACGGATACCACGCGACATCGCGGCCCTCGTAGCGGAGCAGACCGATCGCGTCGACCAGCGTCTGCGCGTTGCCACCGTGGCCGTTGACGAAGACGATGCGCTGCGCCCATCGGCATGCGCTGCGTCCGTACTCGACGAGTACGCTGCGCAGCGCGTCATGGCCCAGGGAGATGGTGCCCGGAAATCCTTCGTGCTCGCCGCTCGCTCCGTAGCCGAGAGGCGGTGCGATGAGTGTCGACGTGTCGTCGAGGGTCGCGTGAACACGCGCGACCACGGCACTCGCGATGCGGGTGTCGGTGTCAAGCGGTAGATGCGGCCCGTGTTGTTCGAGCGATCCGACCGCGACCAGCAGCGTCGTCGCAGAGTTCTCCAGTTCCGGCCAAGTGCACGAACTCAAAGTCGCCGGACGCGTCATTTGCTCGACTTTACCGATGTGCAGCGCGCGAAGTAACCGCCGCCGAAAACTTTGTGCACCTATTTCCTCGAAATCGGCGCCGAGGCGTTCTGTGGGCACACGCGACGGCCGAACGATCGGCCCCGGCTCTGCCGAACGATCGCCCCCGGCTCTGCCGAACGATCGCCCCCGGCTCTGCCGAACGATCGCTCGGTATGGCATTCTGGGGCGACGTCGTGACGCTCACCACACCGGTGGGCGCGCCAATTCGAGCGGGAGGAAATCCATGAACGCACCGTCGACGCCCGACGCGGCAGGCGCGCCCAGCGCGGGCGCATCGTCGAAAAGCGTTGGTACAGGTGGTCCGCTGAACGGTGTACGGGTTGTCGAGTTCGCGGGTATCGGTCCCGGCCCCCACGCGGCGATGATGTTGGCCGACCTCGGAGCCGACGTGATCCGCATCCAGCGCCCCGGTCAGCTACCCGATCCGGCGCGCAACGCCGACGCGCTGCTGCGGGGCAGGCGCGTCGTCGAGGCCAACCTCAAGGATCCGGCCGATCGGGAGGAGATCCTGCGGCTCATCGGTAAAGCTGACGTTCTTCTCGAGGGTTTCCGTCCCGGCGTCATGGAGCGACTGGGCTTTGGTCCGTCGGATCTGGAGTCGGTCAATGAGCGACTCGTCTACGGACGCATGACCGGTTGGGGCCAAGACGGTCCGCGCGCGCCGCAGGCCGGCCACGACATCAACTACATCTCACTGACCGGAATGTTGCACGCCATCGGGCGGGAGGGTGAGCGTCCGGTGCCGCCGATGAACCTCGTCGGCGACTTCGGCGGCGGTTCGATGTTTTTGGTGATGGGTGTACTCGCGGCGCTTGTTGAGCGTGCGTCGTCGGGTCGCGGGCAGGTTGTCGACGCCGCGATGGTCGACGGCGCTTCCGTTCTCGGACAGATGATCTGGGCTTTTCGAGGTACGGGTTTGTGGAGCGATGAACGTGGCACCAACATGCTCGACACCGGTGCGCCTTACTACGAGGTCTATGAGACGTCGGACGGCAGGTACATGGCCGTCGGCGCCATCGAGCCGCAGTTCTACGCGGAGATGCTCCGCGGCCTCGGACTGACCGACGCCGACCTGCCCGGGCAGAACGACGTCGCCAACTGGCCGAAGCTGCGGCAGATCTTCACCGAGACGTTCGCGTCGCGTACTCGCGACGAGTGGGCAAAGGTCTTCGACGGAACGGATGCCTGCGTGTCACCGGTGCTCACGTTCGCCGAGGCGCCCGACGATCCCCATATGGCCGCGCGCGCCAACCTCGTGGAGATCGACGGTGTCCGTCAGGCGCAGGTCGCTCCGCGGTTCTCGCGCACCGCGCCGTCGACGCCGCGTGGTCCCGACCGCGAGTCCGTCGACGCCGCTGATGTGTGGACGGACTGAGCTCGACAGATCCGACCACGCGCGATAACTACAACGTGTTACAGTTCTGCCCATGGGACAGTTCGACGGCACAGTCGTCTACATCACGGGTATCGCGCGCGGTCAGGGTCGTAACCACGCCATCCGTTTCGCGCGTGAGGGCGCGTCGATCATCGGGCTCGACATCGCCGACACCGTCGCCGACTACATCACCTATCCGCCGTCGACCGAGGCCGACCTCGCCGAAACCGTACGCCTTGTCGAGGAAGTCGGCGGCAAAATCCTTGCCCGCCAGGGTGATACGCGCGACCTCGCCTTCCAGGAGCAGCTGGTCGCCGACGGCGTCGAGCAGTTCGGCCGGCTCGACCACGTCGTCGCCAACGCGGGCATCCTGTCGTGGGGCTTCACGTGGGAACTGCCGGAGCAACAGTTCGCCGACGTTCTCGACGTCAACGTCACCGGCACGTGGAAGACGTTGCGCGCCACCATCCCGGCACTGCTCGACAACGATGCCGACAACCGATCGATCGTGGTCGTCTCGTCGGTGGCGGGGCTCAAGGCCATGCCGATGCAAGCCGCGTACAGCGCGTCGAAGTATGCACTGACCGGCCTGGCTCAGACCACCGCGAAAGAGTTGGCGCCCAAGAACGTTCGCGTCAACTCTGTGCACCCGTACGCGGTCGACACCCCGATGGGCATCGCCGACACCTCCGCCATGCGGATCTTCGAAATGGGCGAGTACACACGCTATTTCATCTCGATGATGGACCACTTCCCCGTCGCCTCCACCGACGACATCAGCGACGCCGTGCTCTACCTGACCTCACCGTCGGCCCGCGCCGTCACCGGCGCCCAGTTCCAGATCGACATGGGCAACTCCAAGGTCTGAGCTGCGTCGGGCGTGACGACTGTGCGCTCGAGAATGCCGAGTGGGCGCCCGAGAGCGTCCACTGTGCGCTCGAGAATGTCGACTGGGCGCCCGAGAGCGTCCACTGTGCGCTCGAGAATGCCGAGTGGGCGCCCGAGAGCGTCCACTGTGCGCTCCAGACCGTCGACTGGGCGCCCGAGAGCGTCCACTGTGCGCTCGAGAATGTCGAGTGGGCGCCCGAGAGCGGTCCACTGTGCGCTCCAGACCGTCGACTGGGCGCCCGAGAGCGTCCACTGTGCGCTCGAGAATGTTGACTGGGCGCCCGAGAGCGTCGACTGTGCGCCCGAGACCGTCGAGTGTGCACGCCGGTCAGGGCGTCGAAGACACACGCGTTAACGCTGAATGACCTTCCCCCACTTGACGATCCAGCACGCAGGGCCACATCCGGCGCACACTCGACGATCAGAAGCGCACACTCGACGCGACGGAGCGCACAGTCGGCAGCATCAAGCGCACAGTCGACGCGACGCACCGTCGGCGCACAGAAGTGCGCTCGACGGTGCGTCCGCGTGCAAGGTCAGGCGTCGCCGAAGGACCGCTCGAAGCCCGGCTGGATGATCAGGTCGTCGCGCGAGAGTTCGTGAACGCTCTTGTGGCCCAAGCCCATCACGACGCCGTCGAGTCCCATGCGCAGCAGGTCGAGCACATTCTCGACGCCCGCCTGGCCGTTCGCGGCCAGACCCCACAGGTAAGCGCGACCGACCATCACCGCGCGAGCGCCGAGGGCAACGGCCTTGGCGACGTCGCTGCCGCGTCGGATACCGCCGTCGAGCAGCACCTCGATCTGGTCTCCGACGGCGTCGGCGATGCCCGGAAGAAGGCGAATCGTCGCGGGCGTGCCGTCGAGGTTGTTACCACCGTGGTTGGAGACCGACAGCGCTGTGGCGCCGATGTCGACGGCGCGCTTGGCGTCGTCGAGCCTCGTGACGCCCTTGACCATGAACGGTCCGCCCCACTGCTCGCGCAGCCACTGCAGGTCGTCCCAGGTGGGCGGCGGGGTGTTCATCCACTCGCCGTAGGCGCCGAAGAACGTCGGCCCCGGCTGTCCCTTGCCCTTTGAGACGTTCGGCGCGGTCAGGTCGGGGATGATGATCTTGCCGTCCTGAATCCAGTCGAGTGCATAGCGTGGCTTGACCGCGATCTCCGGTGCCAGCCGCAGCAGCGCCTTGAAGTCGACTTTCTCCGGGATCTCGGGGCTTCCCCAGTCGCGACCGATGTTGAACACCCAGTCGGTGGTGACGATGAGCCCCTTGGCGCCAGCCTCCTTCGCGCGCATGGCGCGGGCGAGGATGTCGTCGCGGCTGCCGAGCCAGTAGATCTGGAAGAAGATCTTGTCGTTGACAGCCGTGACCTCTTCGATCGGGTGAGATGCGAAGCTACTCAACCCCATTGCGGTTCCACGGGCCGCGGCTGCCCGGGCCACCGCGACCTCGCCGTCGGGATCGACGGCCTGCACGCCCGTCGGGGAGATCATCACCGGGAACGAGAGTTCCTGACCCATGACGGTGGTCGCCAACTCACGATCGGGTTGGGCGCCGACAACATGTGGCGTGTACTCGATCTCGTCGAATGCAGCGACGTTGTCGTGGGTGGTGTGCCCACCCTGCGTTCCCGCTATCAACGACGAGTAGACCGACTTCGGCAAGCGCTTCTTTGCTCGACGCTGCGCCTCTTGGACCGTCTCGAACCAGGGGTTGCGCGCCCAGGGATTGCTGACCATGGTTGTGTTCCTACCTATTTCATCATGCCGCGGGCACGTTCGGATGAGCCCGGTGTCGGACCGAGCGGGATGCGTGCTCGTGCTGGGTTGTTACAGCGAGAAGCCCGCGAGCGGGTTCTCGTCGCAGTTCTTCGACGGCGGGCCACCGACCGGCGCCAAGTCGCCGTCGGGCCTGCGAGTCATCAGGGTCAGGGGTGTCCCGCGCGAATGATCTTTGTTCGCAGTGGGTTTGGATCGCTCGCCGGCGAGCAGCTCCTCACCGAAACCCTGCACACATTCGGGATCGGGTCCCGCGAGCGGCAGACCCGTGAAGAACTTGGCCGCCATGCAGCCGCCGCGACAGGCGTCGAAGTGCGCGCACTTCGTGCAGGCGCCGGCGTTCTGCGGCTCGCGTAGTTCGGTGAAGAGGTCGGAGTTCTGCCAGATCTCCTTGAACCCGCCGTCGGAGACGATGTTGCCCGCGAGGAAGTTCTCGTGAATCGCGAAGGGACACGCGTAGACGTCGCCGACAGGATCGATCAGGCAGACCACGCGTCCGGCGCCGCACAGATTCAGGCCGGGCAGACCCCCGCCGCTGCCCGATCCGAATGCCGACAGATGGAAGAACGAGTCGCCGGTGAGCACGTTCTCACCATGTGCCACAAGCCATTCGTAGAGCTCGCGCTGCTGAGACGGCAGCGGGTGCAGGTCATCCCAGACGTCGGCGCCGCGACCCGACGGACGCAGCCGCGTGATGCGCAGCGTGGCGCCATAGCGATCGGCGAGCGCCTTGAACTCGTCGAGTTGCGCGACATTCTGCCGCGTCATCACGACGCTGATCTTGGCGTCGCGGAAGCCCGCATCGGACAGATTCTCGAGCGCCCGTACCGCCATGTCGAAGGAGCCCGGTCCGCGGACTGCGTCGTTGACCTCTGCAGTGGCACCGTCGAGCGAGATCTGCACGTCGACGTAGTCCGACGCCGCCAGCCGCTGTGCGACCGCCTTGTCGATACGTAAACCGTTGGTAGAGAACTTGACTCCCACCTGATGACTGGTGGCGTAGTCGACGAGTTCCCAGAAGTCCGGTCGCACAGTCGGTTCGCCGCCGCCGATGTTGACGTAGAACACCTGCATGCGCTGCAACTCGTCGATGATCGCTTTGCACTGCTCGGTGGAGAGTTCGCGGGGATCGCGTTTGCCCGACGACGAGAGGCAGTGCACGCACGCGAGGTTGCACGCGTAGGTGAGTTCCCAGGTGAGACAGATCGGGGCGTCGAGGCCTTTCTCGAACTGGTCGACGAGCCTGCCGACCTTCGGCGGACGGGCCGACGTCGCGATCGCGGAGGTCGCAGCGAGTTCAGTTGCGCTGGGCGGCAACTCGAGTGTGGTCATGGTGACTCCTTGAAGCATGCGTGGACGAGCAGGCACGAAGAGGGCTGGTCTTCTGCGGTCTGAAGTTCAGGCGACGCCCGAAAAGATCAGCGCCGGAAAGCTCATCGCCAAAACGTCAGCGGCGACAGATCATTTCCGACGACAAATCATTTCCGACGACGCGAGCGCGGCGAGGGCCTGGAGGTAGAGCGGTCGCGAAGCGCTGTCGATGCCCGCGGCGTGCAGCGCGTCGTCGGCGCTGTCGTGATCGCGCAGGGACTCGACTATGCCGACCACCGCGAGGTTCTTGAGGAACGAGAGCTTGCGGGTTCCGAAGTGATAGAGCAGCGCACCGAACGGCTCGGGCCGCAGCGCCACCTTCGGATTGAGCTGCCACGCCTGCGTCGAATCGAACGCGTGCAACGTCGGCGCCGACTCTGCGTGCGGTACCGGATCACCGGTGGCCGCGTCGCGACCCCCGGTGACCGGAAGGGATGTCGGTGCGGACATCAGTAGACCCCGCACATCCCGTC
The DNA here is from genome assembly GCF_000248055.1 of Gordonia sputi NBRC 100414. Lineage (GTDB taxonomy): Bacteria > Actinomycetota > Actinomycetes > Mycobacteriales > Mycobacteriaceae > Gordonia > Gordonia sputi. The sequence goes on along the minus strand of NZ_BAFC01000042.1, from coordinate 29,182 downwards.
GATCGACACCTCTTCGACGAGCGACTCGCCCACGAGTTCGGCGTCGACATCCGCCGGAACGCCGGTGGTTGCCGCAACATCCTGTGCAGACTTGGCTGACTGATCTGCCATGATCTAGACCTCCTTGTGTTGGTGAAGTGAAGTGGATCACGCCACACTATAATGGCACCGGGTGCAGGAAAACACCTGAAAGCGAAAACTATCCGGATGGACAGGTGAGGATGAACCCTTCGGACCCCACGCCGATCCGTGCAGTGACACCGGACGGCAGAGCCGCGGCGACACCGGACGGCGCGGCCGCAGCGCCCTCGGGCGGCAGAGCCGCAGCGACACCGGGGCGCAGGCCCATCACGACGCGCGACGAGATCAGCACCATCGCGATCGACATGTTCACCGAGTCGGGCTTCGAGAACACCAGCGTCGACGACATCGCCGACGCCGCGGGCATCGCGAGGCGCACACTGTTCCGCTACTACCCGTCGAAGAACGCGATCTGTTGGGGCGACTTCGACGCACATCTCGACGACATGCGCACGCTGCTCGCCGCTATCCCCGCGGATCTCCCGATCGCCGCGGCCCTGACCGACGCTCTGGTGTCGTTCAACGCCGTCGACGACGACTACCTCGAACACCACCGTCGTCGAATGTCACTTCTGCTGGGAGTACCTGCGCTGCAGGCATACTCGATGCTGATGTACGCGGAGTGGCGTCGTGTGGTTGCCGAATTCTGTGCGCGCAGACTGGGACTCGACGTCGACGAGCACGTGCCGCAGACCATCGGCTGGATGTGCCTGGGCACCACCCTCGCCGCGTACGAGCAGTGGCTCGCACACCCCGACTCCGACCTGACCGCGCTGATCGTGTCGGGCTGCGCGACTCTCGCCGACGGCCTGGGCGCCCTGCACTGAACGGCCCTGCACCCGATCCCGGCCCGACCCCTGCGCAAATACACGTGTTTCTGACAGACGCGAGCAAAGCTTCGCGTGCATCTGTCAGAAACACGTGTTTCTTCGGCGCCGGCCCCGTATTCTGCGCTGGCCTAACAATTCACAGTTCTTCCGGAGGTCGCAGTCGTGAGAGTCGCCGTATCCACCAGAGCGGCACTCGCCGCGGCCGCCGCTACGCTGAGCCTGGCGTTGACGGCGCCGCTCGCCGACGCCGCTCCCCCTGCTCAAGCTCCCACTGCACGCGCCGCGACCGAATCCGGTACCGCCGGAACGGTTATCGACACGCAAGCGCGGCCCGACGGTTGGCGCGGCGCCGCCCACGGCCTCGCGATCGACTACTGGACGCGCGGAGCAGACGGCAAGCCGGTGCCTGCGAGCGGCGGCCTCCTACTCCCCGCAGGCAAGGCGCCGGCCGGAGGCTGGCCCGTCGTCGCCTATACCCACGGCACCTCCGGTTACGGACCGGGCTGCGGCGGCCAGAGTGGCCCGGACGCGAAGGCGGACAGGTTCACCTCTCGGTTGTTGGCGTCCGGCTACGCGGTCGTCGCGCCCGACTACGTCGGCCTCGGCCGCTTTCACACCGGCGTGCACCCCTACCTGAACAACGACTCCGAGGGCGCGGCAACCATCGACCTCCTGCACGCGGCACGCAGTGTCGAACCAAGTCTTGCCAAGAAGTGGGTGGTAGCTGGTCCGTCGCAGGGTGGGCAGGCCGCGCTGGCCACCGCGCACATGCAGAGCCGTTACGGCGCGCCAACCGATTTCCGCGGTGCCATCGCTGTCGACCCCGAATCCGACGTCGAGAAGGTGATGGCCTTCCTCGGGCCGTACGTCCCGCCGGCGCCTGCCGTGCTGGAGAAGGCCTACGGCTACCTGCTCGCCGTCCTTGCGGGCAATCGCGTCGCCGACCCGGCCGTCGACGTCAACAGCTATCTGTCGCCGTACGGACGCAGCCTCGTCGACAAGGTCGGTGACGGCTGCCCAGCCCCGACGGTTCCGGCGGGAACCGCGTTCGGCAGCCTGCTCGCCAAGCCGCTCGGTTCGCCGGAACTGCGTGCATCTCTCGACCGGTACATGTCGGTGCCGACGTCGGGCTACACCAGGCCGACGCTGCTGCTTTTCAACGCACTCGACCTCACGGTTCCCTCGCCGCTGCATGCCAAGCTCGAAGCCGACTTCGTCGCCAACGGTGTCGACCACCGGACCGTCCTCGGGACCGGGAGCCACACCGAGATGAACGCAGCACAGTGGGCGGCGTGGGACGACTTCCTGCGGACGGCACTCGCCTAGTTCTTGCCAGACTGTCGCTCCCCGACGGTCCTGCCCCGACAAGCCCACAGTCCAGCCGTTACCCTGGGCCGATCGGCTACGCTAGGCTGAACTAGAACATGTTCTCGTTTTGGCCGAACCCGGCTGCGAGAACGACAGTACGCAGGAGACTCCGCGAGATGGCAGAACTGACCCCGCACGGATCACGCAGTGTGATCCTGACCGTGGCCGAGGTGATCGACGAGACCGCCGATGCGCGTTCGATCGTGTTCGAGATCCCCGACGAACACAAGGACGCGTTCACCGACTACAAGCCGGGCCAGTTCCTCACACTTCGCATCCCCAGCGAGCAGACCGGCTCGGTGGCGCGTTGCTATTCACTGGCCTCCTCGCCAGCGACCGACGCGCTACCCAAGGTGACGGTGAAGCGCACCGTCGACGGCTACGGCTCGAACTGGGTGTGCGACAACCTCGCCGCAGGCACGCAGATCGAGGTACTCCCACCGTCGGGGGTGTTCACTCCACGCACTCTCGACGACCCGCTACTCCTCATCGCCGCGGGCAGCGGCGTCACTCCGGTGATGTCGATCCTCAAGACCGCCCTCGCGTCGTCGACGGTCCCCGTGGTCTTCTTCTATGCCAACCGCAGCGTCGACGACGTCATCTTCTCGACGGAACTCGACGAACTGCTCCGCGCCAACGCGGATCGGCTGACCGTCGTCCACTGGCTCGAGACCGACAGGGGTCTGCCCACCGACGCCGCGCTCGCCGAGATCTTCTCTCCCTACGTCGGGCACACCGCGTACATGTGTGGCCCCGGCCCGTTCATGGACGCGGTGCACCGCGCCCTCGACACCGCCGGATTCGCACACCACGACGTTCACACCGAGGTGTACAACTCACTGGCAGGCGACCCCTTCGCCGACCATGAGCTCGCCGAGGTCTCCGCCGACGAACAGGCCGCAGCGGCCACCGTCGAGGTCGAACTCGACGGCGAGACACACGAACTCACCTGGCCACGGAGCCGATCGCTCATCGACATCATGCTCGACGCCGGGCTCGACGCCCCGTACTCCTGTCAGGAGGGCGAATGTGGTTCGTGCGCCTGCACATTGACCGAGGGTAGCGTCGAGATGGACAACGACGGCGCGCTCGACCCCGAAGACATCGAGGACGGCTACATCCTGGGTTGTCAGGCACACCCCACATCCGACCGACTGCGAATCGAGTTCTGACATGGCGCCAGACGTCCCCTCCAACCGTCTGGCGCGCGTGCTCGGCGGCATGCTGCTCGGAATGGGCGCATTGCACTTCGCCGTACCGAAACCCTTCGACGAGATCGTGCCGCCCGAGATCGCCGGAGCGCTCGGCACCGATGCCCGCACACTGACCTACGCATCGGGCGTCGCCGAGGTCGGCATCGGCGCCGGATTGCTTGTGCCGCAGACCCGTCGACTCGCCGCGGGATCGGCTGCCGCACTCTTCGTCGCGGTCTATCCGGCCAACATCAACATGGTCCGCATGTGGTGGCACAAGCCAACGGTGTACAAGGCGATCGCGATAGGCCGACTCCCCCTTCAGATTCCGCTCATCGCAGCGGCCGTAAAAGTCTTCCGCCACTCGAAGTGACCACCGACGACCACAGCTTTCACCGCATCGACGACGACCGCCTCGACGCACGAGCGCTGGTTCTGCTGACTCTCGTCGCGGCGGCGGCGGGTGTGGTCGCGGGTTTCGTCGGCGGGGCGTTCCGCTGGCTGCTCACCCGACTCGACGCCTGGCGGGTCGACGTCGTCGACTGGTCTGATCACCACGGTCCCGTGGGTTGGCTTATCCCGCTGGCCATCTCAGCGACGGCTGCGGCCGCCGCGACGTGGATCGCGATCAAGGTGCCACGCGCAGCGGGCAGCGGAATCCAACATGTGGAGGCCGTCGAACGTGGACAGGCCGAGCCACCGTCGTTGATGGTTGTGCCTGCGCGCTTCGTCGGAGGACTGCTGTCGATCGGCGTCGGCGGTCTCGTGCTCGGTCGCGAAGGCCCGACGGTGCACATGGCCGCCGCGATCGGTGCTGCAGCAGGGCGATGGTGTCGGGCGAGCAAGGACGAGATCCGTGGCCTGCAGACAGTTCTGTCCGGCGCCGGGTTCGCCGTGGCGTTCAACGCTCCGATCGGCGGAGCGATGTTCGTCTTCGAGGAGGTCGCCAAGAAGGTTCGCATCCGAGAGGTCGTGTGGACGCTTGCAGCGGTCGCGACAGCGGTCACGTGCTCGCGCGTCGTCCTCGGTGACATGCCCGACTTCAAGGTCTCGAACGTAGCCGCCCCGGCTCTGGGTACGTTGCCGCTCTTCATGGTCTTCGGCGTCCTCGTCGGACTTCTCGGTGTCGGCTACAACTGGCTGATCAGAGCGTGCCTGTCGTGGTTTGAAGCGCTGCACCGCATTCCGGCGATGGTGAAGGCCGCGATGATCGGCGCACTCATCGGCGCCCTGCTGCTGATCTCACCCGACCTGGCAGGTGGCGGCGATTCACTGACCCAAAGCATTCTCGACGGTCACCGCATCGCGATCATGTCACTTGTCGGATTTCTGGTCATCCGGTTCATCGCGGGACCGCTCTCCTACTCGGCAGGCACACCAGGAGGACTCTTCGCGCCGATGCTCGCGCTCGGCGCACTGTCCGGACTTCTCTTCGCCTGGTTCGTCAACCTCTTCTCGTCGACGCTCGCCACCCAGCTCGCATTACCCCTGGTACTGGTCGGCATGTCGAGCCTGTTCGCCTCCGTCGTCAGGGCTCCGTTGACCGGGATCATCCTGGTGATCGAGATGACGACAGTCACCAGCGCCGCCGTCCCGATGCTCGCTGCAGGCGCAGGCGCCGTCGTGATCGCCTCACTCCTCCGCAGCCCAGCGATCTACGACGACCTCCGTGAACGCATGCTGCGCGCCGACAAAGCGGCCGAGCACCCACCCTCAGCGCAGTAGCAAAAGTGAGCTCAGCCCAGGAGCCGCCTGTGCGCTCAGCGCAGCAGCAACAGTGCGCTCAGCGCAGTGACCGGTAGTGTGCCCGAGCCTCTGGATCGAGGTGTTCAACGGCGTATCCCAGTGCGGTACGGCCCATGTGGGCGGCGTGGTCGTCGAGATAGGACGTGAGTGCTGTGGCGTCGACGCGCTTGCCCGTCTCGCGCAGCATCCACCCGAATGCCTTCTGGATCAGCGGTCGGCGGTCGTCGATCACCAGCGGCGCGACCGCCGCCAACGCCTGTGCGTCGGCGTGTTTGATCCAGGCGAAGGTCCCGATGATGCCGATCCGCTTCTCCCACAGATCATCTCGCGCAGCAAAATCCACCAGCACATCGACATCGCCGCGCTGCCAGGACCATTCACCGAGTATCGGGTCCGCGGACGAGTCGACGAGGTCCCAGTTGTTCACCGCCCCCGCTGCCACCGCCGCAAGGTAGTCCGCGACCCACAGGTCGGCCTCCGCGGCATCTGCACGGTCGAATCCGTCACGCGCGCAGAACAATCCGGCCAGTCGCACCTCGTGGTAGCGCGAGGTGAACAGAGTACGGACCTCGCCGCGACTGATACCGCGGAACCGCTTCGCGATCGCGCGCAGTTGGGGCACGCGGACACCGAGGAACTCGTCGCCGCCGCCGTAGCCACCCGGATGCGCCTGAAAGTACGACGCCATCGACGTGGCGCGCTCCGGATCGGCCAGTGCGTCGACCGCGGCGATCACGTCCTCGGCGGACCCTCCCGCATCAGCCATCCGCACCTCCCAATGCTTCGACGGCATGCCTCATGCGTCGGGCACCAGCTCCGAGATCGGCGTCGGTGTCAGCAGTTTCGGACGTGTCTTCATCACGGCGCCGACCTTGCCCGCGCCGACGACCGCGGTGAGTATTCCGCCCCTGCTGTAGTAGGCGAGGAACTTCTTGCCGTCGTCGGAGACGACGTGGACGTCGTCGTCTGCCCGTGGATCGCCGAGCACCTGGATCTTGACGTCGAACTGATCGCTCCAGAAGTACGGCACGGCGGCCGTCGCGCCTTCTCCGCCGGTGATGTCGGCGGCCACGACCGCAGCCTGCTCGACCGTGTGGTTCCAGTGCTCGACGCGGCGTGGATCGCCCGCGTCGTCGAGCCAGTTGGCGACGTCGCCGACGGCGTAGACGCCCGGCACAGACGTGCGTCCCTGTGCGTCGCAAGCGATTCCGCCGCCGACCTCGCGGGGCGCGAGCTCGATGTTCGACCCGTCGAGGTAATCGGTCACCGGTGTGGATCCGATCCCGGCGACGACGAGGTCGGCGGGCAGGACCGACCCGTCGTCGAGCGTGATCTCGCGGACTGCGCCGCCCTCGCCCGCCACGATCTCGGCGACGCCGACGCCTGTACGCACCGTGACCCCGTTGGCCTCGTGCATCCGCGTGACGAGCGCTCCGATCCGTGGCCCCAGCGCGAGCGCGAGCGGTGTGGGTGCCGGCTCGACGATAGTGACGTCGATGCCTTGCGACGAGAGACTCGCCGCCACCTCGCAGCCGATGAATCCGGCGCCGATCACCACCGCGTTCTGAGCCGCATCGATGGCCGATCGCACCGCGAGAGCATCCGCGAACGTACGCAGGGTGTGCACACCCGATATCGCGTCGGTGCCCGGGAACGCACGAGGCGCCAGACCCGTCGCCAGCACCAACGTGTCGTATTCGACGACGCTGCACTCGCCCGCCTCGTCGACCACGGACACCGTCTTCGCGTCGGTTTCGACGGAGCCGACGGTGGTACCGAGACGCAGCGTGATATCCGAATCGGTATAGAAGGCAGCCGGTTTGAGGTCGACGCGGTCGTCCTTGCCCAGCAGCACCGACTTTGACAGCGGCGGACGATCATACGGCGGATGCGGTTCGGCACCGATCAGCGTGATCGGCTTGTCGTACCCATCGGCGCGGAGGTTTTCGGCCACGCGGATCGCTCCGAGCCCCGCCCCGACGATCACGACACCCGATGTTGCGCTCATGAGATCCTCTCGTTCGGCACGATCACACTCCCCGATAGGCGGCCGTCGGCGAATGATGCCTCGCGTCCAAGCGATGCCTCTCCATCAGCGCGTGATGTCCCCGACGGGTGTGAGGTCGGCCAGTAACCAGTTCCCGTCGACACTACGCATGTGCGCCCACCGAGCAATAGGGGTTCTGGTCGGCGAATTCTCGTCGCTCGAGCCTGCCGAGTTCCCGAGCGTCTCGTCGACGAAGACCAGGACGCGCGCAGCCGACGTGGTGTATGACGCAACACCTGCGTCGAGGACGTCGGCCCCGACGGTCAGTCGGCCCGCAACCGCGCCGGGCAATACGGCGTCGGGACCATGGAGTGCGTAGCGGGTTGCGAGCGGATCGGTCAGCCCGGCGGCCACCGTGTCTCGTTGCTTGTCCGACGCATTCGGCGCCACACGCAACGTCTGTTCGACGATCCGTTCGGTGGCCGTCAGCAGCGCCGAGCGCGCCGCATCATCCGGTGATGGTCTGTCGGTGTACGCACGGGTCCACGACACCGCCGCGACAACCAACGCCACGACGACGATCAGCGACGCCGCGAGTAGCGCTCTGCGCGCACGACGCGGCAGCCTGTGATGGGCGACGAGCGGTCTCGTGCCGGCACCAGCGCTCATTTCACCACCACCTCGGCGGTCTTCCACGTCCTGCCGACGCGTTCAAGCAACAGGCGCACCGTGAGCACATCGGTGTCCGGGTCTGCGCCCAGCAGAGCTGGATCGGAGGCCTGCGTGGTGACGAGCGCGTCGGCACGCGCCCCGTCCGACGTCGACGTCGGGTCGCTGATCAGTCCGGCCGCGATCACCCGACCCGACATCCCGTTCTCCGCGGAGGAGACCGCGGCGATGAGTGCGTCACGTGCCTTGCTGAGCCGATCATGCTCTGCGCCAGTACTGTTCGCGATGATCCGGTCTGCGTATCCGGTCGCGTCCTTCGGCGTCGCGGTGAGCATCGCCGTCACCGCATCGCGTGCTGCGGTCAGCGCGGCATGTTGCCCGGCTGCGCGTTCATCCTGCCTGTGATCGACCACGGCGAGCACTGTGATCGCCACCAGCCCGCAGACGACAAGGGCTGCGGCACAGGATAATCCGATACGCAGCGAGCGAGACCGGCGTCGGGCACGCGCGCGTAGCGCATCTGCCGCGTCGATCCGCCCGCGTCGCGCCGTCCGAGTGGCCTCGTCGACCCGAGCGGCAGCCGCCAGAACACGCTCGTTCTCCGACGATCCCGACTCGTCCGATCTCGCCTTCTCGGACTTCCCGATGTCACTCACGCGAGCACCTCGACTCCGGTCACGAGCCAGCGACCGTCGATCTCGGTGAATGATGCACTCACCGTTCGCTTCTCGGTGACCGGAGCGGCGTCTGCACGAGTCGTGGTGACCGTCGCGGTCATCAGCACCGTTCCGCTGTCTGTCTGCGCATTGGACACCGCGACGTCGCCGGGTCGCCATTCGACAGCCGTAACACCGCCGTCGGGTGCGCGACCGAGTTGCGCGGCAAAGCCTTCCGCGAAGTCGCCCGCGACGAGACTGCGGGCGCGGGCGCGATCGGTCTGCCACGTCGCCGAGTGCACGGTGAAGACCGCGGCGACCGTCGCCCCCGCCTGCTCACGCAGCTCGGTGCGGGCCTGCTCGACAGCACCGTTGCGTGCCACCGCACGCGACGCCACCACGACGCCCGCCGCCACCGCGGCGAGGAGGAGCGCGGCGCACAGCAGTAGGGCGACGGCACGGCGGGTTCCGATGATCCGGGTTCCGATGATCCGTTGTCGGCGAGCCTTACTCGTGAGCTCCCGAGAATCTGCTGGGCTCATGTCCCCAGCACTCATTTTCTCAGCACTCATGGCAGGTACTTGACGGCGCTCACTTTGAGCGCCCCGTCGTCGGGCACGACCAGCATCGTCAACCGGAACTCGCGCACCGGCGTCTGCTGCTGACCGCGATAGCTGACTGCAGCCGCGACGAGGACCGTCGCGTCGTCGCCGGAGCGCGCCGAGACCCCCGACGCGTCGACCGTCGCATCTCCGACGGTTCCGGTGCGTCGCACGTACTCGGTGTAGCTGCTCGCCGATTGGGCGAATTCGTCGTGGAATCCGCCCGTGGCCCGGTCGAGGATGCGCCGTGCACGGGCGGGGTCTGCAGGATCGGCCGACAGCAGCAGCGACGCCACCTCGGTGGCGGTGTGCCGATAGTCGTCGTCGGTGTAGGCATGCGCCGCCCGCACCCACGCGGCCACTCCGACGCCCGCCGCGACGACGGCACCGATCACCACCAGCCCGACGAGCACCCACCAGATCCGACGCACGCCGGGCCGTATTCCTGCGTCGACCTCGGCGTCGAGCAGGTCATCGAGGGCGCTGCGCAATTCCGCCCGCGCACCGCGCTCGTTCTCGAGGAGCGTCCGATCGCTCGCCACGGACCCGTCGACGGACACACCTCCCGTCGACGAACCCGAACCTGCGCGCCGCATCATGACGCACGCCCTCCCTGTCTTGTACTGCGCGTAAGGAGCCACGCCACCGGCACACTTCCTCGTTCACTGAACCCACCGACGCGACTTCGCATCCACCCTAGGGCGTGGGAACGCACTCTCACCAGATCATCGGAGCGAGGAACGTCGCCGCGAAGTGACGCACACTGCTCGGCTCGCGCCGCGAATCATCCGATGCCGGCATTTCCAGATACGAGATGACCAGTCGCACATGAGTTTCCACAGCTTGAGTGAGATCGTCGGCGGGCATCTGCGCGCCCGCGTCACGCAGCACTGCGGCGATGCGCGCCGTGGCGACCTCGACGAAGAGCGCACCGAGTTCGGCGGTGAGTCGCTTCACGCCGTGATCGGCGAGAATCAACCGGTTGAGCAGCGGATCGTCGGAGATCATCTGGGCGCCACGATAGAACGCCTCAACGACGGCGTCCGACGGCCCGAGTCCGGCCACCGCGGCGCCGAGTGTGCGCATACCCCGCTCGTACCGGTCGGCCGCGACCGCGAGCAGCAGAGCGTCTTTGTTCGGGAACCGGCGATACAGCGTGCTTCTGCTGACCCCGGCGCGCGCGGCCACCGCATCGACGTTCGCCTGCGCTATCCCGGCAACCGTGAACTCGTCGGCCGCAGCGGCGAGGATCGCCGTCTCCTGGTCCGCGGGACTGCGGGTGTTACGACGCTTACGCTGTCGGACGTCGCGAGGCGGCTCCCCCGACTCCCCAGCGTGTGCGGCGCCAGCAGTACGTTCCGCTGCTCGTCGAGCGGTCATCGCCGCCACAACGTGACGGGGAGCCGGTCGTTGGGAACCGGTAATGCGCTGTAATCCATCGGCATTCGATAGTCGGCGGGCACCGACCACTCGTAGCCGCGCAGCAGTTGATGCATGATCGTCTTGATCTCCATCTGCCCGAAGTACAGGCCGATGCACTTGTGCACGCCACCACCGAAGGGCGCCCACGCCATCCGGTGCTGTTTGTCCTCAGCACGGTCGGGCATGAACCGCTCGGGGTCGAATCGGTCGGGCTCCGAATAGATCTCAGGGTCGCGATGATTGGTCAGCTGCGAGATCGAGACCATCGTGCCCTCAGGGATGAAGAAGTCGCCGATGCGGGTGTCGGCGATCGCCGCGCGCGGCTGGGACGGCACCGGCGGACACAGCCGCAACGACTCCTTCATCACGAGGTCGAGAGTGCTCAGCGAACCGAGATCGTCGTATCCGAGTTCGCTTGGCAGCTCATCTGATTCGTCGCGCGCACGCTGTTGCCACTCGGGGTGGCGGGCCAGGTGGTATGCCATCTGAGTCATGGTGATCGTCGAGGTGTCGTGTGCGGCCATCAACACGAAGATCATGTGGTTGACCACGTCGTCATCGGTGAAGCGTTGCCCCTCTTCGGTTTCGGCGTGGCAGAGCACCGAGAACAGATCGGGAGTCTCCCGCGCCCGTTTGTCGGCGATCGCGGAGGAGAAGAACTCTTCGAGAACTCGACGCGATCGCAGACCCTTCCACCAACGTCCACCGGGAACAGGTTTGCGCACCAACGCAACTCCCGCACGCACCGTCTCGATGAACGCCTTGTTGAGACGGTCTGCCTCGTCCCGAGGCAGTTCGACGCCGAGGAACACCTCGAGCGCGACGTCGAGCGTCAGTGCTTTGAACTCGTTGGCCAACAGCACCTTTTCCGTGGGGAACCGCTGCATGCGATCGAAAATCATGGGCGACATCTCCTGCATGTAACCCTTGAGTGCCGTGTTGGAGAACACCTGCTGCATGAGCAGCCGGTGGTGACGGTGCTCGTCGAAGTCGAGCAGCATCAGACCGCGATTGAAGAACGGACCGATGAAGTAACCCCAGGCGGGCCCGTTGGCGAACGCACGGTCACGGTTGCGCAGGATCTCGTCGGCGGCGTCGGCTCCGGATGCGACCACCACCCTCAGCCCGAGCGCGTTGATTCCGTAGATCGGGCCGTACGCAGCGCGGCGCGCAGCCGAGTAGCCGAACGGGTCGCGGCGCATCGACAGCACCTCGAGCATCCCGTTGCGGTCGGCACACGGGACCGCGCGCAGTCCACTTCCCGCAGGCGCTGGAGCGATGATCGTCATGTCGCAGCCTTCCGTCCAGGTGGATCAGAGCAGGTGGATCTGAGCAGCTGGACCAGCTACACAACCGACCCGCACCCGAAGTGAGCGCACTGTCGATGTGATCCAGCTCTCACCCCATTGGAACAGATCGGCGCAAATGTCTCTATGGTTTCGTGAAGTCCGGCTCGGCGCCGCGTCGACGCAGCACGTCGTGACACCGGCGCACACGGTCGTGCCACCACGCTGTCCGCTCGGGATCGGCGGCGGCGTCGTCGGACACGAGTGCGGCGTCGGGGCCAAACCATCTCGGGGCGACGACGCCGTGTTCGGGCAGGAACGGGTCCGCGACGTCGACGGCGAACAACGAGCCGGTGCCGAGTCCGCACGCGAGGTCGAGACGGTCGAGCGCCGCCGCGGCAGCCACGCCCGCAGCCATTCCCACCGCAGTGTCGAGGGCGCTGGACACCACGACGGGCAGACCGATCTCGTCGGCCAACCGCAGTACCGCACGCATGCCGCCGAGGGGTGCCACCTTGAGCACCGCGACGTCGGCAGCGTCCGCGGCGACGACCCGCATCGGGTCGGCGACTTTACGGATCGACTCGTCGGCGGCAATCGGTACCTCGACCGCACGACGCACCTGGGCCAACTCGTCGACGGTCGCACACGGCTGTTCCGCGTACTCGACGTCGCCGATCGCACGGATCGACGAGATCGCCTGCGCCACAGACCACTTCCCGTTGGCGTCGATCCGGACCCGAGGTATCACGGCGCGAGCTGCCGCAACACGGTCGACGTCGTCGGACAGCGACTGCCCGGGCTCGGCCACCTTCACCTTGGCTGTCGTCGCTCCCGGGTAACGAGCCAGGATGTCGGCGACCTGGTCGGCGGCGACGGCAGGCACCGTCGCGTTCAGCGGAACGGAGTCACGTTGTGCGGCAGGCGGTCCGAGGTAGGCGGCTTCGATGCCGGCCGCCAACCACGCCGCCGACTCCTCGTCGTCGTACTCGACGAACGGACCGAACTCGCCCCATCCCGCCGGACCACGAAAGATCAGCGCCTCGCGGCGGGTGATACCGCGGAACCGTGTCCGCATCGGCAACGCGACGACCCGCGCGGTCTCGAGGATCTCCTCGACCGGGGGCAGCGATGACCCGCTCGGGGCGGCATCTGTTTCCGTCATGTCGGCACCCTTCATTTCCCCGTCGTTCATGTCACCACCGAGAGGAAGTCGCCCGCCAGACTCACGAACCGAGAGCCCTGATCACGGTGAACCGAGTGGCCGGCGTCGATGATCTCGAATGAGCCGTCGGGAAGTCGCTCGCTCAGCGCCCGAAGATGCCGTGGCGGAAGGAAACTGCGTTCACCGCCGGAGATCACCAGTGTGCGCGCACGCACGTCGTCGAGTGCGGCCCACCACTGCGGTGCGGCGACCGCGAACTCGGCATTGACCTGATCGGTGACCGACCGGTCGTAACGCAGGAACGGCCGCGGATCGGCGAGCAACTGTCCCAGGCCGCGTATGCGTTCGCCGAGTGTCGCGTCGACCGCGATCTCCTCGGCGAGATCGGCGTCATCGCGGGGCATCGGCGGGACCTCCTCGAGCACGAGGCATCGGACTCGCCCGGGTTGATCCATCGCGACACGCAGCGCGGTGTGCGCACCGAGGGAGTGGCCGGCGAGGTCGACGGTATCGAGACCGAGTTCGTCGAGTACGAACGCGACGTCGGACCGAAAATCATTGAGCCCGTATCGCTTCTCGCGACTGCTCACTCCGTGCCCGCGCAGATCCATCGACACAACTGCGCGGCCGCGGCGTCGTAGTGCCTTGGCGAACGCCCGCCAGGTGGTGTGGTCGGAGGCCATGCCGTGCACCAGAACCACCGGTACGCCGTCGTCGAGTGACCCCGACACCTCGACGGCAAGCGATTGCGCTCCGGATGTCGTGGGTCCGGACGTCGTAGCTCCGGACGTCGTATCGGTGTCGATGCGGGGCCGACGGAATGTACGCACGTCTACCAAGGGTAGTCACGCGGCGTGTCACAGACCTGCGGGCGGGCCGGTCACCGCCTACACGGCGAGGTGTAGTCGAGACCGCGGATATACGTGCGCCACTCCTCCGGCGTGATCGGGTCGGCGCCGTGAGCGCACTGTTCGTCGATGATCTGTCCCGGGCTCAGTGTCCAGGTCTCCATGAAGCCTCCCTGCCCTGCCGCGACGATGCGGTCGCCGGGGAGGAAGCGGACGTCGTACACGCGGCCCGGATACGACCGCAGCACCACCTCTGCCTGAGCATCAGCGAGGTTCCACACCCACACCTCTGAGTTGCTCCCACCCGCGATCACCCTCTTGCCGTCCGCGGAGAATCCAGCGCTGTAGAGCTGCCCGGCAGGTCCGGACAGTTCGGCCGTCCTGCGCGGATGCCGCTTGTCGGAGATGTCGGCCACCTCGACATTGCGTTCCTCCGACGTCGACACGATCGATGTGCCACTGGCGCCGAAGCGCACCGACAGCGCCGAGGCCTTGAACGTGATCGGATCGGGATATGCCTGCGGCGCAGCGGGATTGGAGAGATCGATCAGTCGCACCGGACCCGTCACCGTTGCGACGGCGGCCGTGCGCCCGTCGGGACTCAGAGACGCCCACGCGATCCCGCCGCCGGCGTCGAACGTGGAGACGACACGAGGGGCCGACAGCGTCGTGGCGTCGATGACCGTCAGGTTGTTGCCGTCGGTGGCGCCGGTGACCGCCAGACCGGACTTCTCGCTGTAGTCGACAGTCTCGTTGAGTGTCGGTTGCGCCGCGACGCTGCCCACGACGCGTGGCTGTTGCGGATTCGAGTAGTCGGCAAATTGCACTGTCCCGGTGACTGTTCCGGTGGTGACCACGCGACCCGACGGAGACATCACCACGGCACCCGAGTACACAAGTCCCGCAGCAGGTATCAGGTCTGGTCCGCCGCGCACGATCGCTGACGGCTCGACGCGCCACTGCGTGATCCGACCGTCGGTGCCCGTGTCCGCGGCGACGATCGTCGTCGCGTCGCGGTTCGCCGGTATCTGGTAGACGCTGTTGGTACCGACCGACGTCATGCCGAGAACCGGAGGCCAGTCCTGGACCCGCCCGTCCTCGCTCGACGAGACGATGTCATCGCCCGCAAAGACCACCGACACCGAGTTCGACGACCCGGTCAGAACCCGAGGTGCCGCAGCCGGATTCGAGCGGTCGAACACCCGAATCGTGTTGTCGGCACCCGCGCCGACGACTTTCGTGTCGTCGCCGTTCAACGCCACCGCATTGACGTAGCTGTTGAAACCACCGAAACGCGCCACCGAGCGTGGTGCTGCGGGATTCGCGACGTCGAACTCCTGGATCACCCGACTCCGCAGCCCGGCGAGCAGTCGCGTCCCGTCGCGCGTGTAGACGAGTCCCTGCGCGAGTTCGTTGTCGCGCCATTCGTCGAGTGGTATCTCGCCCGACGGGACGAGCGCGTCACCGTCGATCCGCCAGAGATCCACCCGGCGGTTCGCGCTGCTGGTCGCCAGCGACTTTCCGTCCGAGCTGAACGCTGCCGCCCCCGCGACGCCCGCGACCTTCGCGGGCAACGGAACCGACCGCCAGGTCTGCCCCTGTGCTACCCATGCCTCGACACCCCTGTCCGGAACAGACGCCACGACAAACCGGCCGTCCGGGCTGACGGTGAGTCTGTTGATGTCGCCACTGACATCGGGAAAGTCGTAGCGCCGCAACGGATGTGCGGGATCGGCGATGTCCCAGGCGGTGATCGTTCCGCGTCCGCCGAGTAGCAGCGTGCGGGCGTCGGGCATCAGTGCGACACCCGCCAACCGCCCGCCACCGCCGGGCGCACGGAACTCGGCGACCCTCGACTGCACCCCGTCATCGTCGACCTTGAAGAGACGGACCTGACCGCCCGCGCCCGCCGCCGCGATCAGTGAGCCGACGCGCGACATGAGCACCGAGCCGGGGTCGCCGAGATATCGGGTCGGCACGCCGCGGCCCGTTGCGTCAATCAGACGCGAACGTGCCTCGAGCGTCGGTGATGCCTCGTAGGCGATCATCGCCAGCTGCGCCGCCATGAACGGATCACGCTCACCGAGTTCTGCCGACTGCACCGACAACTGCCGGCTCAGTGCCTCGTTTCTCGCAGTCTCGGCGGCCTCTCGCTGATGGACGGCGTTCACACCCGCGGCGACGGCGGCGACAGCACCGATCACCGCGACGACCCCGAACACCGCGGCGAACAGTGCCACGCGCCGCAACTGAGCGGATCGACGCTTCTCGCGGTCTGCCTCTGCCGATCGTCGAGCGGTCGCGGCAGCCAGGAACTCGCTGCTGACCGGGTCGATCGGGTCGTCGTCCGACTCCTGCGCCAGTTGGTCGAAGACCTCCAATCGCGGCCCACCGATCAGCATGTCGTCCGGCCTGCCGTCGGCGTCCCACGGTTCGGAGTACGCGCGCAATCTCCGACGCAACAGGAGTTGTTCACGGTCGTCGTCGATCCATCCGCGCAACCGCGGCCACGCGGTCAGCAATGCCTCGTGGGTGACCTGCGCATGCGACGACGACACCGTCACGAGGCGGGACGCCGCGTAGTTCTCCAGCACGTGCGCGGCGCGGGAGTCCCCGTCGGCGGTCAGTTCGTCGAGCGGAACCCGACGTCGGGTGACCCCGTCCTCGTCGACGTTGACCATCGCGAGCAGCATGCGTCGCGCGATCTGTTGCTCGTCCGCGGACAGCTCTCCGTACACCTTCTCCGCTGCCTGCTCGACCGCACCGCCGATGCGCCCGGTCGCGAGGTAGTCGCGCACGGTCATCCGCCGACCGTCGGATTGTTCCCAGGTCGCGAGCAGCGCGTAGGAGAGCAGGGGCAGATCACCGGCTGCCGTCGAGCCCGCCGCGGGCACGGCGTCGTCGAGGAGCATGTCGACGAGGTCGGGCTCGACCTCGACGTCGGCGACGCGCGCCGGCCCGACGATGACTTCACGCAACTGCTCACGCTGCATCGGCGGAACCACCAACTGGGCGTTCTCCAGCGTCTTGGGCACCCACGGCACGACGCGTCCGTAGAAGTCGGCGCGCAACACCCCGACGGGGACGATGTCGGAGCCGGGCGCCTGCGCGGCGTCGAGAATCCGCGTGATCGCCTGCTTGCGCACGTCGTCGGAGTTCTGCGTCCACATCTCCTCGAGCTGATCGATCACGAGCAGCGCGGGCCGATCGGTGTTTTCGTGCGCGGCCAACTCGTCCATCGCCGCGTCGAGGGCCGCCAAGGCGTCGTCGCCCGGCGTCATCACCGCGCACCGCCAACCGGCGAGCGGCCCCTCGTGGACGACCTGCGCAAGGAGGCCCGCACGGACGAGCGACGACTTTCCGACACCCGACATTCCGACGACCATCACGCCGCGCGCCATACCGCTGGTCTCCCGGTCGGCGCTGCGTGTCGCGACGATGAGGTCGACGAGTCTGGCCACCAGCTCGTCGCGTCCGAAGAAGTATTGATCGTCGGCAGCGTCGAACGTCGCGAATCCGCGATACGGGGAGTCGGGCCGAGTCCGACGACGGCCGGTCCTCCGCGCACTGCGTTCGACGGCCTCCCACCAGGCGGCAACATCCTCGGGATCGGTGACACCGCAGACTCCGAGAACCCTCTCGAACATCTGACGGCTCGCGCGGGTCGGTGCGTGCTGCCCCGCGAACCAACCGGCGACGGTCCCGAGCAATGCGTCCGCATCGGCCGCGACATCCCGCACACTCAGCCCTGCACCGACACGCAATTCCGTGAGTGCGCGACCGAGTTCTTCGCGCGTCGTCACCGACTCCGGCGTCATCAAGCCTCCTGCTCTTTTGTGCAGGTCAGCGTATCGACAGTCGTATCGACTTGCTGTACGGACGCGCCACATTCGACGCGTCGGAAGCACTGCGGTGAAGATAATTCAACCGATGGGACGACAGGTTCGATCACTATCACAACCGTCGACCTCACGGCCCCCAACCGCACTCGGCGTGAACGCAGGGAGTCCATGCACCAGACACCGCTAGTCCAGAATCGACCGATTCCCCTCCATCGAATCGATGCCGCCACCCAGGGGCCGTTGCGCGCGCGGCTGTCCGCGCGCGAGGTCGAGGTCCTCGTGGCGTGGCTGCACTCGGAGTCCAAAGAGGAAGCCGCTCGACAGCTGTTCCTGGGTGCGACGACCGTCAGCACCCATATCTCCCGAATCCGGGCGAAGTACAGCGCGGTCGGCAGGCCCGCGCCGTCGAAGGCCGCGCTGTTCGTCCGAGCCATCCAGGACGGCTACGTCGACCTCGCCGATTGGTGACGCGGGCATAGGTATTGCCAATCGTCGGTAACGCGGATCGTCGAGGTTGCCAATCGTCCGTGTCGCGAATTGTCCATGTCGCGGATCGTCGAAGTTGAATATCGTCCACATCGCACATCGTCGATGTCACGCCCGCGGCCGCGTTGGTGTGACGGGCAACCGCTCCCCATCCTCGGTCACGGGCGTGACATCGGCGTCGCAGAGGACGTCCACGTCAGTCAGACCGTTCCGCGCGTCGCATCCCCTGAAAACGCGCGGAAACATCGGTCACCTGTCGTGGAACCACCTGCTGTTCTTGGCCCGCCAGACCATGTCCTCCCAGTACGCCCACGTGTGGGTG
This sequence comes from Gordonia sputi NBRC 100414, assembly GCF_000248055.1. Lineage (GTDB taxonomy): Bacteria > Actinomycetota > Actinomycetes > Mycobacteriales > Mycobacteriaceae > Gordonia > Gordonia sputi. The sequence goes on along the minus strand of NZ_BAFC01000042.1, from coordinate 10,679 downwards.
CCGGTACTCGGGAAGTCGGTGGTGACGGGGATCTTCTGGAGGGCTGCGGCGACCTCGAAGGCGCGGGTCTGCGCCAGCGCCGCGACCTCGAGAGGCGTTCCCTTGATCGACGAGACCGCGTCGGTGTTGTAGCGCCCCCACGTTGCCGAACCCGAGGCGATGCGGATCTTCATCCCTCGCATTCTGGGCAGCTGCACGAGCGGGTCGTTGCGCTCCCAGCGCGGATTCCACGGCGGGCCCCACATCGCGTCCGCGCTCAGCGGTCCGACGCCCGCTTCGACCCCGGCGTCGATGAGGGCGACGCGAATCGCCTCGCGCATGGTCGGCGCGGAGAGGTTGAGGTAGCCCGACATCGAGAAGATGTCGGAGATGCGGTTGCGGTGGTAGGCGCCGTAGATCATCGCGGCGTTGCCGCCCATCGAGATGCCCATCATGGCGTACTTCTGTTTCGGTCCCACCGCGAGACCGCGTGCGTCGAGCGCACGGATGATCCCGTCGAGGCGGCACGTCCAGCGGTACCGGTAGGCGATCTTGCTCGCCGGGCTCTTGGTCTCCCAGTCGGAGTAGAAGCTCGCGAGGCCGCCGACCGGCTGGATGACGTTCACTCCGGAATCCGCCATCCGCTGGATATGCGTCTCGTGGCGCCAACCACTCATATCGCTGGTGGCACGCAGGCCGTCGAGCGCGATGACCGTCTTGTAATTGCCCGCGCGCGTCCACATGTCGACAGGGGTGGCCGGCATCCCGCAGCCACCGACATAGAAGCGGCCGAAGTAGGCAGCATTTGCCGACCCCGCATTGACCAACCCGACGCTCAACGCCGTCGCGACCAGAACCACCACAACGACCACACGCCGCACGGACACGACGGACCACCACGATCTCTTACGCACCGGTGAACCGTATTGCGGCCGCCCGCACCCATGCCAGGCCAATCGGACGTCGTGACCACAGGTCTCCGACATTGAGACCGGGCAGTTACCAAAGTGGCAGATGTGACTCATGTTAATTAGAGTTACTCGTTTGCTTAGCTCGGACGCCGCCGTCGCGGTCGAGTCGAGAGGGGCGCCACGCCGTCTACGTCTGCCGAACGCAGGACACGAATTGCCCGCTTTCACGTAGTGACCGTGCCCGCACGTGGAACGATGATCCCGCACGAGCCGCCGCGCTCGACGCCGATGGCCACCAGCATCGACGTCGAAGACCACCTGAATCGGCGAGAGGCCAGAGATGAAGCCCCTACTGCGTACGACGTCGTTTCGGACAACACCACGAGCGTGCGGGGGTCGACGACTGGCCGCACTCGCCATCGGTGCGGCGATCGCCATGAGCACAGCATTCGGAGGCGGCATCGCCACAGCCGCACCCAAGGTCGCGCCGCCACCGGCAGGGTGCGGACTCGACTCGGACTCCGGAAAGACGGACCCCCGATTCACACTCTGGGACGACGTGAAGGGTGAGACGGGCGTCAAGCCGTTCAAGCCCGGCAACCTCGACGTCGTGACGCCCGCGGCGAAGTACCAACCCGACAAGAAGCACCCCAAGCGTTACGCGATACGCCTCGGCGGCGATCATCCCGGGCACGGCGACGATTACCTGCTGGTGCCGACCAATCGCATCAAGGGCATCGAATGCTCCTACCTGTGGGACGGCTCGCAGTTGAACCTCTGGTACTCCGCATGGGCGGAGGCCCAGAAGTGGGTCACCAAGGTTCCCGCGAAACCCCTTGCCATTGGCGTGAATTCAGCCGAGGCACGAGGGAAGGATCAGCTTCACATCCACCTCGCGGTGGCCAATCCCGCGACCGTGTCGGCGCTCAAGGCGATCAAGAATCCGCAGCGGAACCTTGATAAGTGGACCACGACCAACGTCAACCTCCCGGTGAATGATCCGCACAAAACGAAGACGAGCGCGCAGTTCCGTGTCGTGAAGTACACCGGCTCGCTGCCGAACCTGTTCCGAGTTCTCCACAAGCAACTCCCCAAGGGCGAGGCGATGTACACGCAGTCGATCGCCGTCATCGACGCCGGCACGCCCAACACGTACTACGTCCTCAACAGCACACCGAATCTGCCGGGACAGTCACCGGCCCACGGAACCGGGCTCGCCGACTACGTCTACGGGTGGGGCGTGTAAGTCGTTCACGCGCTCGACAGCGATTCGTCGAATCATTGGTCGTCAGTCACGAATCGGTGACGAAGTGCGGCGGGGAGTGGCTATTTGCGACGCCGCCCCGATACTGAGATGACCTGGCGCGGTGCACGTTCCACGCCACACAGCTCTTCGATACCAAAAAGAAGGAGGTGGTCATGAACAACGACACCGAGACAACAGATGACGTACACGATCACCTCGACGTGACCCAGCTCTGACCTTTCCTGGTCCACGGGTCATCTTGCGCGGCAACAACTCCCGACAAGGCTGATAGCCCCCTCCGGGTACGCCGCACTCCCCTGCGCCCAACCCCATCTCGGGGTCCGTCGGGCACCCACACATCGACGTTCCAGCCGACCTGCCGGCACCGAGGATCTACGCGATGGCGCGTTGCTGATCCGCCGGCGACCTGTGGTCGACCCCTTCACGAAAGGTGGTGGTACACATGCACAGTCAGAACACCTGGGGAATCTCCGGGCCGGTCTTCCTCGTCATCTTCGCCACAACATCCGTTGCATGCTGGCTCTGGGCGATCTGCGACATCTACCGCGCACGACGCATCCGCCTCGACGATCCGATCGAACGACTGACACCCACGGAGATCGGCATGCTGGTCTCCGATCGCAACGCACACCTCGCGGCGCTCACACAACTACTCACGCAGGGATACGTTGATTCCGACGGCCGGCCGACCCCCACGCCGTCGCGCACGAAGTCCCGACTCGATCAACTGTCTCGCACGATCCTCGAGGCACTCCGCAACCAGTCGGGAAAGCCCAACAATGTGGCCAGAACAACCCGGTGGGCCCGCACCGACCTACGCAACGAACTACGCGCACGCGGCTACCTCACGACGCCCTCCGCCCGAGGCGCCCGACTCGCGTTGGTGCTCGTCATGGTCGTCGGCGTGATCCGGGTCATCGCGGGGCTGAGCAACGGAAAGCCGACCGGCCTGCTGCTCGCCTTCCTCTTCGCCGACCTGATGTTCCTGCCGCTGGTGGCATGCATCCAAGAACGACGCACGATCCGCGGCAACACGGCATTGGCCGCCGCACGATCGAGGAACCGACATCTCCGACCTGAACTACGGCCTGCCGTACGCACATATGGTCCGACGGCCGCAGCGATCGGCGTGGCGCTCTTCGGCATCCGCATCGTCGAGCTCGTCGATCCCCCCTTCGCAGCCAACGCGAAAGCATCGACCGGGCACTTCGGCGGCTCGTGGAGTGCAGGTGGCGACTTCGGAGGCGGCTTCGGTTCGTCGAGTAGCTGCGGTTCGTCGAGTAGCTGCGGTTCGTCGAGTAGCTGCGGGGGCGGCGGCGGAGGCTGCGGCGGGTGAGCGAGTCTCACCTACCTACTGCCATCACGACACGACAAGGAGCAGTCCCATGACACTCAACTTGCCCGCCGGGATCGGCATCGGGTGGCGTCCGGAGATCTCCGGGGTCGTCGCGCAACTCTCGGGTCTCGGCTTCTGTGAGGTGATCGCGGAGTCGGTACCCGCACTCGACGACCCCCACTCCTGGCTTCCCGACCTCATGGCACTGGACGTCCCGATCATCCCGCATGGAGTGGGACTTTCACTCGGAGGCGCAGAACCCGTTACCTCGCAACGGATCTCAGCACTCACTCGCTGCGCGGAAACGCTCCACGCACCATTGGTCAGCGAACACATCGCATTCGTTCGGGCGGGCGGCGTGGAGGCGGGACATCTTCTCCCCGTCCCACGTAGCCGCGAGGCCCTCGATGCACTGACCGACAACATCCGCCGCACACAGGACCGCCTGCCCGTGCCGTTGGCGGTGGAGAACATTGCATCACTGGTCGAGTGGCCCGACGACGAGTACACCGACGGCGAGTTCCTTGCCGAACTCGCCGAGCGCACCGGCGTGTATCTCCTCGTCGACGTCGCGAATGTCTATGCGTGCGCTGCCAATCGGGGTTCCGACCCCTCCTCAGACCTCGCCCGACTCCCGCTCGAGCGGATCGCATATTGCCATGTGGCGGGCGGCGAATCCGACGGCGAGCTCTACCACGACACCCACACCGCCCCGGTGCCCGACGACGTGCTCGCGTTGGTCACGCAACTCGCGGCAACAGGTCGGGCCGGCGCGTTCCTGCTCGAGCGTGACGGGCACTATCCGCCGGCAACCGAACTCGTCGACGAACTGCATGCCATCGCCGACGCCGCGGGCGTAGACCGGCCGATGTGGAATCACCCGTGGGAGTGCGCATCATGAACACGCACGACGCCGTCGAATGTCACCCGATCGAATCGCGGTCCAACAGAAGGCCGACGCTGGCCGAACGCCAGAGCGCTCTCGTAAGTGCGCTCGTCTCGGGCGGGCCACCTCCCCCGGGATTCGACGTCGACCGACTGAAGGCAACGGAAAATGCCCTGCTGCGCAAGCGATGTGGCGAAGCAGCACGGCGGCTCCCGCAGGTTCGTGCACAGCTCGGCACGCGGTTCGACGACGCGTTCGTCGCCTGGGCACGCGGACGAGCTCCGGCCGGATCTTCGTATGACGCACAGGGTTTCATCGCGCACCTGATCGACACCGGGCTGTGGTCGCCACCCCGAGCGCGGCGTCGAATCCTCCGGCGGAGCCGAGGAAAATGAAAGGCGCCCGGTCACTTTCGTGACCGGGCGCCTTCGTTGACTCAGTGAGTCAGATCATCGGTGAAACGAAATCACTTGATGATCTTGGTGACTCGACCCGCACCGACGGTGCGGCCACCCTCGCGGATGGCGAAGCGCAGGCCCTCGTCCATGGCGACAGGCTGGATGAGCTTGACGCTCATCTCGGTGTTGTCGCCCGGCATGACCATCTCGGTGCCCTCGGGGAGGGTAACGACGCCGGTCACGTCCGTGGTACGGAAGTAGAACTGCGGACGGTAGTTGTTGAAGAACGGGGTGTGACGGCCGCCCTCGTCCTTGGACAGGATGTACGCCTGGCCCTCGAACTCGGTGTGCGGGGTCGTGGTGCCCGGCTTCACGATGACCTGGCCACGCTCGACGTCCTCACGCTTGAGGCCGCGGAGCAGCAGACCGGCGTTGTCGCCTGCCTGAGCCGAATCGAGCAGCTTGTGGAACATCTCGATACCGGTGACCGTGGTCTTGGTCGACTTCTCGCGGATGCCGACGATCTCGACTTCCTCGTTCACCTTGACCTCGCCGCGCTCCACACGACCGGTGACCACGGTGCCGCGGCCGGTGATCGTGAAGACGTCCTCGACGGGCATCAGGAACGGCTTTTCGGTCTCGCGAACCGGATCCGGGATCGACTCGTCGACAGCGTCCATCAGGTCCTCGACGGACTTGACCCACTCGGCGTCGCCCTCGAGAGCCTTGAGCGCCGACACCTTGACAACCGGAGCGTCCTCGTCGAAGTCCTGGGCGGCCAGCAGTTCGCGGACCTCCATCTCGACGAGCTCGATGATCTCTTCGTCGTCGACCATGTCGGCCTTGTTCAGGGCGACCAGGATGTAAGGCACACCGACCTGGCGGGCCAGCAGCACGTGCTCGCGGGTCTGCGGCATCGGGCCGTCAGTGGCGGCGACCACGAGGATCGCGCCGTCCATCTGAGCAGCACCGGTGATCATGTTCTTGATGTAGTCGGCGTGACCCGGGGCATCAACGTGCGCGTAGTGGCGCTTCTCGGTCTCGTACTCGACGTGGGAGATGTTGATCGTGATACCACGAGCCTTCTCCTCCGGAGCCTTGTCGATCTCGTCGAAGGCAGATGCCTTGTTGAGCTCCGGATACTTGTCGTGCAGGACCTTGGTGATAGCCGCGGTCAGGGTGGTCTTGCCGTGGTCGACGTGACCGATGGTGCCGATGTTCACGTGCGGCTTGGTCCGCTCGAACTTCGCCTTCGCCACTTGTTTGTCCTCCTGGACTGTGTTGCTCTACTGGGCGGATCCCAGCAGGGGTTTTCTCTTACGTTGTCCGCGTCGTACGAACACCCGTATTGCGTGCCCGCGCGGAACACACTGCGTGCCCGCACGACGCGTGCGCCGTTGGCGCGCGGTCAAAGCCGGAGACCGGCCGGCGAATTACTCGCCGGTGGCCTTGGCGATGATCTCCTTCGACACGTTCGCCGGAACCTCGGCGTACGAGTCGAACACCATGGAGTAGTTAGCTCGACCCTGGGTCCGCGACCGGAGGTCGCCGATGTAGCCGAACATCTCCGACAGCGGCACCTGTGCCTTGACGACACGTGCACCACTGCGCTCCTCCATGGCCTGGATCTGGCCACGGCGGGAGTTCAGGTCGCCGATCACGTCGCCCATGTAATCCTCAGGAGTCGTGACCTCGACGGCCATGATCGGCTCCAGGATTACCGGGCTCGCCATCTTCGCAGCTTCCTTGAGGGCCTGCGAACCGGCGATCTTGAAGGCCATTTCCGACGAGTCGACGTCGTGGTACTGACCGTCGAGCAGCGTGACCTTCAAGTTGACCAGCGGGTAGCCGGCGAGGACACCGTACTGCATGGCATCCTGCGCACCGGCGTCGACCGACGGAATGTACTCGCGCGGGACGCGACCACCGGTGACGGCGTTCACGAATTCGTAGGTCGCACCATCCTCGGCATCCACAAGGGGCTCGAGCTTGATGATGACCTTCGCGAACTGGCCCGAACCGCCGGTCTGCTTCTTGTGCGTGTACTCGTGCTTGTCGACGGCCTTGCGGATCGTCTCGCGGTAGGCAACCTGGGGCTTACCCACGTTGGCCTCGACCTTGAACTCGCGCTTCATACGGTCGACGAGGATGTCAAGGTGGAGCTCACCCATACCGCCGATGACGGTCTGGCCGGTCTCGTCGTCGAGCTGCACGGAGAACGTCGGGTCCTCTTCGGCGAGCTTCTGGATCGCGGTACCGAGCTTTTCCTGGTCGGACTTGGTCTTCGGCTCGATCGAGACGTTGATGACCGGGTCCGGGAAGCTCATCGACTCGAGGACGATGGGCGCGCTCGGGTCGCACAGGGTGTCGCCGGTGGTGGTGTCCTTCAGACCGATCATCGCGTAGATGTGGCCCGCGGTGGCGTCCTCGACCGGCATTTCCTTGTTGGCATGCATCTGGAAGAGCTTGCCGATGCGCTCCTTCTTGCCCTTGGTCGCGTTGAGCACCTGGGTGCCCGCCGTGATGTGGCCGGAGTACACGCGGACGAAGGTCAGCTTGCCGAAGAACGGGTGCGCGGCGATCTTGAACGCCAGTGCGGAGAACGGCTCGTCTGCGCTGGGCTTACGAGAGAGGATCTCCTCTTCGTTGCCAACGGCGTGACCCTCGACGCTCGGCACGTCCAGCGGGGACGGCAGGTAGTCGATGATCGCGTCGAGCATCGGCTGGACGCCCTTGTTCTTGAAGGCCGAACCGCAGATGACCGGGTAGTACTCACGCGCGATCGTCAGCTTGCGGATGGCGCCCTTGATCTCCTCGACCGAGAGCTCCTCACCACCGAAGTACTTCTCCAGCAGCTTCTCGTCGCTCTCGGCGACGATCTCGAGCAGCTTCTCGCGGTACTCGGCAGCCTGATCGACGAGATCAGCAGGGATCTCCTCGATGGTCGGCTCCGCACCGATCTCGACGGTGCCGCGCCAGGTAATCGCCTTCTGCTCGATCAGGTCGACGACGCCGTCGAAGTTGTCCTCGGCGCCGATCGGAAGCTGCAGAACCAGCGGCTTCGCGCCGAGGCGCTCCTCGATGGTGCGCACGGTGAAGAAGAAGTCGGCACCGAGCTTGTCCATCTTGTTGACGAAGCAGATACGCGGGACGTCGTACTTCTCTGCCTGCCGCCAGACCTGCTCGGACTGCGGCTCGACGCCTTCCTTGCCGTCGAAGACGGCAACGGCACCGTCGAGCACGCGCAGGCTGCGCTCGACCTCGACCGTGAAGTCGACGTGGCCGGGGGTGTCGATGATGTTGATCTGGTTGCCGTTCCAGAAGCACGTCACGGCGGCGGAGGTGATGGTGATCCCCCGCTCCTTCTCCTGCTCCATCCAGTCGGTGGTCGAAGCACCGTCGTGGGTTTCACCGATCTTGTAGTTCACACCGGTGTAGAAGAGGATTCGCTCGGTCGCGGTGGTCTTGCCGGCATCGATGTGGGCCATGATGCCGATGTTGCGAACCTTTTTCAGGTCGCTGAGCACTTCCTGTGCCATTCCGTTCCCTTCGGGAAATCTTGGGACTAAAGGCTGTCTTGTTTCTAGCCGCGGCTGCGCAGCCCACCCTCGCAAGCTCGGGTGGACTGGCCGCTCTTCGCTCCGCTCCGAGCGGCCAGTGCCCGTGGGCGGTTACGTCACCAGCGGTAGTGCGCGAACGCCCGGTTGGCTTCTGCCATCTTGTGGGTGTCCTCGCGACGCTTGACCGAAGCGCCGAGGCCGTTGGAGGCATCGAGCAGCTCGTTGGCCAGGCGCTCGACCATGGTCTTCTCACGACGCTGGCGGCTGAACGTCACCAGCCAACGCAGTGCGAGGGTGTTGGCGCGGTTCGGCTTGACCTCGACGGGCACCTGGTAGGTGGCACCGCCGACGCGGCGGCTCTTGACCTCGAGGGTCGGCTTGACGTTGTCGAGCGCGCGCTTGAGGGTGACGACCGGATCAGTGCCGGTCTTCTCACGAGCCTGCTCGAGGGCCTGGTAGACGATGCGCTCGGCAGTCGACTTCTTGCCGTCGAGGAGGATCTTGTTCACGAGCTGGGTGACCAGCGTCGAGCCGTAGACCGGGTCGTTGACGAGGGGGCGCTTGGGTGCGGGTCCTTTACGTGGCATCGCTTATCAGCTTCCCTTCTTGGCGCCGTAGCGGCTGCGAGCCTGCTTGCGGTCCTTGACACCCTGGGTGTCGAGCGAGCCGCGGATGATGCGGTAGCGAACACCGGGGAGGTCCTTCACACGACCGCCGCGCACGAGCACCATCGAGTGCTCCTGGAGGTTGTGGCCTTCACCCGGGATGTAAGCGGTGACCTCGACGGAGCTCGTCAGGCGCACGCGGGCGACCTTACGGAGCGCGGAGTTCGGCTTCTTCGGGGTGGTGGTGTAGACGCGGGTGCACACGCCGCGACGCTGCGGGCTTCCCTTGAGGGCCGCCGTCTTCTTCTTGGCGGTCTTGTCGTGACGGCCCTTGCGGACCAGTTGGTTAATCGTTGGCACTTGTGAGTTTCATTCCTCTGTTGTCGTCGTGTCGTGGTTTGTGCTCCGGGCAAGCGCTCAGAGCGGATAAATCCGATTCTGGTTGCTTCCACAACTCGCCCCACCGGCACTTCTGTGCTGGTCAGTACAGTTATTTCTACCCCGAGGTCGGGCGTGTCAAGCACCCGACAGCGGACTGGCTTGGTGTCGTCCGGCGCGCCTGGCGCGTGCCGAGGCCTTCTCTGAGAGAGAATGATCTCGATCCGATCGCCACCGGTAACCCGGCGAGGGCATGCGGACGTTGCCCGGGCAGCCGGGCACCGACGATCCACTCTACCGACCTGATTTCCACAGGTCAAAAAACGGATCCACAGCCCTACCTGCAGCTCTCGAGCAGCTGAACAGGCGGTGGCGTATACGGGTTCCCAACGACAGTCGACGACGTCTTGTTCCCCGCATCGTCGCTGGTAGGACCCCGATACGTGCGGTTGCACCGACGATCAGTGCGCGAGAAGCACCTTCAGCAACACCACCATCGCGGCAAGTGCAGCCGTGACGATGCCCGCGACGATCACCGTCACGCTGACCTCGTTTCCGCGCACACGCTCGACGACGATCGGCACGCTCGCGATACGCAGCACCACGACCGCTCCCGCGATCCCGTGCGCCCACGCCGTCGGCAACACGTCGGCCCAACCGAGCGCCAGCGCGATTGCGGGAAGTATCGCCGAGGAGATGATGGGCGTCGCATCGCGCAGCTCGTGTCGCACGTGCCTCCGCGCGGCGTCGCCTGGTCGCTCGGGCTTGGGGGTGTGGGCGTTGGGTTCGGGGTCGCGGGGTTCCAGGGCGTCGGGTTCAGCGGCGTCTGGTTCCGGGGCGTCGGGGGCGTCAAGGTGATCAGACTGCGACTCGTCGGCCTGTGTGTCGTGACCGTGTGCCTCCGGGATGCTGCTGCCCGCGACCAGGTCGGCGAAGACGTGGGCGATGTAGGTCGTCAGACCGGTCCCGAGCACCAGCCAGACCGCTTCGCCGTTCTCGACCGCGTGAGCCGACGCCGTCACCAGCGCCGCGAGCACCATGATGTTCCCGTAGACGTACGCCGACAGTCTCGACGCCGCACGTCGAGGCGGAAGCGGATCTCCTCGACGCCTGGTAAGGATTCTGCGCCACTCGGCGCGCGGGGTGCGTCGGGTCGGCCGGGCCTGCGAGGTCATGGCCCGATGCTGTCACGCCGCAGCAACCACGGACGCAAGTAGACGGATGCGGGGCAAAATTCGCGTCAGCGACCTTTCCCCTACTTTCCGCACGGCCAGACACCGCCGCGCCCTCGCGCTGATCAAGCCCCACCCCGCCGATCGAGCCCCACCCCGCCGATCGAGCCCCACCCCGCTGATCGAG